>CAYXHZ010000006.1:0-87920 GCA_964465065.1 uncultured Clostridia bacterium
ATGGTGATGTCACCGTAGCTGGTGTTGATCCGCACCTTCACCGCTCCCGGAATTTGTCGGCTCAGGCTGTGCAGTCCGCGTTCTTGAGTTTCGCTGAAGCTCGCGTCCGGTTCATGGACGATACGCCCCATCTTGCTCTCGAACGCCGCGGAGAAGCTCAGCTCTGCCGGGACGCTCAGGCTGACGTCGCTGTGAACCCCGTCGACATTGAGCTCTTGGCCGATACCCAGCAGGTTCAGCTGCAGGTCGCTCTGATGCAGCTCGAAGCTCGCGGTCTTAAAGCGGGTTTCCAGCAGACGGGTGTCGCGGTAGCTGTTCTTGACGTACAGGCTGTCGGCCGTCACCTTGCGCAGGGTGATGCTGGAGCGTTTGCTTTCCAGCGCTATCTCTCCGGCGACGTCCTGCAGCTCGATGTCCTCGAATTCGTCCTGAACCCGGGTCGACTCGGAAATTCGAAGCAGAGAAATGCTGTCGCCGCTGCCGCTGATCTGCACCTTGGGGACGGTATCGACGACGATGTCGCTCAGCAGGGCCTGGGTGATCAGAACCTGCTCGCGGATATTGCTGAGCCGAACCTGGCTGCGACGCGGCACTACGGCCGTGCGGTCCGCGTTCTGAACCATGATGTCGCAACTACGGACCTGCAGGCGCTGCCCGCCGCTGATATCGTTCAGTTCCAGTTTGCTGTTACGGGCCTTTATATCGACAGTCCCGGTCACCTCGCTCATGCGCAGCTCGACGAAGCTGAGATCCAGTTTCAACTCGGCGCTGACATGGGCGATTTCGATGTCGCCGTACCGGGTTGTCCCTTCGAGTGCGGTCCCTGCCGCCAGCCACAGGGTATGGTTGACCTGGAAACGGCCCTCGTCTTCGAGCCGGGCCCCGATGACCCGGATCTTCAAAACGCCGTCAGGCCCAGTTTCTTTTTTGATCTCCAAGCGCTGCTGCAAGGCCGCGACGGTTTTATGGTCGGGGTGAAACACCACCAGAGTCGACTGAACGGTCAGCACGTTGTTTTCGGCCGGCAAAACCGTGATGGATCCGGCCGGATTGTCGACGACGACCCGACGGACGCCGCTGAATTCCTCCGGAGGAAAGGATGAAGTGTTGGGCGAATCGACGTGCTCATAGAAAGGCTGCGCCGACTGCTGCTCCTGGTTGATGATCACCTCGCCGCGGCGCAGCAGTTTTACCGCGCCGACCAGCAGCAACACGACGAAAACCAGTATAATGTCTTTCTTGCTCATCGATTGGCATCGTCCCGATCCGAATCCAGCGGCGCTTGGGCTTCATGGCGCTTCTGCAGGTGCGGCCAGAGGTTCTTGAGACCGACCGCGATCAGAATCAGGGGCCAATAGGTCAGAAACAGATCCCCGATATCGATATCGAAACCCAGATTGTTCATCAGAAAGATGGCACCGAGCACCAGGAATAACACACCCCAGAACAGGTTGCTCTGCTGTTGATTTTTCATGTCAATGCTCCTTATTTTTACTTTTGGTGGCCATTTTCAAACCCAAAAATATCAGAATCAAAGGCCATAGATCGACGATGTCGCTCAGATCCAGATCCCATACGTCCAGGTTGCCAAGCTGCAGCACGATGCCGGCGACGATCAGAACCAGGGCCAGTCCCAGTGACGGCAGGGCGGAAGCGGGCTCGACGGCTGACTCCAGGGCGGAAGCGGGCTGTGCCGCAAAGTCCCTGGCATCCTGGTAGGCGTCGAAAATCTGAAAGAAATAAAAGGCCGACATCAGCAGGGCGATGATGACGTGATGCTCCGCCCGATCGGCATGCACCTGGGCGACGATCAGGGTGGCCATCAAGGCCATGTAGCTGAGCGCCTTGAGGGGATTGCGCAGGTAAAAGTGACCGGTGCCCATCACGATCGCCGACAGACTCGCCGCCAGCAGGGGATTTTTTCGGACAGTCGTTTCAGCCATTGTTCGTTCGCTCCTCCAGGCTGCCGGCAGGCGGCCGGGATTCGTTGCCGATGAAGGAAATCGGCATCGTTCTGACTTCCTGATCTTTCTGGAAACGGAAGAACAGGGCCTCGGTCTCGACGGCGATGCGTTCGATCCCTGAAACCAGACCGTGCAGAGTGCGGTTGGCCTGGGGGAAGATATTGGTGAAATAGAAGAGGTTGAAAAACAGGATCATGGTGGCGATCATAGCCGCCGCCCACTTCATGTACAGAGCCGGGTGTTCGTCCTCTTCGACGCTGTAGGCTTCCGGGATGTAATAGAGGCGGTTGCGCAGGAAAAACGGTACCTCCTCCTCGAGTTGGGAGCTGCCGGACAGAATCGAGACCAGATCTTCGTGCAGACAGCGGCACTGCGGACAAAGCTCGATGTGCGCGGCCATCTGGCGACCCGTGTTGTCGTCGAGCGTACCTTCGATATAATCGGACAGCAGTTCTTCGAAGCTACTGCATTCCATGGCTACCTCCCTGCTGGCGGTAGAGCTGCGCCAGCCGGATGCGCGCCCGGTTGATCCGGGACTTGACCGTGCCGATGGGCAGGTCCAGGACATCGGATATCTCCTGATAGGATTTATCCTGGATATCCCTCATGATCAACAGCAGCCGCAAGTCCGGATTGATCCGGTTGATCAGGCCGCGGATGAAGACCGCCTCGTTGCTCCGGGTGGAGCAGTCTTCCGGACTGTCGTGGTCGACGGCCATGTTCTCTTCCAGTTCGCTCTGGTTGCGGCTGCGCTTGGTCTTGCGCCAGTAATCGATGCAGGTGTTGCGGGCCAGACGCATCAGCCAGGCGCCGAAATTGTACTCGTCCTGGTACTTGTCGAGCTGGGTGTAGAGTTTGAGAAAGATATCCTGGGTGATGTCGGCCGCCTCGTCACCGGAGCCGCTGAAGTTGAGGGCTATGTTGTAAACGCTCTTCGAGTAGCGATTGATCAGCATGTTCCAAGCCTCTTGCTGCCCGGTTTTAATCCGGGCTATCAGTTCGGTGATTTCCATTCTGTTTTGATAAACGTCCCGGGGAACCGAAAAGTTCCACAGAATCAGATGTACATACTATTTCACGAAAAATCAATCGTTTCCGCCGGATCCTGAAAAATTCACCCCGGTTCAGGTACGGATTCGGACCATCAGGACGATGGAAACGGCGGTGAACAGCAGGTAGGGCAAGACGCTGGCCAGCAGGGGGGGCAACAGGCCGTTGCTGCCGAACGAGTTGAGAAAGGCCATCATGCCCATGAAAACCATGGAAATGATGACCGCTGCGCCGATACCGTGCATCGAGCCTTTACGGCCCATCAGGAAGGCGAACGGAATGGCGATCAGTACCATGACCAGACAGGAGAAGGGGTACAGCCGTTTCTGGTAGATCTTGGCCTGAAAGCGGGTCGGGTCGCTGTCGTTGGCCTTCAGGTAGCGCACGTAGTCGCCGAGTTGGTCGATGTTCATGAATTCGCTCGAGCTGTCGGAGGTTTTGATCTTTTTAAAGAAAGAATCACCGCCGGGGACAAGCAGTTCATACCGGGTAAACTGACGGGAGTCCACCGGTTGCGAGTCGCGAAACCGGCGCTCGGTCCCGTCGTGCAGCACCAGGGTCCGCTCGTCCTTCCAGCTTGCCGAATCGGCCGTGAGTCGGGCCTTGATCACGAAGCCGTCTTCGAGCTGGATCAGGTTGAAGTGCCGGAATTGCTGCGTTTTCTCGTTGTAACGGTCGTAAAAAAAGATCCGCCGCTGCTCGTCGACAGCCCAGTATTTCTGCACATCCTCCTGGTAGGCGGCGTTGCGGTTGCGGGCCAGGATCACGTCCAGCACTTCCTGGGCCTTACGGCTGGCCTGCGGCAGGACCTGTTCCTGCAAGCCGAAAAACAACAGGCTGACGATCAGCCCGAAACCCAGGGCCGGCAGCAGGATGCGGTGCAGGCTGATGCCGCTGACCTGAATGGTGATGATCTCGTTCTGCTTGCTCATCAGCGAAAAGGACAGCAACACGGCCGTCAGCACGGCGATCGGCAGGGTGATGCCGACCAGTTCGGGAGTGTGGTAATAAATGTATTCGAAAACCAGGGAAAAAGGCAGGCCGTTGTTGAGGATGTTGTCGATCAGTTCCAGGATCTTGGACAGGTACATGATGGCCATCAGCGACAGAAAAATCAAGGAAAAGGTGAAAACCAGCCGGCGCAGGATGTAGGCGTCCAGGATCCGGATCAGGCCGAGACGGAGACGAGCCGGGTAGTAGCGGACCAGAACCAGGGGCTTGAAAGACTGCGGGGTCAGCCTGTTGCGCAGACGGCCCAGTCCGGCCCCCAGCCGACGCAGGGAATCCAGACGCAGAGCGGCCCCGCGGCTGGTCACCCGGAAGGCCAACAGCCCGACCAGCAGCAGGAATATGTTGGCGCCCCAGATACCGGCGAACGGCGGAATGGTTTTAGCGATGGCCAGGTTACGACCCAGGGTTATCAGGGTGTAGTAGATGAAGATCAGGGCCAGCGACAGCACGAAGCCGCTGGTCCGACCGCCCCGTCTGGTGCTGATGCCCAGCGAGACGCCCAAAAAGCCCAGAACCAGGGCGGCGAAGGGGAAGGCGAAACGGTTGTGGAGATCGATAGCCAGACGGACATTGCCCGGGTCGGCGGCTAACAGTTTCCAGACTTCTTGAACCGGCATGTGCTCCGGCCGCTTATAGACGTCCCCGCTCTGGTCCTCGGAGATGTCTTCGATCAACAGCTTGTAGCTGCTCAGTTCGTAGCTGTCCTCGGGTTTGGTGCGGTTGAAACGGTGCACCTTGGCCTGCTGCAGGGTGATATAGCCCGAACGCCGGTTCTCCGAAGTGTAGGTGAAACGCCCGCGCTCGGCCAGGACCACCAGGTCGCTCTCCACCTGTTTGGTCGAATAGAGGAAGACGTTCCTCATTTCCTTGGTCTTGGGGTCGATATCCTCGAAGAACAGGGTGTAGGAAGGAATCTCGCCGTAAAAACTGCGCGGCTTGACCTGGCTGATGGCCCGCGACAGGAAGACCTTGGATTTCAGACGCAGGAACTGGTACTGCGCCTGCGGCGCCAGGTACATGCTCAGCAGACTGGAAAAGACCCAGGTCAGCAGCGAAAAGAGCAGAACGGGTTTGTAGAGCCGGTGGTGATGAACGCCCAGCGTCCGCAACGCCAGAACTTCCGAGTCGCTGCTCATGCGGCTCAGTCCGGCCAGAATGCCCATCAGGGTGGCCATAGGAATGGTCAGCGACAGAATGGTGGGCATGATGAACAGCAGCATGCGCGCCACGGTCAGCGGCGGCGCCCCTTTGGAAATCAGCAGGTCGGAAAGCAGGAAAAAGGTGTTGACCAGCATGGTGAAGCTGTATACCGTCAGCCCGATGAAGAACGGGCTCGATATTTCGCGCAGAACGTAGTTGTCGAAACGCTTGAGCGGCACGGTTCACCTTTTTTGCGATACCTGCAGGCATGTCCGCCCAACGGCGCGCCTGACAGATTATCCGTCATATTATAGGCCAGCCGGACCAAAAAGCAAGTCTGACCTGTCTCGGCAAAGACGGTCCGGTTTGCTTTTTCTGTACAAATTCTTTATAATAAGCAACCAAAGCAATGAGGAACAAGTATGGCAGCCGATTTATTGGACAGCATCAAGCAACTGAGCCGAGAGCGGGGTATCTCGCCCGAAATTTTCTATTCCGCCATACAGGAAGCGCTGCTCACCGTAGCCAGCAAGTATTTTAACTCCAATTCCGACATCCAGGTCGATATCGACGAAGAGCAAGGCAAGATCGAAGTCTTCGTCAGCAAGCTCGTGGTCAAGGATGTGCGCGACCCCGACCGGGAAATCTCCTGGAAAGAGGCCTTAAAATTCGACAGCAAGGCGCAGGAAGGCCAGGAGATCAAGATCTACCTGCCCGGAGAAACCCTGGGGCGCATCGCCGCCCAGGCCGCCAAGCAGATCATTCTGAGCAAGGTGCAGCGCGCCGAGCAGAAGAAGATTTACGATCAGTATCTGCCGTTGCGGGGCACGCTGCAAACCGGCGAAGTCCGCCGCATCGAGAACCAGAACGTCATCATCGGCCTGGAAACGGGCGAAGCCGTCCTGCCCATCAAGGAACTGTCCCCCAAAGACCAGTTCAAGCGGGGGGACATCATCCGCTTCTTCATCAAGCGGGTCTTCCCCGAAGGCAAAGGGCCGCTCATCCTGGGCACCCGCTACATGAACGATTTCGTCCTGGAACTGATCAAGAAGGAAGTCCCGGAAGTGGCCGACGGGATCGTGAAAATCGCCGCCATCGCCCGTGAACCCGGCACCAAGACCAAGGTCGCGGTGTATTCGACCGAAAAGATGGTCGATCCGGTCGGCGCCATCGTCGGCATGAACGGCAACCGGGTGCTGTCGATCACCAAGGAACTCCGCGGCGAACGCATCGACGTCATCGCCTGGAGTCAGTCCCCGGAACGGTTCATCGCCTCGGCGCTGACTCCGGCGGAAGTGGTCAAGGTGGCCATACTGGACGAAGAAGGCCACCGGGCCGAAGTCACCGTGACCGAGGAATCCCTGTCGGCCGCCATCGGCAAGCAGGGCATCAACATCCGCCTGGCCTCCAAGCTGACCCAATGGAACATTCAGCTGACCAACCGCCTGGCCCCGCGCGATGAACGTCCCACCAAAAAGCTCTGATTTCTAAGGAGATCACTATATGCAGAATATCAAACTCCACGAAGCGACGAAGCAATTCGGCATCAACAACAAGGTGGCCATGTTCTTCCTCGAAAAGAACGGGGTTCCCGTCAAATCCCATTCTTCGAGTATCAGCATGGATCAGCTTGAGATGCTTCGTGAGTTTGCCCAGGATGCGGACAGCGTCGCGCAACTGACCGTCGAGTTCAAGGCAGCCGAAAAAGCGGCCGCCCAGCCGGTCAAGGAAACGCTTCCTGAGCCCGAGATCGACACCGGCGAGATGCCGGCCGAGCCGACGGGCATTCAGCCCGTCCAGGTTCCGATCCAAGCCCCGGCGCAGCCTGCCGCTCCGTTGCAGGAACCTACCCCGCCGCCGGTCCGCGAAACGCCCGAGCCAGCGGCCAAAGCCGAGCCCGTCGTCGTGCCGCCGCCCAAAACGGAAAGCGAGCCCGAGCCTGTTTTGGTCCCGAAAAAGACCGCCGAAGAGCATGCCCTGCCGAAAGGCAAGACCGAGACGCCCGCTCCGGCGGCTCCAGCGGAAAAAGACCACCGTCACAAAGACATCCCCATAGAGAAGAAAGCACCGGCCCCCGCCAAGCGGCCGGCCGTCACCCCCCGCACCCCCATGCAGATCGAGGTCCCGGGAGTCGACGCCGTCGAGCCCGCCGAACATCCGGTCAGCCGTCAGGGCGCCCCGCTCCCCGAAGGCCAGAGACGGGAAAAAATATTCCGCCGCCAGCCGGGTCAGGCCCCTCATGGCGGAATGCGCACCCAGGGCCGGAAACCGGGCCGGGGAAAGCGGGTGAAAATCACGGTACAACCCAAGATCATGGAGTTCGATTTGCCGGATAAAATTCAATTGCCCGATTACGTGACCCTCAAAGAGATCGCCGAAAAACTCGACGTCAAGATGAAATACGTGGAAGAGAAGCTGGCCCACGAAAAGCGGGACTACCCCGCCAATCAGGTCCTCAAGAAGGCCGACATACTGGATGTGTGCGAGCTGTTGGGCGTCGAGGTCGAGGTCCTCAGCTACGAGGATTACCAGTTCGTCAACAACATCCGGACCCGGAAGGCCGAGCTCAAATCCCGACCGCCGGTCATCACGGTCATGGGCCATGTCGACCACGGCAAGACCACCCTGCTGGACACCCTGCGTAAAACCCGGGTCGCCGAGAGCGAGGCCGGGGGCATCACCCAGTCCATCGGCGCCTACGAGCTGAAAAACGAGAAGGGACGATTCATCTTCATCGACACCCCGGGCCACGAGGCCTTCACCAACCTGAGAGCGCGCGGCGCCAAAGTCACCGATCTGGTCATCCTGGTGGTGGCCGCCAACGACGGCGTGCAGCCGCAGACCGTCGAGGCCATCAACCATGCCCGTTCCGCCGGCGTGCCGATGATCATCGCCATCAACAAGATCGATCTGCCCGGCGCCGACACGATGAAGGTCAAACAGGCCCTGACCAAACACGATATCGTCGTGGAGGACTGGGGCGGCGACGTCGTCTCGGTCGAGATCTCCGCCAAACACAACAAGAACATCGACGCCCTGCTGGAGATGATCTCGCTGGTGGCGGAAATGCAGGAGCTCAAGAGCTATTTCGACATCCCGGCCCGCGGCACGGTCATCGAGTCCCGGCTGGATCCCAAACTCGGCCCGCTGGGCACCGTGCTCATCCAGCACGGTCGGCTGAAGCGCGGCGATCATTTCATCTGCGGCAACTCGGTCGGCAAGGTGAAATCCATCTTCGACGACCGCGGCAAACTGCTCAACGAAGGCGAAACCCCGCAACCGGTCGAAATCATGGGCTTCGACAACGTACCCCAATCCGGTGACCGCTTCCAGGTCGTCGACGACCCGGAACGGGCCAAAAAGGTCATCGGGCTGCGCATCCTCTGGGGCAAAGAGCAGCGGGACGAAGAGGTCGACGCCGACAAGAAGCTGAACCTGCAGAATCTGTTCGACCGGCTCG
Source organism: uncultured Clostridia bacterium (assembly GCA_964465065.1). Lineage (GTDB taxonomy): Bacteria > Acidobacteriota > Aminicenantia > UBA2199 > UBA2199 > CAYMND01. Next base: position 8,626 of record CAYXHZ010000006.1, read on the forward strand.
AGGGCGAAGTCAGCGATGTCAAAGAAATCCCCATCCTGATCAAGTCCGACAATTTCGGCTCCAGCGAAGTGCTCGAGGAGATCCTGCGCAAACAGGAACAGGAAAAGGTCAAGATCAACATCATACACAAAGGCATCGGCAACATTTCCGAGAGCGACGTACTGCTGGCCTCGACCGCCAAGGCCATGATCCTGGGCTTCAACGTCAAGGCCCCCCAGAAAGCCCTGGTCCTGGCCAAACGGGACGGTATCGATATCCGCCTCTACAACGTGATCTACCACCTGATCGAAGACATGCAGAAGGCCATCAAGGGCCAGATCGAACCGGTCTATTCGGAAACCCTGATCGGCAAGGTCGAGGTGCTCAACCTGTTCAAGATTTCCAAGATCGGCATCGTCGCCGGTTGCCGGGTCAAGGAAGGCAAGATCACCAACAAGTCCCGCGTCAAGGTGTTGCGCAACAACGAACTGGCCTTCGAAGGCAGCCTGGAAACCCTCAAACGCATCAAGGACGAAGTCTCCGAGGTCAAGGCCGGCACCGAATGCGGCATCAAGATCAAAAATTACAACGCCATCGAAGTCGGCGACCTGATCGAGGCCTATGAACTGACCCTGGTATCATGACCGTCGGTTTGCTGGTGATGGACATGATCATCGAGGAAGCGACCAGTCTCAAGGACAAGCGCATGGTGCTCAGCAGCCTCAAGGACCGGGTAGGCAGACAATTCAACGTGTCCCTCATCGAAAGCGCGCACCAAGACCTGTGGCGCAACGCCGAACTGTCCTTCGCCGTGCTCGCCATCAGCCATCGCCAAGCCGAACAGCAACTGGACAGCATCGAACGCTTCATCTTCGATTCGTACCCGGGCCGGCACAGCGGCAGCCATCGTCAATACTTCGACGGCCTGGAAAAGTGATCGACTACGACCCGTTCCACGAATTGACCGACGCCGACCAGAAGATCCTTTCCCGGATCTGCGACGCCATCAGACAGGCTGAAAAAATCGCCATCAGCGCCCATATCCGCCCGGACGGGGACGCCATCGGCAGCGGACTGGCGCTGCTGGAAATGCTGCGCCAGATGGGCAAGGAAGTCCATTTCTGCAATGCCGACCAGGCCCCGTTCCCCCTGTCCCGCCTGCCGTATTACGAAACCATCGAACAGCGCCAGGTCTACCCGGAGCAGTTCGATCTGCTGATCCTGCTGGAAGGCGCGAACAGCTGCCGTTGCGGCCAGGACGGACTGGACCGCTATTTCACCATCAACATCGACCACCATGCCAGCAGCGCTCGGGACGCCACTCTGAACTGGGTGGACGCCCATGCCGCCGCCGTCGCCGAGCTGATCTACCTGCTGGGTCGACGTCTGCCGATCCGGATGACCGAGAGTATGGGCTTCAACCTGTACGCGGCCGTCATCGCCGACACCGGTTCGTTCAAATATTCCAACACCACGGCCCGCACCCTGTTCATCGCCGCCGATCTGGTCCGACGCTGCGGCTTCGATCCGGCCACGGTCAGCGATCTGATTTTCAACTCCAACCCGCCGGAAAAAATCCGCATGCTGCAGAGAGTCCTGTCCACCCTGCAAATTCACCAAAACGGCGAAGTGGCCGTCATCCACTACCGGAGCGATTTCATGGAAAATCTGCAGCTCAAGGATGTCGACACCGAGGATGTCGTGGCCATTGTCCGCTCGATTCTGGGCGTGAACATGACCCTGTTCTTCAAGGAAGTCGAGCCCGAACGCTTCCGGGTATCCATCCGCTCCCGGGGCCAGGCCAACGCCCAGCTGATCGCCTCCCGGTTCGGCGGCGGCGGACACCAGCATGCCGCCGGCTACAACCACGATGGACCGCTGGAATCCGGAATCCAGGCCGCGCTGCAGGTCATCGCCCAGCACCTGAAGGCATGATGGACGGTCTGCTCATCGTCGACAAGCCGCCGGGCATGACCTCGCACGACGTGGTCAACCGCATCCGCAGGCTCCTGGGCATCAAACGGGTCGGCCATTTCGGCACCCTGGACCCCATGGCCACCGGCGTACTGCTGCTGGCGGTCGGCAAGGCCACGCGCCTGTTCGATTACTACCGGGACCGCGTCAAGATCTACGAGGGCATGGCCCAATTGGGCTGGAGCACCGACAGCTACGACGCCACCGGGAAAATGGTCGGAGAAAAAACTCCGGTCGATCTGAAAAAAATGAAACTCCAGGAGGTGATCGCTCGCTTTCTGGGACAATTTTCCCAGACCCCGCCCGTCTTTTCCGCCAAAAAGAAAGACGGCAAGCCTCTCTACCACTACGCACGCCAGAACATCCCGGTCGAATTGAAAAGCGCCGAGGTGACCATATACGAACTGAACTGGCGAATCGAGGGTCCGGACCGCTTCTGGTTCTCGGCCAGCACCTCTTCGGGCACCTACATCCGCTCCCTGATTCACGACATCGGCCAGGCGCTCGGTTGCGGCGGACATCTGGCCGAGCTGCGGCGAACAGCCATCGGCGAGTTCACCCTGCAGCGAGCCCTGCCCCTGGACCAGCTGACGGGACCCGCCGAAGCGGGGCAGCTTTCGCAGGCCTGGGAACCGATCGAGAGCCTGCTGCCGGAATGGTCCAAGCTGATCCTGTCCGAAACGGGGGCCAAATTGGCCCGCAACGGCAATTCCATCCCCCTGTCGGCTGTCGAGCTGCTGACTCCCGGTACCCAGAGCGACCGCTTCCGCATCTTCGACCAGTACGGAACCCTGATCGGCCTGGGCGCCAAGGAATTCGAGACCAAGAGCATCAAACCCTTCCTGGTTCTGGCCTGAAGCGTGCGCCGTTCCTCTATCCCAAGTCTGTCGGGAACACGGTCGGGTTTTATCGTTTGGCGCTCCGACTTGCCAACAAAATGAACGCCGGCGTCAATCCCAGAACGGCGGTGAAGATCCACAGAGGCAGCATGGTCCAGGCATCGGCCAGTCGGGCTTTCAGGGCAAACGGCGTGTATGCGATCAAGATGAAGCTGTAAAACCCGCACACCAGACCCATCACGACTCCCAGGACATAGCCCCGCCCCTCCCCTTTCAAAAGCCAGACTGCCGCCAGGACCTGAGGAACCGCCAGCACCAGCAGATCGAAGGTGGATATCACCGCCACCCCCTCCATATCCAGGGTTCCGGTCATGAGAAACTGTACCCAGCGCCCGCCCCACAGAAACACGAAGACCAGCGCGAAGGCCAGCAGCATGGCGGCCACCGTGATCGCGCTGCGTTTTCCGGGGATGTGTTTCCGGTACTTTTTGAGATTCATGCCCAGCATTGCGAATATGAAAGAATACATGGAGACGCCCAGAATCAGGACGTACAGGAGAAAGTAGTCGTTGTACGCCACGCCCAGCGGGTAATAAATATAATCATAGGTGATCAGCGCCTGAACGCCCAGCCAGAAAACCTGGCCCTTATCCGTACCGCGCCGCAGCATAACGAGCGCGACGATCAGCAGCGGAACGAAAAGGAACAGGTTTACCAGGTCGTTGCCCCGGAAAACCGCTCGGCCCCAGGTGTTGTCACGGGCGTAGGTACCGGGCACAAACATTCCGACCGCCGCCTGCACGGTCATCGCCAGCAGGCTGATCTGTGAAAGAATCATCGGCGTCCGCAGCGACTTTTCCGGAGTTTTTTCGTCGATAAAATCTCGTTTTGTCATCCTGGCACCTCCCTTCTCGGACGATCTGTCACTGTTTATAGGACGATGGACAATAATATGCAAGAGGCAGTCCCGGTTTTTGGGAATGGTGATGGTTATCATGTGTACAGGCGCAGGCAGGCGTCCCCTATGCACCCTGGATCATGGAGATAATCAATGAAAACAATCCGTATGCGTTTCCTTTTTCTGACGATGGCGGTTTGGATCCTTCCTGTTCTTGCCGACGAGTTCCGCTACGTCATCAACACCCGCGACCACGGGGATCACATGGCCGGCAACGAGCTGGCGCCGAGCAGGTGATTGCCGCCGATCTGCGAACAGGGTCGTGATGGTGGCAAAGACCGCGGGTGGTGAAATCCCGTCTGAATGAACCGGCAAAGAATGAGTAAAAGTACTCAAAGAGGCGTTCGTTTTCTTTGAATCCGCATGGGTATAACCACAAGGCAATAATTCAAAAAACACCGATAATAAAAGATATACAGTCTCTTCATGTTTGAAATTACAATGTAAAACCCGTGACACTGTTCTGTATTGCAATATGACGCCGAAAAAAAAGGAGATTTGTTCTAGGCTGTGAAGGCGAGGGCGGATCAAAGCCTCAAACAGGAGAACAAAATGAGTAAAAGAAATAGGATTGTCGGGATGCTGATTCTGATGCTCGGGCTGACAGGAACCGTCCGGGCTGTTGAAAAAGCCCCAATCCGGGCCGAACGGCTCCAGGATCCAGTAACCGTCGATGGACGGCTCGAGGAGTCGTCCTGGCAGCGACAGGGTTACTGCGAGTTCTGGCAGCGGGAGCCGGACGAAGGCAAACCGGCCAGCGAAAGGAGCGAGGTGTGGCTGGCCTACGATGATGATGCCCTCTATGTGGCCGCCCGCTTGAGCGATTCTCAGCCCGAACTCGTGTCCGGGCTGCTGGGGCGGCGAGATACGGAATTAGACTGCGACTGGTTCACCGTCTATCTCGATCCCTATCTGGACAAACTCAGCGGCTTTGCCTTCGGCATCACTCCGGCGGGATCGGTCAGCGATCGCGCCTTGTATAACGATGTCGGATGGAACAGTCTATGGGATGGCATCTGGAACGGCAAGGCCCAGCGGGACCGCCAGGGCTGGACGGTGGAGATGCGCATTCCCTTCAACCAGCTCCGCTTTTCCAAAAAGGATGGGGAATATCGCTGGGGAGTTCATTTCCGGCGCATCGTCATGCGCAAGAATGAAGTGTCCGATTCGGCGCCCATACCCCGGACCGGCAATAACATGGTATCCCTGTTCAAGGAAATGGTGGGCATCGAAGGCATCGCCCCGCGACCGTTGATCATGGTCAGTCCCTACCTGGTGGGAAAAGGGGAATTCCTCGCCGGAGAGGTGGATCAGGCGACGGGGAATCTGGGGCTGGACGCCAAGATCGGCCTTCGGAGCAACCTGACTCTCGACCTGTGTGTCAACCCCGATTTCGGCCAGGTGGAGGTGGATCCGGCCAGCATCAACCTCAGCGCCGCCGAGACCTACTATCAGGAAAGACGTCCCTTCTTCATAGAGGGTGCGGATCTGTTTACCAATTTCAGCTTCTGTGGTGGGAATCACCCCAGTGCTGGCTGGAACAACCCCCGATTCTTCTACAGCCGTCGCATCGGCCGACCACCGCAGGGTTCCGTTTCTCAGTCCGGTCAGATCGATATGCCGGAATGGGCGACGATTCTGAGCGCGGCCAAACTGACCGGCACCCTGGGGAACGGATGGAAGATCGGGGCCATCTACGGACTGACCGAGCGGGAGTTCGCCGCAGTCGATGATCTGGGCCAGGAGTTCGAGGTGGAGGTCGAGCCGCTGACCCATTACGCCGTACTGCGCACCCAGAAGGAATTCAACCAGGGGCGGCAGGGTCTGGGCTTCCTGGGCACCCTGGTGGCCCGGGATTTTGCGGATGATTCCCTGCGAGGGGCTCTCAATTCCGATTCCTGGATGGTGGGGTTCGATGGCTGGGCGTTCTTCGGTCCGCAGAAGAATTGGGTTTTGAGTGGATGGTTCAGTTCCAGCCGGGTCAACGGTTCGGCCCAGCGCATCACCTCCTTGCAGCAAGAATTCCCCCATTACTACCAACGTCCCGACATGAGTCATGTGAACCTGGATACTGGTTTGACCCATTTGGATGGCTGGGTCGGCAGAATTGAAGTCAACAAGGAAAAAGGGAATTTAAGATTCAATGCGGGACTGGGTGCCGTGTCTCCGGGTTACGATATCCGGGACGGCGGGTATCATACGAGCGCGGATGTCATCAACGGGCATGTGCTGGTCGGGTGGCAGGATTTTACTGTGGGGAAGGTGATACGCAAATGGAACATCGATCTGTGGCATCAGCGCAACTACAATTTCGCCGGGGACAAGATCGGCGAACAGCGTGTCATTGTCGCGGCCAATGCCCAATTCCTGAACTACTGGTCCTGCAATTTTATGACCAGTTACAATCCCGGTCATTTTTCCCAGACCGCGACCCGAGGCGGACCGTTGATGAAGATACCATCCTATCAATGGTATAATTTTACCATCAGCAGCGACAGCCGCAAACGGCTGGTCGGCTCCCTGTCCGGTTATGTGAACCAGAGCAGCAACGGGTCATCGGAAAACACTTTCTCCCTGTCTCTCAGTCTGAAACCCAGCAGCCGGTTCAGTCTGTCCATCAGCCCGGCTTACAGCTCTATCAATGAACGGGCCCAATACGTGACCCAGGTCAATGATCCGACGATGACGGCCACCTACGGCAAGCGGTACGTTTTCTCTGCTTTGGATTTGAAGGAACTCTCCTGTTCCATGCGCATCAACTGGATCTTCACGCCCCAGCTCAGTCTGCAGGGATATATCCAGCCTTTTCTTTCGGTGGGTCATTACCGGGATTTCGCCGAACTGGCTGAGCCGTCGAGCGATCGATTCAGGCCATTCGGACACGATGGCTCCACCATCGAAGCGGAAAACGGGTCGTTTGGGGTCGATCCCGACGGCAGCGGGCCGGCCGCTCCTTTCCGGTTCAACAATCCCGATTTCAACCTCAAATCGCTGCGAGGCACTCTGGTCCTGCGCTGGGAGTACCTTCCGGGATCGAGCCTGTATTTCGTCTGGACGCAGAATCGGGCCGACTATGCCAACCCCGGCGATTTCCGTTTCGGCCGTGACCTGGGCGATCTGTTCTCCGCCCGGGGAGACAATGTCTTCATGGTAAAACTGACCCACGGTTTCAATCTGTAGGGGACGAAAACCTTGACGGCAGCGGACACATGGCCGATTTCTTCAAACAGCTCAACGGTCAGGACGGGAGTTATTAGCGTCAGAGCCATGGCGGACGGGGCTATGTCTTTCAGGATCGCTACAAATCATACCTGATCCAGGATGAGGCCTACCTGATGCTCTGCCTGGCCTATGTGCTCAACAACCCGGTCAAGGCCGGAATATGCAAGGGATTCGAGAACTATCGCTGGTCCAGTGCCCAGTCCTACTTTTCAGATGAACCCCCAGAATGGCTGGACACGACGTTTATCGAAGAACTCTTCGGAGATGCCGATGCTTTGATGCGCTTCGTGGATGCGCAGGCCGAACTGGATCCGTTCGCCGATCTCAGCGTCAACAGCCTGGGGGTCATGTACCATCGGGCCCGCCGGAAAGGGTAACGGTGGGCGACAATGTAAAGAAGTACAGCACTGTCACCCCCGCCTCCGTGTTCGCCACATGTAGACAGACACCAGAATGCCGATTACGGGGTAGGTAATACCAACCGTTGAACTGATCAAGAAGAGAGGCTGAATAATCAGGGCGGCAAACACAAAAGGCGCCGCGCAACCATGGATCAGCATCATGATTCTGATCGTTTTTATAATCCCGCGGCCTTTGATGGCCAAGGCCATGAACAATGTCGAAAGGCCCATCAAGGTATACGCCAGGCCATTGACAGCATAAAAAGGTTTACCTGCCGCCATTTCAAAGATCGAAACGCTTTGAAAGGTATTGTTTAAAAAAGAGGGGGCAATTATCATCACCTGTACAACATACACGACTGAATTCAAGGTGGCGTAAATGACGGCCAACGCCACTGCGAACGAGAACAATATTTTCACTTTGTTTATTTCATCGCGATAGAGAGACAAGGTCATTCCCAGGAATGAATAGGCCAACAGCAGCGATGGTCCGTACCATGAAAGCGAAATCCAGAACTGCGATTCCATGACTCCTGTCAATCCCAAAACCGCTGCGACATCAAACATGATGTAAAAAAGAGATGATAAAATCGCCGTGATAAAGCCGAACATTTTTGCAGTGCGGAATTCCTGATCTGAAAACATGTCACTCATTCGCTCCTCCTTTTGAGTGTTCCAAATGTCTTCAATGCGCTGTTAGGCCAGAAATGTTTCATTTTATACGGTCTGATCGAAAAAAGTTTGTTTTAATTCCCAATATAGCCATGATGATAAAGAAAGACACCGTGATTAAACCACAGATCATACATATCACGCCATCGGAACATATACGGAGACGAGCGTTCAATGTTCCAGACAGGTAATCCGATACGCTGATTGTTATAGGACAGTGAAAACAATAAAGCAAGAAGATGACTCGGCAATTCGTCCGGTCGCGGCAGAAATTTCAGTAGTAGATCGTCACCCGGAAGGAACCGGAATTGTCGCCGAAGTCGAAATCGTTGATGCCGATGAACAGGCGCCCGGCACGGCTCATGCGGATCGGCGCCCGGTTGTTGCCCACGTAGAACGGCGGACCATCCTCGGCCACCCGGGCGATGACGGCCCCGGTCGGCTGTGTCGGCATGGTCTTGTCCTTGTGCCAGTTGAGATTGAGCTCACCGTCCTGGAAAACCGAATTCTTGTCGTCGATGAAGATCGATCCGCTGCAGGAGAACATGATCTCCTGGCCGGTCTGCACCGTCAGACCGGTGTCGATCCATTGTTGACCGGCCTGGAGATCGACGCTGAGCGACCGTTTTTTTCGGCGCAGTTTCTGATACTTCTGCTCCACATCGTAGGCGGATTGAATGATTTGCGGGGCTGCCGAGGTGAACTCGATCTTCCATACCTTGCCGATCGGTATCCTCAATGTATGACTTTCCGCCTGCCCCTGTTTGAAGACATTGAAAAAAATCGTCTCGTAGCGCAGATCGACCATCTTGCCGATATACTGAGTGCCATCGGTCGTATACAGGACATGATGCTCGGCAACCAGCGCCCGGGGCCAAGCCCAGATCAAGCCCAAAAACAAACCCAGCCAAGCCAGCCGTTTACTCATCGCCAGACTCCAGATATTCTCCCTTATAAACGATCCGGGTACGGTTTTCAATAAAGATGCGGTCGCAACCGGATATTTTTATTTTTTCCCCGCTCGGCGGCAAGAAAACCAGCTCGCTCAAACCTGGTTCGAGAGCCCGGAGCACCGCGTAGGCGCCGGCCGTTCCGGTGGACGAGGACAGGGTCGCTCCGACGCCGCGCTCGTAAAAGCGGATGCCGACCCCGTCGTCGCCCCGGTCGGTGATGATCGACACGTTGGTGCGCTGCGGAAAGATCGGTTGGCGGTGCAGTTCTTCGGCCAAGGCCAGCGCCTCGGCCGTCGATTGTCCGGCTGCCTGAAAGAAAACGACCTGCGGGTTGCCGACGGCGACCGGGTAGAAACGGAGGGAACGGTGATAAAACCCGTCACGCCAGCGCCGCTGCGGGTCGGCATTGAGAAAAGGGAAAAATCGGCTGTCGGCGAAATCCGGAAGCCCCAGATCGATCCGCAGACGGTAGCCGTTGTCCCGGCTGTCCAGCAGGCGGTGGCGATAGAGGTCGCGAATCCCGGCCAGCTCGATGGTATCGCCGTTCGCACCCAGATGGCACAAGAGCGCGCTCAGACCGGCCATACCGTTGCCGGACAGTTCGGCCTCCAGGCCATCCTGGTTGAAAATGCGGAAAGAAACCGGCCGAACGGACCGGTCGTAAACGACCAGCCCGTCCGCGCCCGCACCGTAGTGACGGTCGCACCAGCGCCGCACCTGCGTCGGCGAAGGTGGCCCGCTCAGCTCGGCGGCATCGACCTGTAAAAAGTCGTTACCGCCGCTGCAGCTCTTGTAAAAAACCATCACTCTTCGGGAATGGTGAACGGAATGACCTGCTCGTTGCCCTGGCGGTTGATGTAGAGGTAAACGCCGTCACCCGGTGAACGCCGGCCCATGAGCTCGCGGAACTGTTTGACCGATCTCAGTTCGGTCCGGCCGACGGCGATGATGACGTCGTTGGGCCGCAAACCCTGCTGATGCGCCGCACCGCCGCGCACCACCTGGTCGACGACGACGCCCTCGTCGGTCTTGAGCTTGCGGCGCGAGGCCTCGGCGGCGTTGTTGTCCACCAGCACCATGCCCAGATCGATGAGCCCGCCGTCTTCCCCTTCGGCCTGGATGGTCTCCGATTCCGGAGCCTCGCCGACGATGACCGTGAACGAGATGGGCTTGCCGTCACGCACAACGCCGACCGCCAGCTTTTCTCCCGGTTTGAGTTCGGCCACTTTGATGCTCAGCAGGCGGGATTCCTTGATCGGTTCTCCGCCCAGCGAAGTGATCAGATCGAGCTTCTTGAGGCCCGCCTTCTCGGCCGGTGAACCTTTCTCGACCGAGCGGATCAGGATACCGGGCTGACCGATATCGAACTTCTTGGCTCTTTCCTCGTCCATTTCCTCGATTTCCACACCCAGCCAACCGCGGATGACGCGGCCGCCCTTCTTGAGGTCCGCCACGACCCGTCTGGCCAGATTGGAGGTGATGGCGAAACCCAGGCCGATGCTGCCGCCGCTGTTGGAAACGATGACCGAGTTGATACCGATGACCTGGCCCTGCATGTTGATCAGCGGACCGCCGGAATTGCCCTGGTTGATGGCGGCGTCGGTCTGGATGAAATCCTGGTACTGCAGACCGGACTGACGCAGCCCTTCCATGTAACGGCCCTTGGCGGAAATGATGCCGCTGGTGACGGTCAGATCCTGGTAGAGAGGGTTGCCGATGGCCAGAACCCATTCCCCGACCTCGGCCTTGTCGGCGTCGCCCATTTCCAGGTAGGGGTGATCGCCACCCTCGATCTTGAGCAGGGCCAGATCGGTCTTGGAATCCTCGCCGATCTTCTTGGCCTTGTATTTCTTCTTGTCGATGGTCTCGATGGTGATGCTGATGGCGTCCTTGACCACGTGATGATTGGTAATGATGTAGCCGTCGGCGGAAATGAAGAAGCCCGAACCCAAACCTTCGACGGGTTGACGTCGCTGCGGCTGCATGTTGAAGAAGCGGTCGAAGATGTCATCGCCGAAAGGGGACTGGCTCCTTTCGGAAATGATCTGCGTCGACACCTTGACCACGGCCGGCCGCACTTTGCGTACGATCGGGGCGAAGCCCATACCCTGGGCCGGATTGTTGTCGGTGGCCGCCAGGACCGGAGTCGCTGTCAATCCCAAAACCTCGGCGGGAGGATTATCCGTCGCATCCCGGTTCAGAAAACCCGTGAAGGCCAGAGTGGACAGGCCGACCAGGAATCCCAGCAAACTGGCTAAAACAACTTTTTTCATGTGCATCCTCCTTTGTATAGATAGTCTATCGGTATTCGATTACTATCAGACGCTCTGTCAACCCATCGGGTTTCACGATTGATTTTAACACGATTGGCGGCGGGACAGAATGCCGGACAGGCGGAAAAATATGCAGCCTCACGGCGGTTTTTTCCGCACCCGACCCGCACCGCCACCGTGCAGCGCCGTGCCCCGGAATGACGCCTGAGCCGGGTCCAGAGCCGTAAATGCGGACGGGCCGGACCGGACCGTCACGGTCTGCGCACATGGCAACGGAATTGCTGAACGATGGGCATGAACATACCTACTGGCAGCGTCTCGACCCTCAGCCTTCGTATCGACAATCGTTGCCGGCTGTCCGGCGACAGCCAGTCCCCCAGAACGGACAGAAAAGGCAAACCGGCCCAGGCCGACAACGATTTCGAACAGGCGATCAGTACGCAGAACCTTCCCGAGCCCCAGCCCCCGAAAGAGCAGGAAACCGAAACATCCGGAACCGAAACGCAAACCAGACCCGCCGACAGTCCGGCCAGTGCCGACGACACGGCGGCGGCCGATTTGCCAGCCTCTCAGGAACTTCAGGGCGAAACGGCCGACTCCGATCCGGCCAGAGCGCAGGAACAAACCCGGACCGATGCCCCGGCCCAGATCCAGACCGAACTGCGCTTGCCGCAACCCCAGTTTATCCAGCAAACGGCAGCGATCGCCTTCGACAGCGCCCTGGTCGATCTCTCGGCAGACGCAGGACCGCAGACCGCCAAGCCGGTGCCGGAGCAGGCGCCTGCCACGTCCCGGACCGATCCGGCCGCCAGCAAGGTCATCCAGACCAATATTCCCGCGCAGACCGAGCCAAGCCCCTTGCCCTGGACAGACGGCGAACAGAACGAAGGCGCCGGCACTGCGACAGTCTCCGAACCGGTTTTACCCAAAAAAATTCCCGAAAAGGGACTGCCAACCGGACTCGGCCACAGCCAGCCGGAGAACGGCCTGACGCCGCCAACCGGCGTTCCGTCCGGTGAGGCAGCGGTCAATACGGCCCAGATCAGCCAGGCGACGCCGGTCTGGCAGAACAGCCCGGTCAACCCCGCCGACATCATCGACCAGGTCCGGGTGCAGATCCTGCAGGGCAGCAAGTCGGGTGAAAAAAAGATCACCATGCAATTGCAACCCCCGGAACTCGGCAAGATGAGCATCGAACTGTCCCTGAGCGACAAACAGATCGAGGCCCGCATCTACACCGAACATCAGGTGGTCCGCGAGGTGGTACTGTCACAGATCGAGCAGCTGCGCTCGCAACTGGCCCAGGAAGGTTGGAATCTCAACAAGGTCGATGTCAACATCGGCACCTTTCGCGAACAGCAGGACCAGACGGCCCAGGCTGCACTGCAATCGCTCAGAGCCGGCTACCGTGGCGGCGCGGCCGCCGGTCGGGACGGGCAAACGGAAAGCGCCGATACCGCTCAGCGGGTCTGGCAACCACCGGGATTGGGCAGAAGGGTGAACCTGATCGTCTGAAGCGGATCGACGACTAACTCCTGACAAAATAAAAAAAGCAGCGCATTACAGATATGCCGCATTCTTGGCAACGGGGTGAAAAAAAACGGCGATTGTGTAACATCTGTTACAACATAGGCGACAAGGAGCGGCTAAAATGATTGCAGAACCAAGGAGGAACTCATGTCAATGTTTTGTTTTCAATGTCAGGAGACGGCACGCAACACGGGCTGCACCGTCAAGGGAGTATGCGGCAAGAAGGAAGAGACCGCCCTGCTTCAGGACCTGCTGATCTATACCTGCAAGGGTATCGCCATGGCCGCCAGCCATCAATACGATCAGGCCGCCGGCCGTTTCATCATCAGCGCCCTGTTTTCCACCATCACCAACGCCAATTTCGACGATGACCGCCTGCAGGCCCTGATTCAGGAAGGGCTGGGCATCCGCAGACAGCTGGTCAACAGCTGCGGTCAGAAATGCTGCTCGGGTCCCGACTGCCACGACGCCCTGAGCTGGGAAGGCCGCAGCCTCGAGGATCTGCTGGCCAAGGCCCGGACCGTGGGCGTCATGTCCTGCCCGGATCCCGACATCCGTTCTCTGCGGGAACTGGTCGTCTACGGCCTGAAAGGCATCGCAGCTTACGCCTCGCACGCCGAACACCTGGGCTACGAGGACGACGAGATCTACCGGTTCATGTTCAAGGCCCTGCCGGCCACCCTGAAACTGAGCGACGCGGAAAGCCTCAAGGCCCTGGTTCTGGAAACCGGGAAATTCGCCGTACAGACCATGGCCCTGCTCGACCGGGCCAACACGGAAAAATACGGTCACCCGGAAATCACCCAGGTCAACATCGGTGTCGGTACCCGACCGGGCATCCTGATCTCCGGACATGACCTGCACGACATGGAAATGCTGCTGAAGCAGACGGAAGGCAAGGGTGTCGACGTCTACACCCACAGCGAGATGCTGCCGGCCAATTACTACCCGGCCTTCAAGAAACACAAACACTTCGTGGGCAACTACGGCAACGCCTGGTGGAAACAGGCTGAGGAATTCGAAAAATTCAACGGCGCCATCCTCATGACCACCAACTGCATCATCCCGGTCCGGGAATCATATCTGGGACGCATCTTCACCACCGGTATGGCCGGTTACCCCGGAGTCCGTCACATCCAGGCCGGCAAAGACGGCCGAAAAGACTTTTCGGCAGTCATCGAGACGGCCCTGGCCTGTCCTCCGCCGCAACAGATCGAGGAAGGCTCCATCGTAGGCGGCTTTGCCCACAACCAAGTGCTGGCTCTGGCCGACAAGGTGGTGGCCGCCGTCAAGAGCGGCGCCATCAAACGCTTTGTGGTCATGGCCGGCTGCGACGGCCGCCACACCAGCCGGCAGTACTTCAGCGACGTGGCCCAGACCCTGCCCAAGGACACCGTCATCCTGACCGCCGGTTGCGCAAAGTACCGCTACAACAAACTGAAATTGGGCGATATCGGCGGCATTCCCCGGGTTCTGGACGCCGGACAGTGCAACGACTCCTATTCGCTGGCTCTCATCGCACTCAAGTTGAAAGAGGTGTTCGGATTGGCCAGCATCAACGATCTGCCCCTGTCCTTCGATATCGCCTGGTACGAACAGAAAGCGGTGGCCGTGCTGCTGGCCCTGCTCTACCTGGGAGTGAAAGGCATCCGCCTCGGCCCTACCCTGCCCGGATTTTTGTCCCCCAACGTGGCGAAGGTGCTGGTGGAACTGTTCGATATCAAGGCGATCGGCCAAGCCGGCGACGATGTCGCCCGGATGATGTCCGGTCACTGATCCCGTATTCCGACGGGCGGCGGCAGGCACGCGCCTGCCGCCGTCGTCCGGATCAGGAGTTGATCTGGTTGAGCAGGGACTGCTCGTCCTGCGAGGATTTGATCTTGATGAAGATGTCGGACCATTTCTCCTGGGCGTCCAGGATGAAATCGATCACTTCGCGCACCGCACCCCGGCCACCGTAGCGCTTAGCGATGTAGTGGGCGATCCGTTTGATCAGAGGGTGCGCGTCCCCGACCGCCGCCGAGAAACCGACCATACCCATCACCTCGGCGTCACCGATGTCGTCGCCGATGTAACAGACCTGATCCTTGGTCAGTTCGTATTTGTTGAGCAGCTCCATCAGGGGTTCGGTTTTATCGCTGATCCCTTCGTAATAGTTTTCGATCTGCAGCTCCTGGGCCCGGCGGCGTACCGTCTGCGACACTTTTCCGGTGATGATGGCCGTATGCAGACCGGCCAGACCGGCAAAAACCACACCGGTGCCGTCCTTGACGTCGAAAGACTTGATCGTTTCCCCGGAAGGCAGCATGAAAAAACGCCCGTCCGACAAGGTGCCGTCGACATCCATCACAATCAGCTTCACGCGTTTGGCCAATTCTTTCTGGTCCATTAAATCATCTCCGTACGCCACAGGTCATGCAAGTGTATCAAGCCCAGCACCCGTTTCTGTTCGACCACCGCCAGCGAGGTGATACGGTGGGTCTCCATGATCTTGAGCGCTTCGACCGCCATTTTCCCGGGGGCGATGGTCAGGGGCGAGCGGGTCATCACCTCGTCGACGAAACCGCTGCGGAAATCGGTTCCGCGCCGAATCAGGCGGCGCAGGTCGCCGTCCGTGACCACGCCATGAAGGATACCGTCGGCATCGACCACCAGACCGACGCCAAACTTCTTCTCGTCGATCAGATCGACCACCTGCAAGAGCGGGGTGCGCGGGGCGATCAGGGGCAGCTCGTCGCCGCGGTGCATCAGGTGGGAAACTTTGAGCAGCTTTTTACCCAACGCCCCGCCAGGATGGTAGATGCGAAAATCCTCTTCCTGGAAGCCGCGCTTCTGCATCAGGGCAATCGCCAGCGCATCGCCGACGGCCAGAGTCAGGGTGGTCGAGGTGGTGGGAACCAGGCCGAAGGAGCAGGCTTCGCGCTCGACGCTGCAGTCCAGAACCACTTCGCTCTGTTGGGCCAGGGTCGAATCCAGATTCCCGACCATGGCGATCAGCTTGACACCGATGCGTTTGAGGTAGCCGATCAGGCGGATCACCTCCTCCGTCTCGCCGCTGGTCGACAGAGCCAGTACCGTATCGTCTTCGTTGATGATACCCATGTCGCCGTGCAGGGCGTCGGCGGGGTGCAGAAACACCGCCGGAGTGCCGGTCGAGGTCAGCATGGCCGAAATCTTCTTGCCGATCAGGCCCGATTTGCCCATGCCGGTGACGACGATACGGCCACGGCTGTCCATCATCAGTTCCACGGCCCTGACGAAACTGTCATCCATACGGTCCGCGCCGATCAGCAGCGCCTGAGCCTCCGTGCGCAGAACTTCCCGGCCGACGGCCAGGATATCTTCATTCATGGGCAATTCTCCAACGGTACAAATCGGTCAGCTTCTGCAGTAACGGCCGCAGCTGGCCAAGGTTCAGGGCGTTGAGACCATCCGACTTGGCCCGGTCCGGATCGGGATGGACCTCCATGAACACCCCCCGGGCGCCGCTGATGATGCCGCATTGGGCGATGGTCGGGATGAAGCGGGGCAAGCCGCCGGTCACCTGCCCGGCCGCACCGGGCTGCTGGACTGCATGGGTGGCGTCGATGATCACCGGGCAGCCGCTGTCGGCCATGATCGGCAGCGATCGCATGTCCACCACCAGATCGCGGTACCCGAAAGTCGATCCACGCTCGGTCAGCATCAGCCGCCGTCGGTCCGGACCGCGCACCTCGTCGATCTTGCTGACCACATGGGCCATGTCCTGCGGTGCCAGAAACTGTCCCTTTTTGACATTGAGCCAGCAGGAACTTTTCGCCGCCTGGAGCAGCAGGTCGGTCTGCCGGCACAGAAAGGCGGGGATCTGGATGACATCGACCACTTCGGCCACCGCCGCCACCTGGACGGATTCGTGGACATCGGTCACCAGCGGCAGACCGGTTTCCTCTCTCACTTTCGCCAGGATGCGCAGACCTTCGTCCAGGCCCGGTCCGCGAAAGGAATGAATGGAAGATCGGTTGGCCTTGTCGAAGGAAGCTTTGAAAAGAAGCGACAGGTTCAGGTCATGTTTCAAGTCGAGCAGGACCCGGGCGATGTGCAGAGTCAGTTCCTCGGATTCGATGACACAGGGACCGAGAATGAAGAGGGGGGTGTCGGCCGGAAAGGATTGAGTTCCGATCGTCAACGCATCGCCCATGGTCGGAATTGTACCAGATATGGGGCGGCTACGCAATGGGAAAGATGGAACGAGACCGGCAGGACCGTAAAAAACTCAGGCCTCGGACTCTTCGGAATCCCCGCTGCCCATGCCGCCGGCGCGCAGGCCGGCCAGGTCCTCGACCCCCATCAGGATCTCGCGCTGGTTGCGGCTGTTGGCCTCCGACACCACCCCCTGAGCCTCCAATTGGTCCATGATTCGCCCGGCGCGGGCGTAACCGACGCTGAGCCGGCGCTGCAGAAAGGACGTGGACGCCTGACCGGTCGAGATGACGATCTCGGCCGCCTGGTAGAACAGTTCGTCGAGAACGTCGCTTTCCTCGCCTTCCTCGCGGTTGGTCTGCGCTTTGACCACCTGGGTGTTGTACTTGGGTTTCTGCTGCTTGGCCAGGAAGTTGACCACCCGCAGCGCCTCCTCTTCGGAAACGTAGGCGCAGTGCAAACGCACCAGCACAGCGGTTTTCGGCGGCATGAACAGCATATCGCCGTGTCCGAGCAGTTTTTCGGCACCCATGGCGTCGATGACCGTGCGCGAGTCGTGCTTGGAGGGCACGGCCAGGGCGATGCGCGAAGGGAAGTTGTTCTTGATGGTGCCGGTGATGACATCCACGGAAGGCCGCTGGGTGGCCAGAATGATGTGAATGCCAACGGCCCGGGCCTTCTGGGCGATACGGGCGATATCGTACTCGATCTCCTTGGTCGATTCCATCATCAGGTCGGCGAATTCGTCGATTACGATGACGACATAGGGAAGTTTCACCGGCTCGCCCAGGTCGACGGGAATGTCGCCTTCGGAATGAACCAGGAGCTCGATGCGTTTGTTGTACTGATCGAGGTTGCGCACCTGCAGGATGGCCAGTTTCTTGTAGCGCTCCTCCATCTCGTAAACGGCCCAGTCCAGGGCGTTGCGGGCCAGCTTGGTGTTGACCACCACCGGAGTCAACAGATGGGGCAGGGAATTGTAGATGGCCAGCTCCACGCGCTTGGGATCGATGAGCACCAGTTTGACCTCGTCCGGCGAGGCCTTGTAGAGGATGCTGAGGATGATGGTGTGAATGGCCACGCTCTTGCCGCTGCCGGTGGCCCCGGCGATGATCAGGTGCGGCATTTCGCGCAGGTCGGTGATGAAGATCTCCCCGTTCTTGCTTTTGCCCAGGGCGATGGTCAACGGGGAACGGGAGTTGCGGTATTCGGCGGACTCCAGAATTTCACGCAGATGGATCACCTCGCGTTTCTTGTTGGGGATTTCGATACCGATGGCCATCTTGCCCAGGATGCGCTCGATGCGCACGTACTGGGCCCGGGCCGCCAGGGCCAGGTCCTCGGCCAGATTGGTGACGTCCTTGACCTTCACGCCGGTGTCGGGAACGAACTCGTAGGTGGTGATGACCGGGCCCGGAGTGTACTCCACGATGCGGCCGCTGATTTTGAATTCCTGCAGGCGTTGCGCCAGATCGTGCATCTTGTCCCGCAGCTCCTGATGATCGATCTGCGAACGTTCGGTCGGCGCGTCCAGGTAGGTCAGCGGCGGCGGGTGGTAGCCGATCAGCCCCCCTTCGCTGAGATCGCCGAACAGCAGCCCTTCTTCCGGTATCTTGCTCGGCTCCCGGACCAGGCGCTTCTTCTCCTTGCCGTCGAGTTCCGGTTCGGCCTTGACCGCCTCGATCTTGGGATCGCTTTTGCTCACCTTCTGGTGATACTTCTCCTCGATGCGCTTGATTCGGCCTTCCTCTTCCTTCTTGTCCTGCCGGTCCTGCCAATGGGACTGAAAGACCAGCAGCAGTTCACGACCGTTAGCCAGCAGCCACTTGACCAGGCGACGCATCGAGAACCGGGCCACCAGGGCCAGCGCGACAACCAGCAGCAGAAGAAACAGAAACAGGGCGAAGACGCTCTTGATCTGCCCGGAAACCATGTCGTTGACGATGAAGCCGATAAAACCTCCGCTGCGCACCTGGATGCCGTCCATGCTGACCAGCGGGTGGACATTGTCGAAAATCGCCGCCAGCGCCATGGCCAGCAGCAGGTAACCGACCGATTTGGTCACCATGCTGGGGATGCGGCGGTTGACCAGAAAATAGACGGCCCAGATCACCAGGTAGACCACGACGGTAAACGAGGCGAAGCCGAAGAGCGTGTACAGCATGGCCGACAGGTAGGCTCCGAGACGGCCGGCCAGATTGTCGACGCCATCCTGAGCGCCGGCGGAAAAAAAGCTGGGATCGGTCGGAGAATAGCTGAACAGGCTGAACAGCAGCAGAACCGCCACAAAAATGAACAGCAATCCCCAGAGTTCGTTGTGCAGACGAAGTTCTTGGGTGTCGACCATCCGGGGGTGCTGCGTGCTTTTCATTTCTGGCAAAGTATAGGCAGCACGCCTGTTTTTGTCAAGAAAGCTCCTGTTTTGGCTTTGTCGCCGGTCCGGGCCGCCATGCCGAAACGCAGCCCGTTCTTCCTGTTGCGACAGCAGTGAAAACCGAAAAAAAACATGGTAATATTCAGCTACAATCAATCATTCGGCAACGCAACAGGAGGCATCCATGGTTCGCAAAGCTTTGGTTTTGGCAGGCATCATCGCGGCATTGTTCATCGCCAGTCAGCTTCTGGCCGGAGAACAGGATTTCACACTGATCAATTCGACCGGCGTCGAGATCCATGAGCTGTACATCTCCGCCCATTCGACCAACGAATGGGAAGAAGACGTCCTCAGCGTCGACACTTTGCCCGACGGCGAAGAAGTCACCATCAATTTTCCCCATGAAGAGGACGAATGCCTCTGGGACATGATGGTCAAAGACAGCGAAGGCAACAGCATCACCTGGCAGAACATCGATCTGTGCCAATACGCCAGCATCACCCTGCATTTCAAAGACGGCAAGGCCTGGGCCGAATGCGAATAAGGCCCGCTCGCTGACTTCAGCCTCTCACAAAGGCGGCCAAGCTGTCCGCTTGGCCGCCTTTTTTACCTGTTCAGCTCATCCGTTCAACGAACGCCAGCTCAGCCATGAGCCGGCGACGAGCAGAAAACAGCCCGCCCACAACCCGGCTCCGGGCATGACCCCGAGGTAGAGGACGCTGATCAGGGACGACAACAGCGGGGTCAGATAGGAAAAACTGGTCACCAGAGCCAGCTTGCCGTTGCGCATGGCCCTGTCCCACAGGCTGTAGGCCAGAAAGGTTGCCGTACCCAGGAAAACCGTCCGGACCAGGGTAGACGAATCCCAATGCCGTTCTTCCCCGGAAAACAGGGCCGCGACGGAGATCAGCACACCCGTCAGCAACAAAAAGAACGCCACCCCCCCGGCCGATGTCCCGCCCGCCCACCTGCGGGTCAGGTTGGAGTAGAGTGCCCAGCAGACTGCCGCCAGCACCGCCGTCAGGTAAGCCCCGGGGTTGGCAGCCAAAGCGGACAAAAGCCTCGTTTGCGGCCGATCTCCCATCGGCAGCAGAACCAGGACGATTCCCGACAAAGCCAGAACGGTGGCCGGCCAAAGTGTCCAGCGGGCCTTTGCCCCCAGCAAGGGCAGCGACAGCAACAGGGTCAGCGCCGGCCAGAGATAATTGAGCAGTCCGACAATCAGCGTTTCTTCCCGGTTGCGGCTCCAGCCGACAGCCAGATAGAGGAGCAGGGTATAGACGGTGAAGAGAGCGCCGCAACCCCACAGGTATTTCGCGGGCAGGGCCATCAGGGCCTGCCGCTGCCGTTTCGTCCGCAGGCTGAACAGAACAGCCAGACCGGCACTGAACAGACAAGTCAGCGCGGCGGCGCCGAGCGCGCCGAGATCTTCGGTCAGGCGTCGGCTGACGGCGATGGTCGAACTCCACAGCAATACGGCCGTAAAGCCGCCGGCGGTCGCCCGGTTGCAATTCATGACTGCGCAGTACCGGTCGAGGTTTGGTTAAAAACCTGGCGGTACAGACGATAGTGACTGTCGAAAACCCAGATCCGGACGAAGACTCTCGCAAGCATGAACAGCTGCTGAAGCAAAAAAACCAGCAGGATGGCCGGTCCCGTTGGGCCTTTCATGCTCTCTGCGAGCAGGTGGAAGACAAGCGCCAGCAGGAGACCTGTGAAAATGAACAGGGAAAACAAACCGGCGACGGTCCCAAGATTCCGGAACGTCAGGCCCAGAGAGGAAGCGATCGCCCGCCGCACCCGTTTTTCCTGGCCAGCGACGATGCCGACCTTGCCGTAACAGGAAACGATCAGCAGCAGGAGCGCCACGAACAGGTGCAGCACGGCTCCGCTCACGGCGACCCAGAAAAGCGTCGCTTCCGATTCGACGGTAACCGCCAAGTACTTGAGAATCAAAAACAAGGGCAGATAGACGGCGCATGCCGCCAGGATTTGGCAAACCGTCATGCTCACCGTCAACCGGAAAAAACGCCCCAGGTACAACCGGGCTCCGTCCAAGAACGCACCGAAAGAAAAGCTTTGTCCCCGCTCGATCAGGTGCAGGGTACCGGCGGACGAAAAAACGCCGAAGAGGAAGTAGACGACGACGATCCACCAGGACTGGGCGAGAACGGTGGCCAGAGTTTGGGCGCCGTGCCGCAGCAGCTCGGACAGGGCGGTGAAATCGAAGCCTTCCAGCAGCGCTTCCGGCAGCATGGAACCGCGCAGCCCTTCCTGCAGACGGCCGACCAGAGGCAGGACCGCCACCAGGGCCAGCAGAAGGTTGCAGCCGTACAGCAGGACCGTCAGCGGCAAGCTGAGGCTCATGTTCCGCAATCCGTTCCAATACGATTTCCAGATCTTGTTCATCGGAGCCTCCGCCTTCAGGAAAAGATCGACAAGGACTGCATGACGTTCTGGAGAAAGAACAGAAAATCGCGGCCCAGTTTCCAGGATGTCTTCTTGAGCGGCTCGACCCGCAGACTGTTGTTGAGCCGGTTCAAATCCAAGGGAATCCTGTTCTGCGGGTCCAGGCTGGCCCAGACGATTTTCTGCGGCCGGCGGTACTTGAATTCCCCGCTGCGAGCCTGGCCGTCCCAGGTTTCCAGAACCTGAGTCCCGTCGTCGAAACAGACCAGCACATCGACCGGCAGACAGACGCCGCCCAGACGGTGCACAATGATCTCGGAATCAAAGAGCGCTTGCCCATCCTGATCGCCATCCGCTTTTTTCAGCAATTCCTTGCCGCCGCCGATCCCGACGAGCCCCCGGTCGGGCGTCAGCTCACGATTGTGAATAGCGGCCAGGCGGTAGTCGCAGACATCCGAACCGTACAGCACCTGATCGAAAAACCAGTTCATGTCCGGGCCGAAGCGTTGACCATGCCTGGCGGCCACCACCTCGTTGACCACGGCGATGAAGTCTCTGGCGCAGGGATGCCGGAATTTCCAGCGCTGATAGTAGGTCTTCATGATCTCGTCCATGGTCGCTGTGCCGATCAGCCCCTCCAATGTGCGCAGCCAGACGGCCGTCTTCTGGTAGGACAGCGGGCTGTAGCCACCGTGGGGGTAATGCCAGGAAAAGCGGAAATTCTCGGCGATACTGGGATTTTTCATAGCGACATAGCCCTGACGGACATTGTCGCCGTCCCCGATCCGGACGGTGCAGAAATCGACCAGCGAAGTCCTGGCGCCGTAGGCATGATCCATGATCCGGGCCTCGTAATAGGTGTTGAAGCCTTCGTCCAGCCAGGGTTCCTCGAACTCGTTGGAGGCCAGAATACCCATGAAGAATGCGTGACCGAACTCGTGCACCGAAACCATCTCGGTGAAGCGCAGACCGGGCGGCATGCCCCACAGGCAGCCGGCGGTGATCAGAGTGGTGTACTCCATGCCCGCCGAACCCAGACCGCGGAAAGGGGGATCGACAACGGTCAGGTGCGGGTAGGGGTATGCGCCCAGGTGTTCGCTGAAGTAGGCTAGGGCCGCCTTGACCGAATCGATGTGCCTGCCGGCCTGGCTGTAATGCTCCGGTTGCAGGTAAACCTGGATGTGGACATGCCGCCACTGATCCTGAGCGATTCGGAAGCGGGGCGAGGCCGTCCAGGCGAAGTCGACGATGTCCTCGGCCCGGATCGCCACGGTCTTGGTGCCGTCGCCGTTGTCCTTCTCGGACTGGGTGATACCGCCGCTGCCGACAACGAATCGCCCGGGCAGCGTGATGCGCACATCGTAGACGCCGTGATTGGCGTAGAACTCGGAATCGGCGTGGAACTGATGGCAATTCCACTGCCCTTTTGCGGCATAGCGCTGTCCGGCCGGTTCGTAAACCCCGAGTTTGGGGAACCACTGACCGACCAGAAAATAATCGTCGCTGTAGCCGGTTCGGGCGAAAATTTTCGGCAGTTTGCTGACGAATTCGATTTCGAGATCGATTTCCCCCTGCGGCAAGACCGGCTCGTCCAAGGTCACGGCCATGACCGTCTGATCATCGCTATTGCCGTCGTCAGGCTGAATGAAACGCATCCGGGCGGTCAGGTCCGATCCGTTGACCACCCGCAGGCGCTTGACATCGACAAAGCCCCAGTCCAGGGCCCGGTCCCCGTCCAGCCCGAAGCCGCGGTGCGAGCCCCGGGATTCCTTCATGAACGTGGAACGGGTGTTCTTGAAGGCGTTGAGGTAGAGGTGGAACTGCAGTTCGTCGACGGTGTCGTCCGACGGATTCTTCCAATGCAGGATCATACGGCCGTCTATCACCTTCTTATCGGTGTCCAGCCTCGCCTCCATATCGTAACGGGTCAGACGCTGACTCAGCGGCGACGGGAAGATATCCACCCCGGCGACGAGACGAAGCGTGAAAACCATGGTGAACGCCGCAAGCACACTAAACCGGACCGACAAGCCGGCCGCAGGATTATTTTTGCCCATGACTGGAGTGTAAGAAGCCACTATGGAAAAGTCAATCCTCGCACCGGGCAGGCCTGGCGTGACATTGCCATATCACCTGGGTTATCATGGGGAATGAAATCCAGCGGAGGGGCGCATGACCGGTTACGCAGAGCAGACGGAGCAAAGGCGGCAGCAAATCCTGCGTCTGGCCCTGCGGGTCATCGACGGCCCGGAACCGGCGGCGGCGGTCGCCCGCGAACGGGCGCTGATCGATACCGTCACCGTCTCCGATGTCATCACCCTCATCGACGCCCTGGTCCGCCAGGAACTGCCCATGGCCAAGCTCAAGACCGGTGTCAACAGGCTGATCAACCTGTTTTCCCGCAGTCTGAGCCGTCAGAGCGTCCCCTTTCCCGACACGCTGCCCCTGCTGAACACCCTGTGCGCCGACAACCGCCAGGCCGAGCAGTTGCTGTCCGCCCTGCGGCCGCTGGTCGGCGCATTGCAACGGCAGCCCCGCGACCCCGAATTGACCGCCGCCGCCCGCGAACTGCTGCTCAAGCTGCTGCGCTTCTGCAACCACTACCTGATCAAGGAAAACGTGATCTTTCCCCGTCTGGAAGACAAATGGCCCGATTACCGTTGCCTGGCGGTGATGTGGTCCGTTCACGACGATATCCGTTTCTGCCTGCGTGAGACCCTGGCCCAGCTTCTGCTCGAGGAACTGGACCTGGCGGCTTTCAACGCCCTGATCGGCCGCATCTTCTTCTCCGTTTCGGCCATCATCTTCCGGGAAGAAAAGCTGCTGCTCCCGCGCATGCTGACCACCCTGAGTCCGGCAGACTGGCAGGAGATGCTCGAACTCAGCGCCAAACTGGACTGGCCGTTCGAGGCGCCGGTCTTCGTCCCGAAAAGAGCGCCGGAAAGCGACTACGTCCCGGACGGTCTCGTCAACCTGGGCAGCGGCCAGCTCAGCCCCAGGCAGCTGCTGCTGATGCTCAACAATCTGCCGCTGGACATCACCCTGGTCGACGCCAACGACCGCGTCCGCTACTTTTCGGAAGGCCGGGAACGCATCTTCCCCCGCAACCGGGCCATCATCGGCCGCCTGGTGCAGAACTGCCACCCGCCGGAAAGCGTGGCTGTGGTCGAGGAAATCATCCATGCCTTCCGCAGCGGCGAACGGGACAAGGCCGAATTCTGGATCGATCTGCCCCAGGGAAAAGTGCTGATCCAGTATTTCGCCCTGCGCGACAGCGGCGGCACCTACCGCGGCGTCCTCGAGACCAGCCAGAGAATCGATGCCATACGTGGATTGCAGGGTGAGCGGCGTCTGCTGGACTGGAACAAGTAGCTGCAGGGCATAGTCCCATCAGAAATTCACGGTAATTCAGCGGAATATCGGTTCTGATCAGAAGAAAAAGTGACAGAAAGACAAAAGCGTGTGATCAAAGCGAAAGCAAATGGAATGTTACAGTGCTATGATTTCAACGGGTCAAGGAGGCAAGATGACGCGAACTTTGAAAATCATTCTCATCGTTCTGATCTGTCTGTTTTCACTGGCCAGCCTGACGGCGGCGCTGCACGACCAGTCCGGGTTCTACACGATTCCGCAGGTCAGCTACTCCTTGCATGACGGCACGGCACTGAGCCGGCTGTGCTTCACCGCTTCGGGGGCCCGTCTCTTCTACTGTTTCATCAAAGCCGACAAGGACCCGGAAAACAAGCCATTGTTCCTCTTCTTCAACGGCGGCCCCGGCAGCGCCACCAGCGCCGGCCTGCTCGGCTTCTACACCAGCCGCAAGACCTTCGACAACCGCATCAGAGGCGGTGGCGACCGCTACATCGACAACCCCTGCAGTTGGACAAAACTCGGCAACCTCCTGTATATCGACGCCCGCTGCGCCGGCTTCTCCTACGGACTGTTGCCGGACGGCACCGGCCGCAATCTGGCCGGACTGTCCGGCGAGTTTCTGGGCCACAACTTCAACAGTTACATCGACGCTGCCGACTACATCCGCGTACTGCTGGCCTTTCTGGCAGATCACGCCGAGTTGCGGGACAATCCGGTCGTCATCGTCGGCGAGAGCTACGGCGGCGTGCGGGCCACCCTGATGCTGAACATGCTGCTCCATTACCCGGAGTACGGCAACAGCCTGGATATATACCAGGATGAGAGTCTGGTCGAAACGATCCAGGCGCATTACGATGCGGTTTTCCCCGAGTACAACGGCCAGGAGGTGCCGGCGCAGGTCATCGCCCGCCAGTTCGGCCACCAGGTTTTGATCCAGCCGGCCATCGACGCCTACCGTGATTATTTTGACGGCCCCATGCTCGAGCAACCCGGTTCGCTCGTCTACCGGATCGCCGCCGAGACCGGAACCGTATTCACCCCCTGCACCGGCAGCGATTGCGATGCCATGAGCAACATCTACGACTTCATCGAAAATGTCGCCAAGCGGGACATTTACGGCTGTCACAAGCCGGCCGGATGGACGGACAGTTTCTTCGCTCACGCCGGCAGCCTGCTCCTCGACAGCGGGCAGTTCCAGGCCATCACAGGCACAGACCCCGCTCTGATCCCGCAGATCCGGCCCGATGCCCGTTCTCAGGCCTATAAATTCGCCTACTACCCGCCCGACAGCGCCCTGAGCCTGCTGCCCCGGCACCGCTGGATCCTGCCGCTGCTGTCAAGCGACCAGAAAGCCCGACTGCGCCGCCTTTTCACGGCGCCGGCCAACCCGCCGCAGACCGACGGCTACCACATCCCCACCCTGTTCGGTTCCCTGCTGGCCTTCGACGCCTATTTCAGCAGTTCGACCCACGACGGTTTCATCGCCTACTACTACCTCAACCCGACCTATTGCCGCGACTACGCATCCTACTCCTACCACCCGCTGACCGGCCAGAAGTTTTTGCAGAACCTGCTCGATGTCCGCACCTTCATCACCAACGCCAAGTACGATCTGGTCGTGTACACCAACGCCCTGCCGCCGGCTCTGGGCATGCACGACAACCTGGTCGCCTCGTCCGTTCACCAGACCCAGCTGCCCCAGGGCAGCCAGCGGCCCGGACAGATCGTCATCCAGTACCAGAACGGCGTATTGAATCAGAGCGGCAGTCCGGTTCGCACCATCCGTTTCCCCTATTACGCCCACAGCTCGCACCCCGTTTCGCTGACCGAACCGCAGGAATTTTTCAGCGATGTCAGCGCCTGGCTGAAAGAGGAATGAAATGCAACGCGCACACCCATCCCTGTTGGTCCTGTTCTGCCTGCTGACGACCGTATCGGCGGCGGAAAAAGGCAACTCGAACGAATTCGGGCGCTGGCAACTGGAGATATCCGGCGGTCCGCAACTTTTTTTTGCCAACGACGTCAACCTGTTCACCCAGGCCGAAAACCGCTACCTCGATCTCTATTTCCGAGACAACCCCTATTGCTCCGTTCTCAACGATCCGGGTCTGAGCAATTTCCGTTACGCCCTCAACGGCCGGATCCGCCTCCGTTATCAGCTGAACAGGCGCTTCCGGCTCTGCGGCGGTCTGCATTACCTGTACGGAAACAACAGCAATTCCGCCCGTTTCAGTTTCCAGCGCGACAACGGCTGGCGCACCCTGACCGATTCGCTGGATTACCAGGCCCTGGATACCCGGCTGGACCTCGTCTTCCCCCACCTGGGCCTCGCCTACCAGCTGCCGGTCGGCACCAGAACGGACCTGGAACTGGGCCTGTCGGCCGGCTTGGTCTGGGCCACTCTACGTCTGGAACGGCACATCGTCGACAGCATCCAGGCCCGGGAACTGGATCCGGTCAACGAGTACATCATCTATCAGGGCGAACGTTCGCTGAGCATGAAGGGCAGGGGCAGCGGTTTCGGAATCAACGCCGAATTGAAACTGAACCGGCGCGTCAACCGGCACCTGGGCGTCTTCCTGGAAACCGGGTACAGCTTCTACCATCTGCCCAGGCTACGCGGTCCCAGCAGCGAATTGGCCGGAGGCCGGACCCGCAGCTGGGATGGGGAATGGTTCCTGATCGGCGAACGGGTCGAAAAGAGCTGGGGTTCCGGCGAATTCTACTACCCCAGCAACGATCCCAGTCTGACACAACGTCGCGGCGGCGATTTTTTCATCAACCTGCACGGCTTCATCAGCCTGCAATTCGGTATACTGATCAGCTTGTAATTCACTGTTTCGGCTCGCGGCGAAAATGGTCATGTCCCGCTCGGCCGTTCGAAATTGCAATACAGAACCTTTCCGGGGTTCTGTATTGACAATCCGGAATTCCCCGCACCTGAGGCCGACGTATGTAGAGGCATGAAATCAACTGTGAGGTGAAACATGAACAAACAAGGCAAATGGATTTTGATGAGCGTCGCGCTGCTGAGCCTGGGGCTGACCCTGTACTCGGCAGAGATGCAAAGCGAGAACCGCGCCTTCAGCGGGAAAAAGAGCGTTCGGTTGGAACTGGTCAGCGGCGATTGCCGGATCAAAACCGTCGGCGGCGACCGGATCGAGGTGAAGCTCAGCTTCAGTTACGACCGAAAATCGTTCACCCCGAAATTCGAGGAACAGGGGGAAATCCTGGTTCTCGGTGAGGATTTCGACGGCAACAGTTGCCAGGGCGAATCGATCTGGGAAATTTCCCTGCCGGCCAGTACGGGCATCGAGTTCCGCTCGGCCTCTGGCAATTTAGTGATCAGCGGCGTTCAAAACGGTATCGAGGCCCACTCGGCCTCCGGCAACATCGAGCTCCGGGAAATCGGCGGCCCGGTGTCGCTGCACACCGCCAGCGGAAACATCAGCTTGAAAGACATCGGCGGCGACATCAACGCCCGCTCGGCCAGCGGCGACATCGACATCGAGCAGGTCAACGCCAAGCTCGTCTGCTGCAAGACGGCCAGCGGAAACATCGGCCTGAACAAGGTCAAGGCCGGACTGAAAATCGCCGGCGCAAGCGGCAACATCAGCGCCCAGGCTGTCAGCCCGGAGTCCGAGAGCAGTTTCAAAACCGCATCAGGCAATGTCGCGGTGCAGCTGGCCTCCGCCCTGAAGGCCGACATCACGCTGGCCTCGGCTTCCGGGGACGCCTGCCTGGATTTCAACGGTCAGCCCATGGATGGCAGCTTCGAGTTGACCGCCCGCAAGGGCCGCCCCATCCTGTCCCCGTTCAAATTCGACCGGGAAGAGGAATTCGAGCAAAACGACCAGACCTACGTCAAAAAGACAAAGGTTCAAAAGTCGGCCAGCCCCAAAATCACGGTGAAAACCGCTTCCGGAAAGGCCGAAGTCAAATAGTCATCGCAGGGGCTTGATCCATCAAGCCCCGCTCCTTCCTGAATCTCATTCGACCCAAAGCTGAAACAAAAGCAGTCGCCGATTCGTACCAATTTTTTGAGCTTGAGATCTACAGCTAGGAGACATATATGAAAATTTCCGTACAAAAGTTCCGCACTGTTCTGTTTTGGCTCGTCTTCACACTGGTTTCGACCGACTCGGCATTCCTGGTCGCCGACGACACGAAGACACCGGCTCTGGACAAGAACAACATGGATGTATCCGTCAGACCCGGCGATGATTTCTACCGCTACGCCAACGGTCTGTGGATCAAGAGATTCAATCTGCCCGACGACCGCAGTTCCTACGATGCCTTCGATCAGGTACGCGAGCAGAACCGCGACCGTCTGCATGCCCTGTGCCAGGAACTGGCCGCCACGCCCGGCCGGTTTCAAACGGGCAGCCCGGCGCAGAAGATCGGCGATTTCTACGCTACGGCCATGGACACGGAAACCATCGAAAAACTGGGCTATGAGCCGTTGCAGGAAGAGCTGAAGCGCATCGCCGCCTTGAGCGATGTTAAAAGCCTGCTCGCCTTGCTGGCAGAATTTCACCGCAACGGCCTGGGCGCTCTCTTCGGTGGCGGAGTCATGGCCGATCTGGCCAATTCCAAGGCTACCGCCTATTACCTGGCCCAGACCGGACTCGGACTCTCCGACCGGGATTATTACACCCGGGACGATGCCGACGCCCAGCGCATCCGCCGCGAGTACCTGATCCACATCGCCAAGATGATGCAGCTCATCGGCGACAGTTCGCAACAGGCCGAGCAGGCGGCCAAGACGGTCATGGCCATCGAAACCCGCCTTGCCAAAGCTTCCAAAACCCGGGTCGAGATGCGCGATATCCCCGGCCTGTACAACAAGATGAGTATTACCCAGCTCCAGTCCCACTGTCCCCAGGTGGACTGGACCGCCTATTTCCAGGCCATCGCCGGCCGGGAAATCCCCGAAGTCGTCGTCATGTCCCCCAAGTTCTACAAGGAGATGGGTCTGATGCTGCAGGAAGTCCCGATCGCCGACTGGCGCTGCTACCTGCGCTGGCACCTGACCACCTTCTGCGCAGATTATTTGAGTTCGGACTTCGTCAACGAGGATTTCCGCTTCTTCGACCAGATCATGGAAGGCACCAAGGAGATCCAGGAACGCTGGAAACGCATGACCAACCTGACCAGCGACTGTCTGGACGAGATCATGGGTCAGATGTACGTGGAAAAATACTTCCCGCCTGCAGCCAAACAGCGCATGGCCCAGATGGCCGCCAATATCAAGCAGGCCCTGGAAGCCCGCCTGAAATCGGTCAGCTGGATGGGTGAAGAAACCAAAAAAGAGGCCCTGGCCAAGCTGGCGGCCATGAAGGTCGAGGTCGGTTACCCCGACAAGTGGCAGGATTACAGCAAGCTGGAGGTCAAGCGCGACGGATTTCTGGCCAACATCAGACGCTACGGCCGCTTCAACTTCGAAAAAAACATGCAGGAATACGGCAAGCCGGCCGACCACAGCAAGTGGGACATGCCGCCGCAGGTCGTCAACGCCGCCTACAACCCGATCTTCAACCGCATGGTCTTCCCGGCGGGCATCCTGCAGGCCCCCTTCTTCTTCATGGACGCCGACGACGCCATGAACTACGGCGCCATCGGCATGGCCATCGGCCACGAGATGAGCCACGGTTTCGACGACCAGGGCCGAAATTTCGACAGGGAAGGCAATCTGCGCGACTGGTGGACTCAGCAGGACGCAGCCGAGTTCAAGAAAAAGACCCAGGTGCTCGTCGACCAGTACAGCGCCTTCACCGCCGTGGGCGATGTCAAGGTCAACGGTGAACTCGCCCTGGGCGAAAGCATCGCCGATTTCGCCGGTCTGACCATCGCCTATGATGCCTACCGCCTGTCTCTGGCCGGCAAAGAACCGGAACCCATCGACGGTCTCAGCGGCGGACAGCGCTTCTTTCTGGCCTTCGCCCAACTGTGGCGCGGCAAGATCCGCGACGAGGCGCTCAAGCGCATGGTCAGCGAGGACGTCCACCCCTGGGGCGAGTTCCGGGTCAATGGAGCCCCGTTCAACGTGCCCGCCTTTTACGAACTCTTCCAAATCAAAGAAGGGGACAAACTGTACCGCAAACCCGAGCAACGCGCCGTGATCTGGTAATACGGTCGTTCTTGCAAACCGCATCCGCGCCAGGGGTTTGATTCTGCAAACCCCTGGCGCATTATCTGTTCAGTCCTCTTGCCAAAAGCACCCCAACAAAGGTATAACAAGCTCATACCAATCAAACTCGAATTGGAGATTTCATGCAGTCACGCTTCTGGCTGAAACCGTTGCTTATCGCCCAAATGCTGTTTTCCATCACCCTATCGGCCCAAATCCGCCTAGCTCTGCTTCCGGTCGACACTCCGACCGCTCTGCCGGCGGTCAACTCCGACATACTGATCCTGCGGGAACTGAGTTGGCAGACGGCCATCGGCTCCGATCCCAGCCCCATCTCCGCCGGATCGCAACCGCTTCTGCTGCGTCTCCGCTTTCCCGACGAGGGCGTGACCATCGGTGACAGCGAACTCGATCGGCTGGAGATCTTCCTACAGCAAAACCCGGCCATCGACGCCATCATTCTCGATCTGGGCACCTTTAAACCGGCCAGCGACCAGATGAATTACCTGCTCAAGCGGATTTCCAGCCTGATCAAAGGGGTCAAGACGGATTTTAAAATCGGCCTGGAGGCCGATGACCTGGATTCGCTGCTGGAAGCGATCGTCACCCAGAAACTGAGTTCCTACCTCGATGCCCTGGTCGTGTCATCGGCCGACAACGCCCTGCAGGAAAAGATCATGACCCGCCTGCCCGAGCTCAAGCTCTGGGAGCGCCTGAGCCCCAATCCGGGCACAGATACGGAAACCGCCCGGCTGATCACGCGTCTGCTCAACCGGCCGCTGTTCATGACCAACACCACTTCCCTCTACCTGTGCGAAAGTCCGGCCAGCGCCGAATGCCTGCATACCCTGGACCGACTGATGCCCTACCTGAGCATGGGACTCATCGACCACATGGAAGTCGTCAACCTGCAGGAAGAAAAGGGCAGCGTCCGACCGTTGCCGCTCTACTACAAGCACGACGGCGTGTCGCCGGTGATCATGGCCGTCATCGACCAGGCCGGGAAAAAATCGATCCAGCTGACCCCCGGAGTCTACGAAAACGCCCTGGTCACCGACCTGCAGACCGGAGCGCAGAACCGCGAGAAGATCGGCCGGCACAGCCGCAGCTTCAGGATCCAGCTGAATCCCTCCATATATGTCATCGAATTGAGCCCCCGCGATGAGCTCAAACGCCAGGTCATCGAGGTCGGCGTCAATTCCGAACGCCAGTTGAGCGCCGAGGAAATCGTCGCCAAGGCCCGTGCCTGGATGACCATGCAGAGCCGTCGGCTGCACTGCTTCATTGCCGATATGAGCGTCAACTACAGCCTCACCGTCGGCAACCTCAACGAAACCTTCGATCTGCTCATCCGCGGACCGTACTTCAGCTCCCGCGGCGAACCGGCCGATTGGGTGCAACAGGATTTTTTTCTCAACCGTATCAAATGGAAATCGAAGAAAATACCCAAAATTCCGCTGCTGCAACCCGAGAAGGTCAGCGTCGTCCCCCTGGAAATCGAACTCAGCGAACTCTACCAGTACCAGCGCAGCCATGACGAAACCCTTGCCGGGACAGCGGTCTACGTCATCCATTTCAAACCCGGACCGGGCCTGAAGGATCAAAGCGCCTACGAAGGCCGCCTGTGGATCAGCAAAAAGGACGGCGCCATCCTGCAGAAGGAACTGAACCAGCTCAACCTCAAAGGCGAAGTGCTCTCCAACGTCGAGACGCAAACCATCAGTCCCATGGGCAGCGACGGAGAAATCTGCCTGCCGACAAGGCTGGTGGGCCACCAGATTTTCAACATCGCCGGTACGCTCACCCACATCGAGAAACTGATCGAATACGACAATATCCGCATCAATCCCGTGGATTTCACCGCCCAGCGCCAGGCGGCCCGCGATTCGGACGCCCGCATGGTACGGGACACCGACCGAGGCCTGCGTTACCTGGTCAAGGACAGCCAGAGCGGCGAACGCACCGTGGAATGGCAGCAGAGCAAAACGCAGACCGCCGCCATTTTCGGGAGCTTTTACGACAGTTCCTACGAATTTCCGGTGCCGCTGGCCGGCATCAATTACCTCAATTTCGACCTCGGTGGCCGTGGCAAGGGCCGCCAGACCAACATTTTTTTCGCCGGAGCCATGCTGCTGGCCAACTACACCGATCCGTCGCTGTTCGGCAGCGGTATCAGTTTCAACGCCAACCTCAACGGCATCGCCTTCGCATCGCGGAACAAAATCTACCGCAACCTGGACCTGAGCCCCGGCGAGACCATCAAGGACCAGTCCTTCAAGAGTTTCATCAGTTTCGGCTTTTCACTGACCCGCAACGTCAAGCTGACCGCCGTCCTTGGCGCGGATTATTACATGTACAGCCGCCACAAGGAAGACACCAACCCGGAGTTCATCCTGCCCCGCGACAATCTGACCGGCAGCATCCGTCTCAAGCTGGACGCCAGTTTCAAGGGTTTCACCCTGTCCTGCTGGGCCGATTACGGCCGGCGCAGCGATTGGGGTTTCTGGGGTCTGCCCGAAAACGACGATTACCTGGCCAGCCAGAAAGGCTTTTACCGCTTTCGGGTCATCGCCGCCAAGGACTTCCACCTGTCCCTGTTCCGCAAGATCCAGACCAAGTTCACCTGGCTGGACAGCTACCGCGTGGACCGCTTCAGCGCCTACAAGTTCGGCTTTTTCAGCGAGCTGCGCGTCAGCGGCTTCAACTCCGGAACCATTCGCGCCGAACGGGCGCTGATGTTCAATCTGGCATACAGCTATCAATTGAGCCAGCATTTCGGGCTGGAATTCAAGTACGATTCCGTTCTGGCCAGCAACAGCAGCGAAGAGATGAGCCGGCAATATTTTTCAGGCATAGCCGCCGCCGCCAGTACCGCCCTGCCCTTCTGGGACAACATGCTGGTCAAGTTAGAAGCCGGACTGCCGGTGGTCAGCCACGGCGTCAAAGGCTTTGTTCTCTACCTGATGCTGCTCAAGATGTTCTGAGTTTCAGTTTTTACCGGCCGGCAAACGGAGCTTCTCCAGAAAAGCGGCCTCCACCCACCATATCGACGGGTTACCGTTGGGAACCGTTGTCCGCATGCGGCGCAGATATGAAAAGTCGATGCGTTCGGGCGTCTGCGCCGGCAGGCGCGGCGACATGAAAAACAGATACTTCCCGTCCGGGGAAAGGCTGGCCGAATGCTCTTCGTTGTCGGCGGTGTTGATCAGCGGTCCCAGGTTGACCGGTTCGCTCCAGCTGTCATCGGAGTTATGGAAAACAACGTAATAATCCACCCCGTTCGGATTGGCTTTATGTCCGTAGATCGGAACGATAGCCAAACGGTCGTCGGGCGAGAAATAGGCATTGTACCGGGCCTTGCCGGCGTTGATCTGCTCCGGCAGACGTTCGGGCTGGCTGTAACCGCCGTTTATGAATCGGCTGCGGTAGATGCACTCCCCGCCCCCCTCCTTCTCCGGTCCGGTGAAATACAGGGTGCCGTCGCGGGTGGTGCTGGGGAAAAATTCTCCTCCGGCTGTGTTGACCGGAGCGCCGAGGTTGCGCGCCTGTCCCCAGCCCGAACCGCTGCGTTCCATGACCCAGATGTCTTCGTCACGCTCGGCGAAGACCTTTCCGGGAGCCGGCAGATTGGAGGCGAAGAAGAACTTCTGCCCGTCAGGAGAAATATGCGGCTCGATGTAATGAATCCCCGGCTTGTCCAGCCCCGCCACAACTTCCGGTTCGCCCCAGCGCCCGTTCTCGAAACGGCAACCGACGATGTAACTCAACTTGTACTGTCCGACGATGACCACGAAATACAGTTCGCGGCCGTCGGGGCTCATGGTGAAATCCCGGGTGTGCAGGCCGGTGTTGACAATGCCCGGGGCAAACAGGACCGGTACCTGGCCGGGAGGGGTCTGGCCCAGATAGGGGATCGGCTCGTCCGGACTTGAGCCGGCAGCCGGCCAGGACGTATTGAGACACAGCAGAAACGAAAACAACACGGCAAATAAACGGATCATTTCTTCACTCCTTGCTTGCCTGCACGGTAAACGCGGCCGATAGCGGATTTCCTCAATCCATCCTGCCTGCAATCAGCAAAAAAATCAAGACCGTAATCGTTTGGAGGCTGTGCTATAATGGACAATGGACAGTTCAATCGCATATTACCGCCGTCTCTGGAAAATCTACCGCAGTTACAAGCGCCGGGACACGACTGTGGCCACCCTGCCGCTGCGCATGTGGGTGGAACTCTGTTCCGACTGCAATCTGCGCTGCGTCATGTGCCCAAACAAAGAACTGGCCGCCAAACAACGCGGCATGATGGATCCGGAACTGTTTTTTCGCATCGTCGATCAGGCCGCCGAGTTCGTCCACGAGATGGCCCTGCACCACCGCGGCGAATCGCTGCTGCACCCCCGTGCCGGCGAACTGATCCGTTACGCCGCCCAACGTATCCCGGTGACCAAATTGCACACCAACGGCACCCAGCTCAACGAGCGGATCTGCGCCGAGCTGGTTGATTCAGGTCTGACGCGCATCTCCTTCAGCTTCGACGGTTTCAACAAGGAAGATTACGAAAAAATCCGCGTCGGTGCCGATTACGCTGCCACCGTCGCCAACATCAAAACCCTGCTGCGCATCCGCCGCGAGAGACACAGCACCAGACCGATCGTCGCCATCGAGGTGATCAAGCTGAACGAATCGCAACTGGAGGCGGATAAACTGGCCCAGTTCAAGGCCATGTTCGGCGAAATCGGTCTCGACCAGTTCATCATCAAAAAACCGCACAACTGGGCCGGCCACCTGGACATCGGCCACAACCAGAATCAATACGCGCCCTGCACCTTCCTCTGGAACGCCCTGCTGGTTTTCTGGAACGGCGACGTGTCCCCCTGCGCCCAGGATTTTTTCGCCAGCTACACTCTGGGCAATGTCGGCCGGAACAGCTTGAAAGAGATCTGGAACGGTCCCGAGCAGCGCCGCCTGCGCCAGGCTCTTTCCGAACGCCGCTACCAGGAATTCACCGCCTGCCGGAACTGCGACCGTCTCTGGCGCGACACCTTCCTGGGTATTCCCCGCGAGTACCTGCGCCAATTCCTGTTCCGGCGCATGCCCTAGTTCAGCGTTTCCGTCTGATGGAATGAATGGTCACCGGTTTGCGCAAGGTCTGACCGTCGGCCGGCATACTTTGAATGGCGCACACCACGTCCATGCCGCGGATGACTTTACCGAAAACGGCGAATCCCTGTCCATCGGGGTTGCGCCGACCGGCGAAATCCAGCTCGGGCTGGTCGTGGATGCAGATGAAGAAACTGCCCTGGGCCGAATCGGGCGCGCCACGGGCCATGGACAGCGCGCCGTCGCAGTGCCGCAGGCCGGTTTGATCGGTTCTCTCCAGACGGATTGGCGGCAAACAGCGCTCATCCGCCGGGCCGTCGGCCTGGACCACTTCGATTTTGACCCGGTCGTTCGGTTGGTTGTCGGGACGGACCACCCGGAAGAAACTGCACTTTTCATACATCCCGGCGTCGAGATAGGCCAGAAAGTTGGCCACCGTCAACGGTGCCTTGTCCGGATACAATTCGGCTTCGATATCCCCCATGGAGCAGTGCATGACCACCCTGAGCGCCGCTGTCTCGGACAGGAGCCCCAACGGCAGCGCCAGGCAGATCAGCAGCCGGAAGAAACTTCTCATGACGCACCTCTATCCACAGTCACCCCCTTGCGGGCGATGAGCAAGGTGGCGTAGCCTGTTTTGCAAAACAGCAGCCGGTCCAGGCGGGTGAACAGGTAGAGCAGGGGATAAATAAGATATCGATAAAGCCGCATCAGGAACGGATTTTTATCCAAGGCCGACGCCGATGTCGGCGATATGGCGCCGCTGTGCAGATGCGAGCTTCGGATCCGGTTCTTTCTGGTGAACAGAACGTTGAGCGTCATCTCCACCATCTCGACGAAGAATTTGGCGTAGGTTCCTTGGTATTCCGTTTTCAGCCCCTGCTCTCCGGCCAAAAGTGCCAATTGCGCCAGGCTGTAGCCCTCACGTTTGTGACCGTAGATTTCGGGAGTCAGACCGAAGCGGTTTTTAAGCTTGTTGAACAGGAAAAAACCGCCCGAAATCGGCGTGGAAATGGCCAGCCGCCCCCCCGGGCGCAGCAGGCGGGCCGTTTCCGCCAGCAGGGCGCGGTCGTCGTCGACATGCTCCAGAGTATCGAGCAGCAAGACATCGTCAAAGCTGCCGGAGGCGAAGGGCAACCGGGCGCAGGCGCACTGGACCAGATCGCGCCCCAGCACCGCTCGGGCCTCGGGCAGATTGGCGAAATCGACATCGGTATGCACCCAGTTGCCGGCACCGTTCTTGAGCTGCGCCGACACGACGCCCTGGGCGCAGCCGATGTCCAGCACCCGCCGGCCGGACAGGTCCATCCGGGACCGGATGATGCGCACCTTTTCCTTCTTCATGAAGCTGATCGTATACAGACGCCATTGCCAGGATTTCTTATCCATGAGGCCAACATAGCGGGAATTTTCACCTTTGTCAACCTTTCTGTCCGCGCCTGTTTTTTGACAAAGACGACGAAAGGGCCTATCATTAACCCATATTCCGGAATAAAGCAAAGTTAAGGAGAAACAATATGAAAAAAACCCTGATCGTAATTGCCGTCATCCTGTTTTCGAGCCTGATGATCCAGGCCGATGTCTGCATCAAACAGAAGACCGAAGCCCCGGCCATGATGGGCCAGCCGGCCAAATCCGAAACCGTCCAGCAATGGCTCGGCGACGGTAAGATGGCCACCGTCGGCGGCGCCCAGGGCGTCGTCATCGACCTGACCGCCAAAAAGATGCTGATGATCGACAATACCGCCAAAACCTACGTGGAGGCGTCCATTCCCGTCGATTTCGGCAAGCTGCTGCCCCCCGAGGCCGCACCGATGGTCGAGCAGATGATGAAGAGCATGACCGTGACCGTCGAAAAGCTGGGTGCCACCAAGAAGGTGGCCGGCATCGACACCGTTTCCTACAAGGTGACCATGAACATGATGGGTATGCAGATGCCGATGACCATGTGGGTGGCCGAAAAGCTGCCGTTCGACTGGAAGAAGTATCAGGAGGTCTACGGCCAGATGATGCAGATCATGATGAAGGGCGGCGAGCAGGTGATGAAAGAGATGGCCAAGATTCAGGGCTATCCCCTGGCCACCGAGATGGAGGTCATGGGGATGAAGACCACCAGCGAAACCCTCGAAATCCTGGCCAACGCCACCGCCCCGGCTGGCACCTACGCAGCCCCGGCCGGATACAAGAAAGTCGACAAGGTGAATATGAAATAAGCGCGAGTTTTACGCACGATCCGGCCGGCGGACAGCCGCAATCTCCCGCCGACCGGATTCTATCATCCCCCCGAAACCATGCGCATAGACCGCCTGCTGGCCATCACCGTTTTGCTGCTCGGCCGTGACCGGGTCACCGCCGCCGAACTGGCCGAAAAGTTCGAAGTCTCCGTGCGCACCGTCTACCGTGACATCGAAGCCATGAGTATGGCCGGCATTCCGGTTGTCCCCTATTCCGGCAACGGCGGCGGTTACAGCTTGATCGAAACCTACAAGCTCGACCGGCGCCTGCTCAAGACGGAAGACATCCGGGCCATCATGTCCTCACTGTCCGGCCTGAACCGTACCCTGGGCGACCGGCACATGCAGAGCGCCCTGGACAAGATCGGCAGCCTGCTCCCCAGGGGTTCCGGCCCCCAGGCGCCTTCACTGTGCGAACAGCTGGTCATCGATCTGTTCCCCTGGAACCAGAATCCGGCCCAGGTCGACACCATCCGCACCGTTCACCAGGCCATCAGCGAGACCAGGCTGCTGCATTTCCATTACCAGAACAGCCATAACGAATCGGGACGACGGCGGGTCGAACCGATGACCCTGGTTTTCAAGGGCTACGGCTGGTACCTGTTCGCCTTCTGCACGACCCGCAACGACTTCCGTTTCTTCAAGCTCAGCCGCATGAGCGAACTCGCTATCGCCGCGGAAACCTTCGCACGCCGTCCGGCCGGCTATCAGTCCTACCTGCCGGAGAAAAAAAACAGCGGAAACAGTTACCAACTTGTCCTGGAATTCGCCGCCGAGATGGCCCCGTTTCTGGAAGACAGCTTCCCCCAGGAACCCAAAGTGCCCCAGGAAAACGGAAGCATCCGCATCACCCTGACGGTCCCCCAGGACGATTGGGTACTGGGCATGATCCTCAGTTACGGACCTTACGTCCGTGTCATCGAACCGGATCGAATCCGCGACCAGGTCGTCAGCGCCGCCAAAAAAATACTCAGCGCCAATCAAACCTGACGTCACGCTGTCAGGGTACCCGTTTATACTTTGGCCATGACAATGACAAGGAGGCATGCAAATGACTTTTCTACTGCTCTCATTTCTGGCCAGCGCGGCGCCGGCCGAGACGACCAACCAGGTGATCATTCGCACGGAGTCGGCCTTTGATTACGCCTGTATGGATCATCAGGGGGATTATGCGGCCATTCCCCAGGCTATTGCGGATTTTATGGCGGAGTTTTCGCGTCAGGACCTGAAAGCTGCAGGCCCCCTGCTGGGCATCTACCTCAACTTCGCCGCCGACACGGCCGGCTCCGACCTGAAGTGGCAGATCGGTCTGCCGATAACATCGGAAACAAAACCCAAGCCCCCCTTGCTGCGGGGTCGCTTCGAAAAGCAGGAGGTCGTCCATATCCTGCGTCAAGGTCCCTACGACACCGTCGGAGAAACCTATCGCCTCTTGCAGCAGACCATTAACGAAAAGGGGTACCGGATCAACGGCCCGGCCTGGGAACGGTATCTCAGCGACCCGGCCCAGGTGGCGCCCCAGGAGACTCTGACCGAGATCTTCATTCCGATCCGCAAGAAAGACTGACAGAAAAAAGCGGCGGCCGTTTTCGGTCAAAATATGCTATGATGGTCCATGCCCTTGATCCAGCCAGCCACGTACCAGCCGCCTCGCTTTCTTGGCAACGCCCATCTTCAGACCATCTGGCACTCCGAATTCCGTCGCGTCGCCGGCGTGGCCTACCGGCGCAGCCGTATCGACACCCCGGACGGCGATTTTCTCGATCTCGACTGGCTGGACAAGGGCAGGCAGCGGCTCGCCCTGCTGGTACACGGTCTGGAATCGGCCAGTTCCCGAGCCTATATGAAAGGGATGGCCAAGGCCCTGGTCCGGCGGGGTTTCGACTGTCTGGCCATGAGCCTACGGGGCTGCGGCGGTCAGATTAACCGCCGGACTGCCTTCTACCATGCCGGCAAGACCGACGACCTGGAAACGACCCTGCAGCATGTATTCCGTCTCGGCCGAACCGAGATCTATCTCATCGGCTTCAGCCTGGGGGGGAACATCGTGTTGCGCTGGCTGGGCGAACAGGGCGACAAGATCGATCGTCGCATCATCGCGGCCGCTGCGGTATCGGCGCCCTGCGATCTGGTTTCCTCCAACCAGGCCCTGAACAAACCGTCGAACCGGCTGTACAACCGGCGCTTCGTCAACAAACTGACGGCCAAAGTCAGGGCCAAAGCAGCGGCCATGCCCGGAACTGTGGACACCGGCTTTCTGATCGGTCTCAAAACCTTGGAAGATTTCGACGAGGCATTCACCGCCCGACAGTTCGGTTTCTCCGGCGCCCAGGACTACTACCGGCGCGCCAGCGCCCGACCGCTTCTGAAACGCATCTCGGTACCGACCTTGCTGCTCAACGCCCAGGACGATCCCTTCCTGGGACCGGACTGTTTCCCCTGGGACATCGCTCAAGCCAGCGGTTTTCTGTTCCTCGAGGCGCCTGAACATGGTGGGCACATCGGCTTCCTGACCGGACAAGCGGGCGGCGAATACTGGCACGAAACCCGGGTAAGCGATTTCTTCACCGCGGTTTGAGTCCAGCGTATTTGCGGTCCAAGCCAGACCAAAGGGATCCGAATCATCGCTCCGCTCTTTACAGGAATGCCACTGTCAAGCCCAGCGAGGCCGTAAGTCCACCCAGGTTGACATTTCCACGGCTCCCCCTGCCGGCCGGAATCGAAGAATACTCCAGCTGCAGCCGGGCATCCAGGTTATGCCCGAATCGGTAGCGGCCGCCACCCTGAACGAAAAACCCCGCCTTGTCGTTCTCGCCGGTCCAATTGACCGAGGGCCACTCCTCCTTGTAGAAGCTGTACGATGCGCCAACACCCAGAAAGGGCGCCAAACGGGACCCAGAAAAAAAGTAATCGCCGCCCAGACGCACGGTCAGCATGCGCCATTGGACAGGATAGGACTCTTCCACCTGTTTGAAACCCTCGACCACCGTTTCCCCCTGGCACTTCATATGACGGACGGCTGCAAACAAGGACAGTCTGCGGCTGACCTTCCATCCCAAAGACAATTCCAGCGGCAGTATCGTCCGATCGTACACATCGCGGAATTCGCTCTGCCCGGGATAAAAATAGCCAAACGCCGCTCCGAGGAAAATCCTCCGGGTCGGCTTTTCCGCACCTGGAGCAGCGGCCGGAATCAGAAAAAGCGCGACCAGAAGCAATACCGAAGCCAACCCGTGTCCCCGCTCAGCCGTTGTTCTCGTCATCTCGAACCTCCACGGAATAGCCGCTTTCCTCGCCGGTTTCGTCAAGCGCCGTCAATACGTAATAATAATGCTGATCGGCGGCCAGAAACCGATCCACAAATGCAGTCTGTTCCAGTAAAGATTCGTTGACGCGCACATAGGGCCCGGATTGCCGAGTCGAGCGGTATACGTTGTAGCCCAGTACCGGTCTCTGGTTGGCCTGCCAGTTCAGATAAACCGTTTTCATTCTGTAGAAAACCGCCGCCGACACCTGACAACGTCCCTGCAATCCGGTCGGAACTTCCGGTTCCGCAACCGATTGGGCCAGATCAACCAGCACGGCCAGCGACGCCTTGACCACATCCGTGGCATAATCGAGATCCAGGGTGTCCACGGTGTCGCTTGTCTGGTGATAATAGGGGTTGTCGTCGGTCTCGATACCGCAAAGCGCCGAATAGCCCTGATCCCAGAAAGACGAATGATCGCTCCAGGTCAGGGAGGCGTCGACGGTTTTAACGAGATTCACGTTCACCAGCGGCTGGGCCACGGCGATGAAACGATCGGCCAGCCACTGCGACTTGCCGTTGACGATCAGAGACAGCTCGCCGGCCCCTGCATGGTTGTAGGCGATCATGTCCAGGTTGATCACGGCCGTGATGGTACGATTGTGATCCCGGGCCTTGCGAGCGTAGTCCCCGCTGCCATAAAGGCCCCACTCTTCCGCCGAAACGCAAAGCAGAACGACCGGATTCTTAAATTTCCGCTTGGCCAGGATCCGGGCGATTTCGAGTACCGCCGCCGTACCGCTGGCGTTGTCGTCGGCCCCCGGAGCATCGGTATCCATGCTGTCGCTGTAGGAATCGTAATGGGCACACGCCAGGATAGTCTGGGTGGAGCCGGTCGTTCCGGGAATCAGGGCCACAATGTTCCGACTCCGGTACCGTGATTCAAAGGAAAACGTTTCCGCTTTGGCATCCAGTCCCAAAGACCGGAAACGATTCAGAAGGAATTCACCCGCCTCTTCACACTGGGCGGTGGAGGCGTACCGAGTCTTGAAATTCTGCAGAGCCACGATATCGCTTCGCACCCTCTGCTTTGAAACCTGCGTCAGCAGTTCCGGAATCAGCGGTCCGGTCCGGATCTGGATGCGCTTTGCGGCCTGCCGATCCGTACGCGCGGTCTCGGGAATACGTAGCGGCCGGGACAGTGAAAGCGCTTTCAGGTGGTAGGGCTGGCTCAACCGGTTCCGAAAATCACGATCGGAGCTCCAGATCAACCAGATATGCTCTTCCAGAGGATAGGCCCCGATTCCATCCGGTCCGGCGGCCTGCGGGTAGTGCAACAGGTAAAAAGATGCCCGATCGTCCGGCTGGACAATCACCTTGTAGGCGATCCCGGCCCGACCGAGTCCCGGCAGAGCCGATGGTCTGGAACTGACCAGGAAACAGCTTTCAAGTTCCTGCAGCACCGCGGCTCCGGCCGCATCGATCCGCTGCAGATCTACAGTCTCCGTTTTGTCCACTCTCAGCAGCAGCGCGTTTTCCACGACCGACGGCGAGGCCGGCAGCAACAAACAGCCAGCAACCAGCAATATGCCCCAAAGCATTCCCATTTTCATGCTCTTCTCCCCTTGGAACCGTTGTGACTTCCGCCCTCGGCCATCAGCCGTGAATCGAGAAACCGCCGATCTGGGCCAGGGCTTCCCAGACATTCTCGCCCAAAGTGGGATGGATGGTGATCAGATCCCGGAACTCCTCGACCTTGAGCTGCCGGGTCACGGCGTAGTTGAGCAGAGGCATCAGTTCACCGGCCTCGGCACCCAGGATGTGCGCGCCCACCACGGTTCCGTCGCTTTGGGCCAGAACCTTGACCAGGCCGTTCTTCTCGTCGATGGCGTTGGAACGCGAGCCGGCGGCGTAAGCGAAGCGGCCGATCCGGATGTCGGCGAATTGCTCCCGGGCCTGGACCTCGGTCAGTCCAATCGAGGCGAATTCCGGGAAGGTGAACACCGCCCCGGGAACGGGATGATGGACGATCGACCGGCCGGTGGCGATGCGGCGGGCAATGGCTATGGCCTGATGCGAAGCCTTGTGGGCCAGCAGAGGCTGACCGATCAGGTCGCCGCAGGCGTACACGCCCGGGATATTGGTCTGCAGCTGCTCGTCGACGACCACGAAGCCGCGCTTGTCGACGGCCAGAGCGAGGGCTTCGTCGGCAAGGCCGCTGCTGCGCGGTTTACGACCTACGGCCAGCAGTACCCGGTCGAAGTGTTCCAATTGCGAGTTTCCTTCCCGGGTCAGCTTGACGGCCACGCCGCCTCCGGGTTCGTCCAGTACGGGATCGGACAGAACAGTCGAGGTCAGCACCGAGATTTTCTGCTTCTTCAACTCGGCCTGCAACATGTCGGCCAGTTCGACATCGCTGCCGGGAACGACATGGTCCAATACCTCCACCACCGTGACCTCGCTGCCCAGGTAAGAGTAGATCTCGGCCATTTCCAGGCCGATGGCCCCGGCGCCGACGATCAGCAGCCGTG
The DNA here is from genome assembly GCA_964465065.1 of uncultured Clostridia bacterium. Lineage (GTDB taxonomy): Bacteria > Acidobacteriota > Aminicenantia > UBA2199 > UBA2199 > CAYMND01. Next base: position 53,003 of record CAYXHZ010000006.1, read on the forward strand.
CCGGAATCGAATTCAGTTCCAGCGCCTGATCGGAATTGATCACCCGTTCCCCGTCGGGTTTGAGGAAGGGCAGTGCGGCCGGTTCCGAACCGGTGCATAAAACGACATGCCCAGCCGAAAAATCACCGAGACCGGCAACGCTCACCCGCCCCGGGGCGGTCAGACGGCCCAAACCGCCGATCAGTTCGACGCCGTGTTCCTGGAACAGCAGTTCGATGCCCTTGGTCAGTTTGGACACCACCCGTTCTTTGTATTTCTTCAGTTTATCGACGTCCAGTTCATAATCCTTCACCGTCAGGCCCGCCTTGGCCAGGTCCTTGAAGGCCTTGACCGATTTCAGCGGGTGCAGCAGCGCCTTGGTCGGGATACAACCCCAGTGCAGGCAGGTTCCCCCGGCCTTTTCCTTCTCGACGACGGCCGTCTTGAGCCCCAGTTTCGCCGCGGCGATAGCCCCTTCGTAACCGGCCGGACCGCCACCTAGAAAAATCACATCGTAGTTCATGTTCACACTCCCCGAAAAAACGGCAGTTCTTTCTCTCTGGCCAGCAGGGTCTTCATGCGCTTGACCGCCTCGGGAAGACCGATCAGCGCCGCATTGGCGATGATGGTGTGGCCGATGTTGAGTTCGTCGATCTCGTTGATCTCCACGATGGGCCGCACGTTCTGGTAGGTCAGACCGTGTCCGGCCAGCACCCGCATTTTGAGCTTGTCGGCGTATACCGCCACCTTGGCGATCTTGTCGAGCTCGAGCAAGGCGTAGCTGTTGTTCCAGTTGTGGGCGTATTCACCGGTGTTGATCTCGATGAGACGCACGCCGATGCGATGGCAGGCCTTGACCTGATCCAGATCGGGATCGATGAAGATCGACACACTGATGCCGGCCGCCCGCAGGTTGCCCATAATCTCCTCGATACGGTCGGCGAACATGATCACGTCGAGCCCGCCTGTGGTGGTCACCTCCTCGGAGCTTTCCGGCACCAGAGTGACGGTATCGGGCTTGTTTTTCAGCGCGACTTTCACCATTTCCATGGAAATAGCCATTTCCAGATTCAGGTGCGACTTAACCGTCTTGCGCAGCAATTCCAGGTCGCGCTCCTGCATGTGCCGTCTGTCCTGACGCAAGTGCATGGTGATGCCGTCGGCACCGGCGAGTTCGGCCAGAGCGGCGGCGTAGACGGGATCGGGTTCGATGGTCTTGCGTGCTTCTCGGATGGTGGCGATATGATCGATGTTGACCGAAAGTTTCATTGTGTTTCCCCTATGCTGTCCACGATAAAAGAATGCAAACGATCTATCCAGGTGTCGACGACCTGCATGTCGTCGGCTTCGACCATGATCCGGATCTTGGGCTCGGTACCCGAATAACGGATCAGCAACCGGGCCTGCTTTGCGGCCGTCTCCCGCCGGAATTCCTCCTGCAGGGCCTGCAAGCCGGGCCAGTCCTCAAGACGCGGTTTTTGCGTTACCCGCAGACTTTGCAGCCGCTGCGGGAAACGCGTCATGCGGAAATCCCGCCCCAGCTCGTTCAAGGCCATGAAATGATGCAGAGCGGTCAACAGGCCGTCGCCGCTGCGCTGCAGCGAACGGATGATGACATGCCCCGAAGACTCCCCGCCCAGTTCGGCGTCGAATTGCTGCATCTGGCGGTAAACATGGCGGTCGCCGACATCGGCCCGAACCAGTTCGACACCCAACGAACGCAGAGAACATTCCAGTCCCAGGTTGGACATGACGGTTCCGACCACGACAGGCCGGAAATCGGGCGTCCGTTTGAGTCGATATCCGGCCAGCAAATACAGGATGTCGTCGCCGTCGCTGATCCGGCCGTCCCGGCCGTCTACCAGCAAGACCCGGTCGCCGTCGCCGTCGAAAGCGATGCCCCAATCGGCGCCTTCGCTCCTGACTTTTTCCAGCAGCGCTTCCGGGTACTGCGAGCCGCAGCGCTCGTTGATGTTGCGACCGTCGGGCTGGTCGGACCGGACAATCAGCCGGGCGCCGGTCCGCGCCAACACTTCGGGTGCCACACCGCACATGGCCCCGTTGGCCGTATCGACCAACAGGCTGAGACCGCGCAGGTCGATCCGGCTGGCCTGATCGAGCAGAAAATCCAGGTATGGCCGGGGATCGGCATCCAGCACCGGCGCGCTGGCCGCATGGGTAGAACCGGCAAGGCTCCGACCGGGGCTTTGTTCCCGGAAAATTCGGCTGATCTTCGCTTCCAGCTCATCGGGAATCTTCTCGCCGCAGGCGTTGAAGAGTTTGATGCCGTTGTCCTCGGCCGGATTGTGGGAGGCGGTGATCATCATCCCGTACCTCCAATTCCCGTGCCCCAGCAGGTAAGACAGTCCCGGAGTGGGCAACACGCCAAGTCTGCCGACCGGACAATGTCCGGCCAGACCGTCCATGACCCGATTCAGTATTTCCGGCCCCGAAAAGCGGGTGTCCATCGCCGTCAGCAGGGCCGCCCCGTCCATGACCGAGGCCATGGCCGCCCCCAGACGACGCAAGCCGTCAGCTGTAAACGGAAAATCGCCGAACCTGCCCCGAATGCCATCGGTACCGAACAGAGATTCCGCAGTCAACGACATCGGCTATTCCTTTTTTTCTTCATGACTGTTTTTCGGGCTGTCGACCACAAAGGTGACATCCACGCTGGCGGCGCCTTCGAAGCGGATGATTCCGTCCTGTTTGAGCAACGGCACCGTAATGACCTGGTTGCGGTCGATATCTTCCAGGTTGATGGCGGACTCTCCTTCGACACGGTCGATTTTGATGATCTGGGACAGATAGCCGAACAGTACCACCCGTTCGGGGGAAAGACGACGTTCCAAAAGCCGGACGCCACCGGGCAATCGTCCCTTATAGATGATCCGGACAGGCACTTCGCGGGTACTGAACTCGTCGCTGATCACCCGCACGATCCGCGGTTGAATCTGACGCACCTCGATCCCTTCCGGCACCTGCAGATAATCCTCGGAAAAGAAGGCACTCTCCCCGGCCCGTTTGACGTTCTGCAGGTCGATGTTGAGCGCCAGCGAGGAAGCATCGAGTTTTTCGATCAGGCTGGAGATGCCGTAAACCCTGACCAAGACCTTGGTCGGCTGGATTTCCCGGACATCGATATGCGCCAGAACACCGTGATAGGTGACCCCCACCTCCAGATTTTTCTCGGAATATGCCCGAGCCTGACCGACGACGAAGGCCCAGATCAGCAAAGACACCAGCAGGGCCAGCAGCTTGAGATGAAGGTTTTTGAACAACAGTTTTTTCGGGTTCATTTATAAACGAATTGCTGCAGACGGGATTTCAGGCCTTCGCGGTCCAGTCCGCGTACAAGCTCTCCGTCCACGGCGAAAGAGATTTTACCGGTTTCCTCGGAAACGACGATGACCACGCAGTCGGTCTGCTGGGTGATGCCGATGGCGGCCAGGTGACGGGTGCCGCTGGGACTCAGTTCCAACAGAGGCGGCAGGGGGAAAAAGCAACGGGCCGCCTCGATGCGCTCCTCCTTGATGACCACCGCGCCGTCGTGCAGCGGCGATCCCGGAGTGAAAATAGTCAGCAGCAGATCCTTGTTGACCATGGCGTCCAGACGGACCGGTTTGTTGACGTAATTCTCGACCCGCATTTTCCGCTCGATGGCCATGATGGCGCCGATCCGCGACAGGGACAGGGCCATGACGGCGTTGAGGATCTCGTCGAGCACTTCCGAGCGGACGCTGGCGCTGTACCGTTTCTTGAGCCGGCCGCCGATCTCGGCCAGGATGCGCCGGATTTCGTCCTGAAACAGGATGATGATGGCCAGGATCAGGTAGCTCAGGAAGGCGTTGAGTATGAAAGAAAAGGCGGTCAGCTGCAGCAATCGCCCGAATACGGCGGCCACGCCGATCAGGATCAGGCCGACGGCCACCTGGTAAGATTTGGTGCCCTTGATCAGCAGGATCATGTAGTAGAAGATGACCGTCATGAACAGGATGTCCAGAAAATCGTTGAGCCCGAAACGGGAAAAAGCGTTGACCAGATGGCTCCAGTTCATGATTCGTCCATTTTCGACCGCGGACCGGTCACCTCAAGCCTCTTCGGTCTCTTCGACGGCATCCTCAAGCGGTACCTTGATCGCTTCGCCGTTGAGTATACCTTGAATGTCGGCGGCGCTCAGACTCTCCCGTTCCAGCAGCGTCTGGGCGATGATTTCCATTTTCTCCCGGTTGGCTTCGATCAGCTCGCGGGCTTTCTTATAGGCGGTATCGATGATTTTACCGATCTCTTCGTCGATGAGACGGGCCGTCTCGTTGGAATAATCGCTCTGGTGCATCAGATCGCGCCCCAGAAAGACCATGTCGTCTTTGCGGCCGAGCACACGGGGTCCCAGCGAAGACATACCCCATTCGCAGACCATTTTACGGGCGATCGAAGTGGCCCTTTCGAAATCGTTACCGGCTCCGGTGGTCTTGGTATCCAGAAAGACTTCTTCCGAGATGCGGCCGGCCAGGAGGATCTGCAGCTGGGCCTCCAGGTAGGTCTTGGAATAGGTGTATTTGTCGTTGAGCGGCAGCTGCTGGGTGACGCCCAAAGCCATCCCGCGCGGAATGATCGAAACCTTGTGAAGGGGATCGGCCTCCTTGGCCAGAGCGGCGATCAGCGCGTGACCGGCCTCGTGGTAGGCGGTGATCTTTTTTTCGTCCTCGGAAATGATCATGCTGCGGCGTTCCGCACCCATCATGACTTTGTCCTTGGCGTATTCGAAATCCTTCATGGTCACTTTTTTCTTGCCCTTACGCGAGGCGTACAGGGCGGCCTCGTTGACCATGTTGGCGATATCGGCACCGGAGAAACCGGGAGTGGAACGGGCCAGAACCTTGAGATCCACACCCTTGGCCAGCGGAGTCTTGCGAGTATGCACGCGCAGGATCTCTTCCCGGCCGCGCACATCCGGGGTGGACACCACCACCCGGCGGTCGAAGCGCCCCGGACGAAGCAGGGCGGAATCGAGGATGTCCGGCCGGTTGGTCGCCGCCACGATGATGATCCCTTCGTTGGCGTCAAAGCCGTCCATTTCGACCAGCAGCTGGTTGAGGGTCTGTTCCCGTTCATCGTGACCGCCGCCCAGGCCGGCGCCACGCTGACGGCCGACGGCGTCGATTTCATCGATGAAAATGATGCAGGGCGAATGCTTCTTGCCCTCTTCGAAAAGATCGCGGACCCGGGATGCCCCGACACCGACGAACAACTCGACGAAATCGGAACCCGATATCGAGAAAAAAGGCACGTTGGCCTCGCCGGCAATGGCTTTGGCCAGCAGGGTCTTGCCGGAACCGGGCGCCCCGACCAGCAGCACGCCTTTGGGGATCTTGCCGCCCAGGCGCTGGAACTTCTTGGGTTCCTTGAGGAACTCGATGATCTCTTCCAGCTCTTCCTTGGCCTCTTCGACACCGGCGACATCCTTGAAGGTCACCTTGCCTTTTTCACCGGAGAACATCCTGGCCTTGCTCTTGCCGAAAGTGAAGTTTTTACCGCCGGCCTGCTGGCGCATCATGAACATCCAGAAAAAGATGATCAGGATGAACGGCACCAGGTAGGACAGCCAGGAGGCCCATTCGTTCTTGGTGATTTTCTCGATATCGATGACCACCCCGCCCTCGCGCAACAGGTCGACCAGGTTGGGGTAATTGAGGGGAATGGCGGTTTCGTAGCGCGTGACCAGGTGAGAGGTCCCGGACTGGCCGTTAGCGGTATCGGGGTCCATCTTGCCGGTCACCACGTTCGAAGAGATGTTCGCCGTATGAATCTTCTTCTGCTGCACCAGGTCGAGAAACTCCGAAAATTTGAGGTTTTTCACCGACTGCGGTCCAAGCCGGGACAGGGTGCTCCACAGCGAGAACACGACAATACCCGATATGATCCAAATCAGAAGGCCCCGGGAACGTTTTTGGTTTAAGTTATTTAAATTCTTCATTACACCGTACCGTTTACAATTTTTCCGTCCAGCCGTATGGCGTTTCGACAGCTGCGGTCGTATCATTATAGCATAAAAAAACAGCGACGCTGACAAATACCCGGAGAGAGATGGTCGGCAAAAGCACCTGTTTCTTTTTTCCCGCCGTCATTCTGCTCATTATTCTGCCTCTGGCCCCGCTGCGGCTGAACTGGCCGGTCATTGGCCCGCCAATGCTGTTTCTGGTTATTTCCTACCGTCTTTGCCGTCGTCTCACCCTGCGACGACTCCTGCTCGTCTGCCTGTTCCTGCTGACCTTGCTGGTCATCCGCAATCAACGCTTCACCAGACTGCAGCTGGCCCAGTCCCTGAATTTTCCCGTTCAGGAATACCTGGACCTGCACGGTACCGTGGCCAGCCAGATTCAGCCCCTGCCCGAGAAGGGATTCAGTTTCATGCTGCGCAGCCATAGCATTCAATACCGCAGACGGAAACACGCGCTTGCCCTCAACTTCCAGGTCCGACTGCGACAGGGGCCCTTACCCGAAGGATTTGCCCGGGGTGCGGAAGTCGCGATCGCCGCGGCATTGTCTCCGCCCCGGGAGCGGTACAATTTCCATATGGCAAACGGTACGGCGCGGCTCCTGGCCAGCGGTACCGATTGGCTGGCTTCCTGCAAAAGCGCCCACATGATCGAGGTCGTCTCGCCGGCCCCGTCTCACTGGCGTCTGCTGCAAACCTGGCGGGAGGCCATGGACCGCGCCGTCGACCGCCTGCCGGTACCGGCAAGAAACGACACCTTGACCAAACTGATCATGAAATCGTCTTTTCTGGGTTACCCCTACACCGGCGAACCCGATATATACCATGGCTTCATGGTCAGCGGCGGGCTGCACCTGTTGGCCATATCGGGTTCCCACATCGCCCTGATCACCGCATTCACGCTGTTCCTTTTTTCATGGCTGCCGCCCAACCTGCGCCGTTGGCTCTGCGCCGTCGTAATCCTGCTCTACCTGCTTCAGGCGGCGGCTCCCGTTTCCGCTCAGCGATCGGCCATCGTCGCCTGGGCCTGGCTCTGGGCCTCGCATCGGCAACGCAAGATGCACTTCACCCATATCCTGGGGCTGTCGGGTTGCCTGGACCTTGCGTGCAATCCGCTCATCGTTTTTTCGGCCGGCTTTTTCCTGACCTATGCCATCTGTTTCGCGCTGGCCTACTGGGCGGACTGGCTGGGCCTCAGCCCGCAAGCCCAGCCGCGCCCGCTGCGAACCCGCATCGCGACACTGCTGAAAACCCAGGGCTTGGCGATCCTGACCTCCACGCCGCTGACCCTGCATTTTTTCAACAACGCCACCCTGAACGCTCTCCCGGCCGGCATGCTGATGATTCCCCTGTTCAGCCTTCTGCTTCCGGTGGCGGCAGCCTGCCTGCTGCTGTTCATGTTCATTCCGGCCAGCGCCGGCGTCAGCCTCTTCCTGCTCAACCCACTGGTCAGCCTGCTGCAGACGACACTGGCCTTCTTTTCCCATTGGGACTGCCTGCTTTTTTACCGTCAGGCGCCGTCTATCGGCCTGATTCTGGTTTACCTGGCCTTGCTTTTGGGCTGCGGCCCCCTCCTGGGCAGAAAACAGCCCATCCGCATCGGCCTGCTGCCTCTGCTGGCAGTTATTGTGTTCCTGCTCCTGCCGGACCGACCCTACCGCCCCAGCCGGACCGAACTCCACACCCCGGATATCGGCCAGGGGGAGATACACGCCCTGATCTTTCCATCCGGAAAAAGCATGCTCATCGATTGTGGGGGAAGCCCGTTTTCCGATCAGCGCTCCGCAACCCAGCTGGTCAGTTCTTATCTGCTCAACAACCGGATTCATCCACAATGGATCGCCGTATCCCACTTCCACTCCGACCATTGCGGCACGCTACCCGAACTGATTCGCATATTTGCTCCCCGGCAGATCCTGCACTCCGAATGCCCGCAGGACAACCCGCTGTTCAACCAGTCCCGAAAAGCCAGCACGAAACGGACGCAGTGGCTCCCCGTCAAGAAAGGCGACAGCCTGACCATCGACGGCACCCGGCTGCACTGGCTCTACCCGGAACGAATCGCCCCCGCTGCGGCAGAGACGGAAAACGGACATTCCCAGGTCATCCACGTCCAGACCCCGGATTTCACCATCCTCCTGTGCGGCGACATCGGCAGCCGCGAGGAATCCCGGCTGCTGGCCTCGGTGCCCGAAATCGACATTCTCAAAGTTCCCCATCACGGTTCGAAAGGTTCTTCATCCATGGATTTCCTGAAAACCGTCTCGCCCAAGTTGGCCCTCTTCCATTGCGACCGGCACAACCCGTTTCATTTCCCGCACCCGACCGTGCTGGACCGCTACCGGCAACTCGGCATCCCCTGCCGGTTCACCTGGCAGGGTGGTTTGATCATCAGCGGCATTCACAGTCGAATCCGCCTGCGGTTGGCCTCGAAAACCCTGATCCCGGCGTTTGAACCACTTGTCCCAGACAGGGCCGCCATTCTTGATTTTTAAGTCCTGTTACACTATATTGACGGAATGGCAGGCAAGAATATTTTAATAATCGACGACGAGGACTATATACGCGACCTTCTGGTCGACATGCTGACACTTGAAGGGTTTTTCTGTAACTCGGCGGCTACAACCGACCAGGCTTTGCAGCTACTGGCGCAAGCCGAGAACGCCTACAGCCTGATTCTGCTGGACCGTCACCTGGAGAACCACAGCAGTGACGCTTTTCTGACCTGGGCACGGGAACAGCCGGATCTCCCTCCTGTCGTGCTGTTGACCGGAGACCACGATATCGGCGCCGACGAAGCCCGGCAGCTGGGTGCCCGGGATATTTTCTACAAGCCGTTCCAGATCAACGGACTGCTGACGCGAATCAAAGAATTGTTGGAGCAATCATGAATATGACCATGCGGATTTTCACCTCCCTTCTCCTGCTGAGCGTTTTCATCCCGGCCGCAACCGAGATCATGCCGTTGTCCGAGATCCGACCCGGCATGAAAGGCATCGGCAAGACTATTTTCAAGGGATCCGAAATCGAACAGTTCGATTTCGAGATTCTGGGCATCATGGAAAACAACATGGGCCCCGGTAAATCGCTGATCTGGGCAGAGCTGAAGAATCCCATTCTGGCCGAAACCGGGGTCATGCAGGGCATGAGCGGCAGCCCGCTGTACATCGACGGCAAAATCATCGGTGCCGTGGCCTACGGCATGCCGTTTGCCAAAAGGCCCATCGCCGGTATCACCCCCATCCAGGACATGTTGACCAGCTCAAGTTACAACACTCCGACCATCAGCATCGAAATTTCCAACATTTCCGCCGACTTCGACAAACAAAGCCTGCAGAACCTGTCGGACCGGCTGATGCAGGCCCTGGCCAGCCGTCTTCCTGGTCTAGGCGACAATACCCTGACCCCCATCGAGCTGATCCGCACCGGTAACCGGTCGCTGCAGCAGACAAACCAGTTCATTCCCCTGCAGGGCGGCGCTCAGATTCAATCCTCGCTGACACCCAAACCGACCCCCGGCGACAAATTCAGCCTGCACGAAGCCGACGCTGTAGCCATCCCGTTGATCAGCGGCGACATGGAGTACACGGTTTCCGGGACCGTCACCTACGTCAAAGACAAAGATGTCTACATGTTCGGACACCCTTTCTACAACCTGGGCACCGTCAATTTCCCCATGCACAAGGCCGAAGTGATCACCTCGTTCCCCTCCTACAACAACTCCTTCAAGATGCACCGTACCGGCCAGATGGTCGGCACCGTCAAACAGGACCGGCTATCCTCGGTCTACGGAGTACTGGGGGAAAAACCGGTGCTCATGCCGATGAAGCTGTTCCTGCGCAACCGCAACAAGACCGTCAATCTGGAGATCATCAACCACCCGCTTTTCAACCCGGTCCTGACCGGCCTGGCCCTGCTCAACACCTTCAGTTCCGAATACCAGGATTTCGGCTACCAGTCCCTGCGCGTCAACGGCCGCATTTTCATTGAAGGGCAAAAAAACATTGAAATATCGGATTTTTACAGCGGAACTACCGCCTACAACGAATTCTCGAACCTGATGATCATGGTACAGTACCTGCTGCTCAACAACCAGGAGATGCCGGCTAAAATCCAGAAAATAGACTTCGAATTCGAAGGTTTCGAGGCCCTGCGCCGCTCGGCAATCCGCGACGTCATCATCAACAAACACCAATTCGCCCCCGGTGAGATCATCAATCTGCAAATCACCCTGCAGAACGAACGCGGACCGCTGGTCAGCGAGCAGATCAGCATCGAGACGCCCAGGCTGCCCGACGGCAGCACCTTTTTTCTGTTCGTTGGCGGCAAGGACGAAATGCTCAATTTCGATTCCAAGAACGTGAAGTCCGACTTCATGCCCGACAGCCTGCGGGCCATCACCCGGGCCATCAACAACCTGCGCAAGAACAACCGTATCTACGTCAAACTGGCCTCCCCGCAGAAAGGTCTGTTCGTCAACGGCTACGAATACTCGCAGGTGCCGGATACCCTCGGTTCCGTTTTCAATTTCAACCCCCACGAACAAACCCCGCCAAACGATATCAAGATGTCGACATTGACAGAGTACCAGGTCGACATCCCCAATGTCGTCAGCGGCTGGAAATCGTTCAAACTGACCATCAAAGAGAGGTAACATGCCTAGCATCCACCGTCTGTATACCCCCGTTCTGCTGGCCCTGCTCGCCATCCGCATCGGCGCAGTGGAAGTCAAGAAGATCACCGTAAACTCCTTCGATCTCTTCGAGAAGGGATCGTTCAGCTCGGCGCTTCTCGATCATCAGGGACGCCTGAGAATCGGCCCGGGCTCTTCCCGGATAAACGGTCCGGCCAAAGAATTCTACCTCTGCTTTGACATCAGCGAACAGGGCGACATTCTGCTGGGCTGCGGCCACGGAGCCGAGGTCTTCAAGATCACCCCCCAAAGCGACAAGCCCGTTTCCATTTATAAAGGCGAGGAGCCGGACGTTCATGCTGTGCTGCAGCATTCCAGTGGCGCCGTCATCGCCGCCACCGGGCCCAACGGCAAATTGATCAGCATCGACGCCAAGGGCAACAGCACCGTTCTGTTCGATCCCAAAGAACGCTTCATATGGGACATGGTCGAGGACCAGGACGGATCGCTCCTCGTTTCCGTCGGCGGCAACGGCGGCGTGTACCGGGTCAGCCTGTCGGGACAGGTCAGCAAACTCTTCGAGACCGAGGATCCGCACATCACCACCCTGCATCTGTCCCAGGACAAGATCCTGTACGCAGGCAGCGGCGAACGCGGCATCGTCTACATCATCACCAAGAATAAAACCAAGGTCCTCTACGATTCGGTGTACAAGGAAATCCGCGGCATCACCTCCGACAACAAGGCCAATGTCTATTTCGCCGCCACCTATTACGACGAAGAGGCCAACAAGCGCAGTGACAGCGATCCCAACCTGATCAAGACCACCGCCAAGGGCACCCCGGTCACCGGCTTGCGCAGCGTAGTCTACCAGCACCAGGCCAACGGCAACACCGAGGAAATATTCAGTCTGAAGAACGAAACCATTTTCGATATCGATTTCGACCTGAAGTCCCAGACCCTGCTGGTTGCCACCGGCAATTCCGGACGGGTATTCCAGGTCAAGCCGAACGGCGAATACGCCATCGTCTACGAGTCGGATGCCGCCCAGGTTTTCCGGGTCAGCACCAAAGGTCCGGGATCGACCATGATCACCAACAATTCGGCCGGCATCGTCCGCATCAACGATAACGACAGCAACAGCGGCAGCTATGTCTCCGACATCTTCGACCTCAGCATCCAGTCCAGTATCGGCAGACTGTACTGGCAGGATTACAAACCGGACGACGCACAGGTCGCCGTTTCGATCCGGGCCGGAAATTCCAGCAAACCCGACAACACCTGGACCGAATGGCTGCCCCCTTTCCTGGACAGCCGGGGTGCGGCCACCAACCTGTCCGCCTACCGCTTCGTTCAGTTCAAGGTCAATCTGAAGGCGGCCAGCAACGGCAAGGAACCCTTTCTGGAACAGTTGCACTTCTATTACTTGCAGAACAACCTATCCCCGCGCCTGAGCTCGGTGCAGGTTTTTTCCAGGGGCTCAAAAAAGGACGACCTGTCAGCCAAACCCGAAGAAAAAAACCCGGGCAACAATTCGATTGCCCCCAAAGACCTGGTCGTCACCTGGTCCTGCCAGGATCCCAACGACGATCCGCTGGATTACACGCTGCTGCTCAGCCCGCTCCAGAGCGACAAGTGGTTCCCGTTCAAATCCGACCTCAAACAGAATATGGCGATTATTCCCAGCGGCCTGTTCCAGGACGGACTGTACCAGATCAAGGTCATCGCCAGCGACGCTCCGACCAACCCGCAGAACCTGGCCAAAAGCAGCGAGATCGTTTCCACTGCCTTCACCATCGATTCCACGCCTCCGGCCATCGCCCAGTTTTCGATCGTCAACAATAAAATCAATTTCTCCGTCCAGGACAGCACCTCGGCCATCAAGCATGTCCAGTATTCCTGGAACGGCGAGAAATGGTTCCCGCTGTTTCCGACCGATCAGGTCAGCGACTCGGCCAGCGAATCCTATTCGCTCTCCGTGCAAAACGCCGCCAAAATCTTGTTCATCAGGGCCGAGGATGAATTTGGCAATGGAAAGGTCCATCAAAAAGATATAAAATAGTACCGATACCATCGACCCATCCGGCTGACCATAAGGAACGGCCCGATGCAACAACCAGGAGTGGCGCAGCATGAATATTCATGAGTATCAGGCTAAAGACCTGTTCAAACAGAAAGGTATTCCCATCCCCGTTTCCGCTCTGTGCAACGACATCAACCAGGCCCCCGACCTGATCGACCGAATCGGCCTGCCCTGCGTGATCAAGGCCCAGGTGCACGCTGGCGGCCGCGGCAAAGCCGGCGGCGTGAAATTGGCCCGTTCCCGTGACGAAGCGCTGGCGGCCGTCACCCAGATCATCGGTATGCGACTGGTCAATCGTCAAACTGGCGCCGAGGGGAAAACAGTCCGCAAAGTGCTGATCGAGCAGGGCGTTTCCATCCAGCAGTCCTTCTACCTGGCCCTGCTGGTCGACCGCGCCGGACGCATGCCGATCTTTATCGCCGGTGAAGGCGGCATGGAGATCGAAGAAATCGCCGCCGCCAACCCCGAACGCATCGCCAGAGTGCCCGTTCACCCGGTAACCGGACTGATGGATACCCACGTACGCCGCATCGCCGAACACCTGCACCTCGGCAAATCCTCCCTGTCCAAGCTGAATGCGATCATGCAGGCCATGTATACCTTGCTCTGGGAAAAGGACGCCTCGCTCATCGAGATCAACCCGCTGATCCTGACCCAGCAGGACGAGCTGCTGGCCCTGGACGCTAAAATCAATTTCGATGACAGCGGCCTGCCGCAACACCCCGAGATTGCCTGTTTGCGCGATATCGAAGAGGAATCGCCGCTGGAAGTCGAGGCTTCCAAGCATCACCTCAACTACATCAAACTCAACGGCGCCATCGGTTGCATGGTCAACGGCGCCGGCCTGGCCATGGCCACCATGGACATCATCAAGCATTACGGCGGCGAACCGGCCAATTTTCTGGATGTCGGCGGCGGCACCTCGGAAGAACGGGTGACCGAAGCCTTCCGTATCCTGCTGGGCGATCCGGATGTCAAAGCGGTTCTGGTCAACATCTTCGGCGGCATCGTCCGCACCGACCTGGTCGCCGCCGGTATCATCAACGCCCTGAAAACCCTGAAAACCAGCATCCCCATCGTCATCCGCCTGGTCGGCACCAATCAGGAGGAAGGCCGACGGCTGATAGAATCGTCCGGATTGTCTTTCATCGCCGAGAACGATCTGGCCCGCGCCGCTCAGACAGCGGTCGCCTTGTCCAAGGGAGCGTAACCATGTCCATTCTCATCAATAAACAGAGCCGCATCATCGTCCAGGGATTCACCGGACGCGAGGGCAGCTATCACAGCGAACAGATGCTCAGCTACGGCACGCCGCTGGTCGGTGGCGTAACCCCCGGCAAACAGGGGCAAAGCCACCTGGGACTGCCCGTGTTCAACACCGTCCACCAGGCGGTCAAATCCGAACAGGCCGATACCAGCATCATCTTTGTCCCGCCGCAGTTTGCCGCCGACGCCATCATCGAAGCGGCCGAGGCCGGCATCAAGCTGGTGATCTGCATCAGCGAAGGCATTCCCACCCTGCAAATGGCCAGAGTATGGCATTTCCTCAAAACCAACCACACCAGGCTGATCGGCCCCAACTGTCCCGGCGCCATCACCCCCGGAGAGGCCAAGGTCGGCATCATGCCGGCCCATATTCACCAGAACGGCCGCATCGGTATCGTCTCCCGCTCCGGCACGCTGACCTACGAAGCCGTCAAGCAGATCAGCGACCTGGGCATGGGTCAATCCACCGCCATCGGCATCGGCGGCGATCCCATCATCGGCCTGCAGTTCATCGACATCCTGGAACTGTTCGAAAAAGACCCCCAGACCGATCTGGTCGTCATGATCGGCGAGATCGGCGGCTCCATGGAAGAGGAGGCGGCCGACTTCATCGCCAGCCACATGAAAAAACCGGTGGTTTCTTTCATCTCCGGGGCCACCGCACCACCCGGACGGCGCATGGGACATGCCGGCGCCATCATTTCCGGAGGCAAAGGGGATGCCCACAGTAAGATGAAACACCTCCAGGAGCGCGGCGTCACAGTGGTCAGAAACCCGGCGGAAATCGGCTCCACCGTACAGAGCATCCTGCAAAATCCGAGGCGCTGACATGGGCAGCACGTCCTTGGGCTACCTGGCTGTCGAGCAGATCGACGACCGCTACATCGGTGGCATCATGATCACGGACAGCCGCTCCATTCCGACCGAATTCCGCTACACCGACCCGATCCAGCCGACAGCCATCCACCGGATCATCTTCGGCGGCGCGCTCAAGCCGTACATCACCAACGAAGTGATCAAAAAGACTCTGTTCAAAGATATCCGGCAAACACCGGACCTGCTCATGGTCAGAGACCCGGCGATTCTGGAACTGGCCGGCAACGAGCGCAGCACCTTGATCTGCCTGCAGGCGACGACCCTGCCGCCGCTGGAACAACCCGGGGCCATGCAGCGGATCAAGCCTAAGGAAATCCTGTTTCAAACCGCGCAGCAGAAATTTCCACTGAAACTGGAATTCGAATCCCCGGAACCCGACAAACAGGAAACGGCGCTCAACAACCTGCGCGCCCTGTTTCAAACCATGGATCTTCTGGAGCCATTCGATAGGCTTTCCAAAGCCCTGCTCTCCCTATGCA
This sequence comes from uncultured Clostridia bacterium, assembly GCA_964465065.1. Taxonomy (GTDB): domain Bacteria; phylum Acidobacteriota; class Aminicenantia; order UBA2199; family UBA2199; genus CAYMND01. The sequence continues at coordinate 68,317 of CAYXHZ010000006.1, forward strand.
AACAGTCAAGCTAGGTATCAGCCAGAAAATATTCGCTCAACTCGAACGGGTGTTCAAACGAGCGCAGACCCGGGACTGTCCCCTGGAGATAGCCGGAGCATCGTTCTCCCTCCCCGACCCGCAAGCGGAATGCCGGACTTTCCATCCCGGCCTGACCGTCCGCACAAAACCCGATCCGATCACGACCTGGCAAAGTCCTGTGGGCCATGAACTTCCCTTATCTGCCTGCTTTGGCTCCACCGTTCACGGTTGCGACCTCTGGCTGCAAACCGTCAGCGCCCATACCGCCATGACGAATACTTTCCTGTCCGCCGCATCCCGCGCCGTCAGTTTGGATTTCGTCCTGACCCCGACTGTACGAACGGTGGACTGCCAGCCTTCTCCCAAGATCCTGAGAAGTCGACCCGTCTCCCTGCTCAACCTGATCCATCCCCCGCCGACCCATTCCCTGCCGTATATCCTCCTCGCCGATGCCGTCCATCGCACCGATCAATTGCCGGGCAACATTCCCGTGGTCCGCCAGCCGATGGTCGGGCAATGGTTGCCCAAGGCTGAATTACGGATATGCTGGCGCAAAGCGGTGTTGAAGACCAAGCGAACACCGCAGGAATTGACGATGCTGGGTTTCTTTTTTGGCGTGCCCTTGTCCCAGATCAGAAAAATCGAATTCACCCACAATCCCGTTCAAATCAAGTACTGGTTGATCGCCAAGCCGAAAAAGAATGCCCCGACCACCTCTCTGTCCCTCTTCCACAGCATTCCGGATCAAACCTTTTTTTTGACGAGCAGCCAAGATGAATGACGACATTCTGCAACAAACCACCCTGCTGCGCGCAGCCGATTCAGACGATCCCCCGGAAAAACCGCGGGGCTTCACTCTGACCGTCATCCGCGGTCAGAAATCCGATTACGGCGCCATCTTTTCTTACGAACCCCGAGCCGTCGTCATCGGCCGCAGTTTCAACGCCGACCTTATGCTCAACGATCCGTCCATCAGCAAACAGCACTGCCGAATCAGGCCGGTGGACAACCCCGCCCCGCACCACTTCCAGATCGAAGACCTCGCTTCCACAAACGGAACCCGCCTGAACGGGGTGGTCATCCATAGTCCTCAGCCTATCCGCAGCGGCGACCGGATCGAACTGGCCGATACCACCCTGCGCTTCAACACCCAGGACGACCTGGACAGCGAATATCAAAAGCATCTGTTGCGACTGGCCAATACCGATCCGCTGACCTGTCTTCTGAACAAGGCCAGTCTGAACAAAGAACTGGAACGCCTCCAGCAGTATGCCATGCGCTATGAGCGGCCGCTGTCCTTGCTGATGATCGATATCGACCATTTCAAGCAGGTCAACGACCAATACGGTCACCTCGTCGGCGATCAGATCCTGACCCAGCTGGCCCGTCTCCTGGAAAGCCTGTTGCGGCAACAGGATGTTGCCGGCCGATTCGGCGGAGAAGAATTTACCGTCATCATGCCCGAAACCAGACTTGACGGAGCCTTGGCCCTGGCGGAACGGATCCGCGGCAGCATCGCCGCCCACCCCTTCCCGATCGAAGGTGTCGAGCACCGGATCACAGTCTCGATCGGAGTCAGCGAACATCGCCCGGGCCAGCAAGCCGGTACCGCCTTACTGGAAGAGGCGGACCGTGGCCTGTATGCCGCCAAAAACCGGGGCAGAAATCGGATAGTCTGCCAAGCGGCACTGCCTTGATGGAAGAAACCATCGGGCCCTACCGGATTGCCGACTGCATCGGCGAGGGAGGCATGGCCGTCGTCTACAAGGCCCAGCGCTACCAGTCGGCTCCGTTCGTCGCCCTCAAACTGATGAAGGAAAACGCCCTGAGTCTGCCCGATCTGCACGCCCGCTTCCTGCGCGAAGCCCGGATCATGGCCCGACTCAAGCACCCGCACATTATCGAGTTCATCGATCGAGGACTCCATGAAAACCGACCCTATATTGTCAGCGAATATGCCGACCAGGGCGATCTGCGTGCCTTTCTTTCCGAGCGGAACCTTCCTCTGCTGTCCCGTCTGAAAATCATGTATGAGGTCTGCTGCGGCCTGGAGGCAGCCCACCGGCTGGGAATCATTCATCGCGACATCAAACCCGGCAACATCCTGTTATCCAGCCAATCCGGCGCCAAGCTGTCCGATTTCGGTATCGCCACCGCCCCGTGGAGTGACCAGACCCGACTGACTCAAACCCGGGATACGCTGGGAACACTGGATTATATCGCTCCGGAACAGCGCCTGAACGCCAAACTGATCGATTTCCGCTGCGATCATTACGCCATCGGCGTCATTCTGTATGAACTGATCACCGGCCACAGGCCCATGGGCTTTTTCCGCCCGCCCAAGCAGATCAGTCCGCACATTCCGGACCGTCTGAATCAGCTGGTCATCATCTGCCTCAACCCGGAACCCGGCGAACGCTACCCCAACAGCACCGTTTTGAAGGACGAACTGCTGGAGATCATCCAAAACTATCCCCCGCAAGCGGGTCCGGTCGCTGAAGTGAAATGTAGAGACCAAGCCGAAATAGTTCCGGACACCCTGCCGGGAATAGAGCCGCTGCTGCGGACCTTTTCGGCTCTGCCGCTGCAGCAGAGACTGATCGGCAAGCCGAAGCTGTTGCGTCAGCTCGGACAGCTGCCGACCGCGGCCATTCTGGGACAAATGGACAGAAACGAAGGAATGGCCAAGGAATGCCTGATCGAATCCCTGTCCGGACGGCAAGATCCGGCCATCTGCCCGCGTCTGGTTGAATTGCTGCATGACCCGTACTATAATGAAAAAGCAGCCCAGGTTCTGACCGGGCTAAAATGCCCGGAAGCGGAGGACAGCCTGTTGGATATGCTATCCGGCCACAGCTCGTACGCGCATCTGGCCATCAGACCTCTGGCTGGCCTGCACTCGGCCAGAGCCCTGGTTCCCATTTCCGGGTTTTTACACCACAAACTGGCCTGGATCCGCTCCTTGGCCATCGAAGCCCTGGCCGAGATCGGCCTGCCAAAATGCCGCAAGCTGCTTGAAATACAAGCCCGAAAAGACCCGGACCCGGACAATCGGGCCAAGGCCCAGCAACTGTTAAGGAGATCGTAGCCATGAAAAATGAAAACGGAAAAACGACCATTTTTTCTCTGATAGCGTTCGTCATGTTGGCCTACGTGGTCTTTTGCGCCTTTATTTTGATTTCCAGCAAAATCCGCAGCGATTCCACCCAGAAGCAGATCATCGAATCCATCCTCAAAGGCAAGGTGAATGAAAGCACTCCGGCCAAAGCCGGCGAAATCATCATCCAGACGCTGGAAAGCAAAAATTATATCCTGGACAGCGACGACAAACGGGCCATCGAAGTCTACGTCGACAAGCAGAAGAAAACGATCGAAATCTACTATTCCTACAGCTACGAAATGGATTTCCTGCTCTTCAAACACGTCAACTTCGTCGAAGTAGAGGACAGCCGCAGCACGGATCGCTGGAACTGACGAGCCGACCGAATCAGTAGAGGATTTCGACCGTCCCGGCCCCGGTCAATTCCTCCACATCCATCTTCATCGACAGGCTGGGCCGCAAACCGCGTCCACCCTGCCCCGAACCGATGACGGTGCGGTAACCGTCCTGACGGTTGACGACAACGATGTAAGGAACGCCATCCTGGTTCCGTTCCAGCCGCGACTGCAGGGCCCGGCAGAAAGCCTCGTCCAGCCTCTCGTAGGCCACCTTGACGACCACTTTCCGCGCCTGTTTGTGCAGGAAATCCTCCAGGTCGACCAGATGATCCAGATAGAGGTTGATTTCCTGCTGCTCTTCGCGGTTGGGGAGCTGCGCCTCCAGGATATAGGGGTGATCCAGCTTCAGGGATTCCCTGATGTCATTCCAATCCTGATGTTCGGAGCCGTCCCCATTTCTGCCGTTGGGACGTTTGTTCTTGCGGTTGAAGACCAGCACCTTGATCCGACCGGTCAGGTCCTCGAAGAAGATCTCGCCGTACATGTCGCCTTTTTTCGATTTGCGCTGGTTGAAGCCGGTGACGACACCGCCGATGCGTACCCGGTCTCCAGTGAATTCATCCAGGTCGGCAATGGTGGTGTTGGACACCTTGACAATGTCATCCCGATACTTTTCGACCGGGTTGATGGACAGGTACAGCCCGCTGACCTCTTTCTCGCCGGCAATGATCTGCTTCTCATCCCATTCGGCCATATCGCGGACACGTTGCGGAACCGTCAAGCGGTTGGGGGAATCCTCCCCGCTGAAAAGGGATTTCTGCCGGCTGTTGTCGTGCCTGCTCATAGCCGCGGCCATGGCCAGCATCTCGTCCAGCCCTTCGTAGAGCCCTTTACGGCTGACAGCGAATTCATCGAAAACACCGGCCTTGATCAGAAATTCCAACACGCCGTGATTGACCCTGGATTGATCGACGCGGGACAGAAAATCGGCAAAATCCCTGAAAGGTCCAGCCTGCCGGGCCTGCAGGATGGACTCGATGGCCGTCACCCCGACGTTCTTTAGGCCCATGAAACCGAAGCGGATCCGGTTCTGACTCTCCACCCGGAACCGGTCGACACTGTGGTTGATCGTCGGCGGCAGGATATCGAAGCCCATCTTCCGGCTTTCGGAAATGTACTGGATCATCTTGGAGGAGGTCGATGTCTTGCCGGCCTCCGAGGTCAGATGACCGGCCATGAAGAAGACCGGGTAATGGGCCTTCAGGTAGGCGGTCTGATAAGCGAGGTAGGCGTAGGCCGCGGAATGGGACTTGTTGAATCCGTATTCGGCGAAGGTTTTCATCTGCGAGAACACTTCGGCCAGAGCGTCTTTTTTATGCCCCCGTTTCATCCCACCGGCCATGAACTGTTCCTCGATGGCCGGTATCTTCTTCTCCTGTTTTTTCCCCATGATCTTGCGCATTTCATCGGCCTTGCTCATGGAAAACCCCGCCAGAGCGACCGAGATCTGCATGACTTGCTCCTGGAAGACGATGATGCCGTAGGTGTCGGACAGAATCGGCTCGATCTCAGGGAAGAGGTAGACCACCTCTTCCTTGCCCAGTTTACGGTTTACGTACCGTTCGGCCATGCCCGAATTCAGAGGTCCCGGGCGGTACAGGCCGTTCAGGACGATCAGGTCTTCCAGTTTCGTCGGCTTCGAACGGATCAGGTAGTCCTTCATGCCGCCGCTTTCGAACTGGAAAACGCCATCGGTGTCCCCATTCTGGAATATCTCATAAGTTTTGGCGTCGTCGAGCGGAATATGGTCCAGATCGACCTCCACCCCCTCCACCTCCTTGATCTCATGCAGGATGTTCTTGATGATGGTCAGGGTCTTGAGTCCCAAAATGTCCATCTTGAGCAAGCCGATCTCTTCGACCTCTTCCTTTTCGAACTGGGTGACAATGTCCTCGCTGCTGCGGTAGAGCGGCATGAAACGGGTCAGTTCCTTGGGGGCGATAACCACGCCGGCGGCGTGCATAGAGGTGTTGCGGACATTGTTTTCCAGGCGCAGGGCGAAATCGACCAGTTCCGGACCGCGGTGAACGCGTTCGATCTCCTTGACCAGTTCGTTGTTGTTTTTCAGCTCATAATCCAGGGAAACTTTGGGACCTTCGGGAATCAGTTTGGCGATCTTGTTAACGTCGGCCAGCGGAATTTCCAGCACCCGACCGATATCGCGGATGGCCAGTTTGGCCTTCATTTTTCCGAAGGTCACGATCTGGGCCGTACTGGCCTCGCCGTACTTCTCGCGGATGTACTGGATCACCTCGTCGCGCCGTTCCCCGTCGAAGTCCATGTCGATATCCGGCATGGAAATACGTTCGGGATTCAGAAAACGCTCGAAGATCAGATCGTAGTCCAGCGGATCCAGGGTGGTGATGCCCATGACGTAGGCGACCAGGCTGCCAACCACCGAGCCGCGCCCCGGTCCGACCGGAATGTTTCTCTCGCGAGCGTGGCGGATAATGTCCCAGACAATCAGAAAATAACCCGGGAAGCCCATTTCACGAATCTTTTCGATTTCGTATTCCAGACGCTCCCGGTAGACCTCCAGCGCTTTGCGTTTGTTATGCAGGCTGGGTTCCAGGCGCTTGAAACCCTCGCGGCAAACCTGTTCGAAGTAACCGTCGATACTGATATCCCCGGGAACGGCGAACTTGGGCAGGTAATAGGTGCCCAGTTTGAAATCGTAATCGCACTTGGCCGCCACCTCGACCGTCCGCTCCAGCACCCCGTCCAGCTGTCCGAACAGTTCGCCCATTTCAGCGCCCGACTTGAGGTACATCTGATCGGTCTCTTTCTTCATGGCCCGGTCGGGATCGGACAGAACGTTCTTGGTTTGCAGGCAGATCAGGATCTCCCGGACATCGGCATCCTCCCGCCTGAGGTAGTGCACATCGTTGGTCGCCACCATCGGAATGGACAGCTCGCGCGAAAGCGGCACCATCTGCTCGATCACTTCCAGCTGCTGCGGCAGTCCATGGTTCTGGATTTCGAGGTAGAAGTCGTCGCCAAACTGCTCGCGGTACCACAGCGCCGCCTTTCTGGCCTCTTGCGGGCGGTTGTGCAGCATGAGGTAGGGGATTTCCCCCTGGATGCAGGCCGACAACACCACCAGTCCCTCGTGATGCTTGGCCAGCAATTCCTTGTCGATCCTGGGCTTACGGTAGAAGCCTTCCGTGTACGCCTTGGTGATCAGGTTGCACAGGTTGTAATAACCGACATCGTTTTTCACCAGCACCAGCAAGTGGAAATAGTTGATCTCGCCCTGCTGACGGTTGGGCTTGTCGAAACGTGAGCCCGCCGCCAAGTACAATTCCGAACCGATGATGGGCTTGATACCGCTTTTTTTGGCCTGCTTGTAGAAATTGATGGCGCCCAGAATATTGCCGTGATCGGTCAGGGCCAAGGCCGGCATGTTGTAAGCTTTGGCCTGCTCAATCAGACCGTCGATCTTGAGAGAGGAATCCAGCAGGCTGAACTGCGAATGGAGATGAAGATGAATGAACGGCTTCATCTATTCCCATTCAATCGTTCCCGGCGGTTTGGAGGTGATATCGTAGGTCACGCGGTTGATGCCCGGCACCTCGTTGACCATGCGGTTGGCCACCGACTGCAGAAATTCGTGCGGCGCCCGATACCAATCCGCCGTCATACCGTCGACGCTCTCGACCATGCGGATGACCACGGCGTTGCGGTAGGTTCTGACATCACCCATGACTCCGACGCTTTTTACCGGGAGCAGGACCACGAAAGCCTGCCAGGTCTTGTCGTAGAGTCCCTGCCGCCGCAGTTCACTGATCAGGATATGATCCGCCTCCTGCAGGATGGCGATCTTTTGCGGGGTAACATCGCCCAGGATCCGCACCGCCAGCCCGGGGCCCGGAAAGGGATGGCGGGCGATGAATTCGGCATCCAGTCCCAACTCCCGTCCGATGAGGCGCACCTCGTCCTTGAACAGCTCGCGAAACGGCTCGAGCAGAGTCCAGTTCAGCCTCTTGGGCAGGCCGCCGACATTGTGGTGGCTCTTGATGGTCACCGATGGACCGTTGACGGACACCGATTCGATGACATCGGGATACAGGGTGCCCTGGGCGAAAAACTGGAAGGGCCCATGTTCTCTTTCAACCTGCATGAAGACATCGATGAAAGTCTTGCCGATGACCTTGCGTTTTCTCTCCGGCGAGCGCACTCCGGCCAGGCGCTGCAGAAACAGCGCCGAGGCGTCAATGCCTTCGACTTTGAGGCCCAGACGCGTAGCGAAACGGTCCATCAGTTCCCTGAACTCGTTTTTTCGCAACAGGCCGCTGTCGACAAATACGGGGAACAACCGGTCACCGATCGCCCTTTTCAGCAGCAGCGCCAGAACGGTGCTGTCGACACCGCCGCTGAGCCCCAGAATGACGCGCCTGTCGCCGATCAATTCCTGCAGACGCTGGGTCTCCTCCTGCACAAAGCCTTCCATCGACCAGTCCGCCTGGCCACGGCAGACGCCGAAGACGAAATTTTTCAACAAGGTTTTCCCGCCCTGGCTGTGCACGACTTCCGGGTGGAACTGAACGCCGTACAATCCTCTTTCCGGAGCCTCGATCACCGTGTACTCGCAATTGGCGGTACGGGCGGTAACCCGAAAATCACGGGGCAAACCGATGATCTTGTCGCCGTGACTCATCCACACCTGACTGCGTTGTTCCAGCCCTTCCAGGAGGACGCTGCGCCCGTTAATCTCCAGAACAGCCAGGCCGTATTCCTTCTCGCCGGCCGGCTCGACCCGGATACCGGACAGGTAGGCCAGCAACTGCAGGCCGTAACAGATGCCCAGAACCGGTATGCCCAAGGCGATGATTTCCGGGTCGACTGCCGGTGCATTTTCGGCATACACGCTGGAGGGACCTCCGGAAAAAACGATGCCGATCGGCTTGTCCAGTTTGGCTTTGGCCAGTCCTTTGGCGAAAGGTACGATTTCCGAGAAAACCCCGAGCTCCCGGATACGCCGGGCGATCAACTTGGTATATTGGGATCCGAAATCTAAAATGAGTACATGGTTCTTTTTGCTCATCTTCCACCAAAAGAGGCCGGAACTCAGCGCAGACGCAACAAACCGGTCGTGATCATTCCAAAGAGAATGCGGGAGGTGTCATATATATTGATTCCGGATTTACTGGATATATCGGCTATGCTCGACTGGCCGTCGATTTTGGAGATGACCAGCCACTCCAGGGTGGACAGGGAGATTTTGCGACGTTCCTGACGGTCAATTTCGTTGAACACCGGAACGGCATCGATGGAGCCGATCTTTTTGCGGAGGAGTTTCCATTCGTCGATGCGTCTGGCCGCCTCCATAAGCAGGGAAGTGACCGAACGGGTGATGCTGGTGTTGGCCGGAAACTCGCCTTCCTCGAAGACGAACTTGCCCTGCCCCCAGGCGATGAGGGTGAAGATCGCGTCTTCTCCGATGAAGGATTCCACCTCGGCATGAACGATTTCACCCCTTTTGATGTAGATGATGCCCGTCTGGCCGGAATCCTTGGTCAAAAGGAAACGGCCGCTCTGCCGAGAGTTGGAGACCAACTGCATAATATCTGCCAAGTTAACCGAATCTAGAGACCCCTGCAAGCTCATGTCACACCGTTATAACTCCGCAATCATCATAAAAGAAAACCAGCACGCTTGTCAAGGCACTTTACGAATCTTTTGCGCCTCGTACCGCTTTATTATACACCATTATTGAAAAATTGTTTTTCTTTCCGTTATATTAACCTTATGCACAACCGAGGTTTTTTATACTCAGCTTGTCTTTTGCTGTTTTTGGGTGCGCTGTCCTGTAACGCCAACCGTGCACAGGGCGAGTGGCGGACGGAGCTGAGCTATACGGACGGAAACGGCCAAACGGCCAGCGAACACTTTGTTCTGCTGCTGGATCATGACGGCAGGGCTTACAAAAACGGCACCTATTTCGGGACTTACCGCATCCGGGCCAAAAACCGCTTGAAAATATACTCCCACGACAGAAAACTGGTCTTCAACGGAAAGTTCATCGGCAGCGACCGGCTGCAGGGTGATTACTTCAAAATTCCCAGCGACCAGGTCATCGCCCGCTGGACAGCCGACAAGCAACGGGATTAAAGCCGCGGCGGTCGGCGTTGCTGAACGAGCTGCTCGGTAGCGAAGGCGATCTCCAGCAGCGTTCCTTCGCTCCAGGCCCGGCCGAAAAAAGAGATTCCCACCGGCAGATCGTCGATCCAGCCCATGGGCAGGGTAATGTTGGGATAACCGGCGATGGCCGCCGGAGATGAACTGTCACCCAGAAAATGATCGCCGTTGACCAGGTCCGTAGTCCAGGCCGGCGCACCGGTCGGGGCCGTCAAGGCATCGAGCTTCAGGTCGTCCATGATTTTATCGATGCCGTTCTGACGGCTGGCGGCCAGCATCCGGCTCAGGGCTCCACGGTACTCCGGACTGTCCAGACCGCCCTTGGCCTGGGCCATTTCCAGCAACTTCTGGTCGAAATGGCGCAACTCGACATCGTCTCTGCGGTTGAACTCGATCAGTTCGGCCAGGCTGTGTACCGGAAGCGCCTGCCCCAGCCCGGACAGGTAACGGTTCAGACCATCTTTGAACTCGTGGAGCATGACCAGGAACGAATCGTCCTGGTAGTCCTTGGCGATGAAGGTGTCGATCTCGATCAGTTCGGCTCCGGCGGCCTTGAGCTGTGCCACCGTCTTTTCCATCAGGGCGTCGACCCGGTGATGATAGCCCATCAGCGGCCGCACCAGACCGATACGTTTGCCTTTCAGACCGTCCCGTTTGAGGTAGCTGCCGTAATCGTCGGGAATGTGCCCACCGGCGTCCCGCGTCGGAGCATCGGCCGGATCGTTCCCGACCAGTACCTGCAGCAGCAATGCCGCATCGGTCACCGTTCGGGTCATCGGACCAGCCGTGTCCTGGGTGCTCGAGATGGGAATGATGCCGCGGCGACTGATCAGGCCGACAGTGGGTTTGAAGCCGACGATACCGTTGTTGTTCGCCGGACAGACGATGGAACCGTTGGTCTCGGTGCCGACCGCCGCAGTGCAGAGATTGGCCGACACCGCCACTCCCGAACCCGAGCTGGAGCCACAGGGATTACGCTGTGGATCGTACGGGTTGCGGGTCTGCCAGCCCAGGCCGCTCCAGCCGCTGGAAGAAAAGCTGGAACGGAAATTGGCCCACTCGCTGAGATTGGCCTTGGCCAGGATCAACGCCCCGGCCCGGCGCAGTTTCTCGGCAACGGCGCTGTCACGGGTGACGAAATTGTCTCTCAGCGCTCGGGAGCCGGCCGTGGTGGCCATACGGTCGGCGCTGTCGATGTTGTCCTTGAGCACAATCGGCACACCGTGCAACGGCCCACGCCACTTTTTGGCCTTGATTTCCCGGTCCATTTCCCGGGCGTTATCCAGGGCATCCGGGTTGACGACGATGAGCGAATTCAGAGTCGGTCCATGGCGATCGATCCGCTCGATCCGCTCCAGGTACCAGACAAGCGCCTGCGTCACCGTCAGGCTGCCGTCCCGATAGGCCCGGCTCAATCCGGCGATGGTGATTTCCTCCAGATCGAGGCGGCCATCTCCTGGCGACGGCTGCGCCGATACCGATTCAAGGCCGAACGCGCCGCAGCAGAAAAGAAAGAAGGACAATCCCGTTTTCAATGTGAAGGTCATGCTGACACCTCTCCATTCCAATATGCCCACCCGTCTCTCCGTTGTCAACCACCTGCAAAAATAGGTTTTTGCTACAACCGGGTCGATGAAGCCCGGATGGCGGCGAAGGCCTGATCGATGACCCGTCGCGACAGGCTGCCCGGCAAGGGCAGAGGCGGATGATCGTCGGGACCGAACCAAGCGGCCTCAGAGATCTCCCGGCCGTCGGGTCGCAACTCCCCGGATTTCCATTGCGCCGTGAAGCCGACCATCAGCTGATCGGGGAATGGCCAGGGTTGCGAACCCAGGTAATCTCCGGGCTCGATCTCGATGGCCACCTCTTCGCGCACCTCGCGGCACACGCATTGCTCAAACGTTTCGCCCGGTTCCAGAAAACCGGCGATCACGCTCCATATACCGGTTTTGAACAGGGTGTTGCGCGCCAGAAGCAGTTTGTCGGCCCGAGTCACAGCCGCCAGGATCGCCGGGGAGATGCGCGGAAAGGACAAAGCGCCGCAGGCCGGACAGAGACGGGCCGTCTCGTCGGCCTTATCCCCGTTGACGGCGCCGCAGCGACCGCAGAATCGCGTCGAAGTGCGCCAGTTGAGCAAAGAAAGAGCGCGGGCCGGCATGAGCCAGTGGCACTCCGGCAGTTCCCGGATGATGGAACGAAACGGCTGCCACTCCCAACCGGCCGGTGCTTCCGTGTCCGGACTGTACAGCCCGGCATTCACACCCTCGGCCAGATCGATCCGTTCCAGGGGCCGCGGCAGAGACGCCGGCTGACAATTCAAGGCCGTCAGCCCATCCTGTGTCTTGGCTCCGGACCGGACCAGAATGTCCGCGTCCCGAAAAACGTACCGCTGCCGGATCGTCATTGCGGACGCTCAGATCGCGATCACCCCGAAATCATAGATGATATGCTTATCCGGCGTGCTCACCTTCTCGTGCAGAGCGGGAGTCAGTTTGATCAATTCATAGAAAGCGCCTTCCTTCCAGCAGAAGATCCGCAGATAAATGTCCGGCTCGGCCTCCATGCCGAAATCGCTGAAGGCTTTCTTGCCGAAGGCCAAAGAAAAAAATCCATCGGCATCACTGATTACCGCCCCGATGAAGTCGTCTTCGAAGCGGTCCTTGTCGAAAACCACCACCCGGTGGAACGCCAGGGCTTTGCCGCTCTTGTCCTGCAGGACGCCGCGTACCTTGAACTCGCTGCCCAGGTTCTCGATATCGGAAATCGCGCAGTGGATGATCCGGCCGGGTTCGGCGTGCAGGGCCAGTTTCTCCTTGATCCCCTGCCATTTCGGTGGAATTTTATGCAAAAAATCAGCCGAGAGCAGGATGAGCTCCGGTGTGATCAGCTGCGGCAGGATACCCTGCATGTCGTGAATGAACTCCCAGTCGATGACATCTATTTCCGTTCTGTTGTCCAGATCCAGCAGACGTTTCATACATCCTCCTCAAGGTCACGGACCGTCTTGAGCCGGTCGCCGCCGGACTGATTATCGATGGAATCCGCACCCTTGTCAACGCCCGTTCTGGCTTCAGCCCTCCCCGTACCCCTTCAGAATATGGTACATGGCAATATCGAAGAACAGGACCAGACGCACGTCGAGTTCCAGGACCCGGTAGACATCGATGGGACGCTCCCAGACCCCCTGGCTGCGCGCATAGAAAAAGATGTACTTGCGCAGCAGGGTGACCGCCGAGAACACCTCGTACACCTTCAGACCGTCCGCTCGCCGCTGCCGACCGACCTGGCGATAGAAGTCGCGGACCTCCTTCTCGACGGCACCGTCGCTGTCGCCCAGCCACCTGGCGAACAGCTGAATCACCGAATTGACGGTCCGGGCCAGTTGCTGCTGATCGATATTTCGGTAATTCTGCGTCGTCGGATTGCGGGCGATCTCGTCGAGCCACAGCCGGGTGATCTTCTCGCCGCTGTCGCGCACGACTTCGATCAGGACATCGGACAGCATGCTCTGCGACCGTTGACCGCCGAGTTTTTCGAACGATTTGCCGATCGCCCATTTCTCCTTGGCGAATTCCAGATTATCGTCAGTGTTTTTCCGACTCTGCGCAAATTCCTGCTGGCTGTTTTCCGGGTGGAAAAAGGATTTGTCGGAGGCCTCGACCACTTCGAATCCCCGCGTCGTGAAGTAGGTCTCCACAGCCTCCCGATTTTCGGCGTTGACGTTCAGATGCTGATGGACCTTGTTCCAGCCACCGCCCATCTGGGCGTTCATGGAGTCGACCATCCGGATGTCCTCGGCGGTAAAGATTTCGACATTCTTGGCCACGATCAGCCAGCGCTCGAGCTTGGGCATCTCTCACCCCCTTAACGGGTTGCAGACCGCAATATCTTCCACAAAAAGAAAATGTGCTGCAAATCGGAAAATGTCAACCGCCGAGCGCCGGCGTACCGCTCAAGCGGCATCCAAAAGAAAAGAGGCTGAACGCAGAGATTGCGCAATGTCAGTATGCGAAAGACAACAGTTCGGCAAACGATCTTTTCGTGATGATCCTGTCGGCAATGGCGTTGAGCAGGTTGTTGTCGGAACAGAAGGCTACTCCGATCCCGGCCTGTTTGATCATGCAGATATCGTTGGCGCTGTCGCCGACCGCGATCATATCGGTCAGCGAAACCCCGTATTTTTCCGCCAGATACAGCAAAGCGTTGGATTTACAGACGGTATGACTGCATAAACTGCGCTCGTTTCGGATGAAATAGGAGGGAATCCGGACCTCCCCGGTGATTCGGTTGTTTTTCACTTCCAATTCGTTGGAAAGGTTGATGTCGGCGCCGATCTTGCCCTTGATGTAATCGGTGACAATATCGTAACTGTCGCTGACGATACAGACCATGTAGCCTCTGGCCTTCAGGGCGGCCACCACATCCGGCAAATCCGCGACGATTTTGATGTTGTTCACGATTCCGAATATCTCTTCCAGTTTGACGTCCTTGAGGAGAGCGGCGATCAGTTTGGTGACGATGTACGGTTCGTTGTTCTTCAGCAGGATATCGTTGAACTGCGCCTGAAGATTCAGTTCCTGTACCGCCTTGTAGATAAACCTGCCCTGCAGGATCGTGTTGTCCATGTCGAATATGATCATCTTCTTCAAATTTTTCATGGAATCCTGGAGCGAATCTTCCATTTCACCCTGGATGATATGGATCGATTCCAGGGCGTCCAGATTCAGGATTTTTTTGATTTCCGCCCGCTTCAATATCGCCTTGGACACTTCCCGCGACATCTTGCCCAGTGCCTGCCAGGGTTTGGACTTGTTGTCGATTTTTCCGATGTCGACCTCTCGGATCCGGGCCCCCTGATTGTGCATGTCGATGAGGATGCCGATATCCACGCCGTAATCGTTCTCGAAACTCACCCGCTTCAGATACTCCCTTTTGGCGGCGATCATGCCGCTCAAGGGTTGGGAAAAACGTGTCAGTTCGGGGAACAGCAAACTCAGAAGCGGCTTGGCGACCAGCTCGGTCACCCGCCCGGCTTCCCGACTGAAGGTCGCTTTGACAAAATCGCATTTATCCAGCAGTATCGGTTCTGACAATTTCTTGACGATATCCGTCTCGTAGTTGTCGATATCGCCATCGACAAAAATCACGATATCGTTTTTCGCCCGGTCCAAACCTTCCCGCATGGAATAGCCTTTACCCAGCACCATGCTTTTAAACACGGTCGCCCCGTTCTTCAACGCTTCGGCATAGGTATTGTCCGCCGAATTGTCGTCGACGACGATGACTTCGTCTACCGCCGCCGATCTCCGCACCAGCCTGATGACATTGCCGATGCTTTTTTCTTCATTCAGCACCGGAATGATCACCGTGATTTTCGGCCTGGAGACAAGCCTCAGCCGCTCAAGAAGTTTTGCAAGCATTCTGCGTCCTCGACCGGATTATAGAGCACTGAAGAGGCGACTACAAGCCGTCCGGCCACGAACTGCCCGACCCGGCGGACAGTCCATGGACCTGACTCGCGCTGCGCTGTTCTTTTTCAGCGCTTGTCCGGATAGGCGGGCACGGGCGGGAATTTGTCCTTCTCTTTGCGGTCGATGTCGGCCAGGATCAGCTCGATGGCCTTTTCCAGCTGCGGGTCGCGGCCGTCCATGACCAGGTTGGGATCGTTTTCGATCTCGACATCGGGAATGGCGCCGCGGTTTTCCACCCACCACTGTCCGGCCTCGCCGTAGAAGGCGTTGTTGGGCTGGTTGACCGAACCGTTGTCGATGGTGCGCTGGGCGTTGATGATACCGACCAGACCGCCCCAGGAGGGCATGCCGACCACCTTGCCCAGTTTGCGGGCCTGAAAGTGCTCGATGAAGGCCTCGCCGTCCGAGCCATTGTACTCGTTGGATACGGCCACATAGCGCTGCGGGCCGACGCTGCCCGGGTAGACGAAGGGCGCCATGCCGCGCAGCACGTTGTAGCCCACCTGCTGACGTTCGAGTTTGTCGATCATGAAGTATTCAGTCCAGCCGCCGCCGTTGCGGCGGACGTCGATTATAATGCCGTCCTTGTAGCGGAAGGCTCGCCAGAACTTGTCGAATTCGCCGATGTTGCCCACGCCCATGGCGTTGATGTGCATGTAGCCCACCCGGTTGCCGGTGGCCTTGAGCACCTGCCTGATGTTGTCGGTCAGCCAGCGGTTGTAGCGCAGCTGGCGGTCCATGAACAGGGGCTGGACCTCGTAGGTTTTGGCGCCCTGGGCCGATGGCCGGGCATTGACCGTCACGGTGACCATCTGACCCTTGGTCACTTGCAGGTGACGGTGGTAGTCCTCGTTGTGGCGCAACTCGTGGCCGTTGATGGCGATCAGGTAGTCCCCTTCCCGGAGCTCGATATCGGGGCGGACCAGCGGCGCCTGGAGATCGAGATTGTATTCGCTGGGACCGTAAATCCTGTCGAAACGGAAAAATCCGTTGGCGGCATCATAACTCAAATCGGCACCCAGACGACCGGTGAACACCGGCGACAGCGGCAGGACGACCCCGCCCTGATCGCCGCCGCGGATGTAGGCGTGACCGACGCACAGCTCGCCGACCATCTGCGACATCAGCCAGTTGAGCCCTTCCCGGGAGGAGAGCTGGGGAATGAAGGCCCGGTAACGTGCCCCCACCTCGCGCCAATCCTGACCGTGCATGTTCTTGTCGTAGAAAAAGTCGCGATACCAGCGCCAGGTGTCGTCGAAGATCTGGGTCCACTCGGCCTGGGGCTCGACCCGGCAGGTCATGCCGTCCAGGGCGATGGCCCGGCCGGTTTTCCCGGAGGAGTACAATTTGTCCAGACTGGTGACGGTGAAAACCTGCTTCTGCGCGATGAGAATCTGCTCGCCGTTCACCGACAGCCGGTAATCGCCGATCTTGTCCTCCAGGACATTGCATTTCCCCTCCTGGAGATCGAAGATGTGCAGGTTCCACTTGACATCGCCCCGTGGCTTGAAGATCTCTTCGTACTCGTCATCGCCGAAAGTACTCAACGAACACCAGGTCAGTTTGCCGTTGCCGGCCCGCAAAAAGAAGTAATTTCCAGCCGGTACGGGCAGCGGAAAGGTGCGGGCGGACAGAGCGTCCAGGTCGATCTGCATGCGTTGCGGCGTCGCAGCCTTGGCCGGTTTGCCTGCGGCCGCCTCGCCGAAAGGCGGTTTCTGGCCGGCCTTCAACTGCACGGCCATCACCTGGTAGGGGTTGGCTATGACGTGGTTGTCTTCGTAAAAGTCCATGCGCACGTCAAAATTGCGGCTGGACAGATAATAGAGGTATTCGCCGTTCTGATCGAAGCAGGGGTTGAGGTTGTTGTAGAAATCGTCGGTCAGGACAAGCTTTTTCTTCTGCTCCAGATTGTATAGAAAGACCTGGCTGTTGCGGTTGAAAGCCACCATGGTGTAGCAGATCCACTGGCTGTCGGGCGACCAGGAATAATCGTCGATCTCCCAGATGAATTCGTCGTTTTTGAGCTGGCTGACCTCATCGATCTTGTTCAGCTGCCTGCGGTCGATATCGAGCCAGTAGACAGCCATATCCTTGTTGCCGAACAGAATTTTCTTGCCGTCCGGCGACCAGGCCAGGCGGTAGACGGCCCGGTCCAGGTCACGGGTCAGCTGGATCCAGTCGCCACCAGCCGTTTTCTTCATGTAAAGCTGGTATTCACCGGTCTTGTCGGAGAAGAAGGCCAGCCACTGGCCGTCGGGCGAGAGTCGGGGGTGAATCTCGCGTGAACCCGGAGTCTGGGTCAGATTGCGGGTCTGACCTTTTCCGGCCGGTAGCAGGAAGACGTCACCGCGGGCCTCCAACAAGGTCTGCTGGCCGTCGTTGGCGACATCCATGCCCTGGATGTAGTCCTTGGGGTTGATCCAACGTCCAGCCAGGCGCCAGCGGTCGCTGGGCAGATCGAGCGTCAGCTGCCGGCTGACTCCGCTCTGGATGTCCAGCACGTGCAGGTAACCGTCCTGGACGTAGACGATGCGCTGTCCGTCGGTCTCGGGCATCATCAGATCGTATTTCTCATGCCGGGTCACCCGGGTGACGGTTTTGGTGCCGATGGCCTGTACGTAGAGATTGGCGATACCGTCGTCGCGGTCGGACACGAAGTACAAGGCAGCACCGATCCACATCGGATACGCGTTTTTACCCGTGTAGTCCGAAACCGGAGTGAACTTGCGGCTGGTGAAGTCGTAATGCCAGATGTCCGTATGATGCCCGCCCTTGTAGCGTTTCCACTGGTATTCCTCAAGACCCTTCCGGGTGAAGAACATCTCGGTTCCGGCGGCGGAAAAGCTGCACAGGGTGCCGCGGTCGACCGGCAGCCGCTCGGGGGCCGTGCCGTCCAAGGCGACGCTGAACAACTGGGGATCGCGGTAGATGAACTGCTCGGTGTCGGCGCGGAAGACCACCCGTTTTCCGTCGGGAGTCCAGGTCACCGTCTGCAGTTGACCGGGCTGCCAGGTCAGTCGCCGCGGTTCTCCGCCGGCGGCCGGCATCAAGTAGATGGACGGCTGGCCTTCGTAATCGGCGGTGAAAGCGATCCATTGGCCGTCCGGGGAAAACTTGGGTGCGACGGCCGTTCCCGGATAGCTGGTCAGGCGCCGGCTGCATTCGCCGTTCAGCTGGGTCAGCCACAGGTTCCCCTCGTAGACGAAGACGATCCGATCCCGGTGTATATCGGGATAGGTCATGAATCGGGCCTGGGCGGTGAACGCCGGCAAGGCGGATATCAGCAGAAAACAAATCAGCAAAATCCAGGTGTTTTTCATGGGCGAACTCCTCTCTTTTCTGGAAATACGGATCATTGTCGGTGATTATAACGCAACGAAAAAATGCCGAACAGAGCCAAGGCGAAAAATCTCACCCGAACGACTCAATGATGGCCCGCAGCTCCGCAGTTCGGGCCGCGAAACGCTCCACAAAACATCTCGTTCAATCGTGGATATGCGGTATGGCCGGTTCATTCTGATCGGGGCTGCGCCTGGGTCGGCCGAGGATGATCAGGGTGGCCAGAATCAGTCCCGTCCCCAGCAGTTCGAAGGGCCGCAGACGTTCCGAGAACCAGGCAAAACCGATCAGGGCCGCCACCAGGGTTTCGATCGGGCTGAGGATGGTGGAGGTGGTGGCGTCGACCCGTTTCAGGGCGTAATTGTACAGAGAAGTCGGAATGACCGTGCACAGGACCGCCAGGTACAGACAACTCCACAGCCCGATGGTGTCGACGCGCCTCAGGGCATCGGGAGCCAGGGGCAAAGACAGGAAGAAGGTGGTCGCCTGGGAGAAGAACAGCAACCAGAAGCCATGACAGATACGGGTGTATTTGCGGGTATAGACGATGAAAAGGGCCCAGAAGAAGACGGCGGCCGTGACCAGCAGATCGCCGCTCAGAGTACCGCGGTTCAACAGTCCGGAGAACTGCATGTTGGTCGTCAGCAGCAGGGCGCCGGCAAGCGACAGAACCCCGGCGATCCACTTGGTTGGATCCATGCGTTCCCCCAGAACCCAATAGGCCAGAACGGGCACGGCGACGATCACCAGGTTGGTCAGCACGGCACTCTTGGTGGCGCTGGTGCGGGCTATCCCGGCGAATTGCAGGTAAGAACCGGCAAAGTTATAGGCGCCGATCAGGCACAGCGCCACCTTGCCCTCGACTGCGGCGAACTCCCGCCGGTACTTCCATAAAAAGATCACGGCCACGATGAAAAACGAAAAGCCGTAGCGAACGACCATGACCGTGGCGGCCGAATTGTTCTGCAAGGCGAGCTTGAGAGCCGGAAAAGAGGTGCCCCACAGAATCAGCGAGACGATCAGGGCCAGCATGGACTTGCGGTTCGGCTTGACGGTCATGGATCGGTACAACCAGCATCGTGGCTACAGTGCAGGGAAGCCCCAGTTTACATCAAAGCGGCCCGGGAATCCAGCCCG
>CAYXHZ010000007.1:0-37913 GCA_964465065.1 uncultured Clostridia bacterium
AGACACCAAGGCAGCGGTTGATGCGATCTGGAAACGGAATAATGGCAGCTGTACTGCGTCATGATAGTCGACAGTGTATAATGCTACCATGACGAAAGAGTACAAGAAGTTTCTATGGTTGCGCATCGCTTTTAAAGGTCTGGCACTGTTTATCCTGGCCTGGACAATCTGGTCTGCATGGCCGGCCTTCCGTTACCGCCCGCTGCAACCGACGACCCGACCGCTTGCCGCCCCATATCTGAAGGGAAGCTACCACATGCATTCCAAATATTCCGACGGTAAGGGGTCCATCAGCGATTTGGTCAGGGCGGCCAAGCAGGAAAAACTGGACTGGATCCTGCTGACCGATCACGGCAATCCCAATCTGGGTTCTGAAAATTCCGGCGGCTGGCATGACGGAGTTCTGCTGGTCCCCGCTTCCGAATTGTCAACCGATGCCGGTCATTTGGTCGTAATCGGTTCCGATACCGGATACAAACTACCCTACGAACCCCAACTGGCCATCGACGAGCTGAATGAACGCCATGGCCTGACTTTTGTCGCCCACCCCTTCGACGACAAAATTCCTTGGACGGACTGGAACATCCATAACTTTACCGGCATTGAGATATTCAGTGTTTATGAAAGCGTGAAAAGCGCAGCCTGGCATAAAATTGTACAATTCCCATTGCTCTATCTGATCGACAGCGATTACGCGATACTGCGCGTTTTGAGCTATCCGAGCCAAGCTGTCAAGCAATGGAATGAACTGAACAAGGAAAGTCCAACACCGGTCATGGGGATCTTCGCCACCGATGCCCACGGCCGGATTCCGATCACCCGTAAGATTGCCCTGGCATTTCCCAGTTACAATTCCATGTTCTCCTCCTTGCTGGTTTACATACCTGCCTCGGAACCGAAATTTTCCGACATGGATGCCCGTCAGGCCAGCGACTATATCCTCACCAGCATCAGGAAAGCGGACTATTTCAATGTCATTGAATCCATAGCCGGTGCGGATGGACTGACCATGAAATTCTCAAGCGAAGCATCCTCCGAAATGGAGAATAAGACCGTCTTGGGCGTTTTCACGCTGTCCCATTCGTTCCCGCGCCTGACGATCAGAATGTATAAAGATGGAGCGCTTCACTACCAGGGAGCGGCCGCCCAATCCTTCGACATGCCGATCACATACCCAGGACGGTACCGGGTTGAACTGTTCCTGCCCGACTCACCTTTTGCCGACCTGCCCTGGGTTGTCGGCAACCCTGTCGACATTCCGAGTCAAAATCTTCCGACGTCCGGCAACAACCCCGACTCCCATCAAACTCCGGCCCTGTTCGGCAACATACCGCCGCAAATCTTCTCGCTGGAAAAGAACATTGAATCTTATGGCGAGATCCTGATCGGCGAATCCGGCGAAACGCTGGCCGATGTCAGCACCATGCGCTATTCTCTGCGCATTCCGCAGCAAGGCCGAGACAGCTGGTGCTCGCTGGCGGTCCGGGACCCGGAGGCATTGCAAAAATTCATTCGCAGCGGAGACGGCATTTATGCAGAAATTTCTGCCAGCCGCCGCTGCACGCTGTGGTTGGAGATTCGCACTCTGGAAGCAAAAACGGGTCGGGAGGCCTGGTTTCGTCATTCGCTGATCGTCGATAAGGAAACCAGGCAATTCAGTATCCCTTTTTCCAGCATGAAACAAATCAATGGTACCGAGACCGAACTGTCGGCCGCATCGATATCCGCCCTGTTCCTGTCCATCAACAACAGTACGGCTTTTATTCCGGCTGAAGGCGAAATCACCGTGTATCAACTGGGTACATACCGCAATCCGCGAACAGACAGTCAACCCTGAAGCCGTCTTTCCGTTTGCCGCCAATAGTCGAGAAGGTCCCCAAGGGTTTTTTCCAAAGTGTATTGCGGATGAAGATTGTATTGTCGGGTCAACAGGCCGGTGTTTCCCAACAGCACCGGATTGTCGACGGGTCGGAATCGCTGTGGATCAGTTATGATCCGAATCCGTTCGCTACTGTACGAAAGTAGGATATCCAGAATCCGGCGAACGGATACGGCTGTACCGCTGCAGAGGTTGACCGTCTCCAGTACCGGTTTAGGGCCGAAGCTCAACTCGATCAAATATCTGGCAATGTCGCGGACATCGGAAAAATCCCTTTCTGCAGACAAGTTGCCGGTTTCGATTTCCGCTTTGGCCAGTCCCAGTTCAATCCGGGCGATCTGGCGGGCAAAATCCGAAGCTACGAATTTCGGTGATTGGCCTGGTCCAGTGAAGTTGAAGGGTCTGACTGTCAGGAAACTGAGCGAGGGATTGTGGGCGAACAACTCCGCCAGTTTTTCCATAGCCCATTTTGAGAGCGCATACGGCGACCGACACATCAGCGGACTATTTTCGTCCAAAGCGCCGGTCTGAAAGCCGTACAGTTCCGCAGAGCTGAGCAATACGATTCTGCACTCAGTCGACATGGCGGCCGCCGCTTCGATCAGATTGGAACTGCCGATCAGGTTGATTTCGTATGTCAAAGCCGAATGCTGCCAGGAAAATCCCACATTGGTCACGGCAGCCAGGTGGAAAACGATTTCCGGCCTGTTTTCCGCGAAATAATGGTGCAGACGCGAAGCATCACGAATATCCAGTTTCTGAAAATCGGCGAGTTGCGACAGCGTATCGGACTCGGGCAAGAGATCGCTGATTCCCAAAATCTCGATATCCTTGCCGCCCAGCAGCTTGATCAGGTGCGCAGCCAAGAAACCCGAGGCACCGGTTACCAGAACCCGTTTTTTTATCGCCGAATTCATCAGATATCCCGTAATGAAAGCAGGTCCTGAATCATGCTGAGATGACCGAGTCTCACGCCGAACTGCACCTGCAGGTCATTAACATATCCAGAACCGGTGTTAATGAGCTTTTGCTGCAATCCAAAACCGACGGACCAGCATTGCAGTTTGAGATCCAGCATGACCCCGACTGAAAGCAGTTTCTGAGTCATATTGTAGTTCAAGTTGCCATTGAGGTTGATCGGCAAGTATTCGGGGTTCAGTCGCAAGCTGGCTCCGAGACTGCTCATATTGAATATGTTGTTCGGATTGTAGGCATCCTTGGATTTGGAATAATAGACTGAGCTCTCAAATGGTTCATCGGCCTTACCGACTTTCAGGGATATCATGGAATACGTTAAATATTTGCGGTAAATATTGTAATAGAGCGCGGCATTTAGTGACAGCCATTTCGTCGGTGAAAAGATCAACTGGCTGCTGACCGGCCCCCAGGGAACGTATTCGCCATCGATGGTGCGTCCCATGTTGGCTTCCTCGGGATCCATATAATAATCGATTCCCACAGACCAGTTCATCAATTCCCGACGTTGCTTGTCCGGTCCGTCATGCCGTTTCACACGGATAAAATTACGCAGAGAAAAAGATATATAGGAAAACGGCGAATAATCCTGGCTATCGATCCGTACTACCTGCTTATTCAAATCCTCGTCGAAGGTGCTGCTGTAGGTAAAACTGATCTCGGGGTAGATCAGGTGCTGGTAATCGCTCTGCAGGCCTTTGAATATTCTTTCGAGCTTGAGCCCTTGCATGTTCAGGGAAATGCTGTGCGCTTCCAGGTGTAAAGGCTCGTCGACGATTTTCTTGGTTTTCGGGTCCTTGCGGTTGTTGTAAAACTGAAACTGGCTGGCCAGATCCAGACTCAGGTTCATCCATGAGCTTTCCGCAACTGGCAGCGTATATCTGGGCTTGAAGAACAGACGTTTTGTCGAGACGTTCCAGTCATACAGTTCATCCAGGGTGGGATCGATACTTTCACCGCTGCGGGACAGGTTCTCGGCGGTCAGTTCGATGTTGAGGTAACCCGGTAGAAAATACAGCTTCTGCTGAGAGAGAGTCAGAGACAAAGACGGCTTGTATTCGGTGATGTTAGATTTTTTTTGGACAGTGTAGAATGTTTCATTTCTGGCGGCGCTGACGTCTAAAGTCAGGTTGCTCAGCAATTGGCTTACCGCCTTCACCTGGGTCTTGAAAATTGCGGTTTGCTGTAAAGCAAAGAGGTCGCTGAACAGCTGGCGCAGCATCGGGTTGCTTTCGCGGCTGACATTCACCGACAAGCTGGTGTTGAGAAAGGGCAGTTTCTGTCGATGGGATGCGCTCAACAGGTAGTCGGATTTATCCTGCTCGATGATCTTGAACGGCGAATGCTGGTTATGCAAAAAATGGTAATAACTGATTTCCCCTTTCACGCCTCCGTAAAACATGTAGCGCAAATCGGCACCCAGGCCGAACCCGACCTTTTCGTACCAATCGGCTTTGAGGGTGAGATCGGCGTTGGAGCCCATCTCCCAGAAAAAGGCTTCGCAGGCATAGAAACCCTTTTGCTTGGATAATCCGATCTGGGGAAATAAAAAGCCAGTGCTTCGCCCATCCTTCTGAATGGGGTAACGTAGGTATGGGAGATAGAAAAGAGGAATTCCGCCCAACAGGTTGACCTTGAAAACCACATCTTTCATTTCGATGTAACTGTCTTTCTTGATCTTGCCCTTGGGAGAATGGATGCTCCAATCCGGGACTAGCTGGCCACATGAACTGAAAATCAATTCGTCAAATTCGAAAAAGTCCTTGTCTGTCTGCCGCAGCTGATCGGTCCGGAATGATACGGTCGGCGGCGCCAAGCCGAAAACATTGTTCATTTCCCCCTTCATTTCATTGATATTGAGTTGAAACGAATCGCCGCTGATGATATTGTCCTTGTCGCTCATGGCCACACGACCGCTGGCCCGTACCGTTTTATCCTGGGTGTCGTACACAATCTCGTCGGCGAACACGTGATAAGTCTTCCAGAACAGTTCCGCGTTACCACGGCAGATGTAATACCGTCCGTCAAAAAGCTTCTCGTCGCCAATAATGAGCGGGTCTTCGGGGATCTGCTGGGTGAACAGGGAAACGCTGCAAAAAAGCCATACCAGGAGAAAAAAAAGTTTATCTTTTGTCATAGGCAACTGTATCAAGAAGATACCACATGGAAAGCCGGGGTTCAAGCAATCCGGCGAATTAGTTTGCATTGGCGCCGATCAGAAGTGTTTCGGCATACCGGCAGATCACAGCAGCATTCACAGGTTTGACTTGTCGGACAGTATTCAACTATAATCCTCCTGGTTCTGATCGAAAACGAGCTGATAATGGATCACTTTGACATTCCGGACTCAATACCCGAAGCGCTTCGCACTGTATTGTTGCAGAAATTGCCCGCAATAGAGGCACAGCTGAAACTGCACATCACCCATCGCGGTTCAAAAATTCTGTACGATGGCAACAGCGAAGGTAAAAAAGCATTCCGAAAATTTCTGAATCAACAGTTTCAAAACCCGACCAGCAACGCCGCTGTTAACGCGGAATCGATTGATCTGGCCTTGAACGCCTTGTATTATGACCCGGAAAGCCTGACAGGACACGATTTCGAGAAACCGTTGACATTGAAAGTCAACGGCAAGTCTGTCTCTCCGAAAACCGTCAATCAGAAGAAATACCTCCAGGCCGTCTTCGATCACGATCTGGTGTTCGCTCTGGGACCTGCAGGTTGCGGCAAGACTTATCTGGCCATCAGCCTGGCTTTGTACCACTTGCTGAATCGGAATGTGGAACGGATCGTTCTGACACGACCGGTCGTCGAGGCCGGAGAAAACCTCGGTTTTCTCCCCGGTGACATCCAGGAAAAGGTCAACCCGTATTTCCGCCCCCTTTACGATGCCCTGTACGATCTGATCGGGGTGGAAAAGACGGCGGAGTTGATCGAAAAAAACATCATCGAAATCGCCCCGCTGGCCTATATGCGCGGCCGCACCATCAACCATTCGTTTATCATCCTGGATGAAGGCCAGAATACCCTGCGTTCGCAGATGAAGATGTTTTTAACCCGCTTTGGCCAATCTTCCAAAGTCGTGATAACGGCCGACGTGACACAGATCGATTTACCAAACCCGGAAAAATCCGGGATTCATCATGCCAGAAAAATATTGAAAGGCATCAAAGACATCTCGTTTGTCGAACTGAGCCGAAACGATGTGGTTCGCCATTCTCTGGTGCAACAGATCATAGACGCCTACGATGCCGATATCGAGTAATCCCCCATGAAACTCCCCTTACATTCGCACGGTAAAGCCGATTACAGATCGCATAAACCGCTATTCCTCTTTTTTTCTCTGACCGTCACCGCCGTTTTCAGCACCTACTTCCTGTACGTTCCCAGAAGCACGCTGACGATCGAGAGTACCATCAAACCTGGAGATATTGCCAGCGAAGATATCATTATCAACGAAGATATTACCGTGGAGGACCTGCAGGCCACCGCTGCCGAGAGGCTGAAAGCCCAGGAAGGTGTATTGCCGGTCTATGAATTCCATCAGGACCAAATCGACCGCACCATCAGCCTGATCGATGACTGGTACGAAGTCATCACCAACTTCCGTAAGGACAAAGAAACCCCAGAGACAGCCAGGGTTGAGGCCTTGCAGAAAACGCTGATGGATCGTTTCACAATCGCTGTGACGCAAACCCAGGCCAAACAGATTCTGCGTTCCCCTGCCTTTCATCGTCTGGAATTGGATGAATTACTGAAAAAGTTCAGCAAACTGGCCCAATCCGGTATTTTGGCTTCCAAAATCAGTTCCAAAGTCAGCCCACAGAACCGCATTCAAATCCAGCATCCCAATAAAAAGAAAACGGTTTTGCAGCTGGAAGAGCTCCATGACCTCAAAGAGGCCAAGGATACTCTGGCGACATTGTTGCAAGAGAAAACTTTTACCACCGAAGAAACGAGTTATCTGACCGGCCAAATCATGGAATTTGTCGGTTCCAATCTCACCTATTCCGAAAGTTTGACACAAATAGAACAGCAAAAACTTGTCTCTCAAGTCAACCCGGTCCTGATCAAACTGAAGGCCGGTAAAGTGGTTGTCAGAAAAGGAGACGAATTCCAACCGGAAGACATTCACCTCCTTTCCATGATCAGCGCCAACCAGTCCAAGGCGCAGGCACCGCTTCCCCCATACCTGATCATCTTTTTTTCGACTTTTCTGCTGTTGTTTCTGGTCAAGGAACTGTTCGGCCGCTGGAATTCTCCCAGCAAGAATCACCATCAGGCGTTTATCGTCTTCTCGGCCCTGCTTGCTTTCAGCACCATCATTTATCGTTTGTTTGTCTTTCTGACCCCACTGATTCTGGAAAACATTCCGTACGATATTTCTTATTCCAATCATACGCTTTTCTACGCCATACCTTTTTCTTTTGGAGCGCTGATCGTCGCTTTCATTTTTTCGTTCCCGCATGCCGTTTTTTTCTCATTTGTAAACGCATTCTTCGGTGGAATGATCTGCGGCTGGGATCTGCACCTGAGTTTGTATGTCCTTGCCGGAAACCTAATGGCCGCCTTGGGAGTAGACTTTTTTCTCCGTCTGAAAAGATCGACCGTATTCAAAAGCGCCCTTATTTGGGTTATACCTGTACAGATATTTTTTGCCATTTTGATTCCCATCGACAAACAAGGATTCTCATTCCCCTCGCTGATCACCAATGCGGCTCTGGCCTTCAGTTCGGCCATGATCAGCAGTATTCTGGCCGGCTTCTTCATACCGATCCTGGAAACGGGTTTCAAATTGGTCACCGAACTCAAACTCATCGAATTGACCAACCTCAACCTGCCTGTTTTCCGACTGATGCTGGAAAAGGCCCCAGGAACGTATCACCACTCGCAGATGGTCGCTTCACTTGCGGAATCTGCGGCATTGGACCTGAATCTTTCCCCATTGCTGCTGACCGCCATGGCCCTGTACCACGACATCGGCAAAACGGATTCCCCGCAATTTTTCACGGAGAATCACAGTGTGTACACTTCTCCGCACGAAAACCTGACCCCATTGGAAAGCGCCAGAGCCATCATCACCCACGTAAACCGCGGCTTGGAATTGGCCGCCAAGCTGAAACTTCCCCAGGAATTGACCTCGGCCATCAATCAGCATCACGGCAGCAAACTGGTTAAATTTTTCTACGATAAAGCGGTCGAAAACCGTTCCAACGGCAGTAAAGTGGATGTGGATCCCAGCGATTTCCAATACCCCGGTCAAAAGCCCCAGACCATCGAAAACGCCATCATCATGATCGCGGATCAAGTCGAAGCCGCATCCAAAAGTCTGTCCCGGCCCAGCGATCTCGAGATCAAAAACGTGATCGAAAAAGTGATCGAATCCGATATCGAAGAGAACCAATTCAGCGAATGTCAGGGTTTGACCTTCCAGACCTTGGCCATCATATCGTCCAGTTTCTATAAGAAAATGTCATCCATTTATCACATGCGCATTTCCTACCCGGGTTTTGATTTTTCCGAGAACGAAGCGGCCAAAAATGCCTGAACTGATCTTTGATTGTCAAGACGTTTCCGAGATCAGCCCCCAGGATGAAACCGAGCTCGGCAAAAGGCTGCAATCCGTTTTCGAAAGCCTGCCCATCGGTGGCGATGTCACGATCCGGATCGGCACGGAGGAAGAATCCAGACAGCTCAACAGGACCTATCGAGGTAAAGATTATTCGACCGATGTGCTCAGTTTCCCCCTTATGGACGAACTTCCGGATGGAACCCTGTATTGGGGAGACATCCACATCGCCTACCCAGTGGCTGTCAGACAGGCCCATGAAGCGGACCACACCGTTCTCACGGAAATCCTGATTCTGGCAGTTCACGGCCTGCTTCACCTCTCCGGAATGGATCATGAGCAGGACCAAGGTCAAATGATGTCCAGGCAAAATGCTATCGTTTCCCGGATCAACGTTCCGCAATTGTGAAGATGATTGCGGTTTCAGAACCAGTTGGCGATTGAGATCACCGTGATGGCCAGGTATTCATGCAGGATCAGATTCATGCTTCTCAACCATTTCCCGAAAGATTCTGTCTTGAACACTTCCGATTCCGTACTGACGGCGATCATGAAGTTTACGGAGTACGCCTGTTCCAAAAGGATCTGACTCCGCTTCTGGTGGTAGGGTGAAGTGCAGATGATAATTTCTTTCAAGCCCCGTTTATTACTGATTTCTATTGTCTTTTCAACGTTGTCGACCGTGGTCTGCGAATCTCCGTCGATAATGATATTGTCCAGTTTTACACCTTGATCGGTCAGATATTTGATGACCAAGGGAACGGCCGGACTTTTCCGGTACAGACTCCCGTCCGACACCAGAATGGGTCTGGGCTTGACCCGGTATAAAGAGACGGCCTGATCCAGACGTTCGTTCGTGCTGAAGCCGATTTTAACACCGGCATCCCTTCTCATACCGCCGCCGAAAACCACAATGATATCACCGTATTCTGCGGGTATCGAAACGCCAGCCATCAGCGGTTGCAAAAGGATTTGTTCGAAGTGCAGCCAGAAAAGAGAAAAGATCAGGACACAAAGCCCAACCACCAAAAACGCAAAACGGATCGCATATTTCTTGAATTTTTTTCCTGAGCTGATCAGCACAATCAGTCCCCTTGCATGTACGTTTCGATTGTACCAGAATCGCTGAATTTTTACCGCTTTTTTTTGAGAGCGATCAGGTATGAGCTCACGATACCGATACCGATCAAATCGATCAGAATCAGCAGCAAGGATCCGGCTAATGGAAGGAAACGGATCAGTCCCAGGAGAATGGCACCGAAGCAAACGGAAAATATCGGGTTCGTGTGTCGGGTGAATTTGGTCAGATAAGCTCCCAGCGAGTACATCATCAGCGTTCTGGAAACCAGCAGCAAGGCGGTTCCAGCAATCAGTACGACGATCAGGAGAGGAATCCCGACAATGATGAGACTGAGCAATATCAGCATCGCAATAGCCAGCAGCAGGGACAATACCGTCAGCAAACCGACAAAACCGAATTTCACCAAGGCATCTTTTTGCAGCATCAGTTTCATCGTATGCAAACGGCTAGGCAGCATGGTGTAGACCATGATTCCCAGCAAGAGCCACAGCAGTATTTTTACGAATTTGAGAAAACTGAGGGCGTTTGCCCCCCAAAACAACGGAAGAAATGTCGACTCGATCTGCTTGCTGCCGATTTTGACGAAGAAGTATTCCCCTTTGATGAGGACTGTGCCGATTCTTTGCAGACTGCCGCCGATCAGAAGGAAATCGCCGTCAATAACCGCGTTGTCCATCAGCTGGACTTCGGTACCCAGGGCGATGATATCCGCGGTGACATGACCGGATACAATCAGTTTGCCCCCGACCTGCAGTACAGAACCGTTTAAAGTTCCGTCTATCTGAATGGCTCCGCGAAAGCTGATCAGGCTCGATTGAGCGGATTCTCCTTTTTCGAGCTTCATCTGCCTGACAAATTTGTATTCCTCCGCCCATGAGAAAGAAAGCATGGATAAAAAGAGCAGAACAAATATGACCGGCCTGAACAACAGTATCGATTTCTTCATTTATTTCCCGGTTTGCCTGGCACTGTTGCGATGGAACACTGTCCTGGCAACAATCAAGCCCGTGACGCTTACGATCATCAGCAGCATTTCAATCGACAGCAAGCCGAAGGTCATGGCCCTGGCAAAGGCATCGACGATTTTGTAAAATGCATAGATCACTTTGAAGGAAATCGTGATCATGCGGATCAACGAGCCGATCAAGCTGGTGGTTTCTGCCCCGCCAATTTGCAAGGCGGTCAACACTCCGTTGTTGGCGACATCGAATGTCACATACAAAATTGCGATGAAAAGTGCGGCCGACAGAGTCATCAGGACACCGAGAGAAATTTTCGAAGGTGTCTGCGGAAAAAGCGTTTTCATGACACGCTTCTCGATATCCACGGGCGGATCGAGCCATACCGGCTCTTTCAGTGCACCCTCCATGATTTTAAAATCGGAAATGATAGCGCGGCAATGCGGGCAGACAACCAGATGCTCCCGGACCCGCATACGTTCCATCGGGCTGAGTTCATCGCCGCTGTATTGTAAAAGTAAGTCACGATTTGGGCAATCCATGTGATTTAATCTCCTCACGCAACAATTCCTTGGCCTTGAAGATACGGTTTTTGATCGTCCCGACCGGCAGATCAGTTATCTCGGCGATCTCTTCGTACTTCAAACCGTCCAGGTATCGCAATAAAATCAATTCTCTGAATTTCAGGGGAATCTTCTCAACAGAAGTCCAGACCAATTCGCTGATTTCCGATTGCTCCAGCATATCAAAGCCCTGATCGTCAATGTAATTGTCTGATTCCAGCAAGGCTTTCTGAGTCAAAAACTCGTTGTCCAGCGAATCGATACAGACCTGATTTTTCCTGACATGATCGATAACCAGGTTGTAACAGATACGATAGGCCCAAGTCGAAAACTTGTAGGTGTAGTTGTACTTGTTCAGTACCGTATATATTTTGATAAAAAAATCCTGGACCAGTTCAGAGGCGACTTCTTCGTCTCTGACCATCCGATAAACAAAACTATAAATCTTACGGCTATACAACTTCATCAGCCTCTCAAAGGACTTCGAATCACCAGCCAGGGTCGCCTGAATCAGTTTTTGTTCGTCGTCCAATATCATATTACGGAGCCGATGAAATAAAGGTTATTCCATTTCAATTATTTCAACATCCTGCGGTACTTTCAACTCAAAATCAGCGGGTACGGTTTTAACCTGCAAACGATAGCCTGAAAAATGATAGCGGGACTCATAACCGAGGGCATCGATCTGAACAACACTCCCCGGCAATCCGTTGCCGCCGACATGGACCTCGAATTCCAGTTCTTCATCCTGGCAGCGCAGAGTGATGGTCCGTTGCAGAAGGTTTTCCTCTACAGTTACCCCAATTTGATCGTTCATCAACATTTGCCAGATCCATTGCGTTTGCTGTTTTTTCAAATCGCCGACCGTCAACTGGTTATCCTGAGGATTGTAGAACTTGACCAGTTGATCGTTCACGACAAACACCTTCAACTCCGGATCGCGGTATTCCCACTTCATCTTTTGCGGTGACTGGTATAGGAAGAAACCGGTCTCAGCCAATTCGATCTGACCATCCCGGAATAATTCCTGTTTGAAATCGGCAGTGAACGGGGCCGATTCGGCGATCGCAGCGCGCAGGTCCTGCAGAATCGAAGCGCAAAGGCTGCCAGAAAACGGAAGCGTAACGATGAGGAGTCTAATCCAGGTTTTGCGCAACGATCACCCCCAGGGCAATGGAAAGAATCTTGTCATATTCGGATTCGTTTCTCGAAGTGATCAGAACGGGAATTTGGGCCCCCATGACAACATGGGCGACGGGTATTTTCAACAAATAAGTGAACGATTTTGCCAGCAGATTACCCGACTCGATATTGGGCATGAGCATGATGTCCACATGTCCGGCCACCGGACTGGCGATACCCTTATGCTCCGCCGCCTTCTCAGACAGAGCGATATCGAGCGCCAAGGGACCGTAAACCATGCAGCCGCTCAACTGCCCGGCATGGTTCATTTCAGTCAGGGCCTGAGCGTCTACGGTGGCGGGCATTGCCTCTTTGACCATTTCCACGGCCGCCATGATGCCGACTTTCGGTTCTTTAAGTCCGAGGCGGTGGAATACGGCCACCGAGTTTTCAATGATCTGTTTCTTCTGGTTCAAGTCAGGCAGAATGTTCAGCCCGCCGTCGGTCAAACCCAAAAAGCCTTCGGCTTTGATGGGCGATTCGATGATGAGCAGATCGGAAAGAAGACTACCCGTCCTCAGGCCCTTTTCCTTGTCCAGGACCGGTTTCATCAGTTTGGCCGTCGGCAGA
The DNA here is from genome assembly GCA_964465065.1 of uncultured Clostridia bacterium. Lineage (GTDB taxonomy): Bacteria > Acidobacteriota > Aminicenantia > UBA2199 > UBA2199 > CAYMND01. Next base: position 12,779 of record CAYXHZ010000007.1, read on the forward strand.
AACCCTTTCAATATGACGTGGATCTGTTTCAAGACAGCCATTTCGACGATCTTCTGAGCGGATTCCTCTTCTGAATCGGCATGAATGATCCGAATTCCCGCCGGATCCACCTCGTACTGACTCATCCCATCCCGGATGGTCTTTTCGTCTCCCGCCAAGATGAAGTTTTTCAATCCGTGCCGTTGAGCCAATGCCACCGTTTTCAGCGAATACTCATCCTCCGGTGACGGGATGCCGATCACGACGTCCTTGGCCTGGGATGCCTTCTCGAGAAGTTCTTTGAATGAACGGATCATGCCAATCCTCCACCAGTTTACATGCCCTGCGACATCATTTTGATAAAATCTTTGTTGGTTTTGGTCTTGTTGAGCTTTTCAATGAGCAGTTCCATGGCCTCGACTTCCGACATCTGCGACAGAACCTTGCGCAGCACCCAAATCTTGTTGAGATCTTCCTTTTCGATCAGCAGCTCTTCCTTGCGGGTACCCGAGCGGAACAGATCGATGGCCGGGAAGATGCGCTTGTCGACCAGACGGCGATCCAGGTTGATTTCCATGTTGCCGGTGCCCTTGAATTCTTCAAAGATGACTTCATCCATTCGGCTGCCCGTGTCGACCAGCGCCGTCGCCAGAATCGTCAGGCTTCCCCCTTCTTCGATGTTGCGGGCCGCGCCGAAGAATTTTTTGGGCTTGTTCAATGCATTGGCGTCGATACCTCCGGACAGGACCTTGCCGGAAGCCGGTGTGATGGCGTTATGGGCTCTGGCCAAGCGGGTAATCGAATCCAGCAGTATGACGACATCCTTACCCATCTCGACCAATCTCTTGGCCTTCTCCAGCACGATATCGGCCACTTTGGTATGCCGCAAAGGCACCTCATCGAAGGTCGATGCAATGACCTCGCCGTTGACATTTCGGCTCATATCGGTCACCTCTTCAGGTCGTTCGTCGATCAGCAGGACGATCAAATGAACGTCCGGATGATTGTTCTCAATCGATTTGGCAATGCTCTGAAGAATCATCGTCTTGCCGGTCCGTGGGGCGGCTACGATCAAACCGCGTTGCCCCTTGCCGATCGGTGTCAGCAAGTCCATGACACGGCCGGTCATGTTCTCGGGAAATGTTTCCTGATGCAGCGCCTGATCCGGATAAAGCGGAGTCAGTTTTTCAAAACGGCGGTTACGTCGATTCTTGGTAACGACGTCCGGATCTTCCGAATTGATCGCTTCAACGGTCAGCAATGCGAAATATTTCTCTCCACCTTTGGGCGGCCGAACCGAGCCGGACACCGTATCGCCTGTGCGCAGATCAAATTTGTTGACCTGGGAAGGGGAAACATAGATATCTTCCGGACTCGACAAATAAGAAAATTCTTCAAAGCGCAGGAATCCGTAACCTTCGGTATGGGTCTCGATGACTCCCTCGGCAAACAGTTTCCCCGCAGCTTTGGCCTGGGCGTCCAGTATAGCGAAAAAAAGTGCGTTTTGATCCTTGAGTTTTTTGGGATCGAGTTCTTCAAGGTTCAAATCCTTGACAACTTTCTTCAATTCGACCGGTTTCATCGCTTTAAGATCTTTTAATGAAAACATGATCCACCTCTGTAAATTTGAAAATTGCAGCCAATAATTTATCCCTGTAAACTTGACGCTTTACTGAAAATGGAATCAAGGATAAATCAAAGTCTTTCTGATGTTTGAACAATAGATTTTTTTGTTCTGAGACAGTCAGTTTATCAACCTTTGTTGCGATTGTCAATATCGGGATAGGGATTGATATCATTTTTTTGATCAGAACCAAATCCATATCGGTAAAACCCCGTCTGCTATCGATTAAGAGACACACAAGCTTCAGCCTGGGATCATCGGTCAGATATGCCTGAAGCAACTGACTGGCTCTTTCTCTCTCTTGATGGGAAACCTGGGCGTAACCGTAACCCGGAAGGTCGACGAAACAAATCCGGTTCTCAACACTGTAGTAGTTGATGCTGAGGGTTTTCCCGGGTTTGCCGCTGGTGTGGGCCAGTTTTTTTCTTCCGACCAAGTGATTGATCAAGGACGATTTGCCCACATTGGATCGGCCGATAAACGCGACCTGTGGTTGCGAAGTGTGCAACAACTGGGATGGTTCGTATGCGGTTCGGATTAGTTCGACAGTATTAAAATAAACTGAATTCATGGGCCGGTAACTTTATTTATTGAATTTTATCGCTGGTCGCCGGTTTCAGGATCAGGCTCTTGCAATTGGCCATGGTCACGGGAGCTTCCAAAACTTTTTCGATTACCTCATCCATAGTCTCGACAAAATGTATCGTCATTTTTTCCCGAATGTCTTCCGGAACATCGTGAACATACTCTTTTTTGTTCTCCAGAGGCAGGATCACTTCCAAAATGCCATAACGGTAAGCAGCCAGGATCTTCTCCTTGATGCCACCGACAGCCAGGACCCTGCCCCTCAGGGTGATTTCTCCGGTCATGGCCACCTGGGAACGGATCGGAATGCCGGTAATCATCGAAATCATTGCCGCGGCCAAGGTGATACCTGCCGAAGGACCATCCTTAGGGGTCGCCCCCTCCGGGATATGGAGATGGACGTCGTAGCGGTCCATGTCATCGGCAAGATAAGCGAGCTCATACAGTTTGATTTTCGAAAAACTCCAGGCCGTTTTGGACGACTCCTGCATCACTTCCCCAAGTCTACCGGTCAGGATGACTTTCCCCTTGCCTTTGATCAGTTTGCTTTCGATGACCAGTACGTCACCTCCTGATGGCGTCCAGGCCAGGCCGACCGCGACTCCCGCTTCCGAATTCAGAAAAATCCTGGGTACCTGGAATTTGGGCACACCCAAATATGATTCCAAGTCGGAATCTTTGACCTGAAAAGGGAAAAAAGTGTCGTTGTAACCGTCTTCAAGGTATTGACGGGCAATTTTACGCGACAGCTTACCGATCTCCCTTTCCAGATTGCGGACACCGGCTTCCCGTGTGTACTCCTCGATCAATCTCAGCAACACCTTTTCTTCCAGAGCGATCGAATTGGGCTTCAGGCCGTTCTTTTCCAGCTGCTTAGCCAGAAGAAACGAAGCGGCGATGTGCCGCTTTTCCACATTGGTATAGCTGGACAGTTCTATGATTTCCATGCGGTCCCGCAGGGCCGGAGGAATTGGCGAAACCGAATTGGCGGTGGTTATAAAAAAGATACCGGAAAGATCGACTTCCAGATCGAGGTAATGATCGACGAATTCCGCATTCTGCTCCGGGTCGAGAGCTTCCAGTAAAGCTGAGGCCGGGTCACCGCGATGATCATTGGCCAGTTTGTCAATTTCGTCCAGCAGAAAAACCGGATTCATCGCACCGGCTTTCTTGAGGCCCTTGACCAATTGACCGGGATAGGAACCGATATAAGTGCGACGGTGGCCACGGATTTCCGCCTCGTCTTTCACTCCACCCAGAGAAACCCGCACAAACGGACGGTTCAACGCTCTGGCAATCGATTTCCCCAGCGAGCTTTTGCCCACCCCGGGAGGTCCAACCAGGCAGAGAATTTCACCGTTGGCTTTTTTACTCAGCTGCCTGACGGCCAGATAATCCAGGATACGGTCTTTGACTTCCGTCAGTCCGTAATGGTCCTCATCCAGAATCTGCCGGGCTCTTTTGATGTCCCGGTTTTCTTTCTTGTTTTTTCGCCAAGGCACTGCCAGCAGCCAGTCGATGTAATACCGCGACACCGTGCTTTCTGCGGAATATGGCGGCATGATTTCCAAGCGTTCCACTTCTTCCAGAGCACGGTCCAGCACGTATTGCGGAAGGTCGGCTCCGGCGATTTGTTTGCGCAGGTTATCGACGTCAGCGGCGTGGGGATCGTCCTTCTTGGCACCGACATCCCGTTCCTTTCGCTTTTCCTGTTTGAATATCTCTTTTTTGAGCAGGTTTTGAATTTTCAAGCCCCGTGAAACCGGGCTCAAGTCTTCGAGCATCGACTGTTTGATTTTTACCGGAACCTGCAGCACCGAGATGATGATATCGGTCACTCCCGACAGCTGATTGGCCTCCAATTTGGCCACCATCCCCTGCAGTTTCACATTTCTGGAATCGATATACTGTTCGAAAGCGTGAATCAATTGCCGGGAAAGATCGGCTTGATCGGCTTCCTTTCCAGTATCGTCCTCTTCTTCCAGAATTTCGATACGGGCCAGAAAAAACACCCCATCCTGAACGTATTCAAGGACTTTGCCACGTTGCAATCCCTGTACAACCACCCGGTGACTGCCGTTATGCTGTTCGATGGTCTTCTCAATGCGCGATATAGTACCTACCGAATATATCTCATCTTTTTGCGGATTTTCACTGAGCTGGTTTTTCTGAACCGAAAGGAAGATGTATTGATCGTACTCCTTCATGGCCGCCTTTAGGGAATTGATCGATTTGGGACGTCCGACCAGGATCGGAATGATGGTAGCCGGAAAAGTAACCAGCTCCCGCAACGGGATCAGCGGCAAGAGTACTTCACGCCGGTTCAAGCGATCCATTTCTTTTCTTTCAGGTAATCAAAATCAACGATGACATCCAGTGTTTTATTCTTTTTTGAAGGCAGCTCGAACATCATATCCAGCATGATCTCTTCAAAGATCGCCCGCAAGCCTCGGGCACCGACTTTTCTCGCGACAGCTTCCCGGGTGATTTGCCGCAGGGCGTCTTCCTTGAATTCCAGATTGATCCCGTCCAGTTTGAAAAGAGCCTGATACTGCTTGGTGATGGCATTCTTGGGTTCGGTCAGAATCTGGAACAGGTGCCCCTCATCCAGTTCATCGAGAACACCGACCACCGGAAAACGGCCAATCAGTTCGGGAATAAGTCCGAATTTGATCAGATCGTCGGTTTGAACGCTATGCAGAATCTGATCATTGCTCTGAACCATCGATTCCTTTTTGGCGCTGAATCCGATCAGGTTTTTCTTCATTCGGCTCTTGATGATCCGGTCGATACCGACGAATGCCCCACCGGCTATGAACAGAATGTTCGAGGTGTCGATCTTGAGAAATTCCTGATATGGGTGCTTGCGGCCGCCCATCGGCGGCACATTGGCAACCGTCCCTTCGACAATTTTCAAAAGGGCCTGCTGTACGCCTTCACCGGACACGTCCCTGGTAATAGAGGGGTTTTCACTCTTGCGGGATATTTTATCGATCTCGTCGATATAAATGATCCCCTTTTCAGCCAGTTCCTTGTTTTCTCCCGCGGCTTGATACAGCTTGAGCAGAATATTCTCCACATCCTCGCCCACATACCCGGCTTCCGTCAGGGTCGTGGCATCTGCTATGGCGAAGGGAACATCCAGAATTTTCGCCAGTGTCTCGGCGAGCAGAGTTTTACCGGTTCCAGTCGGACCGATCAGCATGACATTGCTTTTCTTGATCTCGATGCTGTTGATCTGGCCGATGTTGTTGATCCTTTTGTAGTGATTGTAGACGGCCACCGCCAATTTTTTCTTGGAAAGATCCTGCGAAATGATATACTGATCCAGCTCCGCTTTGATCTCTTTGGGAGTCAGCACTTTCTTGGGCCGGCGTTGGTTCTTGATGGATTCGTCAGGAGAAAATATCAGATTATAGGCCGTCTTGGTACATTCGTCGCAGATGAAGACTTCGGGGCCGGCGATCAGTTTTTTCGCTTGAGCCTGATGGATCCCACAAAAACTGCAACGGCTTTCTTTTTTATTCTTTTGACTCATTGTTTTTTCCCAGGCTCGTATAATCTTTAATAATCGTATCGATAATTCCGTACTTCATCGCTTCTTCCGCATTCATAAAATAATCTCTTTCAATGTCTTTGGCCACTTTTTTTTCTGATTGGCCTGTACTGCTGCTTAAAATAGAAATGGTGCATTCCTTGATCCGTTTGATTTCCTCGGCGTGGATCAGGATGTCGGTGGCTTGTCCCTGAAATCCGCCCAAGGGTTGATGTATCATCACCCGGGCATGAGGCAGCGCGTAGCGCTTTCCTTTGGTTCCAGCTCCGAGCAAAAGCGCCGCCATGGAGGAAGCCTGGCCGACACAGATGGTCACGATGTCATTGGCGACAAAATTCATGGTGTCGAAAATGGCCATCCCGGCGCTGACCACACCACCGGGTGAATTGATATACAGGGATATGTCCTTTTCCGGATCTTCGGCAGCCAGAAACAGCAATTGCGCGATCACGACGTTGGCGACTTGATCGTCGATGGCCGTTCCCAGAAAAATGATTCCGTCTTTCAAGAGGCGAGAATATATATCAAATGCCCTTTCGATATGCCCGCTTTGTTCAATGACAATCGGTATAATGGCCATCGTTATTCCTCTTTCACCGAAACGGTTTCCTTGAGGTAATCGATCACTTTCCTTTTCAACAGCGCATCCTTCAACTGTTCACGATTCTGCGATTCCTGGTAATATTTCTTGATCTGTTTCAGCTCGACGTTGTTGGCCAAGGCCAGCTTGTCGTATTCGGCGTCGAGGTCCTGCTGATTTACGGACATACTGCGTTCTTTAATGAGCTTTTCCATGATGAAGGAAAAGCGGACATTGCGTTCGGCGTCTTCCTTGATATGGGCGAACAGGGCATCGCGGTCGTTACTGAAGCGTTCGAAATCATGCGCGTAGCGCCCGGGGTTCTGCAGAATACGGGATAACTCCTGAGAAAGCATTTTTTGCGGGACAACGAAATCGGTACTGGCGACGATTTTTTGAATGATAGCTTCCAGTTTCCGATCCTGTTTCGCTTTCTCCTGATAGGCGTCAAACTCTTCCTTCAGCTTTTCTTTGAATACCTTCAGGCTCTCGTAGCCATTTTTTTTGGCGAATTCTTCATCGAGCTCAGGTTTCTGCATTTCGAAATGCTGGCTGATTTCCACCTGATGTTCGAACTTTTTTCCCTGCCAGGCAGTCCGGGAGTGATCGGCCGGATATTCCCGGACAAGAATCACTTTATCCCCCGATTTCTTGCCGATCACATCCGCAAAAATCTCCCCGATTTCATGGGCGTTTTCCTTCTTGACCTCGTAGTAGCTTTCCTTGCGGGGGAACATCTTTTTGTTTTGCAGATTTTTGCTCTGATATTTCAAAATGATGAAGTCGCCTTCGCGGATTTCCCGTTCACTGACCGGAACGCGGCGCTTGTTGGCCTCCATGATTTTATCCAGTTCCTTTTCCTCTTCGAAGGATTCATAACCAGCGCCTTTCTTTTCCACAACACAGTCCAGGCTCGCCAAATCGGGCAGTACCACTTCCGGAGCCAGCTCGACATTCACCTTTGCCGTGACATTGCCGCCTTTCGGTCTTTCGATGTCTTCAATCATCGGCGAATCGATGATATTGAGATTCTGCTTGCGAATATGCCCCATAATTGACTCTTCCAGCATTTTATTGACCGCTTCGTCTTCCGCCGCTTCGTAAAATCGGCTCTTGACGACATCGAAAGGTACTTTACCGAGGCGAAAACCCGGCAGTTTCACCTGCGTGGCGTATTCTTTTAACGTACTTTCAATCTTTTCCTCAATTTTCGCTCGTTTCAATTCCACAGTCCAGCTGTGAGTCAACGATTTGTCTTCCGGCGTCTGCGGCTCGGCTTCCTTGGCGACCTGACTACCTTCAGTTTCTTGTTTATCAAGCTTTTCTGGCGGTATCTCTTTCATCCCTTCCTCGTTAACCTGTGCTTTTTTCTTGGCCATACACAATCTCCTGAAATGGGTTCAAAAAATTAGAAATAAAATGGATCATACCAAAATTTCATTTGACAGTAAAGCTGGCGATCCGCTATTCATCAGGCATCTCATAAATCTGCAGGTACGCGTGCAGCGCTTCGACATCGCGCGCTATTTGCATGCTGAGCTGCTTGGTGTTTTCAAACTGCACTTCCGAGCGGAGCCGTTTCACAAACGAGATACTCACGTCATGACCGTACATGCTGCCCTGGAAATGAAGCAGATAGGTTTCCACTCTTTCTTCGTTTCCAGACAGGGTTGGGCGAACGCCGACATTGGTGACGCCCCATACCTGGGTATTCGAATGGGGAAACCGGACCTCGGAGATGTAAACCCCCTTAGGTAACAGAGAGTTGTCGGTTCTGATGTTGATGGTCGGGTAACCGATCCGCGAACCGATCCCATCTCCCCGGACAACGACACCCTCGATCGAATAATTCCGCCCCAGCATGGCGGCCGCTTCTTCGACCTTGCCCTGGCGGATGGCCTCGCGAATCCGGCTGCTGGAAATGGGTTCATCCTTCCAGAACAACTGTTTGACCACCGTGCAACCGATCTGATGGTGCGCCAAGTATTGCTGAAGCATTTCCATGGAGAAGCTGCGGCCCTTTCCCAAACGGAAGTCCTCTCCGACCACCAGATGTTTGAGCTTGAACCGTTCGATCAAAAAAGAGCGGATGAATTCTTCACCTGACAGCGCATGCGCCTTCTGGAAATCCACCACAAATATTCCATCCACCCCACTGGTCCGCAGAGTCGACAGACGTTGTGCCGGAGTCTGCAGCAGAGAAAACTCTTTTTGAAAAAAAAGCTTAGGGTTCGGTTCGAAGGTTACGATAAAGGCCGGTCTGGCCTGCTCTTGGGCTACAGCCGCCAGCATCTTCAGGATTTCCTGATGGCCTTTGTGATAACCATCAAAATTGCCGATGGTCAGAACCGATGCACAAGGAGTGTGATCAGCCTTCTGGCTTTTCTGCACTTTTTCCGGTAAATGAGCTGTATACATCATGTTCAAACAGAATCGAATCGGCAAAAAACGGTTTCAGGGGAGCTTTGAATGTAATGACCCACATAATCAGCAAGATGATCACGATAGCAGATATGGCCTTTGAATTCAAGCTTTCGCTTTGACTCTGCTTTTCTTCCAGGAAATAGTCCTCGGGAGAAGTCTCGGCGCTCACCGTGTTGATTTTGGCCTCTATCACATCTTTTTTCAACAGGTTGAAAAGGTTTTTATATACTTTGTATTCCGTGAAAATGCCGAGTTCGACCATATCCCGAACCCGGTTCTGACCGTTGACATGCTTGAGCAGGTTGGTTTCCTGTTCGCTGAGGTAGATTTTGTTGCCTTTGGGCACATATTCATCGTATTCATCAACCAGCACCACATCCTTGGGATCAATCGGTTTGGGATAGAAAACGATATCCTCATGCGGAATCATCTTCTTGATCAGCGGCCATTCATCGAGCATTTGGACGCCTTCCATGATCAGATTGTCGGTCGGGATCGGATCGATGATCCGCATGGAATCTTCCAGAACATCCAGAATCTTGAAATTGTACTCCCCCTTTTTCCATTTGAATAAAGAAAGGACGATCTCTACTGTCTGCGTTTTGAGTGCCTGTTCGATAATTCCCTGATTTATCAGTCCCATGCCTTGCAGAATCTCGCCGATTCGCTGATTGGTCCGTTTCTGAATGGATAAGGCCCGCTGCAGCATTTCGTCACTGATGAAATCCTGTTTGACCAAAACGTGACCGACGCGGATACCCAGTTTCTTGGGAAACGCATCCACGCCGACGATGAATCCCTTTTCAAAAATCAAAGTGATAAAGCCGTCTTTGGCGGTGAACGTCAATATTCCGGTTTTTTGTTGGAGAGACAGAAGTTGCAGGATGTCAGGGACTTTGAACTCTTTGAGGGTGCCTTTAAAACCCATATTCATCTCCCTGGAATATCATGGAATTGGCTATGATGTAGATGGCCGCAGTCAAGATAGCAAACGCTTTGGCAAACAGCGGTACTGCGCCATAATATTGTGCCAATGGGTGCCAAGCGGCGAAAGCGATGATCAAAAACAGGAAATAGAAAAAGTTCAAAAAAGCGAACAGCCGATGTTGTCCGCGCATGTGCAGGAAAAATCCAGGTGACAGGAAGGAAAAAAGCAGCAAAAGCATGTTTTTTCTGCGGTTTTCCCGATTGATTTCCGCTTCCTTGAATGTCTTGGCTTCGGACATCATCGAATCCTTGATCAGAAACAGCTGATAGCAATCGTTGCAGACATTGACCGCCCGGCTGGTGTTGGGCTTGTTGATCGCCTTCTGACACTTCGCGCAGTGGGTACTCTTGCCGATATTATGAAACAAAACCGGTAAAAACTTGATATAAAGAATGATGATCAGGAAAAAATACAGTATTGGCATGCGGAAAAGCGATTTCATGGTCGATTTGACGACGTATAACTCCGTGGCTTCCTTGGCCCCTTTACCGGCTGAAATGAACAAGGACCAGAGGAATCTCTGAGTTATCGGCGGCAATTTGGCCCGGCCCACTTTTTCTTTGTACTGGGTCAGCTTGCTGAAACGATTGGAGTATGCCTCATAGCTCTTTTCGTCATTGTTTTCGAGCAAAGCCAGGGTCAGGTTGTAAAGCGCTGTCTGATTCGAAGCGTCATTGGTCAAGACCTCGGAAAACGAATTGATCGCATTGACATAATCCTTGTTGATCAGAAAGGCGTAACCGTACAAATTTTTCCGCAAAGACTGCAGTTGGGCCTCATCGACAGCGTTCAGCCATTCCATTCCCTCTTCCAGGTTTCCGGAATGGAAATTATTGTAGGCCAGCAACAGTTTGGCACGATGATTCTTTTCTACTGAATCCCCGTCGTATTCCAGGAGATTGCCCTCAATAATCTCCTTGGTCTGGATGAAAGATGCGTCCTGTAACTGATGCAGAAGAAACTGGTTGACGGAATTCAGCAGAGTCATGAATGCCAGCACCGCCAAAAGAACGGTCAGCACCTTGCGTTCGGTTTTGTCGGTGTAAAACCAAAGCGCCGCAATGACGACCATAACCAGAAGAAACCATCCGGCAAACAAAAAAACCGGCCATAACAGCAACAGCAGCCATATGGCCAGCTTGCCCTTATCCACAAACCCTTTATCGTTGTGAATCATGTCGTGGGTTGCCAGGGGCAGGTAATGGCGGATCAGCCAGACGGCAAAGGCCAGCAAGGTGAACATCACCGCCCAAAGCAGCGCTTCGTTGACTTGGGTGATCAGAATCACGGAAGGTTCAAAACTCCGCATCATCCGCTTCAATTGTCCCAGCAATTGCTTGACCTTGAGCTCCCCCTCATCCCGATATTGATTCAGATAAGAAACCGCTCTCCATTCCGTCGGATCCAGATGGAGAACCTTCTCAAAGAGAGCGTAGGCAGATTCCTTTTGCTCCTGAATCAACAATTCCCTGCCGATGGCTATCAGCCGATCGGAGTACCTCGACAAAAGAGGCTGCTCCACCGTAAAATCATCCGGTTGAAATTTACCGACCAGCTCGCCGATCTCCGTGAACGACTTGTTTTTCAGGGCGTACTCAAAAAAAATGATCTGCGCCTCGAGTTCATCTTGCTCGGCTGAGTAGACATCGACGCCCAGGCCGTTCAAAACAAGAAACCATACAAGCATAACTGTCGGAATGGCTTTTCTGATCATTTTCACTCTTTTTTAGCCTGCCTTTTTTTTTGATAGACCAAGGTGATGTTCTCCAGGCTTTCCTTGAGCAACTTTTCCTCGACTTCATCCAGGTTGCCACGGGTTTTGTCATGTAAAACAGTCAACATCTGAATATAGCGCAACGCAGAGTCTAAATCCGCCTCTTTCCTTCCGGTCAGGGGATTGGGGATCTCGCCAAGAAAGATCATAGTCTGAGTGAGGATCAAGATGACCAGTGAATTGATGCTTTTTTCCAAATTTTCTCCGTCTTGGTCAAAATATATCATATAAAAAATAACAAAGTAAATCGAATAAGTCTACTTTTTCAGAATACTTTTTCAGTTATTTGCCCTATACTGGAAAACCTTGTACAATGATTGATCCTTTTGGATTCAGTGGAGTTTTTCATGTCAACACTTTTTGAAGAATTGATACATATTTTTTCCAGACTGCGTGATCCCGTAAACGGTTGTCCCTGGGATCTGAAACAGACTCCGGATTCGTTACGGGAATATATTATTGAAGAGGCGCATGAGCTGACAGAAGCAATAGCGGAAGGTGACAGCGAAAAACAGAAGGAAGAATTGGGCGACCTTTTACTGCAAGTTCTTTTTCTGAGTCGAATTATGGAGGAACGGAAGCAATTCGACATTCAGGATGTGATGCTGACGCTGAAAAACAAGCTGATCCGCCGTCACCCGCACATCTTCGCAGAGAAGGTGCAGCTGACCGATGAACAGGTCAAGAACAATTGGGAAAAGATCAAAAAGAGCGAGAAATCCAAAGACTCGATCATTTCCGATTATCCGGACACGATGCCGGCATTGTCGGTCAGCAAGAGAATCAGCGAGCAGGCCGCCTCCGTCGGCTTTGACTGGCCTGATTCGGAACAGCTACTTGCAAAGATCAGCGAAGAAATCGCTGAACTGAAAAACGCCAGGACAGAACCTGAAATTCAGGAGGAATGCGGCGATCTCCTGTTTACTGTCGCCAATTTGTGCCGGCATCACAAGATACACCCGGAAATGGCCTTGAAAGCCGCCAACCGCAAATTTATCGAAAGATTCCGCTTCATCGAGAAGAAAATAAAGGAATCTGACCGGGACTTTTCCGGCCATTCCGCCGAAGAACTGGATGCGTTATGGCGTCAGGCCAAACGGGAGGAAAGCTAGAACATGGACCGTGACAGCTTGTATTTCTGGTTTTCTTTCAACGACCGCGGAGAAAAGCTGAACCGAATCCAGCTTGAACACGGCGATCTCGGTTCCCATCTTACCCATATCCTGCTCTGTTCGCTTCAAGACCCTCCCGGCGCCAACCAGGTACGCGAACGAGTCGAGATGGAGTTGGCTTTTGCCGTAATCCAGGCCTGGAATCAAATCGTCAAGCAGGACCTGGCCACAGTATCCGCCTCTATCCGTGAGCAACTCAGCGCCATCCCGGATTCCCTGCAAAGGCCCGCTCTAGGCCTGAGCGACGAACAACTGCTCTGTTATCCGTTCAAAATGTCCCCGCACGATATCAGCGCGCATCTGTTCAGTATCTTCTGGATACTGTCTCAACCTCAATTCCACAACCTGCAGACGCGGCTCCTGCCACTGTCGCTCCAAAAGCGTTTGACCGACAACGATTTTTATCGACTGTTCGAACGGCAAGTCGTCAAACCCCTCCTCGTTTCCGCCTATGCAGCCTGTCAGGGAGGCGCGGATCTGCGCGATCTGGCCATCGATATCCACAAAAAATACAACCTGTCGCCAACCCTGCACCATCTCATCTTCAAATCCCTGGATCGCCTGGCCGAGATGGATTCGGAGCGGCACCCCACCCGCCCTCAGATCGAATTTGATTTTTCCTTCTCCGCCTTACAGGAGATGAATCGACAAGACACAGAAAACAGAATTTCCGATCATCAGGCAGCCGCAACCGGCCCACAGAGCGGCGACCAAGTCCATCAGCCGGCCAGGCCGACAGCGAACACGGCACCGGAGTGGGGCCAGGAATTGATCATCATCGCGAAGCTGTTGCCCGTCTGGCTGCATCAACTGTCCTCCAAATACGGTTATCCCATCACCAGCCTGGACCAGATTCCGGATCAGGAACTGATCGAAATGCGGGAGCTGAAAATTACCGGGCTCTGGCTGGTCGGCGTCTGGCGCAGGAGTCCGGCTTCAAAAAAGATCAAAAACCTTCTGGGCAATCCCTATGCCCTGGCTTCCGCCTATTCGATTTTCGATTATGAAATCGATCCGGACCTGGGTGGTGATTATGCATTGAAAGGGTTGAAAGAGAAAGCGAACCGCTATGGGATTCATCTGGGGGCGGACGTCATTCCCAACCATACGGCCATCGATTCCCTTTGGATGCAGAACAACCCTTCCTGGTTCATATCGGCCCCTGAACCACCTTTTCCATCTTATTCATTCACCGGTCAGAATCTGTCCGAGCAAAACAATTTTGAAATCCGTATCGAGGATCATTACTACGATCACAGTGACGCTGCCGTCGTCTTCGAGTGTGTGAACCGGCAAAAATGTCCGGAACCGTTGTACATCTACCATGGAAACGATGGAACGCACGTACCTTGGAACGACACGGCCCAACTCGACTACCTCAACCCGGATGTCCGCAGAAAAATGATCGACACGATCATCTCGGTCAGTTCAGATTTTCCGCTGATCCGGCTGGACGCAGCCATGACCCTGACCCGCCTTCACTACAAACGGCTCTGGTTTCCACCTCCGGGGGAAGGAGGCGCCATCCCGTCCCGCAGCGGAAAAATGTCGTCTCATGAAGAGTTCGACAGCCGCTACGGTCCGCTGGAATTCTGGCAGGAAGTGCTCATCGCGCTCAACCAGAAGAACCCCAACGCCTTGCTTCTGGCCGAAGCATTCTGGCTCATGGAGCCCTACTTCATCAATCATATCGGAATGCACAAGGTCTACCACAGCGCCTTCATGAACCTGTTGCGGGATTGTCACGGTCACCGCTTCAACGATTACATCCATTATCTTCTCCAGAATTACCCGCTGTCGACACTGGATCACTTCGTCAATTTCCTCAGTACCCCCGATGAAGCTCCGGCCGCGGTGACCTTCGGTAAAGGAGACAGGTTTATGGCTGCTTCGATCCTGTTGACGACTTTCCCCGGTACACCGCTGTTTTCCCATAACCAATGGGAAGGATTGGAAGAGCAGTACGGCATGGAATTCGCCGCCCCCATGAACAATCTCCCCAGGGACGAAGGTTTCTATGATCACTATCGCTCCCAGCTGATGCCGGTCTTAACGCAGCGGAAATATTTCAGCCATTCCGAACGATTCAGAACCTGTGCTTTCAGCGGAGATCAAACTGAGAAATGCCAGAACGTAATCGCCTTTTCCAATCAGTCCGAGCAGGTCTTTTCCTATGCGATCGTCAACTACCAGGATTGTTCGGTACGAGGCAGACTGAAGCCGCCGTCATCCGTTCCGGAACCATATAAAATCGACTATTTGACTCGCTCTCACAATATTGCGATCGCCGACGGCCCGTTTTCCGAGATCGAGATGGGACCCTGGGGATACTGCGTACTGACTCTTTCCCGCCGCTGATTATTGTTCCACCGAGCCGAAATCTTCGGGGGAAAGGGAATTGAACCAATCTTCGAGCTGCTCTTCCGTATTCAGAAACTCCGAAAAGTGATCGGAAAGAATGGAGCTGTTGTAGACAGTATCGGTCACATAGATGGATGCACCGGTTTTCAATGCCAGTGCCACGGCGTCAGATGGTCTGCTGTCAACCTGGATGATCTCTCCATCGGCTTTTTGCAAATGGAGCTCGGCGAAAAAAGTGTTTTCGATCACATCGGTGACAATCACTTTTTTCAGTTTGACACCGCAATGAAACAACAGACTCTTGAACAGATCGTGTGTCATTGGCCGGGGTGGAATGATGGATTCCAGTTCCATGGTGATGGCATTGGCCTCAAAGCCACCGATCCAAATCGGAATGATCTTCTTTTCGTTGACCGGTTTGAGTACCATGACCGGGCACTTCGATATCGGGTCCATGATCAGGCCGATCAATTTAACCTGATAGACCAAATTTTCATTATCCATATCACCACCGTACCATTCACCATTCGCAGGTATTATATAGTATCCTAACCAAATGTTGTCAATACGAGCCCAAGCCGGCCTGTCGTTTATCTAGTTAGAACATTCTTTCGTTTTGTTTAATAATATTCAATTTTTGCCAGATATTGCTTATTTTATAAAAAATCAATTAAGAATTGTTTTATATTCTTATATTTTATTAAATACAGGCCGCCCCGCTGCTTGAGCGCTTTTCTCTTGACACACTCTTCCGTCTTGTGATAGTTTCTAAGGTAAATTCCACTCACTCAAGGTCAAACCCCCAATAACCTGGTGCGTGAAAGAAGAAAACGAATAAAAGGAGATAACATGACGCAGTCAAAAAAAGAAACCATCGATGGAAATACTGCAGCGGCGCATGTAGCCTACGCCTTCAGCGAAGTTGCAGCCATTTACCCGATCACGCCTTCCTCGGTCATGGGAGAGTTGGCGGATTCCTGGGCCGCCCATGGTCAGAAGAACATCTTCGGTGATGTCTTGGACGTCATTGAGATGCAATCCGAAGGAGGCGCCGCCGGAGCCGTTCACGGAGCCTTGTCCGCCGGTTCCTTGACCACCACCTTCACCGCCTCGCAGGGTCTTTTGCTGATGATTCCCAACATGTACAAGATCGCCGGAGAAATGCTGCCGACCGTCTTTCACGTCTCGGCTCGCTCGCTGGCTGCCCAGTCCCTGTCCATCTTCGGGGATCACGGCGATGTCATGTCGGTCAGGAACACAGGTTTCGCCATGATGGCTGCCGCATCCGTACAGGAAACCATGGACCTGGCTCTCGTCTCTCATCTCTCCACCTTGGAATCCTCCATCCCCTTCCTGAATTTCTTCGACGGCTTCCGCACCTCGCATGAAATTCAGAAAGTGGAAAAAATCGATTATGAAACCATGGCCGACATGCTGGATCCCCAATATGTGGAGGCCTTCCGCAACCGGGCCCTTTCTCCTGAACGACCGGCGATGAAGGTCGGTGCCCAGAATCCCGATGTCTATTTCCAGGGACGGGAAACTGTCAACAAATATTATGACGCCACACCGGCCATCGTCCAGAAGTACATGGACGAATTGGCCAAGAAAGTCGGCCGCCAATACCACCTTTTCGATTATGTGGGCGCCACGGATGCCAGCGATATCATCATCGCCATGGGCTCCGGCTGCGACACCATCGAAGAAACCGTGAATTACCTCAACAAAAAGGGCAAAAAACTCGGTCTGATCAAGGTCCGTCTGTACCGACCGTTCAACGCCGAAGCCTTCCTGTCCCTGATTCCCAAAACCGTGAGAAGGATTGCCGTCCTCGACAGAACCAAAGAGCCCGGATCCATCGGCGAACCCCTGTATCTGGACGTCGTCACCGCCTGCGCCGGACGTGGTCTGACCATCATCGGCGGCCGGTACGGTCTGAGCTCCAAGGAATTCACGCCGTCGATGGTGAAAGCCGTATTCGATCACCTGGAACGGGGCGGATTTCACGGCTTCACCGTGGGCATCAATGACGATGTCAGCCACCTTTCCCTGCCCATCAGCGAAACCATCGATGTCGAACCGGATGACGTCAAGCGTTGCATCTTCTGGGGATTGGGTTCCGACGGAACGGTCGGAGCCAACAAGAACTCGATCAAAATCATCGGCGATCACACCGACATGAACGCTCAGGGTTACTTTTCCTACGATTCCAAGAAATCGGGCGGAATCACCATTTCGCACCTCCGTTTCGGTAATAGTCCGATCCGCGCTCCCTACCTGATCACCCAAGCCGATTTCGTCGCCCTGCACAACCCCGCCTACATCGGCCGTTACGATGTCCTGAAAGAGCTCAAACCCAACGGCATCTTCCTGCTCAACTCCGAATGGAATAATGATGAAGTCTTCTCCCATCTGACCCGGGATATGCAGGAAAAGATCGTCCGCGACCATATCACCTTCTACAACATCAACGCGCTGGCCATCGCCAGCGATGTCGGTCTGGGGAATCGCATCAACACGGTCATGCAGGCCGCTTTCTTCATCGTTTCCGGCGTTCTTCCCCAGGATGAAGCCATCTCCCTGATCAAACAGACCATCAAAAAATCCTACCAGGCCAAAGGCGAACAGGTGGTTGCCAAGAATCACGCCGCCGTCGACCGCACCCAGGCGGCTCTCAGCCGCGTCAGCGTTCCCGAATCGCTTCAGAACCTCGATAAGCACTATACTCCCGCCAAACTGATTCCCGACAACGCTGAACAGTATGCCAAAAACATCATCGAAAAAATCATGCATCTCAATGGTGATGACATTCCGGTTTCACATATGCCCCTGGATGGGAAGATACCCACCAATACGGCTCGTCTGGAAAAACGCGGTATCGCGCCCTATGTTCCCCACTGGCACAAGGAAAACTGCATCCAGTGCAACCAGTGTTCATTGGTCTGTCCTCATGCCGCCATCCGGGCCAAACAGATCGACCCCAAAGAGCTTGCCGATGCCCCCAAGAGCTTCGAAACCCTGAAATCCAATTCCAAGAATGAACGCAACCTGCAGTTCAAAATCCAGATTTACACCGAAGACTGCACCGGCTGCGGCAACTGCATCGATGTCTGCCCCGCCAAGACCAAAGCGCTCGAATTCCAGCCCATCGAAACGGAGCGGAAACGCGGCGAGATCGACAACGCCCGCTTCTTCGACGCCCTGAGCGACAACATCGTCGAAGGCGTGCCCGCTGGAACCTACAAGGCCACCCAGTTCCTCAAGCCCCTGTTCGAATTTTCCGGGGCCTGCGCCGGTTGCGGCGAGACTCCTTACGTCAAACTGATCAGCCAGCTCTTCGGAGAACGGATGATCGTGGCCAACGCCACGGGATGCTCGTCGATTTACAGCGGCACTTTCCCGACCACGCCATATGCGGTTTCCAAGACCGGCAAGGGGCCAAGCTGGGCCAATTCCCTTTTCGAGGACAACGCGGAATACGGCTTCGGCATGAGAATCGCCGTCGATGCCAACCGCCGCCAGTTGAAGCGGACCATCGAGGATCTCCTCAAACAGGATATCGCCGCCAAGCTGCGTGAAGCCTTGCAGCAATCGTTGTCCATGTGGGACCTGACCGATGAACAGGCTCAGAAAACGGCCGACTCGACCCGACAAACTCTGGCGGCCTACGCCGATCAGCTCAAAGGGGAAGCCGCGGCTCTGCTGCGCAAGGCCATCGAATTGAAAGATTATTTCGTGGACAAATCCGTCTGGTGTATCGGCGGAGACGGCTGGGCTTACGACATCGGCTACGGTGGGCTGGATCATATCCTGGCGCAAAAACGCAATATCAATGTCCTGGTTCTGGACACCGAAGTCTATTCGAATACTGGTGGTCAGGCCTCCAAATCTACGCCGCTCGCTTCCGTGGCCAAGTTCGCCGCTTCCGGAAAGAGAACCGGCAAGAAGGACCTGGGTCTGATCAGCATGACCTACGGCCACATTTACGTCGCGTCCATCTGTCTGGGCGGCAACATGAACCATGCCGTCAAAGCCTTGATGGAAGCGGAAAGTTACAACGGACCTTCCTTGATCATCGCCTACTCGCCCTGCATCAACCACGGCATCAATATGGGAAAAACGATCCAGGAAGAAAAAAGAGCCGTTGAAAGCGGATACTGGCCGCTGTACCGCTACAATCCGCAACTCGTTCAGGAAAATAAAAACCCGTTTGTATACGAGAGCAAAGACCCCAAAGCGGACATGCTGGAGTTCATTCAGAGCGAAGAGCGTTACGCCACCTTGAAACGGCAGTTCCCGCAGATCGCCGACGCCCTCTATCAGCAGGCCGTCGCGTTCAAGAAAGACAAGCACGAATACTATAAAAAGCTTTCCCAGCTGTAAAGAACCATGGTACCGGGGGGTATACGCTCCCCGGTACCCATCTTTTCATCCCGTTTATCCATCCGTTAAATTTGGCAGAAAAGGTGCGTATGATTTATAATAACCGATACTGCTGGAGGATCGCTCATGCTACTGACTGACATCACGGAAAAACTGGTGGCCATACGACAAGATGCCGCTTCCATACTCCCCGACTACCTGGAAGCCATTCCGTACACCAATCCTGACTTATCGACCTGGGTTGAAATCGAGAATCCAGAATTCACCTCCCTCTGTCCCAAGACCGGTTTGCCCGATTTCGGTGCAATCAGTATCCGTTACCTTCCCGATCGTTTCATCGTCGAGCTGAAATCCCTCAAATACTACTTTTTACAATACCGAAACGCCGGAATCTTCTATGAGGAATTGAGCAAGCTCATCCTGGAGCACCTCAAAAAAACGCTCGACCCCCACGAACTGATTGTCACCGCCCGCATGACAGCCCGCGGCGGAATACGATCGGTCATC
The DNA here is from genome assembly GCA_964465065.1 of uncultured Clostridia bacterium. Lineage (GTDB taxonomy): Bacteria > Acidobacteriota > Aminicenantia > UBA2199 > UBA2199 > CAYMND01. Next base: position 32,712 of record CAYXHZ010000007.1, read on the forward strand.
ACATCTTCCTACCAACGTCCGCGCTGATAACTCATTTCGGCATGAAAGCGAGAAGAAGACAAGCGTTTCTGTTTATTTTCCCAACGGTGTTCTTTCTGTCATCCTCCGTACGCTTGCCTGCGCTTGCCGGCCACGACCAAACAGAAGTCACCGTACTGTCTGACGTTGGGAAAACGCCGGATACCGTCTGGAAACCATCTGATAAAAGCGTCAGGACCAGAGCCCATCTCCTGGCGCTGGGAACCTGGCTGGTTTCCACAACCAACTACTGGCTGGAAGGCGCGAAATGGACGGAAGACATCGATTTCGAACTCACTTTTTCCGATCAGCTGGAGCGTCTGTTTTCCTTGAGCTCCTATCGCTTCGATTCCAACACCTTCACCACCAACTGGCAACATGCCTTATCAGGGGCAGCCTACTACAATTTTTATCGCTGCAACGGTTTTTCACTGCTTGCATCCCTGAAAAATTCTTTGTATTTCAGCCTGCTCTGGGAATACATCAGTGAATACCAGGAAGTCGTTTCCATCAACGACATGCTGTACAACACCCTGGGCGCCGTAACCGCCGGAGAGAATCTGTTCCGGTTCGCCCATCATTTTCAGCGGCAGAACAATCCGCTCCAGCGGGTCTTTGGCTATGTGCTGAATCCGATCTACGCCCTGAGCCGACTGCTGGACGGCGACCAGCCGATAGCGCTCTGCCCTAAGTCCCCTGAGCAAGAACATGTCGGCCTGTTACGCTTTTCCCTGTCCCGAGGGGATCTTTTACCCCTGGAGGGTAGTCAGTCGTTCTGGACCACCAGATTGGAAATCGATTTGTTTCCCAAAACAACCATCGATTTTTCCGACTCGGCCACCTTGACCTGGACACCCGATTCTCTCGGCGGCCTCTTTTCCTTGTCTGTGAGCGGAAATTCAGACGGGCTCAAGGAATTCCGACTCAAAATGCGCAATACCCTGCTGGGCTGGTTGTCTTATGGCCGTACCGCTTCGAACTTGCAGCAGGCCCTGTTTATCGGACTGTCCAGCAGCATGGACCTGTACCGGAAGAAATCCGTTTACTATTATGACCGTAACGATGCGCAACTGGTATGGGAACCCGACCGCATCATCGATCACCCCACCCGCTATACCGACAAGCTGTCTCATCTGGGCATATTCGGCCCGACTTTTTTCTGGTTGCGACGAAGTCCGAATACCCAGCTGAGAATAGAGGCCGGTATCATCCCGAATTTCGCCATGGTCAACAGCCTGCCCCTCAATTCTCTGAGCCAGGAAATGACGATCGCCAAAACCAAAGCGACTCTTCTATATTACGGATACTATTATGCGCTCGGATATTCCTGCTTTGTCAGAGGGAATTTAGAGATCAATCCCTTGATTCTCAGCTTTTGCTGCGATTATCAACGCTACCGTTCGATCGAAGGCCAGGACCGTTTCCAAAAAAGCCTGTCCTGGGATCCGATACTGAAAGACAGTTTCACCTTTCTGGAAATCGGTCTCCATCTCAAATTATTCAAATCTCTCCAACTGGGCTGCGTCTACGAACATAAGCGGCGTTGGGGATCGATCGATCGGTTCGCCGCCCGCCAGACGGAAGACCGTATTTCGTTTACGACAGGTCTGCCTTTTTGATGAGCGATCCGGACGCCATGGCCAGCAATTGCTCGTATTTGGCTTCGATTACCGGCCAGGAATATTGTTTTTTAAAATAACTGCAACCGTTTTCCCCCATGGTTTCCCGCAGCTGCCGATTTCCGGCCAGAAGCCGCCAAGAGCGGCAGAATTGGCCATAATCCATAAACCAAAGGCCGGCATGACTCCTCATGCACTGCCCTTTCAATACATCGGTCCGGCCATTGGCCAAGACCGGTTTGCCCATAGCCCAGGCTTCCAGAGTCACCATCGACAAGGATTCGAATTGAGATGGAATGACCAGAAACTCGGCCCCGGCCAAGGCGTTGTACTTGTCCTGATCGTCGATAAAGCCGATGTAGTGAATCCTGGGATGTTGCGGAATGGGTACAATCGTCTTGCCGGCCAAGACCAGATGAATTCCATCCTGGGGATACTGTTCCGCGTAGCGGATGAAGAATTCGAAAAGAAGCGGAACGCCCTTGTTCTCGTCGAGCCGGCCGATATACAGGGCATACGGTGCCTCAATGGAGAATTTCTGACGGAACTGCTGTCCGTCACCGCTTGGGGGAATTTCCGAACCCACTCCGACGACCAGTCCCGGAACTGTATGGTTTTGCGAGATTTTCCAGATCAAATCCCGCTCTTCAAACGAATTGTAGGCGATGGCTGCCGGCAGCTGGAAAAAAGCCTTGAAAAGGCGCAGATAAATGATTTCGTCGTGCTCGGCTGTTGGCACCAGAATCGATTTGCCAGCCAGCATCGGCAGGATCGTGAAGGTGGTGTAATACCGGAAAGAAAAGAAGATGAACAGGTCATAATCGTCTTGATTCTTCAGAACGTATTCCCGCATCGCGCTGCTGGCCGGTCCCTGCTCCTGCATCCATGCCTCTTCCATGGCTGCTGTGTGCTCGTGGTTTACGACGATTTTCTGCAAGTCGCCAAAACGTTTGGGATCCCGCTCCCGATCGACCGGGAAGCGCCGAACCGTTACCCCATCGATGGTTTCCTCACCCGGCGGGTAATGCTGCGCCCAGGTGACGTAATCGACAGCGCAGGTGGTAAGAACCTCTACCTGATGATTTTTACTGAGGTGCTTGGCGATCAGTCTGGCATGGTACTCGGCTCCTCCGTTGATTTCCAGACCGTATCGCTGTACAACGATGCCGAGCTTTCCGTGCATGCTCAAAGTATTACTGGGCAACCAGTTCCACGCGCCGGTTTTTGGCCTTGCCCTGCTCGGTCTGATTGGATTGCAGCGGTGAAGTGGGTCCGGCCCCAAACGCTTTCAGCCGGGAGGGTTCAATCGAATATCTGGCTGTCAGCTCCTTGATGACTGCAAGCGCCCTATCGTTGGACAACCTGATGTTGTTGTCGAAGGTTCCCGTGTTGTCCGTGTGGCCGACCACGTAAAGTCTCAAGGCGGCATCGCTCTTGAGCATCTTGGCGATCTCCGTCAGCGCGGGTGTTGATTCCGGTTTCACCTCGGATTTTCCCGAATCGAAATAAATGCCGTACACCGATGCCCGTCCCGTCGAACGGATGCTGCCGGCCAATTGACTGGCGTCGACCTTGACATCCTGTTTCATGAGCTCCTTTTCCACAACGTGAATACTGTACTGGTTGCCGCTGGCTGCGATGTGTGCCCAGGTTTCCACCTGATCTTTCACGATTTTCAAAGTGGCAAGCTGAATACCGCCATCCTCGAACTCGACAAGTACCTTCCCTCCGGCCGACATGGCCGCATTGCAGTAATTACGGGTGATTTGCAAACCACTCGCCGGTTTGGCCCCTTCGTTGAGATCATAAACGATCCAGAGATGATGACCTTCCTGAGCCTCTGTCCGGAAATCCGGGGCGATCGGAAATTCGAAACGGTCGAATTTCTTCACTTCATACCGGTAAATGTGATAACCGGGCATTCTGGTGAAAAGCGCCGGATCCTTGCTTCCCGCAATGTCATTGGGATCACTGCCGTAGACGAAAGCAGTCTGAACCAAGATCATCGCAAGCCACACGGTCATGCCAGTTCGTTTGTTGATCATCATGAATCACCTGTATTAACGGTTAATTTCGTTCATCAAGTTAGTGAGGATATTCCATAATCGACTCTCTGTCAATACAGTCGAGCCCCCATGTCTGCCCCGGTCAGCAACCGGGTCAATTTGACTTTTATGCTTGTTTCGGCTATAGAATCCCTAACAAATCTGAATCTTACCCATGCTGGAGGTAGTGATGAATATCGTTGTCTGTCTAAAACAAGTACCCGATACGGAGGCCAGCCTGATCGTCAAGGACGGTACGGGTATCAACGAGGCCAATATCAAGTGGATTATCAGCCCATACGACGAATACGCCATTGAGGAAGCACTCAAGCTGAAGAAATCCCTGGGTGCTTCACAACTGACCGCCTTGACTCTGGGTCCGGCCCGTTGTGAAAATGTATTGCGTACCGCATTGGCCTTGGGCGCCGATGCCGCCTTTCATATCGAGAGCGACAAAGCGCTCGACCATCTGTCGATCGCCCGCTGTCTGGCCGCCGGAATCAAGGAAATCGGGTTCCCGGCTGTCGTGGTCATGGGCAAACAGGCGATCGACGATGACGCGTTTCTGACCCATATCTACCTGGCCGAACAGCTCGGAATACCGGTCAGCACCAATCTGACCAACCTGTCGGGCGCCGGAAACGAAATCTGCGCCGACCGGGAGATCGAGGAAGGTGCCAGAGAACAATTGGGTCTGTCGGTTCCCTGTGTTCTGGGAGTTGGTAAAGGTGCCTATACGCCGAAACTGCCCAATCTGATGGGTGTCATGAAGGCCAAAAAGGTGGCGATCCCCAAAAAATCGCCGGTGGATCTGGCCGTGGGTGAGCTCGAGCCCAAAATCACTCCCATCAAACTCTATGCTCCACCGGAAAAGCCGCAGGGGCAAGTCATCGCGGGCGAACCGGAAACAGCCGTCAAGGAATTGGTCCGCCTTCTCAAGCAGGAAGCCAAAGTTATTTAACGAGGAGAAATGTCATGGAGAAACTGGGAATTTTTCTGGAAATAAAAGAAGGACGTTTCAAAAAAAGCAATCACGAATTGATCTCTTACGCTCTGTCTCAGGGACGTGAAGTCGTGGCCGTTGTCGTCACCGAACAACTGGACCCGCATCTTCCAACACTCCTTGGCGTTGCCAAAGTCGTTCAATATGCCTGCCCGTCCCCCCTGCTGAACGACACTCTGGCCCAGGAACTGGTGAAAACGATCCGGAATGAATCCCTGACCGATTTCTTGGCGATGGCCACTCCATTGGCCAAGGACCTGCTCCCCAGGGTATCGGCCAAGCTGTCGGCGCCGCTGGTCTGCGATTGTGTCAAACTGGACCTGGCTGCACATCAGGCCACAAAGCCCGTCTATTCCGGCAAGTTGCTCATGGATTACCAATTGCATGGAGACAGATTCCTATATACCATCCGTCCCAACACTTTTCCGGCCCAAGCGGGCGTATCGACGCAAACACCGACGGTGGAAAGAATCAACCTGTCCGCGCAGGACCTGGGCATGAGCTTGAAGGGGATAAT
>CAYXHZ010000007.1:38013-59583 GCA_964465065.1 uncultured Clostridia bacterium
GGCGCCATTCAGCATTTTGTCGGTATGAAAACATCCAAAGTCATCGTGGCCATCAACCGCGACCCTGAAGCACCGATCTTCAAAAAAGCCGATTACGGGCTGGTCGGTGACCTCTTCAAGATCGTTCCCCTGCTGACCGAGGAAATAAAAACAGCGCTCTAGCTTGCCGACTTCATTGACAAGGTGACTTTTTTACTCTACCTTTATTAGGTAAGTCCCGTGAGCAAGAGGTGAAATATGAAATTCTTGGTGGTGGACGATTCTTCAACCATGCGACGGATCATTATCAACGCGCTGAAGCGAATCGGTTACGAAGATGTAGTGGACGCAGAAAACGGTGTCTCCGGCCTGGAAAAGCTGAACGGTATCGATATCATCCTCACCGATTGGAACATGCCGGAGATGGATGGTCTGGAATTCGTCAAAAGGGTCAGGGCTCAGAACAAAACCATTCCGATCCTGATGGTGACCACCAACGCCGCCAAGGACGATATCGTGGAAGCGCTGAAAAACGGAGTCAACAACTACATCGTCAAGCCCTTCACCCCTGAGACTCTCAAAGAAAAAGTCGATACAGTCCTGAAAGGGTAACATGGATCAGAAATCGATTGACGCCCTGATTCATGGCGGTTTTGTTACAGACCAAGCTACCACTTCTGCAACCGATGAAGAGAATGAACTGAAGGAAATCGCCGATGTTCTCGCTCCGAGCCATACCGCCCCCAAGGGACGGGTGATGGGACAGATTTCCACCGTCACCGAGGAGTCCGAAAAGGGCACCAATGTCGTGATGGGCTTTCTGGAAAATGTCCTGACCACAGCCAGCGAAGAACGCGCTTTCATCGAAGGAATTGCCAAGAAGCACCAGGAAGGCAGCGATCAAATCGACTGGGGAATGGTCTGCAATCACATCACCGACATCACCACGCTGATCGAAGAGGAAATCTATGCAGCCATGGACGCTTTCCAATTCCAGGATATCGGTCGGCAGAAATTGATGAAAGTCATGTACACATTGGGCAAACTGAATGAATATCTCAACGAACTGCTCGGGCAAGAATCCAGCAAAGATCGCCAATTCGGTAGAAATATCGATAAAAAAACCCTGGAAAAGGATAAAAACAAGGACGAAGTCGACGCCCTGATCGCACAATTCAAGAACGAGCAGAAAAAATAGCGGCTAGCCAATCAGATCCCCCAGGCCTGTTTGTATTTACCTATAGTGGCCTGTGGCAGTCTGGCACCGATAATACGGATAATCTCGGCCGCCAGTTGAGTACCCCAGCACAGGGACTGCATCATGTCCTTTCCATGCGCATATCCCGCCAGAAATCCGGCCGCGAAGATATCGCCGGCTCCGGTGGTGTCCTGTACCAGGCTGGGAATCGCCGGCAAGCTTTCGATTTTCCCGTCGTATTTCACTTTGGCTCCGCGTGCACCCAGCTTGAGAATGGCCACGGAACCGCTGCCGGACATCTTCTCCAAAATGTCCTCATCGTCCTGATCACCGGCAAAAGCCTTGCCCTCCTCTTCGTTGGCAAAGAGTATACCGACATGCTGCCGGCAAAGGTCACGGATGACACTCAGGTTGGCCAGTACGACATTGTAGCTGGCCAGGTCCAGGGACACGGTCATCGGCTGCTGTCTGGCCAGACTCATAGCCTTCTCGATCAGTTCAAGATTCTGTAACAGGTAGCCCTCGATATGGACGATATCGTAACCCGTGAAATGTTCGGGACGCAGATCCTGCGCGGATAATTCAAGCGCCGAGCCCAGATATGTGGCGAAGGTTCTCTCACAATCGGGAGAAATCAGAACGTAACACCGTCCCGAAGGGGCCCGGCCAGCAGGGATTTCGAGCATGTTCACACCTGCCTGGGTAAGTTGTTCGGTAAACTGGCGGCCGGTATCGTCCTGACCTGTTTTGCCGATATAGGCGCAGGGAATTCCCAAAGTGGACAGAGCGTGAATGGTATTGGCCGCAGATCCGCCGGAGCGTATTTCCAGGGATTCGTTTCGAATCAACGATTCAATCTCCTGCATTTTCGTTTCACTGATGAGATTCATGCTGCCTTTGGAATAGCCCAAACGCGGCAGCAAGCTATCGTCCGGCATTCTGATCAAAATATCCGTCAGAGAATTTCCGATTCCAAGTATCCGTTTCATTTTTCCTCTCAGCCGCTGATGGTTTCGTAAATAGGAGAACAATTTCAGCGGACTATGTCCTTTTCGACAAGGTAGTTCATCAACGCGGCCAATGAAGCGTCGATCCGGGGCCATACCCCCTCCTCGGCGGCCAGCTGCAGATTCAAGGCCAGTCCGGTACCCTCATGAAATCCGAATATGCCGATTGTTCCCTTGATATCATGGGCGATTCGGGCTATGGTCGCATGATTTTTTTCGGCCACGGCCTGTCTGATGTTTTCAACATCCGTTTTCAGTTTTTCAATGAATTCTTTTTTCAGTTCTTCCAAGAAAATTTCTTCTGAGGTCTTCATGTACTCTTCCTTTCGACACCAACCAGATCGGCTGGCAGATTGATCATGATATTATCGATCAGACGCGTCTTGCCGACCCAGAGAGCGGCCAGCAGCAGCAGTTGGCCATCTCGCGCCGACCATGATTCGAGCGGGATCATGGTCTCCGGGTTGACGACTTCGACATAATCCAATTTCAAACCGTCTCTGTTGCGAATCCCATTTTCAAAAAACAGGTTGACATCCCGGCGATTGCCGATTTCCCCCGTCAGAATCTTGGCGCTGATTTTTTTAAGACTGTGCGGCAGAATCAACGCGTCGAGCCTTTCCTGAGCCGACAGATACTTGTTTCTCGACGAAAGGGCCAGACCATCGATATCCCGAACGATCGGAACCGAACGGATTTCCAGATCCAGATCGAGATCCCGAACCATGCGACGGATCACGGTCAATTGCTGGGCATCCTTCTGCCCGAAGTAGGCAAAATCCGGTTTGACGATGTGAAACAGCTTCAGCACCACCGTAGCCACCCCGCGGAAATGATCGGGACGGCTGCGACCGCACAGTTCCCGGCTGATTTCCCTGACCTCGACGTAGGTCTGATAGCCTTCAGGATACATCTCCGTTTCCGTGGGGAAAAACAGGAAGTCGACATTCTTTTGTTCCAGAAGCAGCCGATCCCGTTCGAAATCTCTCGGATATCTCGACAGATCCTCATTGGGCGAGAATTGTGCCGGATTGACAAATATGGAAGCGAATACGTGCGTGCACTCCTCTTTAGCCGCATCGATCAAGCTCAGATGTCCGTCGTGAAGGTAGCCCATGGTCGGGACAAAGCCCACCTTTCCGTCCAATGCGATCCGTTGCTGTTTCAGTTCCTGTACCGTCGTCAATATCTTCATTCTTTCAACCAGTTATCAATGGACATACCCAATGCATAAGACTCCTGCGCATCCGGAAAACGCCGGTTACGGATATCGTCAACGTAACGGGACATGGCATCGTTGACCAAAGAATGCATGTCGGCGTAGACCCGGACAAACTTGGGCAGATAGTTTTTCGTCAGACCGATCATGTCATGAAACACGAGGATTTGTCCGTCACAATGGGGCCCCGAGCCGATACCTATTGTCGGCACCCTGACCCTGGCGGTGATGTGAGCGGCCAGTTCCAGCGGAATGGACTCCAGCAACAAGGCGAAAACCCCCGCTTCTTCAAGAGCCAGAGCGTCGGCGATGATCTGTACGGCCTGCTCCCGGGATTTCCCCTGCATACGGAAACCGCCAGTCTGGTGAACTGTCTGTGGCATGAGTCCGATATGGCCCATCACCGGCACCCCGGCTTCGACAATCGCTGTCACCACAGGTAATTTGCTTCTGCCGCCTTCCAGCTTGACCGCCTCGACATGCCCTTCCTTGACCATACGGACGGCACTGTCAACCGCAGAGGGAACATCGATCTGGTACGAACCGAACGGCATGTCTCCGATCAGCAGGGCATTCGGTTTGGTTGTTGCCACTATGCGGCAGTGGTAGATCATCTGCTCCAGTGTGACACTCAATGTGTTGTCATCACCGGCGACCACCATTCCCAGGGAATCGCCGACCAGGATGACATCAACACCGGCCTCGTCGACCAGTCTGGCAATCGGTGCATCGTAGGCTGTGACGGCACTGATGGGTGTTCCGCTTTTCTTGAGCCTTGACAAGGTACGGATTGTGACTTTTTCTTTAGGCGGGAGCATAGTACCTCGTGCCCGTCTGATGTCGGTCTATTTCCAGCCAGAGTGGATCCAAATCTTTGGGCGATTGCAGGTTGACCCGTTCCATGTTGACCACCAGAAGTGGCGTTGCCTTGTAGTTGAAAAAATAATAATTGAAGGCCTCGAAGACTTCACGCCAGTACTCCGCCGGAACCTTGCGGACCACATCGTCGTCACTGGTCTGTATTCGTTTCAGCATTTCGGCGAAAGAAATCTGCAAGTACACGACCAGGTCCGGTGTCCGTATTTTTTCTGTGAAGGTCTGGTAGATTTTTTTATAGATGTCGAGGTCTTCGTCATTGAGAATCAAATGAGCGAATATGGCATCGCGGTGAAACAGGTAATCGCTGACCGTCATGCTGGAGAACAGGTTTTTCTGCATCAGTTCCTGTTGCTGGTTGTAGCGGTTGATCAGGTAGATGAGCTGGGTTTTGAGCGCATTTTCCGAAACCCCCTTGCTGACATCTTTCAGAAACTGTCTTTTAAATGGGTTGTCAACCTGATCCAGAACCAGACGGGATTTGTTCTGCTGAGCGACAAACTGAGACAACTGGGTTTTTCCAGAACCGATCAGCCCATCGATGACGATATACTTCGCTTTGGCCATGAGATCGGATTATACCATGGCCGGGACGAGCATGTAAAATGCCGAAACATCATCGGTTTTTTCTTGTCTGTATGATTTTTCGGACATGATTTTTACTCAGGCCGTGATCGGTCTGAAAATGGTTGTATATATCCTCGATCGTTTCGAGTTGCAGCGATTCCGCCTGGCCAGGACCAGGTTTGTGTACAAGCAGGACCCACTCCCCCTGAGGCGTCTGCTCCGTCAAAACTTCAGCCAACTGGCTCAGTGTCCCGCTGTACCGGGTTTCATGCACTTTACTGATCTCCTTGACCGCCTGGGCCGGTTGATCCCCGATCAATTCTGACAAAACGCGACAGAATGCGGCTATCCGCTGCGGCGATTTGTAAAAAATCAGCATACCGCTGAACGGCTCAAGAGTTGTCAGCGTCTCCGCCAAGCGGCTGCGGTTTCGCGGAGGAAAGCCTAAAAATACGAACGGCGCAGTCGGAAATCCGGACCCAGTCAAAGCCGGTATCAGCGCGGTCGCACCCGGTATGGCTTCGACCCGGAAGCCACTTTTCAAGGCATTGTGCACCAATTGTTCACCCGGGTCGGACAGGGCCGGGGAGCCGGCATCGCTGACCAGTGCGATACTCTGACCTTTTTCCAGGGCGGTGAATATTTTCCGGGCCTGTTCGGCTTCCCTGGGTTTATAAAAACTCATGCACTTTTTTTTGATCTGGAAATGATTCAGCAGTTTGGCGGTATGGCGGGTATCCTCACAGGCGATCCAATCGACTTCCCTCAAGATGCGCAAGGCTCGCAAGGTCATATCTTCGAGGTTCCCGATCGGAGTGGGGACCAGATACAGGCAACCGAAAGGCACACCCGTCCCCTACCGGCCCCAATCCCTTGGGAAACGGAAATCGATTCCGACAGTTCGGGCCGCTATTTTGCAGACACAGGGCATGGTCCGTTTGAACTGGCTGTTGACGATCTTTTGCCTGAGCGTATCGATTTCGCCTTGTCCGTAGCCTCTGTCCAACATTTCTGCCCTTGTCAGCCTTTTATCGACCATCAGGTCGAGCATTTCATCCAGTCTGGTATAGGACATGCCGATATCGGCTTCATCGGTCTGATTCTGCCATAAATCAGCACTGGGCGCCTTGCGAATGATCGTCTCGGGGATGGGCAGAATCCCGGCCAGAGCGAATACCTGGGTCTTGAAAAGATCTCCGATGGGATAATTGGCGGCGGCTGAATCACCAAACAAAGTGGAATAACCGATCAGCAATTCGCTTTTATTGGAAGTACCGATAACCAGTGCCTTTTGCCTATCGGAATGGTCGTATAAAACCGTCATGCGCTGGCGGGCGCAATAATTGCCGATCTGCAACGGGCTGGGCTGCACTTCAAGTTGCGAAAAATAACCGTCGACCATCGGGCTGATATCGATCTCCTCCCAGGCGACCGACAAGTTCTGACACAAGGTACGGGCATCGCTCAGGCTGGACGGTGACGATGTCCGGTACGGAAGCATCAGGCCGAGCACATGGTCGGCGCCGAGAGCTTCGACGGTCAAGGCCAAAACCACTGCGGAATCGATTCCTCCCGAAACGCCGATGACGGCCCGCTGAAACCGGTTCTTTTGCACCGAATCCCGGATGAAACGGGTGATTGTTTCAGCTGCGGTTTGCGGATGAAATTCAAACATGTAATATCCTCTTGAGCTCTTTGAACAGCATTTCCGGTTTATCGTCGCGCAGGTAATTTCCGCTCAGACGGGCGCGCCGCGTCAAAGCGGGATCGATGTCGACCGTCATGCTGTGGGGCTGGTAATAAGGGGCTCGGTCCTGAATCGTCAGCCCCGCAGGGGCGTAGAAAGAACCACCGCCAAAACCGAGACCGTCTTCGAATCCGGTACGGTTGACAAAGAGGTAATGCTGGTGATAGTGAATAGAACAGACTTCGCCCATGCGCTCCCACAGCTTCATGGAATGGTAATCACCGTCGTTGCTGATGCTGCGGTACGGGCTGTTGGAAACTGCGATCAAAACATCAGTGTTCTGCAGAAACAGCAGGTATGGGTAGCTGGGAAAAAGGATTTCACGGCAGATGAGCAGACCGACCCGATGGCCATGGCGCTCGAACGGGATGAAAGTGTCACCGGCCTTGAAAACCATCGCTTCCTCGAACATGCCGAAGTTGGGTAATTGCACTTTACGGTGCACATGCCAGAGACGGCCATCCGCAAAATACAAAGCGGCATTGTAAAAAATGCCGCGGGGTTCCTCCCAGGGCGCGCCGACCAGGATATCGATTGTCTCGCTCAGGCGACACAAAGCGGAGAAAACCGGGTGATCCGCCGTCAAGGCCGTCTCTTCGACCAGATCTTTGAGACAGTACCCGCTCAGGCTCAATTCCGGGAAAACGATCAGCTGCGCGCCCTGAGCCTTGGCTTTTTCTATTTCCCGCTGGTGAAGGACAAAGTTGGACTGTACATCGCCCAAAACGGGACTGAACTGTACGATGGTGACTTTCATACTGGCAATATACCACATTTAGCGGTTGAATTAATGCCTCTGCAAGAGAAAATAACTCGGCAGACAGGAGGCGGCGAAGATTTGACAATCGCCCTGGTTGCGTGCTAGAATCCTCTTTTCTGGAGGACACATTATGAAGAAAGAGATTCACCCGAAATACACCACATGCAAGGTGACTTGCGCTTGCGGCAATACTTTCGAGACCCGCGCCACGGTGGATTCGATCCAGGTTGAAATCTGCTCCAACTGCCATCCCTTCTACACCGGCAAGCAGAAATATGTCGACACCGAGGGCCGTATCGAAAAGTTCAAGAGAAAATATGGGTATCAGGAAGGTTGATGACCTTTTCACCTATCTTGAATCTCTTCATGACAAAGGCCAGAGGCTGACCGAGCAACTGGCCGATCCTGCGGTACTGGCTGATCCACGGCAATATGCATGCTTATCCAAGGATTTGTCCAGACTAAAGCCGGTCTTGTCTGAATACAAAATTTACCGTTCCATATTATCCCGGCGTTCTCAGGCCGAAGAAATGCTCAACAACGAAGAGGACGCCGATCTCCGGGAGATGGCCAGAGAAGAACTGGAACAAAGCCAAAACGAATTGGCTGCTTTGGCCGAACGAGTGAAACTGGTACTCGTTTCCGATCAGGAAGACGACAACCGCAACGTTTTTCTCGAAATCCGTGCCGGTGCAGGCGGTAACGAGGCCTCCCTGTTCGCCCAGGATCTGTTGCGCATGTACGAGCGGATCAGCGAAACCCGCGGCTGGAAGATGGAACAGGTCTCAGAGACCCTTTCCACCATCGGCGGCATCAAGGAAATCATCATGGGCATCCGCGGCAACAACGTCTACGGCTCACTCCGCTATGAAAGCGGCGTTCACCGGGTACAGCGTGTGCCACAGACCGAAGCCAGCGGCAGAATTCACACCTCGACGGTCACCGTTGCGGTCATGCCCGAAGTCGAGGATATTGAGATCGACATCAACCCCAAAGACTTGCGGATCGATACCTACCGCTCATCCGGTGCCGGCGGCCAGCACGTCAACAAGACCGATTCGGCCATCCGTATCACCCACCTGCCGACGGGTTTGGTGGTGGCTTGCCAGGATGAACGCTCGCAGCACAAGAACCGTGACCGGGCCATGAAGCTGCTGCGCGCCCGCCTCAACGAGATGGAGCAGGAAAAACAGGCCAGCGAACAGACATCTAACCGACGTTCCCAGGTGGGCAGCGGCGAACGATCCGAGAAAATACGCACCTACAACTTCCCGCAAAGCCGTCTGACCGATCACCGGATCACCCAACGCAATTTCAACCTGGAAACCATCCTCGACGGTCAAACCGACGAATTGTTCACCGCCCTCAAGGAACATTTCACCCAATTGGCTCTGGAAACACGCCTGAAAGAGATCATTTCCTCGTGACCCTCGGTGAATTACACCTTCTTTTCCGCGACAGGCTGACTCAACCCGGTTATGCGGAAGCTTACAGCGAACTGCTCGATTACCATCTGCATTTACCGGCTCACGCCGTCTGGACCCGCCCGACCTCCACTTTACCAGAGCTTCCCTGTCAGGCATTGATCGCCGACATGAAACGCTTCGATCAAGGAATGCCGCTAGCCCATCTGACCGGTCGCGCTCATTTCTACGGTCTGGAGTTCGTCGTCACTCCGCAAGTGCTCATTCCCCGTCCCGACAGTGAATGTCTGCTCACTTCAGTCCTGTCCCGTCTGCCGGAAACCGGCAGCGCGCTGGACATCGGTTGCGGCAGCGGTTGCCTTTCCGTTTGTCTGGCCGTCAACAAATCCAGAGCGTTGCTGACGGCCACCGACAGCTCGTTTTCCGCCCTGCGTCTGGCCAGGCTGAACGCCTGCCGGCATGGTGTCGCCCGGCACATCCGCTGGCACCATTGCGACCTGTTCCCGGCACATTCCCATTGTCCATCGCAGGGATTCGACATCATCTTCTCCAATCCGCCCTATATTTCCGCCGAGGAATGGCCCGATCTCGATCCCTCGGTACGCGATCACGAACCGGCAGCGGCCCTCCTGGGAGGGGTGGATGGACTGGCTTACTTCCGCCGTATCATCGCCGAGTCAGGACATTACCTGCGGCCAGGAGGTCACCTGCTATTCGAAGTCGGCTACAAGCAGGCTGAATCGGTTGCCGGCCTGATGTCTGCCAGCGCTTTCCGAAACATCGAACGGCGCAAGGACCTGGCAGGAATTGAACGGGTAGTCAGCGCTCAATTTGAATTTTAACCATTTCTGCTATATAACCATTCCATCCGGATCATGATCCACTCGGCGATATGATCGCCCCGTCGTGAACCGCCGGGGCAAGGAAGGAAAGATGCGCAAAACCAAGCTCGTGATCACGCTCGGACCAGCCTTGCTCACAAAAGAAGGACCACTCAAAGAAGTATTGGATATCGCTGACGCCGTTCGCATCAACGCCAGTCATTCCAAACGCGAACAGCGCAACGAACAGTTGACCGCCGTCCGGGCGATTATTGCCGATACCGGCCGCCATATCCCGATTTTTTTGGATCTGCAAGGCCCAAAATGGCGGGTCGGCGCCTTTGAAGCGGAGATCGATCTGGTTCCGGATTCCCAAGGCGTCCTCTTCCTCGACAGTCAGACGGTTGACACCTCAAATGCGTCCTGGGCCATTCCGATCCCACATCCGGAACTGCTGAGCGGAGCCAAAACAGGTCAGACCTGGCTGCTCGACGATGGGCGTCTGCGCCTGGAAATCACCGCGGTCAGTCTGCAAAGGCTGGAGGCCATCGTTCGGGTTGGCGGTCTTCTCAAAGCGCGCAAAGGTATCCATCCCATCGGCCTGGACGTGGCTGTCGAACCGCTCACCAACAGCGATATCGAGGATGTGAAATGGGGTGTCGAGCAGGAAATCGACCTGTTCGCCCAGAGTTTTGTCCGCAGCGCCCAGGATGTTTTGGCCCTGCAGGCCACCATCCGGGCCTTCGGCGGCAAACAGCCGATCATCGCCAAGATCGAACATCCGGGAGCCCTGGATCAACTGGACGAAATTCTCGATGTCTCCTGGGGAGTCATGGTGGCCCGCGGCGATCTGGGAGTCGAGCTGGGAGTCGAAAAAGTCCCCAGCCTGCAGAAGGAGATCATCAAACGGGCGAAACTGGCGCTCAAGCCGGTCATCACCGCCACGCAGATGTTGGAAAGTATGATCGACAGGCCTCAGCCCACCCGGGCGGAAGCCAGCGATATCGCCAACGCCATCTGGGATGGCAGCGATGCCGTCATGCTTTCGGCAGAAAGCGCCGTGGGACAATACCCGCTGCAGGCAGTACAATGGCTGGCCAGCATAGCCGAAGACGCGGATGAGCATTTCTTCCACCCGACCGGCCGCAACAGTATTGAACTTCCCCGCGCCCTGAGCAGTCGCTTGGATGTTGCCGTTGCCAATGCCGCCTGCAGAATCGCCGAAGACCTGAATGCCCGGTTGCTGATGGTCTTCACCGAAGGTGGCGGCAGCGCCCGTATGGTCAGCCGTCTGGCCGGAGACTTTCATGTAGTCGGAGCTACGACCAGCACGGTCAACGCCCGGATCATGGGGCTATTACGCGGTGTCCACGCATTGGTCATACCCAAGGCTCAGCACATGTCGGAAATGCTCGTTTCCGTCGAACCCATATTGAAACAGGAATTCAATCTGCAAGCCGGCGACCGGGTTGTCATCACCCTGGGGCATCCCTTGTGGACGGCGGGTACGACCAATACGGTTCGGGTCCTTTCGTATTGAAGAGCGGCCTTTTGCTCAGGCCATGATCAATCTGGCGCTCGTATTGCGGTCCGGGAACAACCCGCTTGCCCAGATACGCTCGGCTTGACCGTGAAACAGCAAACTTCCGTGGTACAAACCGCGGCTGGGACTGCGTGAAATCAAGCGCAGCTGATCGATACGGACATCGTCATCATTTTTGAACTTTTCCGGCCAACGCCGCATCAGCGCCGCCAGTTCCCGCAAGGTCCCATGACGGAAGTCCAGCTGATACACCGCGTAAAGCGGCGGCAGTTTAAACCAGCGACGATAACTGATCTCCCGTTCAAAAAAGACCTTGCTGTCATTGACCAGTTTCAGGGCGTAATGAAAATGAAAGGAGCTGAAGACGACAATCTCGCCATCCTCACTCAAGCGTGATCGCATGTCCTGGATCAATGCCCAGATACGGAGTGCCCCGTCGATTTCATCGAGGGAAATCCAAGTCTCGGGACCGACGAGCACGATGCGTTGATACCCGTCACCGCTTCCGGCGATCTTTGCCGACGGCGCCACCGTCACCAGTTCAGCCGCAGTCCCTTGCATTCGTCGTTTCAGTATCTCCTGCAACCAGGGAACGGATGGCCTGGGAAAATGGCGTATGGGATCCGAGCACACCGGGCAGACCGACATGTCATCACCGTTGTGGCGGCGTCTGCACTTCGGGCACCAGGAACTCTGCACGGCCTTGGGCGCAGAAACCAGGTACAGGCAGCGCAGACCGGGCTTCCAGTCGTCCATCAAGGATTGTCCCAACCTTTCCACCGCTTCGGGGCGATCCCATCGTGCCGGTTTGACCGTTACCATTTTCTTTTCCACGACTTCCGAAGCGGACTGCAAATCCGGTTGCGAACAGAGCCAGCTGGTCAGCATACTCGGCGCCTTGCTGCAGCAGATCAACGGCAGCGCTTCAGTCTGGGCACGCAGGCGGACAATATGGGCAGGGCCGTAATCCCGGTAAAAGCGGTTGAAGTGGGCTGGATTGTCGGCGTCGACAATCAGTATGGCGGCCAGTCCCCGTATCGGCAGCAGCGCAGCCGACACTCCGCCGATGATCCACTGCGGTTCCCCTAACTGGGCGGCTTGCCAAATACTTCGCCGTTGCCGGATCGGTGTTTTGGACTGATAGGCCTGGATTCCAGGCAGCGCAGCCGCCATCGTCTCGATGGTTTGCGCATCTCCGGCCACGGTCAGCAGGGATCCGCCCAAGGCCATGATCCCCTCGGCAATGGCAGTCAGTTCATCGAATCGTTTGAGGCCGCTGAGCTGCAGAGGACCGGTATACGAGCCTGTCTCCGCCATCGTTCGCTCTTCCGTCGGGACCTCATACCGGCTGAATCCGGTCGACCGGTAGCGGGGCAGTCCCGAGTCGGTGGCAGCGGGACCACTGACGGAATGATAGCCCTTGCCCGCCTTGAGATCCTGAGGCAGGGCGGCTTCCAGCAGCTGCCCCTGGCTCTGCAGGTAGGTACGGGAAATGGCTGCTATCGAGCTCAGGTAGGCAGGTGAAAAGCGAAACGGATCGTCGAACAGGGCGAGCACCGAACGCAGACGACCCTGGTATCCGGAATCCTGACCGATGACCCAGGCCACGCTTTCACGGCGCCCCAGCGGAACCAGGACGCGGCAGCCGGGTTCTATCGGTTGCGGATGTTCGGCCTGGTAGCTGAGAGCCTGCGGCAGATTCTGGGCCAAAGCCACGCTCAAACGTTGAATCATGGCTTTTTTCCCAACAGTTTCAAAACTGTCTGCATATCCTCCCAGACTTGCCACTTGGCCTTGCTGATGGCCTCCTTTTCCTTCTGGTGCAGGATGTAGGAGGGGTGAAATGTGGGCACTACAGGTCGGTCGGCAAAATAGAACACCTTGCCGCGTACCCGGGTGATCCCCTCGTCACTTCCGAGCAGATGGCCGAAAGCCACCCGTCCCAGGCAAACGATGACTTTAGGGTCGAGGGCCTCGATCTGCCGCAGCAGGAATGGTTTACAGGCCGCCACCTCGTCCGGTGAAGGTTCCCGGTTTTGAGGCGGTCGACACTTGACCACATTGCTGATATACACCTCGCTGCGTTGATAGCCCATTTTCTCGATGATCTTGGTCAGAAGCTGACCGGCATTGCCGATGAACGGGCGCCCGAACCGGTCCTCGGTTTCACCTGGGCCTTCGCCGATGAACATCACATCGGGGTTCGGCGCTCCCTCACCCGGCACATAATGCGTCTTGCTTTCAGCCAGCGGGCAGGCGCGGCATTGACCGATCTCCCGAACGATGCAATCCAGTTCGCCGCGATTCTCAAGCCCACTTTCCTTGACCGGGGCGATGGTGAATCCTGCCCCCATCTCGTCGAAAAACTCCAACCAGGCTCTTACTTTTTCCATTTTCAATCCTGCTGTTCACGAGCGGCCAGAGTCAGGACCTTTTGCCAGATTCGCCGGGCCAATTCATTCTTTTCCAAAGGGGGCAGGGCCTCCACCCCCATACGGGTGACGAAGCTGACCCGGTTGGCACAGTTGCCGAAGGCCGGATTTTCCGGGCTGACCAGATTGAGAACGATCATATCGGCATTTTTGCGGTCAAGTTTTGCCATGGCATTTGCTTCGCCATTTTCTGTTTCGGCGGCAAAACCGACAATGACCTGCCCAGGACGTCGGAGTTGACCGATTTCAGAGAGAATATCCGGATTTTTTATCAGATGAAGGACCAGATCATCCGCATCTTTTTTAATCTTTTGAGGTACTGGACAGGCCGGCCGGTAATCGCAAACCGCCGCGGCCATGATCACCAGGTCCACTTGCAGAAAGTTTGCCAGCACAGCTTCACGCATCTCTTGGGCGGACTCGACAGGAATTATCGTCTGGGTGGCCTGCGGCAGCCTGCAGACGGGGCCGCTGATGAAAAATCGTACATTAACACCCAGAGACGATGCCGTTTCGGCCAGATGGTAGCCAGTGAGTCCGGAAGAGCGGTTGCTGATGTAACGCACCGGATCGATGGCTTCCACGGTCGGTCCAGATACGATCATCGCCTGTTTCATATATTTACAGCGACTCCACCTGACTGACGATGTCGGCTATATCCGGGAAACGGCCTTTACCGGAATCTCCGCATGCCAGTTCCCCGACTGAGCTCTCGCATACGGTGACGCCGTATTTTCTGAGTCTTTCCAGATTGGCCACTGTCGCCGGATGTTCCAGCATGAAGCTATTCATGGCCGGTACCGCCATCACCTTGCGACGGAAGGCGATAAAAACGGTCGACAGGAGATCGTCGGCGATACCGCCAGCCATCTTGGCAATGATATTGGCGCTGGCCGGTGCGATCAGCAGCAGATCGTTCTCCTTGCTCAGGTCGATGTGCAGCACCGGGTTCTGCCCGGGAGCGAACTGTTCGAAAAACACCTTTCCCGGAGCGAAGGTTTCCAGTGCCAAGGGACTGACCAGTCGACATGCGTTTCGGGTCAGTACCACGCTGATTTCGTGCCCCCGTTTCTGCAATGCGCGCATCAGATCTATCGATTTATAGGCAGCGATGGATGCGCTGATGCCCAGAACGATATTCATGTCAATCCTCCGTCAACAGCATGCGGATCACTTCCTGAAATCGCCAGCTGAGCTGATGCTGAGCCAGAAAAATTATTTTAAACTGTTCGTAAGCCTGTTGCAGAACGTCGTTGACAACCAGATACTTGTAATGATGAAATTCACGCAGCTCCTTCTTGGCCTGGGCTATACGGGCCTGGATGTTGTCGTCGGCACGACCGGTTCTCAGGTGTATCCTGTCGGCCAGGCTGGCGATATCAGGCGGAACGACCATGATGCTGAGCGCCTCCGGGTAATGAATCATCAGGTTCTGAGCTCCGACCACGTCCACATCCAGAATGACCCAGGCGTAGCGTTCCGAGCAGCGCTGAATTTCGGCGAACGAGGTGCCGTAAAAATGCCCGTAAACCTCCGCCCATTCGATGAAAGCCCCCTGATCGACCATAGTCAGAAACTGTTGCCGGTCAATAAAGTAGTAATCGAAGCCATCGGTTTCCTGCGGCCCTCTCGGTCTGGTGGAATGGGAAACGGAAAAACCGATCTCCGGAAAATCGTTGCGCAGCATGCGGATCAAAGAGCTTTTGCCGCTGCCGGAAGGTCCGGAAACGATGATTAAATTATTCATCTTCCAGTCGACTGACCAAAGCGGTGACGGAAATTGCCGATAATACAACAAAACCAGACGCAAGAATCAGGATGCAACGCAGTTTTTTGCCCATGGTGGCATCAACCAGTTGTCCCAAATCCTGTTTTTGTTTGATGAAGCGTTTGACCGGTGCCGATTGCGGATGAATCAAGGCTTTGATGTCGGATCGTACCACACTGTTGCCGAAACCGATATTGACAAAATACTTGTTACTCGACATTCTGCACCTGTTGTTTGATCTTCTCCACCTGACGCCGGATCAGCAGCACGGTACGATGAATATCCAGGGAACTGGTTTTGGCGGCAATGGTATGCGTCTCGCGCAACATCTCCTGTGCCAGAAAATCAGCTTCCCGACCGATGAATTCGCTCTCTTCGCCGCACAGCTGAACCATTCTGTCGCGATGCGCCGTAAGACGGCTCAGTTCCTCGGCGATACAACTGCGATCCGCGGCGATGGCCGCTTCCTGAACGATACGTCGCTCTTCGACATCGATTTCACCGAGTAAAAGGCGGATCCTGTCCCGGTAATGCTGCAATAGGCCTTCCTCCACTTCCCGCGCCTGTCTGGCGATCAATTCCAGATACCCGGCGATAGCATCCAGACAGCGGCCGATCTCCTGAGCGATCAAGCGTCCCTCTTCCCGGCGACAGGCCTGATAGCGATCGATGACCTCTTCCATGACAGAACTGATCTGCTGCCGCATATCCGCCGCCAGAGTATCGTTCGTCGTTTCGAGGTGAAAAACCATGGGAATACGTAAAAAGGAATCCAAAGACATTTGCAGACCGGGGTGACGCTGCTGAAAATCAGCGAACCGGGATACAATGGCGTCGAGCAGCTTCTCGTTCAATTGGATGTCCCAGTTACCCGGATCGTTCTCGAACAGGTTGAAACTGACCTCCAGCTTGCCGCGATGCACTCGCCCGGTGATCAGCTGCTTGAAGATTTTCTCGATTTCCGCACTCAAGCCGCTGCCCTTGACAGCGATTTCCAGGTAGCGGTGATTGAGCGATTTAATCGATAAAAACAGAGAGAAACGTTCGAATGTGAAACGCCCCTGGGCGTAACCGGTCATGCTGATCATGGCTCACATTATAATGCCCATATCCGGGAATTGCAAATGGTACAGGCTGTGATAGAGACCATTTTGGGCCAGCAGTTCCGGGTGCTTTCCGTTCTCCACCACCCTCCCGTCCTGCAGCACCAGAATGCGGTCGGCATTGACTATGGTCGACAGGCGGTGGGCGATGATAAACGTGGTTCGCCCCTTCATCAGGTCATTCATGGCGTCCTGTATCAGACGTTCCGATTCGCTGTCCAGTGAAGAGGTGGCTTCATCGAAAACCAAAATCGACGGTGCTTTCAAGACAGCCCGGGCGATCGATATACGCTGACGCTGGCCGCCGGAGAGAAAGATGCCACGCTCCCCGACCATGGTGTCGTATTTCTGCGGCAGGGCATCGATGAATTCCGCCGCTCGGGAGATTTCGGCGGCCTTCACGATCTGACGTTCATCGAAATCTGAACCGTAGGCGATGTTGTTGCGCACCGTATCGTTGAACAGGAAAACTTCCTGGGTCACCAGACCGATGGAACGGCGCAGTGCATGAAGTGAATATTGATCGGCCGGACAGTCGTCGAAGAGTATGGTGCCGCTGTCGATATCGTAGAAACGCAACAAGAGGTTGACCAGAGTCGATTTTCCGGCGCCGCTGGCACCAACCAGAGCGATCACCTCGCCTGGATTGGCCTGGAAGGAGATTCCCTTGAGAACATCCTCGCCCTCGCGGTAGGCAAAACCGACATCGCGGAATTCCACCTTTCCCTGCAAAGCCCTGTCGATCCCTTGATGCTTGTTCAATTCGGTCTGGCAGGCTTCGTTGAGAATGGACTCGACCCGCTGATAACCGGCCTTGCCCTGCTGGAACTCGTTGTGAGCCTGCGACAACCGTTTGATGGGATTGTACATCATGAACATCATCGCCAGATACGATAGAAACTCACCCGAGCTCATGATACCCTGGCTCACCCGGATCTGACCGACGATGAACAGAGCGCCGGCGATCACGCCGCCGATAATGTGCATCAGCGGAGAAGCGGTGGCGAAAAGCATGGCGATCTTGGATTCGATATGGTAATGCAGCTGGTTTAGTTTATGAAACTTGGCAACCTCGTATTCTTCCATATTGTAGGCTTTGACGATCTTGTTGCCGTTGACCGTTTCACTGAGATAATTGGACAAACCGCCGATGGCTTCCTGGGCTTCGATTCCCCGCCGTTTGACCCGTTTACCGAAAACGGACAGCATTACGGCACTGACCGGCAGGATGATCATGGCGATAGCGGTCATTTTCCAGTCGGTGACAAAGAGGAGTACCATCAGAACGGCCAGAGTCAGACTCTCGCGGACGTAAACGGCCAGGGTTTCGGCCACAGCGAACTTGATTTTATCGATATCGTTACTTAACCTTGAGACCAGATCGCCGGTACGGGCGTTCGAGAGAAACTGAATGCTCTGGAAGGTCAGATTGCGGTACAGTTTCATACGGATGTCCCGCACTACCTTGAGCCCCAGGGTTTTCATGAAATACAATGAGAAAAATGTAAAAATGGATTGTGCAAAAAAGGTAAAAGCCAGGACCAGCGGCCAAACACCCCGGAAATTGAGTAAGGTTCCCAGCCAGTTTTTGATGCCGAACAGATCGGCACCGCCGACATTGGGCATGAACAGTTGCGTGTTCTGCTGGGTACCGTGGTTGAACAGGTCATTGGTCAGCGGGGCGATGATAAGTCCCAACAAACCGGTGGACAAAGCCAACAACGCCATCATCACCAGTGCGACGATGAAACGGATGAAATAGGGTCTGATGTAAGAGAAGAAGTGGGTGGGCTCCTTCAATTCGTCTCCTCTTCGCTAGAGGAAACCGGCGTGTCTTCATCCACATGCTGAGAGGCTGACAGTTCTGCGCTGCGTCTGTGTTTTGGGAAAAACAACCAGAAGAAGAAAGGGCTGGTAATGTACAGAGCCACAAAAGCCGGCAAGGTGATCGTCGGGTACAGGATCAGCAGAGAAAGCAGAATGGCCACGCCGAGCAGGATGGGCAGATTGTATTTGGAATCCACATTCTTGAGGGTACGGTAGCGGATGTTGGATATCATCAGCAGCGCCACCAGCAGCACATACACCATGAAAGCCGCCATATCCCGGGTGTCGGTTATAGCGCCCTGCTGCAACAGAATCGGGCAGGCGACCGACATGGCCCCCAACGGGATGGGCAAGCCGACAAAGAAACCCGGTGAGGCAACCGCCGCTTCTTTCATGACATTGAATCTGGCCAGACGGATGACCCCGGCACTGAGGAAAATGAATCCGATCAACTGACCGAGAGGCGCGTAAGCCGACTCCATGAAGCCCCAACGGTAAATGAGAAATCCGGGAACCAGACCGAATGAAACGGCATCGACAAGTGAATCGAGCTGCACCCCGAAGGATGATTCCGTCTTGGTCAGACGGGCGACCGTGCCGTCGATACCATCCAGGATGGCACTGCCGACAATCAAATAGATTGCGGTCATGAATTGACCTCGAACCGTCTGAATCACGGCCGTGAAACCCAGGAAAAGGCTGAGCAGGGTGAAAACGGATGGCAGGAAGGAGAACTTGGTCAGTTTAGCCAGGTTTAAACGCTTGCCATGCTTGTTCCGGTTGCGATATGGTCTGTATCTATGTCGTGAAATGGTGTCCTCCTCGTACGTAGGAAAAAGTGGTTAAACGCCGCGATCGCGGTACTCGATGATCATGCGCTGCATGTCGTCTTTGATCAACAGTTTTTTTTTCTTGAGTTCCTGTTCCTTTACTTTTTCACTATCGTTCTTGAATGTCTTGACGTTGTATTGCTGCAATTCCTCTTCACACAGCTGGTGCTGCAGAAACAGGGATTTGAAGCTTTCGTTCTGCTCAATCAGAATTTCTTTTACGCGTTGATCTTCCACTGTCCTGCGGCTCCCTTGCGTTTGCTTTCCCGGTTGTTGCGGCAGAGTTCGAGATAAGCCTGCATGTTACGGTCCTTGCCGAGTATGGCCATGGTTGTGGTGATGGCGTCCAGGTTGGAGGTCTCCGTGACGTTCAGAATCACGTAATCCACTCCTTTTTCAATGGCCAATGCCAGAAAAAACGAGGATAACAGATTGCGCCTGGGCAGACCTTCGGACAGGTCGCCCAGGTTGGCGATTGTCGGTACCTGTGGAAAATCCAGTACAAACAGTTCCAGGGTTTTGAGGAAATCGATACCGTTGGTGCAAGATTCTTCCAGGGAACGCACGACTGGATCGAGCAGGATGTCGCTCCGTTTGATGCCTTTGTCGAGCAGGTAATCGATGTACTGTTGGGCGATGAACAGAGAACGTTCGGGAGTCCGCTCCTCTTCGGGGTTGTTTTCGCGGATGGATGCGATCATTTTTGCGTTTCGGCCCTCAATGATCTCCAGGATCCGGTCTATTTTCGCGTAATCGAACTCGACATCGCCGATGATCACCTCTTTTTTGGCGATCTTGACGACTTCCTCGAGCGCTTTGACGTTCTCGGTGCGCACCAGCGCCTTGGCGTTGAGTTCTTCGATGATCTCAATCGCTTTACGCAGAAAAGGGATCTCGTTGCCCAACAGGGAGACGGCATTGAGCTCGATGTATTCAGCGCCCTTCTCGATCTGTTGAGCGACTTCACGCCGGATGAACTCGAAATCCATCTTGTTCATCTTGTCCAGCACCTTTTTGTTGGTGGCATTCAACGTGTTTCCGACTATCTTGATCATCTTATCTCCCCGTCCATGTCTTCGATTTGCATTCACACATTAAAATACTCTTTGACGATGCGCACAGCTTCCAAGCCTGCCCTGGCCTGGGTTTCGCGGGTGAAAGCACTGCGCAGCGGTAACCAAATACAATGTGGGAAACGAGCGAGATTCAATTCCTGCTGACGGTCACGGCTGTACACATCGGCAGCGACTCCGGCAATTGTCTCGGATTCGATGGCCCGAATCATGTCCGTGCTGACAACGATTCCCTCTTGGGACATGTCGATCAGAAATGCGCCAGGACGCATGAGGTCAAAAGATTCACGGTTGATCAGGCCCTGAGTCTGAGCTGTCAGAGGAAGGTTGAGAGAGATATAATCGGAGTCGGCAAGAAGGCCCGGCAAAGGCATCGCTTTGGCCGATGGTCCGCCATCTACACCCTTTGGATCGTGATAGAGGATGGTCATGCCCATGGCGAGGGCCAAGCGGGCGATATTTTTACCGATTCTGCCGAAACCGATGATACCCAGCGTCTTACCGGCCAATTCCGCAGCCAGGGGCTCGGCATCCTCGTTTTCATTCAACCAGGCTCGTCTGCGGCTCAGGCAGATCATGGCGGCCATGGTCATTTCCGCGACGGAGACAATTCCGGCATCGGCGGTAAACCTGCAGTCCACGCCGGACTTGTTGACCATCGTGTTTTCGTCCCAGCGGGATGGGAGTCCCATGGATACGATCAGCTTCAAATTCGGAAAAGCCCTGTCCCAAGTGCAAAGAAATGGAGTGCGATGATCGGTAATCAAGGCCTCGACGGTCTGCGGAAAACTGAATGGCTTCTCTTGGCGAAGCCTGGAGTAATCATCAAAGACAATCTCGATTTCGGGGATCTGACGAAGCTTTTCCAGCGCGCCGGCGGGAAAATCGTTACGAACCAATACGTTAATCAAAACAGACCACCCTCACCAATTTTTTTTTACCCTTGAGAAAATCTCCTGCCACCATATCCTTCACCTCAAAGAGGATTCATAAATAGCAGATTATGCGGGATTTGTCAATCGGATCCAGGCCATATGACTACGGGTTAAAGGCGAACTTTTTTGAAATTGCTGTTTCCTTGCCTCTTGATTTCCGGAAATGAGCTCCTCTATAATTAGCTCCCCTGCAGCTGCAGGTTGTTAATTACAAATCTCAAGGAGGCTGAAAGATGAACAAGTATGTATGCACGATATGCGGTTATGTGTACGATCCCGAAAACGGCGACCCCGACAACGGCATTGAACCCGGGACTGCCTTCGAAGATATTCCCGATTCATGGGTTTGCCCGCTCTGCGGTGTCGGCAAAGAAGATTTCGAAATCATGGAAGACTGACGGGTTCGCCCGTTTCAGCATTTATTCAGGAGTCCGCTCATGGCAGTCAGAAAAATCAATGAT
>CAYXHZ010000007.1:59683-87377 GCA_964465065.1 uncultured Clostridia bacterium
CCCGTTTCAGCATTTATTCAGGAGTCCGCTCATGGCAGTCAGAAAAATCAATGATACGGGTTCGCCCGTTTCAGCATTTATTCAGGAGTCCGCTCATGGCAGTCAGAAAAATCAATGATTCGGTCTATGCGGTAGGCGCCATCGACTGGGATCGATCCCTGTTCGACGAGTTGATCCCCTTGCCCGATGGCACATCGTACAATTCCTACCTCATCAAGGGCCAGCAGGCCACCGCCTTGCTGGATAGCGTCGACCCGATGAAATCTGCCGAACTCCTGACCAACCTGACCAAACTGGGCGTGGACAGAATCGATTACCTGATCGCCCACCATGCCGAACAGGACCACTCCGGTTCCATACCCATCATTCTGGAGCGTTTTCCCATGGCCCGGGTGGTGACCAACAGCAAGTGTCGCGACTTCCTGATCGATCTGTTGCACATCGCCCCCGAACGTTTCCAGGTCGTCGCCGATGCCGAGACCCTTTCTCTGGGAGGCAAGACTTTGCACTTCATCATGACCCCCTGGGTGCACTGGCCGGAAACGATGTGCACCTGGCTGGAGGAGGATCAGATCTTGTTCTCCTGCGATTTCTTCGGTTCGCACTTGGCCCAGAGTCCTGTATTCATGAACGATCCGGCCCGGACCTACGCAAGCGCCAAACGCTACTTCGCTGAAATCATGATGCCTTTCAAGCCCAGTATCCGTGCCAACCTGAAAAAACTCGAAAAGTATCCGACCCGCATCATCGCCCCCAGTCACGGCGTAGTGTACCCGGATCCCGAATTCATTCTGTCCGCCTACCGCGACTGGGTATCGGAAACGGTGACTGATAAAGTTGTCATCCTCTACGTCTCCATGCACGGCAGCACTTTGAAAATGGTCGAGCACCTGAGTGAAAAGCTCATTGACAAGGGGCTTGACATCAGGCTCTTCAACCTGGTCGGCGCCGATACCGGCGCCATCACCCAGGAACTGGTCGACGCCGCAACCTTAATTCTGGCCTCCCCCACAGTTTTGGTCGGGCCGCACCCGGCCGCCGTTTATGCCGCATACCTGGTCAACGCCATCCGTCCCAAACTCCGGCATATGGCCATCATCGGTTCCTACGGCTGGGGCGGAAAAATGCTGGAATCCTGCCAAGGCCTGCTGACCAACATCAAGCCCGAAATGCTTCCGGCCGTGTTGGTCAAGGGGCTGCCTCGGGACGAGGATTTCCAGGCTCTGGACCGTTTGGCTGATTTGATACGGGAAAAGCATCGCAATCTGTAAAAGTTGAAGACCGGCCCCTTTCCTGTATCGGGAAATCAGCTATTGCCAAACTTCATCCAGTCTGATATAATATTCGACATCGTGGCGGCGTAGCTCAGCCGGTAGAGCAATCGGCTCATATCCGATATGTCAGGGGTTCAAGTCCCTTCGCCGCTACTTTTTCCCATCATGGATATCTATTCCACCATCAACGACAATTTTCGGCGTTTCCTTTTCATTCCCGATCAGGCCGTCATTGTAGCGGCATTTTCCGGTGGCCGTGATTCAACCGCCCTGCTGCATTTGCTGCTCGAACTGAAACATGAAATAAAGCTTCGTGTGCAAGCCGCCTATTTCAACCATCAAATCCGCCCGGACGCGCCACAGGAAGAAGCCTGGGTCAGAGAGCAATGCGATAAGCTTGACATCCCTCTCCATGTCGGCCACGGCAACATTCCCGAATTGAAGCGCAGCCAAGGCGGCAACCTGGAGGAAATCGCGTCCGACGAACGTTACAAGTTTTTGTTCAGGACTCTGGATTCGCTCGATCAGCCTGCATATCTGGCCACCGCCCATCATGCCGGCGATCAGCTGGAAACTTTTTTGTTCCGATTGACGCGCGGCAGCGGTCCCCACGGCCTCCTGGGAATTTTTCCACATATTGAAAAACGACTGATCCGGCCGATGCACAACATATCCCCCAAACAGATCGAGACCTACCTCTCCGAACGCAACATTCCCTGGTACCAGGACCCCAGCAACGAAAACCGCGATTTCAGCCGAAACCGGATTCGTCATCATGTCCTGCCCGAGTTGGAAAGGCTCAATCCCAAACTGTACGCCAGTTTCA
The DNA here is from genome assembly GCA_964465065.1 of uncultured Clostridia bacterium. Lineage (GTDB taxonomy): Bacteria > Acidobacteriota > Aminicenantia > UBA2199 > UBA2199 > CAYMND01. Next base: position 61,784 of record CAYXHZ010000007.1, read on the forward strand.
GCCGCGGCCTGGCGATTCTGGCCGAGGAGGACGCATTCCTTCAGGACCTGTCCGAACAAGAATTGAAGCGGATCAGTCCGATACCCAATGCGCTCAGCCGGCCGGAACTGCTTGCACTTCCCGTTTCAATGAGCCGGCGTGTGCTGCGCCTGTTCATCGCCCGGAACCGTGGCAACCTGCGCTCTCTTTCCTTCCAGCATGTCCATGACTCTCTGCAGGCCATCGACCGGCTCTACCGCGGCCACCGCATCCCGGGGCTGTCTCTGGCCATCAGCCGGGATTGGGTCGTCGCTCCACGGCCTACAGCGGACGATTACTGTATTCGTATCAACGAAAACGACAGCCCTGATGTCCCCGATATGGCCACCCGGTTCTGCATACGCCCCGTCGACGCTTTTCAGCCTGACCCTGCCAACCTTTCGGTTACCCTGCCGGCAGAAAAGCTGACCTTCCCCCTGACCATCCGCCCACCTGAAAAATCGGACCGCTACCGGCGCATGAACACCGACTACGACCAGGAAGTCTGGGAAATGTTGCGTGAAAGAGGCATTCCCATCCCTCTGAGACGGTGGTTCCCCCTTCTTGTCAACGGTGACGGCCGACCAGTCTGGTGTTTTGCCTGCCCGCTGGCGGCAGCGTTCCACTGTCCCGTTCCCCCGCCGATCGCAATGCCGCTGCGGCAAATCATTCTGCCGCAACATCCCTTCGGCCGCTTTCTGACCTGAAGCAGAATCAGGATTCTTCCATAAATCTGACCACGCCATCGATGATCGTTTCGATTATCACGCCTCTTCCCCGCCAACCGATGAACGGCGAATTGCGCGACTTGGAACGGAAATAGTGCTCGTCGACCTGAAACGGCCGTTCCGGATCGAAGACGACCAGATTGGCCGGCAGGCCGTCCCTGATCAGCCCATAGCGACTGCTTTGACCGATCAAGCGGGCCGGAGCGCTGCTGAACGTTTCCACCAGGCGCCGAAGCGGCAGGCTGCCGTTTCGCACCAGCCTGTCGAACAACAATGGAAAAGCGGTCTCCATGCCGATGACGCCAAAGGGAGTCTCCGAGAAAGGGCGTGATTTTTCCTCCGCGGAATGAGGCGCATGGTCGGTGGCCACGCAATCGATCGACCCGTCGGACAGCATGGCGATCAGACGCTTCCGGTCCGCCTCGCTGCGCAAAGGCGGCTTCATCTTGGCCAGACTTCCCGATTCGTTCAGGACCTGATGGTTGAGCAGCAGATGATGCGGCGTGACATCGGCGCTTACCCTTTGTCCACGCTGCTTGGCCCAGGCCACCATTTCCGCCGCGTAAGCGGTCGACAAATGCGTGACGTGCAGATGGCCGCCGGTTTCGTGCTGCAGGACGATGTCCCGGGCCACGATGATTTCCTCGGCGCTGGCAGGCAGTTGAGGCAGCGGCGGATCCCAAAACCCCGTCGCCCCCGGGTCCACCTGGCCGTTTGCCGACAGGCGCGGATCCTCGGAATGCTGGAATATGGGCAAGGACAATTCACGGCAGCGCATCAGGGCTTCGCGCATCAATGCCGAATCGGCCAGGGTCTTACCGTCGTCAGTGAAGGCGATCGCTCCGGCGTGAGCCAAATCCTCCAGCTTGGTGAGGCAGGTTCCCTGTTGAGCTTTGCTGAGAGCGGCCACCGGCAGAATCTGCATGCCCCGCTTCACCCCTTGTTCCCGCAGCCAGGTCACGAGTTCCGGGCTGTCGATGACCGGTTGCGTGTTGGGCATGGCGGCGATTACCGCAAAGCCGCCCTTCAGAGCGGCCCGGATGCCGCTGTCGATATCTTCTTTATACGTTTGCCCGGGATCCCGCAGATGCACATGCAAATCGATGAAGGCCGGAAAAATGTACTTATCCCGGAGATCACGGCAGATGCAGTCCCTGCCGGCTGTCAGGTCCTTGCCGATGGCGATGACCTTCCCGTTCTGAATTGCGAGATCGAGCTGGCCGCTTTCACCGGCCGGGTTGATCAATGTCGCCCCTTTCAACAGGACCTTGGATTCGCTCATCCCCGTTCCTCGACTTCAAGCTCTCCGGCCATGTCCTGCAGCCGACGTTTGTATACCTGACGTAAAGCCCGGAAAAAATTCAGATACTCCGGACTCATGAAATCCGGATAAGTCCAGGGTAAAAATGAAAAATCACCATTCTTGAAAACATACTCCATGTGGGCGTACACGCCATCCCGCAACGGTACGCGATGGTAATGATTCTTGCAGGTGGCAATCAGCAGATTGGCCAGACTGAGCATGCCCGGATCCAGGTTGACACTGCGGCAGCCGTTGCCGTCGCTCATTGAAGCCTCGATGGCGTTGCATTGCCGTTTCATATCGACCAGTCGGGAAGGATCCATCAGATTCCGGAAGGCCACGAAACGCCGCCACAGCGGTTTGCCCATCTCGGCATGGTAATAGCATGTCTGGGTGAAAGCGAACGGAGCGGACATGTTTTCCAGCGGGCCCCAGCTATCGATCAGGTCCGAGCAGGCGGCATCGGCAACGCCCCAATCCCGGTATATCATCCCGCAAACGGGGATGACCGGATCGAAAGGCAGCGCCGTAGACATGGCTCAGATTCCGATGACGATCCGATCGTTGAGAAAAGCGGCCCGGGTTCCATTCGCCGAAACAGCATGCAGCAGAGTGTTCAAAGCCGGCTTGAGGTAAGTGAACTCATTTTCGAGGTCCAGCAGAAGGATCTCGCCGTTGAAGGTGACAAATTCGGCATTGGTTCCGTTACGGGCCATTTGCAGGGTGATGATGTCCTCGCGTTTCTTGACCCGGCTTTTACTGAAGGGTTCCAAAACGATCTGGAACAGCTGGGTTTCCTTTTCGAAGAGTTTCTGCTTTTTCTCAATCAAAAAGTAAAGGGTCTTGCTGCGGGGCAGGTAGAGGTGGGAAAGAACGTTTTCACCCAGAATCCGGGTCAATTTACCTTTGATGTGATGGTGAATCAACTCTTTCTTATCACCCAGAGTGCGAACGACGAACTCTCCTTTGAGCGGATCGAAAAAGATGACCTCGACTTCCGCATACTTGTTTTTACCCATGAAAGCCGTCTCGTTGAGGCGAAGGCTGTGGTTGTCGGCAGCCGAAAACATCACGGCGTCAAAACCCCGTTTGGCATCGACATCGGTGATGTAGACTATTGCGCCGTCGCTGCTGCTGTTGCAATATGCCTTGACCGTGCGTGAGGCGGCCAGATCGATCGAGTATCCCTCGTTGATCATGGTCTGTATTTCTTTATCTTTTTGATAGGCTTGAGACAACAAAGCGAAATCGCGCAATTCCTTTATCGGTAAACGGGCGATCTGGGAAATGCCCTGAACCTTGCCGGCGGCTCCCCCCTTTCGATCCAGCACATAGACCGGCAAAGGCAGGTTCGGGAAGAGCGGCCGCCGCTGGTACTGCTCGTCGAAAACGGTGAACGGAGCCTGATACAGGGCCTCGGTCAGATTCGACGAAACAAAATAAAATTTCTGCCCGTCTGCAGAAAACGCGGAAATGAAATCAGTCATGCGAAATCCGCTGCCGGCGATGGGTTTGAAGGAAAAGGCGTTGCCCTGGCGGGTCAGCGAATAGATGTATATACTCTGGTCCTCTTTGGCAACGGTGTCGATCACTGCCCAGTCCGAACTCTTTCCCGATGTCCGGATCTGCAGAATATTACCGAGTACCGTTCCGGACGAAACGATTTTGGCGCTCTTGGTGTCCAGGACAAACACCTGGTCCTTGTCACCGCTTTTTCTTTTACCACCGAAGAGAAGGTACTGATCATCGAGCCAAGCCATGGCCGTAATCGAAAAAAACGGCATTTCAAACGGAGCCTTGATCGTATATTTGGCCGGAAAGAGGGCACTGATATCCGCTTCCGAATTGCCGGCGATCAGGGCCCGGTTGATCCAGTGCTGTATGTTTTCGCCTTTGGCCTCACGCAGGTGATGAAGCCCCATCATCCGGTTGATATCTTTGTCCCACGGTGCCTGAACCAACACTTCCAGCATCTTGCCGTAGGCCTGGCGATCCTCCAGATCGAACAGAACCTGGGCCATCACTTTTTCATAATCGAGGTTGTAGCCTTCAAAATGCATCCCTTGCAAGGCATCACGGGCTTCAGCGGGACGCTTCTGCCGGACCAGAAACTGAGCCCAGAGCAATCGGCTCGGGATATGCTGCGGATTGGCCTTGATGGCATTCTGAATAAACTGGCCGACTCCGCTCCAATCGTTGAGCTGGTAATGGGCTTTGGCCGCCAAATAATTAAAATGGAAGTTATGAGTGTCGGCTAAAGCGTTTTTCTCCGTCATCGCCAATACTTCGGCAAGATCGTTCATTTCCAGGTAGAGGTAGGCCAAGGGAATCTTGTATATTTCCTCTTTGCCGTAATTCAGGGCTCTGGCGAAGTATTCTTCGGCTTTGGGGAAATCCTTGCGGTTGAAGTATTCGTAACCGATGGCCACGTGAACGGCCGGACTTCGTGGGTGCAAGCGCTGGGCGCGTTCCAGAGTTTCCAGCGAAGTGGAATTGCGCAGGTGACGGGTTGACAGAGACATTCCGATTATGGCGATCAGCGAACGGTGATTCATGTCCAGGTAACGTTTGAACCGTTCCGCGGCGTCCCAGTTGTTGTTCTTGAACAATTCCACATAGGCGTCGGCCACCCGCTGATTGTTGCTGCTGACGAAAAATCGGTTGAAAAAAGGCCGTGCCGACTCCAGATCGTTGAGGAGATAGTAGGTCAAACCGACATCGAAATCATCACCGGCCAATCCCGAGACCAGGATCGTCAGCGACAAGATCATGACCGTTACTGTTGCTTTAGCTCTGCTCATATACACCTCTTTCCACCTTTGGCTTTGCTCTCGTTATAGCAGAATGACCGCATGAATTCAAACCGGTTTCTCATATCAAACCCTTACTGGTTGCCCCAATTCAGCTTTTCTCGCAGGATCGTGAAATAAGACAGATTCTGGCCGCTGATGATCTGCAGCCGTCGTTTATCCGTCTCCACCCGGCACCGTTCACCGGGCAGCATTTTGAAAACCTGCTGCCCGTCAATGGTCAGATTTACGTCCTGGGCCTCACTGAGCAAGGTGATTTCGATGAGAGAATGATCCGGAACGACCAGAGGACGGAAAGTCAGGGAATGCGGACATATCGGAGTCACTACCAAGGCCTGGACCTGCGGGGTCAGAATCGGTCCGCCCGCCGACAGACTGTAGGCGGTCGACCCGGTCGGTGAAGCCACGATCAGGCCGTCTCCGACGATTCTGGCCACCGGCAAACGATCGATCTCCAGGTTCAGTTGAATGATTCTGGATATATCCCCCTTGTTGACCACCAGGTCGTTGAGGGCGATCGATGGCGGAGTGCAGCCGTTGATTTTCAACACACTGCGTTGCGATATCGATGGCCGTCCGGAGAAGATGGACTGCAGGTCTTCGTAAAGAGATTCTTTCTTGATCTCGGTCAGAAAGCCCATATTGCCCAGATTTATTCCCGCGATCGGCACGGAATGCTCGACGGCCGAGGCGGCCACCGACAAAAAAGTCCCGTCACCGCCGAAGAGCAGAATCAGATCGCAACGGGCGGCCAGTTCGGCGCGCTCGCATTCCGCCGCAATATTCAGGTAACCGGCGGCAACCGGTTCGGCCAATACTTGCAGGCCCTTTTCACGCAGCCAGCGTGCAGCCGAATCCAGGTGGGGTTTGACCACAGCGATAGGCTTGGCGACCAGTCCGATTCGTTTAAACGGCTGCGATGACATCGATCACCATTTTATCATCGATCCGGGAAGGATGACCATATCTGAACAAAAAAAAGTACTCCTGATTGCCTTTCTTGCCCTTGATCCCGGCCGGAGCGATCCCCTGCACGCCGAAACCCGTCGCCTCGATTTCGGCGATCAGGTGCAACAGAATCCGTTCCACCTTTTTGGGATCGCGGATGACACCGCCTTTGCCGATCTGACCTTTCGGACACTCGAACTGGGGCTTGACCATACCCAGGATGGGTACATCCCCCAAAGCGACCAATACGTCGAGAGCTTTTCTGATCGAAATGAAGGACAGATCGATGACCACCCAATCCGGACGGTAGGGCAAGTCCTGGGGTGTCAGGTGTTTGATGTTTTTTTCGATCAGGCTGACCCGGGAATCGTTGCGCAGGCTGTCGGCCACTTGCCGAACGTTGACGTCGATTCCGGTGACAGCCAGAGCTCCGTGCTGCAGCAGAAAGTCGCAAAAACCTCCGGTGGAAACCCCGACATCCAGAATACGCTGACCACTCATCGGCATGCCGAAGCTGTTGACCGCCGCTTCCAGTTTGAAGGCTCCCCGTGAAACGTAGGGGTACTTCTGTTTGATCTCCAACCGATCCTGGGCAGATACCGCTTTGTCGGCCTTGATTTCCACCTGTCCGTTGACCAGGACCTCCCCGGCCATGATCAGGGCCTTGGCCTTGTCCCGTGATACAGTCAGCCCTCTCTCGACCAGGCTCGAATCGAGACGGAGACGATCGCCGCCGCTCATGACGCTTCCTCGCCTTCCGATTCCAGATCCGGTATCGCCAACCGGTTGAGCAAAAGGTTCAGCCTGTAGCGGTTCAACAACTCGTCGCTGCGCAGAGCCGGAGCCAGATAGCGGGAGAAAACCTCGCAGCGGCGTGCCAATTCCTCGTCATCCTGGAAGCGATCCAGAAGCGCCTGCTGAAAACAGACGATCTGTTCGCAGTTCAAACTGTCCTGGCTATCGGCGTGCAGGTGTTCGCTGACCAGGTCGGCGATCTCGACGGGAGGATTACTCAGAAAGTGATTTCTGGCCTTCGCGCCGGCCGAGGGATCCTCGGTCAGGTTGTGGGCGCCGACGATTTTTTCCTGATGCTGGGCAAACAGTTTCCGTACCGTATGAACGAAGTGGGTGATTTTCGGAGGTTCTTTACCCTGTTTTTTTCTCCGGGCCACCACTTCATCTGCGGCTTGTTCGACCACGGTCAAAGGGATCCCCTTTTCCCACCAGCGGTACAGCACATCGAATTCACCGGGGGTGATGATGGAATACAGTGCAAATTTCTTCTGCAGCAGGTCGATGAGCGAGATCATGTACCCGTACGCCTTCACTGGCCCACGCCTCCGAATCGTCGCAGTCCGATATGCACCAGATCGGCCTCGTAGCGGTCTATACCGGCCGGTAGGGCGGCTAGGTGGCGGAAAGCTCCGCCGCAGGCGATCACGGTCACGGTATCGCCCATGAGCCGACGGTACTCGCCGACCAGCCTCTCGATACCGCCCATGAAGTAATGATAAACACCGACACGGATATGATCCCGGGTGTTTTTGGCGATCAGCGACCGCGGCATGGCGAATTCGACTTCCTTGAGTTTGGCGGTGTTCTGCGAGAGGCTTTTGATCAACAAATTCAAACCGGGGGCGATCGCGCCGCCCTGGTAAACCCGGTCGGCATCCACCAGATCGAAAGTGGTCGCCGTTCCGGAATCGATGACGATCAGCGGCGCCGGGCAGAGTTCCAGCGCGCCCAGACAGGCAGCAATCCGGTCGGCACCCAGTTCTGCGGGGTTATCGATAGAAAAGCGCAGGTCTTTCGGTGAACGGTAATCGAGATAGACCGGTTCGACAGCGAATTCGCTGCGACAGAGAGCGGACAATTGATCGTCCAGGTCCGGGACGACCGAAGAAATGAGCACCTGCACGGCAAGCGGGTTCCGGGCATAAGAGGGTACGGCGGCAAAGAGATCTTTCGGCAGAGGCCGGCAGACCGTCAATTCGTAGCGGGCGGCAACGACCCCATCGGAAAACAACTGCCAGGACAAGGTGCTGTTTCCCAGATCGATGGTCAGTGTCCCGCCCATGCTAGATTCTGGCCATGAATGTTTCGCTGTTGACTATGAAACGACGATGATAACCATGGCCGATCAGACCGTATTCGTCTTCGGCGAATATCTTAAAAGTCAACGATCTGCCTTCAATTTTGACCAGTTCGGCCGTGCAGCTGATCAGGGCATTGAGCGCGGTCGCTTTGACATGATCGAAGCTGAAATGGGTACCCACCGTATCGTAGCCTTCCGAAAGGTAGGTTTCCACACATCGCCAGGAAGCCTCCTCGAGGGCGGCGATCAGGGCCGGCGAGCCCAAAACCGGCAATTTTCCAGAACCGCAGGCGACAGCGCTCATGGCCTGATCGACCGCCTTTTCCAAACAAAACCGGCTGCCGAGCAGCGGAGCCTCTTTCCAGTGATCCATTTTTTGCTTGACTCCTGAATCGGGAACTGACTGCCATGATACCATATTTTCAGGAGGAACCAAGCCGGTTAACGGATACCGTCCGGTTTCTACAGCCCTAATTTCGCACGCAAATCGGCCGGAAGGGCATCCTTGTGGACCATGACGGCCACAGTCTTCAGGCGGAGGTAAGACCTGGACAGGTAGACGTAACCGTTGTACATCCTATCGGTGCCATGAGAATTTTTGGTCAGGTAAAAAGGCGTTCCCTTCTGATCTTTGGCCAACCCGACAATGTGCATCAGATGATCATCGGTGGTCGAGAAACTGGCAAAGGTCTCCTGGCGCATCTCCTGAGTGACTTGCTTTTCGGCCACCGGAGCCGTCGGCTTTTCCAGGCGTTCGGCCTCAGTCTTGTCTTCCCAGTCCTTGACGGGTACGATCCCGTAACCGGTGTCTTTGGTGGAAAAATCTTTTTCGCTGACATCCCCATCCCAAACGACAGAATAACCGGTTCGGAGGGCATGGTTGACCACGGACTCCAAATCGTCGATCGGCAGATTGTAATAATCCGGATTGAAGGCCCAGTTGTCGGGAATTTCCAGACGAATCCGTTCATAGAACGGGTGATGGCTGTAGGAAGTCAACTCGACATAATCATCGGGATCGATCTGCATGTACTCTTTCAAGAAAGTCTGCGGTGTATAGGGTTTACCCTCGTATTCGAAACTCTGCGGAATCGGTCCCAGGTAGCTGTCCAAAACCGCGGCCAGGGCTTTCGGCCACTGCGGAGTCACCCGTTCTTCCCATCTCTTGTTCAGAACTCCTTCCAGCATGCCCTGCAAGACCCGGGACAATTCGCCATGGTTGTGTTCCTTCTCCCAGGACATCATCCCGGAATACACAGCCTCCGGCACCGCGCCGTGCTTGCGGAACATATCCATCACGTCGTGGCCCTGGCCACCAGCGCTGAAATTGGCCGATCCATGTAGCCGGATGTAGCTGTCTGCCTTGTCGATATAGGCGTTGCGGACCGTAAACATTTCCGAGAGATCGATGACGGGCTTGCCCATACGCAGCAACTCGGATTCGATCATGGAGGTGGTGGCGAAGCACCAACAGGTTCCGGTTCTGGCCTGGCTCTTGACCGGAGTCCGCTTCACTTCCACCTCGGTGGTGAACTGATAGGCGCTCTTTTGCTTTTCCTTGTCGGGTTTCCTGTCAGCCGCTAAGGCATTGAGTCCCAGCATGCCCAGCGACAGAAACAGGGATACGAAAAATCGAGTCCCAATTGTTCTGTTCATTGTTATTTCTCCATGATAAAAGGTTTATCGAAAAACGAACGCATCCAGAAATCCATGCTCAGACGACGATCGAACTCCCGTTTGGGGCCGCGGATTCCGTGGCGGCTTCGAGGATAAATCATCATTTGAAACGGTTTATGGGCATCCTGGAGCCGGTCGGCCAATTGCATGGTGTTCTGCATATGCACATTGTCATCCACCGTACCGTGGGTCAGCAGCAGGCCGTCCCGGTACTGGTCGACATAAGTGAGTACCGATGCTTCACGGTAACCGTCGGGGTTCTGCTGAGGGGTATCCATGAAACGTTCGGTGTAAACGGAATCGTAGAGCTGCCAGTCGCAGACCGAGTATTGGGCGATACCGTACTTGAAGCGGTCTCCGGCCTTGACCAGGGCCAAAGCCGTGATGTAGCCGCCGTAGCTGCCGCCGGTGATTCCGATCCGTTCCGGATCGGCCAAACCGGAATTCACAAAGTAATCGACAACCGCGCTGTAATCGTTGATTTCCCAGTATCCCAAACGGCGATGCATGGCGTTCATGCCCGCCTTGCCGTGATGGCCGGCGCCGCGATGGTCGGCGCTGACGACGATGATCCCCTGCTGTGCCAGGTATTGATCGTTGAGAAAAGATCGGGGAAAGGAAGCGGTGACAGCCCGCGCGCCTGGTCCCCCGTAAACCTCGACAACGACCGGGTAGCGCCGCCCCGGCTGATAATCCGCAGGCAGGGTATAGATGACAGGCAGTTCCAAGCCATCGGCGGTTTTGACACGAATCAATTTGGGCTGGGAAACTTTCAGCGATTTGTAGCGCTCACTCGTCGCGTCCGCCAGCACCTTTTTCTTTTTGGTCGCCACATTGACCAATTCGGTGAGTTGCGGCCGAGTCAGGGAGCTTCTCGTATCGACGAAAAAGCTGCCCTTGGGGGAAACGTTGCACTGGTGATGCATGATGCCGTCGGTCATCCGTTCAATTTTTCCACCAGCCAAGTTCATGCGGTAGAGGTCGCAACGAGTCGAGTCTTCCTTGAAGGCCGAGAAAAAAATCTTGCCGCTGCGTGGATCTGCGGTATTGATGGAATCCACGGACCAGGGTCCACGGGTCAGCTGCACGGTCTTACCGCCCTTGTCGATCCGGTACAGATGGTACCAGCCGTCCCGACTGCTGCGCAACAGGATCTGATCGGCGGGGAGAAAGAACAAATCCGATTCCTCGAAAAAGTCGATCCAGGCAGGCTGTGTCTCTTCATAAGCGACCCGGACCGTTCCACTCCCCATATCGCAGGCATACAGGCGGAAATGGTTCTGATCGCGGTTCAGCCACTGTACGTAAAGCAGATCCTTTCTGTATTGTGAAAACCGCGGAAATGTCAGGTAATTTCCCTTCGTCTCCGGAACAGCGATCTGCACCTTCTTGAGGCTGACGGTATCAACCAGAAACAGGCTGACCTCGGGATTGGCCGTTCCCGGTTTCGGGTAGCGCTGTTTCTCCAGTTTGCCGTACAGTTCGTTGAACCACAGGACCGGATAAACGCCGACCGCAGACTGGTCGAAACGCAGAAAGGCCAGTTTGTTTCCGTCCGAAGAGAACCAGAAAGCGCTGTAATTGCTGCGCCGTCCCAGGATTTCCTCGTAATAGACCCAGGAGGCGTAGCCGTTGAGGATCTGTTCGGAACCGTCATCGGTCAGTGCGATCTCGGATCCGGGACAGTCCATCCGCTGCAGGTAGAGGTTGCCGTTGCGGGTATAGGCCAAGTACCTGCCATCCGACGTCAACGAGGGGTTTTGTTCCTCGCCTGCCGTATCCGTCAACCGGGTCGCCTTTTTGGAACGGGAATCGAAATGATAGACATCGCCACTGTGCAGGTAGACGAACTGCGTCAAATCATCGCTGGCCGATTCGTACATCTCCGGAGCGATCCCCAGCGAACGAACCGCTTCCATCTGCGCTGGGTCCAGCAAGGGTTTCGTCTCGCCGCTGAGTGCATGACAACGCATCAGTCTGTTGTCCTGACGAAAGATGTAATGAGAGTCATCCAGCCAGTCCTGGACGAAAAAGCCGGGGAATCTCATGCCGGTTTCGAGCTCTTTCCAAGTCACCTTTTCCTGAGCCGTCAGCGCGGTCAGACCCAACACGAACACAATGATATACCGGAGCGATGATGTCATAACCTGCCTCCTGATGGTTTTCCTGTTGATTCTATGATTTTTGCAACACTTTTGCCATACCATAATCTCCGCCAGGGCCGAAAAAGATGATCATAATGGTGAACGGCTAAATCACCATGACGAGGCGGTTTACGCCACAAGGCGAGCTCAGCCGCCTGGCACTGTCGCATGTTTTTTCCATACCTGTTACAATCAACTCATTCACCCAGGAGGTAAGCCCCATGGAAGACAATGTCGTTGACCTGCGCGAGCTGCAGAAGAAGATCAACCCGCGCGCCATCGCCCTGGTCATACTCGGCCTCGTGCTGATCGTTTCCCTTTTCTCCAGTTTCTACATCGTCGACCAGCAGGAGGAGGCCATCGTTCTCCGTTTCGGGAAATACGCCCGGACCAGCGGTCCCGGCCTCCATTTCAAGCTGCCTTTCGGAATCGAAAAAAACCTCAATGTGGCGGTCCGCAAGGAATGGGACGAGGAATTCGGATACCGGACAAGCGAACCCGGCATGGTCAGCCGCTTCTCCAACGAAAACTTCGAAGACGAATCCTGGATGCTTTCCGGCGACCTCAACATCGTCGATGTCAAATGGGTCATCCGGTACAAGATCACCGATGCCTTCGACTGGCTGTTCAATGTCGACAACCAGAAGAAAACAGTCCGTGACATGTCGCAATCGGTCATCAACCAACTGGTCGGCGACCGCACCATCTTCGATGTCATGCGCAACGAACGGAAAACCATCGAGGATCAGGGCCTGGTCATGATGAACAAGTATTACAGCCTGTACAAGATCGGCATCGAGGTCGTCTCGGTCAAGCTGCTCAACATCGTCCCGCCGGTCGGCACGGTTCAGGACGCATTCGAGGATGTCAACAAGGCCATTCAAGACCGAAACCGGTTTATCAACGAGGGCAAGGAAGCCTACAACAACGCCATCCCCAAAGCCCGGGGCGTTGCCAAACAGACTGTACAGGAAGCGGAAGGGTACGCCATCGAGCAGGTCAACCTGGCCACCGGCGACGTGGCCCGTTTCAACGCCGTACTGGGACAGTACCAGAAGAATCCGCGCGTCATCCGCCAACGTCTTTATTATGAAATTTACGAAAAAATACTGGCCAACAAGGAAAATCTGGAACTGATCGACAAGAGACTCAAGAATTTCCTGCCTTTCAAATCGCTGGGAATACCACAGGCCGACAAGGAAGGGGGACAGAAATGAAAAAGATCAAAACCGTAATGATCATCACCCTCATCGTCGTCGTCATGGTTCTGATGGCCGGTCCGTTTTACATCGTCAACGAAGCCGAGTTGGCCGTCCGCGCCCGGTTCGGTAAAATCATCGACATTCAGTCGACTGCCGGGCTCAAGATCAAGATGCCTTTCGTCGATACCATCCTGACCTACCCCAAGCGCATTCTGTCCTGGGACGGCGACGCCCAGCGCGTCCCGACCGCCGAGAATCAATTCATCATCGTCGATACCACCGCCCGCTGGCGCATATCCGACGCCAAACTGTTCTACGAGAATCTCAAGGAACTTCCCAGGGCGCTGCAGCGGCTGGATCAGACCATCGACTCCAAAGTCCGGGATGTCGTCGCCAACAACAAGCTGATCGAAGCCGTCCGCAACAGCAACATCATCAACCAGATCAAGCGCGAGAACGCCTTCCTGGAGAACAGCGAATCCGAACTCGAGGCCGACCCCAACGATATGGAGGAGATTTCCACCATCACCCAGCAGGAATTCCCCCAGGTTCAGAGCGGCCGGGAAGTTCTCTCCAAATCCATGCTGGATCTGGCGCAGCCTGAATTGAACAAGCTAGGCATCGAATTGATCGACATCGTCATACGCCAGGTCAAATACTCCGAGGACCTGACCCAGAGCGTATACGCCCGCATGATCAAAGAACGCAATCAGATCGCCCAGTTCTTCCGTTCCCAGGGTGAAGGCGCCAAGGCCAACTGGCTGGGCAGAATGGAACGCGAGTTGAGAACCGTCAATTCCGAAGCCGAGCGAATCGCCAAGGAAATCAAGGCCAAAGCCGACGCCGAAGCGCTGGACATCCGTAACCGCTCGTATTCCAAGGATCCCGAGTTCGCCGATTTCTGGATGGCTTTGATTCAGTATCAGCAGTTGTTGCCGGAGTTGAAGAAGATCATGACTACAGATTCGGACTTTTTCAAATACCTGTACAGTCCAAACGGGAAATAAACGATCGACCCGGTCAGCATGATGACGCAGACCGTCGAGCAGGAACTATACCGCTGGATCGAGGCCAGTCACCTCGAATACGGCGGTGACCCCTGGTGTTTTCTGCGTGAACTTGCCCAGAACAGTCGTGATGCCGATGCAACCCGGATCGAAGTGACCAGTGGAACACTGGACAGCGGGGATGAATGGATCAGCTTTTGCGACAACGGCAAGGGAATGGCCTGGTCCAGCGCCCAATCCTTCCTGCTCAAGCTCTATGCCTCCAGCAAGGATGAACGGGAGGATTATGCGGGAACGTTCGGAGTCGGTTTCTGGACGGTGCTGCTGTTTGCTCCAAGCTTGATCCTGATTTCCAGTCGGACCGAGGACGAAAGCTGGGGATTGAAAATCGACCAGCACCTGCAAATCAACCGCCAGCAATGCGATCTGGAAACCCGAGGTACCTCGATCACCCTGATCCGCGAGCGCCGCTTTGCCGACGCCGCGGAATTCCGAGCTGCGATCACGGACCGGGTCACTTACTATTGTCGTTTCCTGACTTGCCGGTTCAGCGACCGTCCCCTGCACACCTTCTGCGAGGGACAGCGCATCAGTTCGGAACTGACCCTGGGGCTGCCTCATGAATTCCGCTTCAAAAGCCGTAAGCTGCGCGGGGTAGTGGCCATCACCAGCTCACCCAAGGTCGAGTTGCTGGTCAAGGGCATTCCGGTCTGGCTGGGTTGCAGTCTGAACGAACTGAAAAACCTCCACAACGGAGCTCCCTCGCCGAGCGTCACCGTCGGCGACTTCGACCAGGCACCGGCTTTCCTCATCGATGCCCGGCGTCTGAAAGTATCCTTCACACGTCGGGAGGTCATTCACGACAAAGAGTTGAACGCCATCATAGGCCAGGCCCATAAGGCCCTGTCCATGCATCTGGAAAAGCAGGCAGCTCGAGCTTTCCCGCCCAGACTGGGTCAAACGATACGGCACTGGTTCTCTTTGCGCCGGAGCCGGGTTCTGTTGCTGATGCTGCTCATGATTCTGATTCTGCCGCTGGTTTTGTACACGTTCAACAACTGGCTGCATGTACCGCTCCAGACTGTATACAATCCGAGTCCGACGGCACTCAGCCCCTCCATTTACCGGGGTTCTATACCCGATCAAGCCACGGCACGCCCCGTTCTTCCCTACCGGCTCACCTACTCGCCGCCCGTCCCGTTGTACCTCCGTTGGTTCACGGCCGGCCGATTCGACGAAAAAAAAGGCTGGCAATACAGCCCCGATCAACCGGATATGCATTTCGAACAACGGAACGATCTCGACCTTACTGCCCGCATCACCATCACACTCCAGCAATTCAGCGCGGAGCGCATCCCGGTATTGCTGCCTGCCCTGACACGCAATTTCCGCCTCTTTTCCGCCTCGCCGCACCCCTTGCTGCCCCGTCCGGTGATTTCCCAGGACAATGTGTACTTCGATTTGCCTGCCGGCTTGACCAAGATCATCTACCAGGTCGACGAGCCAGCCCCGGCGGCCAGCCCAGATACGGTACCGGAATTCTGGCTGCAATGTCCGGGAATCGATACCTGGCCACAGTCATGGCAGACCATGATCATCCAGGGACGCAAAGCCAGCGAGCTGGATCGCATCTACCTGGTCCAAAGGATCATGACCGCCAATTTTTTTTACCAGGCCGGACAAAAGCAACCAGGCAAAGCCATCAGCGACGCCGGGGCATCCTGGCTGGAACGTGTCCTGGAAGCCGGTATGGGCGATTGCGACCTGATCAACGGTTTTGCAGTTCTCCTGTTACGCAACCTGGGTATTCCGGCCAGACTGGTCATCGGCTGGCAAGGCCGTGACGGTTCCCTGACCGATGAACTGCATGCCTGGGGAGAAGCACTCGTCAACGGCAACTGGATGATTCTGGATTACATCTCCCTGCTGCCGCAGTGGCCACGCTCCAAGCTGCCGATGGCTGACATCACCCCTCTGGGCCAGTACATCATTCCACTGTCTTTGATCGTAGCCGGAGTGCTCATCCTGTCTGTCCTGATCGTCCTGCTAAAGAGTCGCTTTTCCACCGTAACCCGGACCATCCCTCATCCCGCCGCCATCGCGGAAAGTCCGGATTCCATCCGTCTCCGCCTCATTCAAAGCGCCCGCAGCGCTGTATTGCATCCCCGTCTCTGGGGTAGTCAGAACGCAATCTGGGACCTGCGCCTCTTGCCGTCCATTCCGGACCCGATCAGTCTCAGGGAGGCCGTATCCGCCTTCAACAAGGGCAGACTGATGGTCATCACCGATCCCGATCAGCCGCCATCTCCGCTGGTCAGGCCGCTGACGAAAAATCGCTTCATCCGCATCTGCAACAGCCCGACCGACGAGATCTGTCGTCTGCTGCCCAAAAACCTCGATTTGACTGAGTTGTCCTGGCATGCCGCCAATCTGCCTCAGGATCCCCTGATCGAGGAGCTGAACCGCCTGTTGCAAAAAGACCGCTGGGGTCGCTGGAAGATCGTTGAAACCGACTGTCTGGTCCGTAACGAGGCGCTGAGGTGGTTCGACTTGAGAGCCATCCACGGCGCAGCCTCCGCCTATGGTTCCAATCGCCTGATTCTGATCTCCAAAAGCATTCACCCGCCATTTGCTGACGGTCTGGACGCATGGGACTGGATTTGCGCCCATCACAGCGGTCTCAGCCTGCACACCATCCGGCGCATCACCCACAAGCTGCTGAAGAAGGACAGATGAACGACATCACCGTATCGATCGACGGTCAGCTGCACATCCGCAAACTCTGTCAGCGCTATCTGCCAGAAAAAGAATTGGCCCTGCTCGAGTGGATTCGTTTCGCCCGATTGCGCAAGGCGAAAACGATCAGCCTGGCACTGACACCCGATCAGACGGTCATCATCGACGACGGCCAGCCCATCACCCCAAGTATGTGGCAATCCATACAAGCCCTGATCCGTTCGACCGATTCGCAAGAAATCGAACGCAGCATCGAGAAACTCAAACCTTTGCGCGGTATCGGTATCCTGGCGCCGCTGGCCTCCGGCAGCAACAGCTTCGCCATCGTTTCCACCGCTGCGGAGGGCCGACAGACCCTGGCTCACGGTTGCCAAGTTGTCGAAAAAACCCTGCAGCGGATCGGTAAGCTCGTCGGGCTGATCCTGGGCCCCCGCCCCGTAGACCCGGAGCGGGAAAGAGATATCCTGCGCTATCACCTGCCGATGGTCAACGCCCAGATCACCCTGGACAACCAGACGCTTGCCCACTGCCCGCAGAGTCGGGATTCCTTCCTGTCGCTGAAACTGTATCAGGGTGATGCTATCGTCGGAACTGTCGCCTTGCCGAAAAGCGGCAACCACAGCAGCCTGGAACTGTGTCATGGGGATATCCCCTGGCGTTATCTGCACTTCCCGGCCCAACAGGGACGTATATTCTGGGCCAGACTGGAGAGTGTCCTGGATGAGGGAGAGCTGGGAAGCATCCTGCAACAGATCGAACAGAGCAATATCCGTTTATTGGAATACCTGCGTGACAATCCCGACAATTGGCACCCTTCCCTGCGCGGGCGGATCGAAGAACTGCTGTTTGAGTGGTCGCGTCCACTCGCCCCGCAATACCCGATACTGCAGCTGCCTCTTTTTCGGATCAGTGGAGAAAAAAATCCGGTCAGCCTGGCCCGAATTCTGGAAACAAGCCAGCAAAACTCACTGACTGCCGCCATAACCGACAGCGGGAAACACGGCGAAAGTTATGGCACCGGGACGCTGCTTCTTACCCGCAAACAGGCGGATTTCCTGAGCCGGACCGTGCAGATTCCGCTGAATTTCTCGGGATCGCCGCAAACCGACAGGATACCGCTGCTCCCCTTCTCTTCCCGTTGTCTGCAGAGCCTGCTGCAGAGTCTGGACCGCTGCTGGGCTTCCTGGTTTGCCAAAACGATTCCACCGCGACAATATTCGGAGTCGGAGAAACAGCTCGAGAATCGTCTGGCAAGCAGCCCGGTATGGAAAAATCTCATCAAAGAATCCGCATACCAAATGATTTTACTTGATCACCACGGTATCTGGCCCAGCCACCTGAATAAAAGGAAACGGACGATCACCGTTCATGCCCGTCATCTCATCAGCCGGGCTCTCCTGCATGCCATCTCGGACAACAAACCCGGGGCTCTGTTCGAGAAAGCCCTGGTACCGCCGGAAAGTATCGGGTAGTACCTGTTATCGGGCCTGCCAACCGAAACTGAGACGGATGCTGCGGGGGATCGTCAGTTCCAGCGGTGGACGGCCGGTGACGGCGTAAACGTATTCGGACAATTCATAACCGACGTCGATCAGGTTGAACCATTCCAGGGCCAGTCGACCGGAACCTCCCAGCAGGGGGAAGCGGTAGGTCAGCTTGAGGTTTACCTCGGAGAGGTAGTCCTCGCGCGGACCCAGTTTGTTGCCATGCTGATCCTCTCCTTTCAGGGTCGCATACTGCATGACCAACTGATCGTCGATCATCTGTGCCCGCAAAAATGCAAACGGATTTCCGTCACGGTACTTGGCCGACACACCCAGGCTGAGTCGGTGGCTCAAGTGCAGTCCGTAGGCGATCTTGGCCACGAAGGCCCGGTCTCCATCGAGGCGGCCGTAACTGTTGATCCAGCCGTTGGGATCGGCGCTGCTCTCGGAAACTGCCAGGTAATCGTTGCTGTCCGGACCATTGCCGAAAGGCGTTTCCGCCAAACCCATATGGGCCATGAACGAGAACGAGAAGTACCATTTCTCGGGCTTTTCACCGATAAAACGGAACATCAGCTGCCAATACTGCGGCTTCTGACGGTCCGCTTCCAGGTTAGTCAGCACGTATGATTCCACGGGTTTGCTCAACAAATAAACCCGCCGCCGATCGATCTCCTGCCAGGAACCGTATTCCTGGGCGTACCGCACCGTCCAGGCATTGTGTATCCTCTTACCGGTTCCGTGCAGCTCGAAAGCCCACTTCCGTGACAGAGGGAACTTCAGGCTGAGCTGAATCTGACTGACGGAGGGCAGCTTGAAATCGTCGGCCAGGCTGTGGGCTGCGCCACCGGTTCTGCGCAGCAAAGCGCCGCTTTCGCCTTCGTCATACCTGGAATTGCCATTGGCATCCAACCAGCGGTACCAGGCCCCACCGGGTCGGGCCGTCTCCATGAAATCGACCAGGTCTGCGGTCAACGGCTGACTGCCGTGCGATGCCGAAACGGTCAATTCGCTGCCCGGTTTCCAGCACCAATTGAATTGGCCGTGAAGGCCGTATTCGGCCAACGAGGCGTTCTGCGCCAGCGTTTCCCCGGAAAAACCGTTGACACCCAGCTCTGCCCTGGCTCCCAGTTTCAGACTTTTGGACAAGGACAAATCCATCATGATTCCGGTTTTTGCCTGATACAGTCGATTTTTCTGTTGCCGAGAATCGCTGCCGTCCCAGACAATCACTCCGTACGCCTGCCCGTCCAGTGTCAGCGGATTGAAAGCGTGAATCCGTTCCTGGGCGTCGAATGCCGAAAACTGCCAATCCAGGTAGGGGCGCAACCACTTGCGCTGTTCGGGATCGCGTTGCAGACGACCGTTGAAATTCAAACTGCCACGACGCCCGAATGGCTTCTGGCTGAGGATCAAATCGCCGTCGTTGTCGTAAATATCCTTACGGTAATTCAAAAAATTGGAATTCGTCCGTTCACGCTCATACCCCAGCAGCACCGACAATTGCCAATTCCAGCGTTTCCATACCAAACCGCCCGACCAGCTGCTGGAGTTCAGGTCCAGCGTTTCCTGAGGCAAAACCCCAAGCTCGGCTCCCAGATGATCGCGCTGCAACCGGTTGATCAGCAGCCAAAGACGGTATGAAGCGCTAGGCTTGGCATGCCGGTAGTCGGCGTACAAAGTGGAAAATTCGGCTTTCTCGTCGAATTGACTGTCCCGTTCGTTCCAGTCGTTGAAACTCCGGTTCATGCCGGTATGCGAAAGGGCGATGTTCAGCTGCCGGTTCTGCCCCCAGTGCATGCTCCATTGACCGTCCAGCAGATATTGGTCATGGAGACTTCGTCTCGTGTCGTAGAGCATTTCGTCGCGTTCCGTTGCCGGAGTGCTGATCAGAGATTGTGCCCATGGGGAATAGGAACCGAGATTCGCAAAAACCGTGGACAGGGTCAGCGACGAGTGGCAACCGTAACTGTAGGGAGTCATCCGTACGCCGGCGGACAGATTGCCGGTTTGCGGTCCAGCCAGGGAAAAGGCGCTGCGGGTGGCGAACGGAAGCAATCCCTGCGCCGTGCCCGGGTTCAAACGCGAGCCGAAGGACACATCGTTTAAATCCCAAGGCAGCGCCCTGGGTGACCAGCCATCGAAATAAATCCGCAAACGATCGGCCAGCGCAAAGCCGTTGCTCTCTTCGATCAGCAGAGTACTCTCCGGCTGATAGGCTTCCAGGTAACCAGGCAAAGACCATGCCCCCGGTAAAATGTCGGCGTAGTTCCAGAACCGTTCGTCATCGTCGGCTGGAAAAAGCATGACAGAAAACAATAAACCCAGTAACAGGATCGGCTTCATATTGGTTTTCATACTTATCTCAAAGTTTGAACTGCAATGCCAGGCCGATACCACCGTTGGCCGGAACCACCGGCATCAGACTCCATTTGGTCTGATGGCGGCGCACCACGAATTTGCCGATGGCAAAGCCCATGGCCGCCCCGACCAGAACATCGGAAACCCAGTGCAGATCGTCGGTCACCGTGGCCATTCCGCTGACCGCTGCCACCGAATAACACAAGGCGGGTATCCAGGGTGTCCGGTTGTATTGGTGGGCCACCACCGTAGCCAGACTCCAGATGGTAATGGTATGCCCCGAAGCGAAGGCATCGTAACGTGCCCATTGTCCGGGTTTGTAACGGTCGAAAAATCCTTTGGGCCCTGCCCAGGCGTCGACACCGTTTTCCCAGGATGGCCGCTGCCGCCCCGTAAGATGTTTCAGCGCCTGAATCACCACGAACGAATGGATCATGGCCTGCAGGGCCAGCGAGCCCGTATCCAGCGACTTGGCATCCTTGCTCAGTAATCCGTAGGCCAGAAAACCGGCTCCCATGGCGTATGGAAAACCCTGACACAAGGTGGAAAAGAACGGAGTCAGGTCATCGATGATCTTGTTATCGGCCTGGAATTTCTTGATATCCCGATAAATGGCCTCATCATTGCGAATCAGGGCTGCGGTCGCCAGACCCAGACCGCCTACCCATAACCAGTCGGTCGCCTTCCAGTGAAACGGGGATGCCCAGATTCGACCGTGGTCAGTGCCGAACTTTTTCAAAAGTCCGGCTTTTTTGGCTTGTTCCCTTTCGTTGTCATTGTTCGCGGTATCTTGAGCGGTATCGGTGCTGGCAAGCAGCTGCAGAGGAGACAGAATCAGACAGAAAATAAGGATGACGATCAGATTTTTCATCGGCAAATAGTAGTATGTAACCGTTCCAGTGTCAACAGGACTGGCCGGCAATCCGATCAGCGGATCCGGACGGTAAACTGCTTTTGAGCCTGATGACCGGCATAATCGCGCAAATCCACCTGAAGAAGGTAACGGCCCGCTTTCATATTGTCCAGTTTGACTTCGATGCGGTCCCAGTCCGGGTCGTATTCGGCGACGGTTCGCAGCTGGTTGCAGCTTACGGTAATGCTTTGATAATCGATTCCCTTACCCTTATCGTGAACCCTGATCAGGAATCGTTTCCTGCCCGCTGACGGATCCAGAAAGCCTTTTCCGATCACTGGCGGAAAGATGTCCCGCATCAGTGCCAATCTGATTCCAAGTACCGACAGCGCGGCCGAAAAACGCCCGTCGCCGTGATCCTGTGTGTTCAGACAACGCCAGCTACGGCCGTCCAGACCGCTGACAAAGAAGCTCAGTTGCTTGTGGTCGGGCAGATCGACGGTTTTCAGGACGATCCGTGCGGATTTCAACAAAGGCAGCTGTGCCGGTGATAAGGTGATCGCCGGCGAGCAAACCGGGTAAGGAGGGGGATCGATGAGAACTGTGGGTTCGATTCTCAGCAGCCGGTTCATGTTGACGCTGCCCGCCTCGATGCCCAGGGAATAGCCGTTTGCCGACCATGTACTGGCCTTCTGCGGCTCCAGCAGGAGCAGACTGGATTCCTCCAGCCGGGACGGCTGTCCCAGAACCCGGATATCTGTCCCCGGCTCAAGTTTGAAAATGCGGTATTCCCCATCACGGGTTTTTCGGACGCAGGTCGCCGGCCAGGGTTTGCCATCTTCCAGCAGGTACTGCGGACAATTCCAACCATCGGCCTGAAACAGCGCGACTGTATCGCGATTGATATGCCAGACCGGCTGGACCGGAGCCGACCGGGTTTCCTGCTTCAGCAGATCGATCCGATCAAACCAGATCAGCCGGTTGGCTTTCGTCAATTCGAAAAGCGCCGCTACGGCCAGACCGTTGTGCCGGCTGAGGGAGAAATGCTGCGCTGACGACAGATCGTCGATGGTCAATTGACCGTTGTAAACCGGACGCCCAGAGCGGTCGACGAGTCGGATCGTCAACAGCGCCGGAGCCAGCGCGGGATCGCCGCTTAAAACATAGTGCCCTGTATCGTCTCCGGCCTGTTCGATTTTGACCGCCTGATGCGGAAGGTAAAAAAAAGGTATCCGGGCCGTAGCCGAATTTCCGGCGGCGTCCCGCATTTCGATTTTCGCCACATGTTCTCCGGGGTTGAGCTGGTTCCACAACTCGTCAAAACGCTGCGAGTCGGCTCCGTACAGCGTATTCTCGGCTTGGGTGAACAAAGTGAAGGCATACCTGCCCATCGACGTGTATTGGCGGTCGTAGACCAGGCCCAGCTGGCGGTTGTGGCTGCGGTTCAGTTCCCGGAAACACAGATCAAGGACCTGAGCTTCATCCAGAAAAAAACGCAGAGAATACGGCGCCACCGGTCGGCCGGTATCGGAGATGTCTTCCGCGACGACCAACCAATCCGCCGGTCCATCCAGGACCAAGGGCTTGGCCAATGAATACCCCTTGAACGGATCTCCGCTCAATTGCCCCCGCCATTCCCGGCTCTGGTGATTGATCAATGTCGTTTCCCGGGCTCGTACGACCAGGTAGTGCAAACAGGGCGCCTGGCGGTCCGGCAACGGTGAATCCAGCAGCAGCAAGGGATTGACCGCCATGCCTTCGGCGTCGCGGATTTCAACGTGCAGATGAGGGAATCCGCTGCCGCTTTCACCCGAATACGCAAAGATCTCGCCAGCCTGAAGACGCAGCCCCTGCAACAATTCGATGTTGCCCGGATAGGGATTCGCATGGCGCAGAACATGCTCGTCCAGAATCTTCTGCAGATCCTCGCGCAGGCTATCGAGATGGTAGGTGAAGGAACGATAGCCATTGTCGTGACGGATCACAATCCCCAAACCGGTGCCGTTGCGATCCCGGCGGATGACTTCGACAAGGCCATCGGCCATGCAACGAACCGGATAACCTGTTTTCTGAAAGGTACGCAAATCCAGACCGGCATGAAAATGATTCGCTCGAAACTCGCCCAGATTGGAGCTGAATCCGTTGACGATCTGCAAGGGCCAGGTCCAGGGTTTGCCGGGAGTTGCTTGCGCATCCTGAGCGCCGCCGGGAACGACGAGCAAAGAAAAAATCAGACAGCCGACAACACTTCTGCATCTATGTGATAGCGACACGTTTTCCAACCGTGGCCCCGGCTTACGCCGCCGACCTCATGCTTTCATGATACCTTTCGCAGAGCTATTTGTCAAAACCACAGTCCCCTTGCTCAAGCTCGCCGATAGCCGCACGGGGGTAAAGCTTTCATTGTAATGCCGAAGCTATTTATCCATATCTTTCTTCAGCTGACTGATCGTATCCATCAGGTATTTGTACTCGGCGTCGATCCGTTCCTGCGATTGGCGATGGTATTCCTCGATCCGTTTTTCCATCTTCTGCAACTCCGCACTGCCTTGGAAACCCTTTTCGGATCCGATCCTCTCCTTCAAACGTTGCAGGGTGTCGTTCAGGATCTGAAACTGCTGGTCGCGGAGTATGGACGAAACCTGATCCATACGGTTGCGGAGCTGCCGGATTTCATCCTCGCGCAGAGGCTCGGCCGGCAACTGGATGCTGCTGACCTGGGCCTTGCCGTCACGGTAATAGCGCACCAGGGTTTTCTTGTTGCCGCCCTGACCGAAGTGCACCGTATCCAAGCTTCTGGCCAAAGCCTCGAGGTCATCCATAGAACGGATCGGCTGGCCGTCGACCTCGACCACCACATCGCCTACCATGAGGTTCAAGGCTCGAAAGGGCGATTCCGGCATCACCGCTTTCAGCATGATGCCATGGCCTTCCTTGACACCTCTCTTTGCCGCCATCTCCTTGCCGATCAGCGTCCCGATCAATCCCATGTTGGGCGCGTTCCGGAAGCGCATCAGCTGGGAGGAAAACTCCGGCGGCGGCATTCCCCGGCCTTCAAAGCGGTCGCGGTTTTCGAAATCCGGCGGCCTGGGCATGGTACGCTCGAGATCAAACTGCCTCGTCTGAGGATTTTCGGCAACTATAATCCGATAATCTTTGATCGTTTCGTTACGCCTTGCTTGTATGATCAGCGGATCTCCCGGTCTTTTATTGAAGATCGACCGTTGCAGGTCGGCAATCGACTGCACGGCTTGATTGTCGATGGCCAGGATGATGTCGCCGGCTTTCAAACCAACCTTGTCGGCGGGAGAAGCTTCCGTGATTTCCGTGATTTGAATAGTCCGGGTTCCCTGGAGTTGTTCACACCATACACCGACCCAACCCTGACGGTAGTAGCCGAATTCGGCCAGATCGGCAGCCACCCGTTTGGCTCCGGTAATCGGCATGGCGAAAAGCAGAGGTTGTTCCATCGGGTTTTCACCCGGAAAAATCAACTCCGTACCTTCGTTACGAATCCGCACATCCCGGTTCCAGGCTACACCGAGCCGTCCCCTGACGATTCCGGCCAGAGATCCATCGGCGGTGATCACGGCTCCGCCGCTGACTCCGGGAATCACCGGGGCGTTGATGATGATCTGCTGCTCATCGGCATTGCTGACCATGCCCTGAAAAAGACTGGGGAAATTTTGATAAAAAACACCCATCACCCAGACCGGATCGCCGGTGGCCACTGTCGCCGTTTGTTTGGCGTAGTCCAGGCTGCCATTTTTCAACTTGAGCAGGGCCAAAGAGGAATTGTGATCGATGCCCAGCAATTCCGTCTCCAGCTTCTTGCCGCCTGCCGTCATCACGGTGATCCGTTCGTCACCGAAGCGACTGATCAGCGCACTGGTCAGCACGGTATCCTTGCCGATGACCAGGCCCGTACACACGGAACGTTTATTGTGCAGGGTCTGCTCGGACAGGACCTTGACGATATAGGAGGACACCCGCTCGACCAGTTTTTTCTCCTGCTGATTTTGCGGGCTGCCCTGTTCGAGCCCCATATCATCCGCCAAGGCGGGTACCATGAACGAAAAAGCAATCAGTGCCGCTATCGCCAGCCTAGTCATTCCTGCCTCCGGGTTTTTAACTTGTTGTCTGTCATTTCAGTAAGATGCCATAAACCTGGACCGGGTTTCACAGTTCAATTCTATAAGTTATTGAACTCTTCTGCAAACAGGATACT
>CAYXHZ010000008.1:0-34693 GCA_964465065.1 uncultured Clostridia bacterium
GAAAATAGGGGAAGTCGACGACGGCTCGATGACCGCCGCCGCTGATCAAAACGCCCTCGTTAGCCAGAAAGCGGCCGGCCAACGCATCGGGATCGCCACCCGATACTGAACATCCCGTGCCGTTCAGCCACACGTCCGCCATCCGGCCTTTCATCGTCTGACCGGGAGGCGCCGTCCGATCCACGGCCAGATTGACGACGAACAGGTCAGCCCGTCGATCACCGTCGAAGTCCGCCAGGGCCATCCCCCGGCCGACCCGCTCGTTGAGGCGTTGCCCGTTATGATGAAAGGCCACGGGAGTCGACGACAACCCTTGGCAGAGCATCATCAATCCCCCCAGGCCATACTCCAGAACCCTAGTCAAATGCATGTTCTTCCTCCTTATCGCAATGCCTGACTCTTGTAGATCAAATCACGCCCCGGGCCAGGCGGAAGCCGGCATGGGCGTACTGGAAATCCGGTTTGTCCTCATCCCGGTAGGCGGTGCGGAAGACATGGGGGTCTGGGTTCATCCAGGAGCCGCCGCGCATGATGCGCCGTTCTCCATGGTCCGGTCCATGAGGATTTTGCTGCCTTTCCGACGAATAGGGTCCGTACCAGTCATAGCAAAATTCCCAGACATTGCCGGCCATATCCGAGAGTCCCAGCTGGTTGGGCGGATAAAAGCCCTGTTGGGAGGTTTGAATGGCTCCGTCGGAGTAGCCCGGCCAGGGCAGGGGAATCGGGTTGCGCCAGCGGATGTTCAGCTTGGCGAAATAGGCCTCGCCGGTCTCGTCGGCCACGTTGGCCAGTGGCGCACCAGCCCGGAGCGGCGCCCCCTCGCCCCAGGGGTAAAGGATCTGCTGGCCGCGGTTGCGGGCGGCGTACTCGTATTCGGCCTCCGTGGGCAAACGGTAGCCATTGCGCCCGAAGTCACAGCTCCAGCGCTGCAAATCGAAACAGGGCGCCAGTCCAGCCATTTCCGAACGGAAATTGCAGTAGGCGACCGCACCGTACCAGGTGATGAAGACCACGGGATGATCCTGACGATCGGGACGGATCTCCAGTCGCCCGTCATGAAGAAACAGTCCGCCGGCCATACCGTTCATGCCATCCAGGTTGAGAAGCCGCTCTCCTTTAGCCGCTGCCAGGCATACGGCCGATGGCGTCGCCGTGATCAGGCCCCGTTCCAGGGCCCAGTTGAAGCCTTCGGCCGCTTCGGCGTTCGTCACCGGAAAGGCGCCGAGCTCATAATCGCCGAGTTTCACCTCGTGCAGCGGCCGGCAATGGGGCTGGAGGTCCCCGGCCCAGTCGCCCATGATGAAGCTTCCGCCCTGTACCCGAACCATGACCGGGACCTTGGCGATCACCAGCCGGACGGCACCAAGCAGTAGAAGCGATAACAAAATCCTATGTCTGTTCGACAGATGCATGGAAAACCCCCATCGGCAGATCCGTCGCCTGCAGAACCATGTTCCTTTGGCCACGGTCCGGTATCAGCCCTTGCGGGCCAGGCGGAAGCCCAGTCCGAAGGCTTTCTCCACGGTGCGGCACTCGCCGCGAAAACCGAGCACGGCCTCCCAGGGCTCGCTGCGAAATCCCCCTCCCTTGTCGATGCGATGCCCGGGATCGGTGTCGGTCGGGCCGGAAGGATCCCGCTGGGATGATGAAGAAAAAAGACCGAAGGCGTCCCAGGTCCATTCCCAGACGTTGCCGGTCATGTCGCAGAGCCCCAGGGCATTGGGGGCCTTTTGGCCCACGGGATGGGTCTGGCCTCCGGAATTGGCTCCAATCCAGCCCAATGACTCGAACTCGTCGGACCCGGCGTACGTAAAGGGCTGATGAGGCTGCCGTCCCCAGGCGGCGAACGTCCATTCGGCCTCGGTGGGCAGGCGGTAGCCGTCGGCAGAGAAATCGCAAATCACCCGGTTCCAGCGGGCATCGTTTTTCAGCGGGACATCCCCCCATTGACACGGATCCCGGACGCCGTCGATGGCGTAGCAGGGAGTCAGGCCTTCCTGCAGGCTGAGTCGGTTGCAGTAGACCAGAATATCGTAGAAGCTGACCCGTTCCACCGGGCGACGCAGATCCATGCCGTAATCGGTTTCTCTTGGCTTGCCGTTGAAAAAGGCGGGATTTTCACCCATCACCGCCAGCCATTCCCCCTGGGTGACCTCGAATTTTCCGATGAGGTAGGGGCTCAGGCTCACCTCGTGGGCCGGATGGCTGAGGGCATCGTGGGGCCCGGCATAGTCCGACGGCAGTCCCAGAGTGAAGCGCCCCCCGTCCACTAAAACCATGACCGGAGCCTTTCCGGCCGTGGCCAGACCGACACCAGTCAAGGCCAGAATCAGGGCCATACCGAGTGCTTGTTTCATATCATCCTCCACCTCTTTTTGGTTCGTATCCTCCGGCGTTTATCGAACAGCGGCCCCCAGATTCTCCGCCGCCAGGCGCATGTCGTCGAAGGTCGGATAAACCAGCATGTTTTTCTCGGGGATCAGGCAGAAATCGGCGATCTTCTGGCCGGTGACCGTCAGGTCCAGGAGAACCGTCACGGTCCCGTGCGTGTCCACGGCCAGCAGCCTTCCCTCGTTGTGGGAGACCAGGATGGTTCCGGACGGTGTGAGCGCCAGCCCGTCGCCGATACCGCCGGCGATGTCGGCCAGACGGGTCACCTGTTTGCTCTTGAGGTCGGCGGCCTTGAGAAAACCGTCGCCGTTGCTGACGAACAGCAGCCGGGTCCTGTCCACGACGAGTCCGTTGGACCTCGCCAGCTCCGGACCGTTCAGCCAGAGCTCGGCCTTGCCCTGCTGGATCCGGAAAATCGCTCCGGCCTGGGGGTCGGACACGTAACCGGTCCCTTTGCCGTCCACGGCCACATCGTTGGCCCGCTGGGCTCCCGGCAGAGCGATCCGCTGCATGATCTTCCTGGTTTTCAGGTCGATTTCCACCAAAGACTGCGCTTCGACCGCGTAGAGCGTGTCCTTGGCAACCGTCAGCCCGGTGGGGTTGAAAAGACCGTCGATCAGGACGCCTTGGTCGGTTCCATCGGCAGCGAATTGACGGATGCCCTGGAGTCCCCGGTCCATGCTGGGGTGCAGGGGATCGAAACTGGAGACGTAAATCCGCTGCCGCTTCGGATCCCAGGCCGCCGATTCGGGGAAGTCCAGCACCTTGCCGGTCTGCCACTGGCGGGTGATTCCGGCGGCGCGTTCCTCGTGGCGGGCCGCCTGCATGGTGAGACCCCAGCCGCCGGTAAGCTCGCTGAGCATGACGATCAGCTCGTTGTCGCCGGCCTGCAGGGGCAGGAATACGGTGTCCAGGAGCCCAATGATGCCCAGAAAAGATGGATCGCGTCCCTGGTAGCTGCTGTCGCCCATGAAGATTTTCCTGCCGTTGACAAACAGGATGGCGTGATCGCTGTAGCCGAACTTGTAGGGCCTTATTTCTTCGTTTTCCGCATGGATGACCGTGCGCAGAAAAACGGTGTCGGGCTGGCCGCTGCGTCCCTGGATGCGGCCGACATCCAGTCTGCCCTCGTTGTCGGCCTCGAGTCCCCGCCATTGCAGTTCCTGTTCAGGAACGGGCAGCCCGCTACCGGCATCGTCGATTTTGAGCAGGGGAAAGGCCTGGGAAACCTGCCAGGTCTGGATGAAACCGGCAGTTTGATTGCGGCGCCGTTCCGTTCCCAGATCCAGATTGTCATCGGCCTGCACGGTAAAGTTGCTGGTCCAGGCGCTGCCGTCGGCCGGGCCGTTGAGCATGATGCCGCCTTGGCGCCGGCCATGCAGGAGCCTGGGCACTTCCAGCTCGGCCTGGGGACGTTCGTCGATGAACACCCGCATGCGCGTTCCCGCCACCTCGAGCCTGACGTGGAACCAGCGCTCGCAGGGAATGGCGGATCCGGCCGTATAACCGGGGCCGGAGTAAAGCTGCCAGGAATCCAGGCGGTTCCAGGCCGGCACGTACTGCAGAACATCCGAATACAGAGAAAACGCCACCCGCCCCGAGCGGTGCGGACGGATGTAGAAGCGTTCCCAGGAGCCGTCGGGCTGGCTGCGGAACATGAGGCCGGGGTAGGAACGGGCCCCGGTGACATATTGGTCGTACTCGATCACACCGTTCTCGAACACGACATCCTTGAGGATGGCGAAGCCCATCAGGGCCTGACGGCCCTGAAATTCCTGCACCCGGGCGTTACCGAGCATCCAGTGCGCATCGTCGAACGGAATCGTTTCCGCGGCGCCGGCAGGAGATCGCCAAACCAAAAAAGCAAAAAGTAAAACGGGCAGTTTGTTCAAAGGGGACATGGTTACCTCGCTGTAAAACTGATCTAATTTACTTCTTTTCGCAGTTCAATGTTTCGAGGATTCTCACTCATTTTCGAAAATGAGTGGAAATACTCAAGCAGGCAACCTGGCAAACTGTACGTTTTCGAACGGAACTGACCGAATCCGGACAGTCGGATGCCGGGTGTTGCCGTAACTGGCCGAGGCAAGCGATGGTAGCGGCCGTTAGCTGGCCAAGCGGCTTGGCGCGGGGTTCACTGAATGATTTGACAACGGCAGGCGAATTGCATACATAGGAAGTGGAGCGAATATGCCGGAAAAAAGACAAGGTTCCGTCCTGATTGTCGACGACGATCGAGATGTGTTGAAAGCCGCCGCCCTGTTGCTCAAACAGCATGTCCAGAAGGTGGTTACCAGCACGGAACCCGATTCCCTGCTTTATCTGCTGAATCAGGAACGTTTCGATGTGGTGCTGCTGGACATGAATTTCACCAGAGACCTGACCGGCGGCGAAGAAGGGATACACTACCTGCGGTGCATCAAGGCGGCGCAGCCGACGACGGTGGTGATTCTGATCACCGCCTACGGCGATGTGGACCTGGCTGTGCGTTCAATCAAAGAAGGTGCACAGGACTTCGTTCTCAAGCCCTGGACCAACGAAAAGCTGCTGGTAACGATCCATTCCGCCCTCGACCTCAGCCAAAGCCGCAGCCGCATCGAACAACTGCTTCATCAGACCCGTCAGCTCAGCCGGGACGGTGAACGGGGATTCCACGACATGGTCGGTTCTTCGGCGGCCATGAGGGGGGTTTTCGCCACGGTGGACAAGGTGGCCGGAACCGATGCCAACGTATTGATCTGTGGCGAAAACGGAACGGGCAAGGAACTGGTGGCCCGGGCCATCCACAGGCAATCTCTGCGCGCCGAGGAGGTGTTCATCGGTGTAGACATGGGGGCGATCAGCGAGACTCTTTTCGAAAGCGAGTTGTTCGGACATGAGCGTGGGGCCTTCACCGATGCCCGTCAGGCCCGGGCCGGCCGTTTCGAGGTGGCCAGCGGCGGTACCCTGTTCCTGGATGAGATCGGCAACCTGCCCCGGCACCTGCAGGCCAAAATCCTGCGGGTGCTTGAAACCCGTGAAGTGCAGCGTCTGGGTGGCAACCAGACGATTCCCATCGATATCCGCCTCGTCTGCGCCACCAACTTGAATCTCATGAGCATGGTCAAGGAAGGGACGTTTCGCGAGGACCTGCTGTACCGCATCAATACGGTGGAGATCGACCTGCCGCCGCTCCGGGAACGAACGGAGGACATTGCCGAACTGGCCGGATTTTTCGTCAATCTGTTTGCCAGAAAGTACCAGAAGGGAATCCGCAGCCTGAGCGCCGAGGCGTTGAAGAAACTGAAGGCCCACGACTGGCCGGGCAATATCCGGGAGCTCAAGCATGCCGTCGAGCGGGCCGTCATTCTGTGTGAAGGGGAACGCTTGCTGGATGCCGATTTCAACCTGCGGACCCGTTATGACAGGGAAGGGGAGTCGGATTTGCAGATCGTCGGGCTCAAACTGGAAACGCTGGAAAAGTCGACCATCGCCGGAGTGCTGAAAAAACACGGAGGCAACGTTTCCAGGGCGGCCGAGGAACTCGGCCTGACCAGGGCGTCCCTGTATCGACGCATGGAGAAACACAAGCTGTAAGCCAATGATCATGACCTTCATCCGTCAGCGACGCTTGCATATTCTTCTCAGGACAGTGCTGCTTGTGGCCAGCTGCATCGCCGGTGCACTCAGTGTCCTCAGGTGGAACAGCGTGCCGTTGCTGCTGTTTTTTTTATGCCTGCTGATCTTTCAGCTGCAGCGTCTGCTGAAGGTGTTCGACCAGCACAACCGGGAGCTGATCCGCTTCTTGGAGGCGATCCGCTATGAGGACTTTCTGCAATCCTTTCCGGCCCGCCCCCAGCTCGGCGGCAGCAGCGCCGCCCTCTACGACGCCTTCCATCAGTTGTTCGCTCTGTTCAAGCAGAATCGGGATCAGGCCGAAAGACAGTACCGCTACCTGCAGACGATCATCGAACACATCGACATCGGTTTGTTCAGCGTCGCCGTCGACGGGAGGGTGGATTTCATCAACCGGGCCGCCCGCAACCTTCTAAAAATAGGCAGTCTGGGAAACATCGACGACCTGTCGGCGCACTTCAACAGCGATTTTGTCCGATTGCTGCGGGAAATCTGTCACGGGCAGAAACAGACCGTGGTGGTGGAAGGGGAAAAATGCCGTTTTTCCGCCCTGGTCTACGCCAGTGCGCTGCGGATGGGAGACCAGTCGCTGCGATTGATTTCTCTGCAGAATATCGACAAGGTTCTCGAGGAAAAGGAATTGCAGGCCTGGCAGAGCCTGATCCGGGTGCTGACCCATGAGATCATGAATTCCATGACCCCCATCGCTTCTCTCAGCGATACGGCGGCCGGTCTGATGGCCAGCCTCGATCTGCGGGACAATGAAATTCTGACAGACGTGTTCGACGCGCTGCGCACCATTCAGAACCGGAGTGTCGGGCTGATGGAGTTCGTGAGCGCCTACCGAAACCTGACCCTGATCCCCAAACCCAGCTTCAGTCTGGTCCGGGTCAAGGACTTGCTGCATCGGGTGGTCGATCTGATCCAGACCCGGCTGGAGAAGGATGAAATAGTTCTTCAGATCGTTGTCGAACCGGAGTCTCTGACGGTCACCGCTGACCTATCTCTGATGGAGCAGGTGCTGCTCAACCTGCTGCTCAACGCCTTGGATGCCCTGAAGGGGGTAGCGGCGCCGCGGATTGACTTGTCGGCGGCCCTCGATGACAATGGACGAACCGTCATCCGCGTAAGGGATAACGGCTGCGGTGTGGCGGAAGCGGCACGGGACATGATCTTTATCCCCTTCTTCTCCACCAAGGAAACGGGATCGGGCATCGGTTTGGCCTTTTCCCGACAGGTCATGCGTCTGCATCAGGGTTATATCGATCTGGCACCTGAAAACGGCCGGGGATCGACCTTCCTGCTGACGTTTTGATGGCAGCTGTCTTATCCCCGCTGTCCCAGCCCAGATCGCTTCAAATCGGCCGGCCGACGGGAGTCAACCCTCCGGTTCATCTGTCTCGGTCGTCTTGGGGGCTGCGGTTTTCTTTTTGGCAGTTGACGCTTTTTTGACAGCCGGTTTGGCCGCTGCCGCTTTTTTGGTTTTTTTCTCCGCTTTCGGCTCTTCCTTTCCGGTTTCCGCTTCCGTTCGGGTCAACAATTTCAAGATCTGATCCAGTTTGAATTGGATCGTTTCCAGTTCCTTCCTGAATGCGTCAACGCCCGAATTTTTGCTGTGATCATTCTTTTCAAAGCAATCGTCACAGTAAACCGGTTTGCCTCTTTTGGGCCGAAAGGGAACTTCGCATTCTGCCCCGCATGCGTCACATACCGCAGTGAAACTCGAAGGTCTATCCGAATATTTATCGGCAAAATTCCGTTCACTGTGACCCTTGCCGTGAAAGGGGCGGTCGCCGGTTCCAAAGCCGGATCGCCGCGGTCCTTCGTTTGGTTCTCTGATGTAACAATCGCTGCAGTATATCGGTTTGCTACCGGTCGGCTTAAACGGAACTTCACAAGGTTTGCCGCACTTGCTGCAGGTGGTTTTGTGCATGGCCGGTTTTTCCGAGTCTTTTCCCCAATCCCTGTGGGGACGTTTCTCTCTGTCGATTTTATCCTTCCGATTAAAATTTTTCATGGTGTTTTACTCCAGTTTCTTAAAGTTTGCCTTTATTGGACCATAGTGTATTCTTTTATGAAGTAAATTGTAAGTGCCGAATGTCGTTTTTTCGAATATCCTCGTCTTCACCCATCAAGCGGAGCCGGCCGTAATCTATGGGGATCGGCAAGGTTTCGAAAAAAGGTAGGCCACAGTGCGTACGGACCACGCTCACGGCTGCAAAGACCGGCGCGGGCAGTTGTGCCGTTTCCGGATTCATTCGCAGCGGATATTCTCCACCGGGTTGGTGCGGGCAGTCCGCAAGGTCTGCACGCCGACGGTGAGCAGGCTGCTGACCATGATGATCAGGGTCGAGGCGATGAAAACGGCCGGGCTGGGCGCAATCCGGTAGGCGAATCCCTTCAGCCAGGAAACCGCCGCCCAGTAGGCCAGGGGCCAGGCCAGGAGGTTGGCTCCCAAGAGCAGCCAGAGGAACTGACGGTTCAACCGTCCGGCCACCTGCAAGGTAGAGGCGCCCAGGATTTTACGGATCGACAGCTCCTTGCGCATGCGCTGACTGGCGAAGACCATCATGCCGAAGAGTCCGCAGCAGGCGATGAAGATGGCCAGGACGGTCAAGGTTCCCGCCAGCAGTCCGGCCCGTTCGTCCTGTGCATATTGCCGATTGAAATCGTCATCGAGGAAAAAATATCCGAACGGGTTCTGCGGGTTTGATCGTTGCCATTGCTTTTCCAGAAAGGACAAGACGGCATGGGTCTGCCGGGTATCGATGGTCAGGGACAGATAGTTGGGCCGGGAAAAATTTTTACCGAAAGGACTGTCGAGCAACTCGAGCACCAGCGGTTTGACCTCCGTATGCAGGCCCTGGTAATGAAAATCGCCGACCACGCCGATGATGCGCATGCGGTTGTCATCGTTGCCGCCGACGATGATCCGGTCCAGGGCCGCCGAGGCGGAAGGAAAGCCCAAGGCCTTGACCGCGGCCTGATTGATCAGGCAGCCGTTCCGGTCGCTGACCAGATCGCGCTGAAACGGACGCCCGGCCTCCAGTCTGATCTGATATTGGTTCACGAAATCGGTGTCGACGAAGAGGTAATAGCACTCGTTCACCTTGTCCCAGTTGTTTTGCTCCAGACGCGTGCCGAATGTGCCCATTTCCCGACCGGGGATATCGGAGGAAAAACTGGCGGCCATAATGGCGCTGTGCCCGGTAAACGCGGTTTTGACCGCTTCGGTCTGGGTCTGGAGATCGGGCCATACGCTGGTGGAAAGCACCAGCTTCTGTGTTTGGGCAAAGCCGAGTTCCCGGGTTTTCATGAAGTGCAGTTGATGGGAGATGGTCAGGCTGAAGATGATGAATGCAATGGAAACGACGAATTGCAGAGTCAGAAGCAGCCTGTGCAGCCGGGCCTTGCCGGAGACCGGAATGCGGTCTTTTTTCAGCAGGGGCCCCGGGGCGAGCCGGCTCAGGAAAATCGCAGGGTAAGCCCCGGCGCATATTCCGCTGAGCAAGGCGACGCCCAGCCCGACGGCCAGGTTCTGCAGGGACAAGAGCCGCGTCAAGCTGTAGTGCTTGTCCAGCATGGAATTGACCAGCGGCAGGGCGAGGACCGCAGTCAATATGGCCAGGAAAAGACTCAAGAAGGCCGATGACAGGGCTTCCAGGATAAACTGGCGTTGCAGTTCGTTGCGCTGGGCGCCGATCGTCTTGCGCACCCCGATTTCCTGACTGCGTGCACTGGAGCGGGCGATGAGCAGGTTGGCGAAATTCAGGGTGGCGATGACCAGAGTCAGAAAGCCCAGCAGCATGGCGATCTGTACGTAGGCCAGATGGCCGGGTGGACTGGGTTCGTTCTGCAGTTTGGAGTACAGATGGATGTCCTTGACCGGTTGTAAAGAATGGATCAAGCGCTCGCTGGCCGGATCCGCAGGTCCGTACTGTCGGGTCAGGCGGGCGATTTTCTTGGCCAATACGGCGGCGTTTACTCCGGGAGCGAGTTTGAGGTAGGTGTACACATCGGTCTGGAACCATTGGTCGGTGCCGAAAGCAAACCCTTTGAGCGAGACGATGAACTGGTATGGCAAATGGGTGTTGACCGGGGCATCGGCCAAAACGGCGGTAATTTTCATGGGCTGATCGTGGATGACGAGGGCCTGGCCCATCGGGTTCTCGGTGCCGAAATACTTGGTCGCCATGGATCGTGTCAGGGCGACGGTTCCGGGTTGTTCGAGGGCCGTGGCGGGGTCGCCCTGCAGAAAAGAGATGGTCAGAATACGCAGCAGGTCGGGCTCGGCGGCCAGGACCCCGGTTTCCAGAAACGCTTTCTGTCCGCACCTGACCATCAATGGATAGGCGGGATGGCTCAGGATGCGGGCGACGGTTTGGACTTCCGGGAAATTCTCCTTCAGCACCGGAGCGATGGGCTGAGCGATCCGGGCATAGGACCGGCCGCCGCTTGCGGATTGAAAGGTGACGGCCACCCGGTACAACCGGTCGAGGTCGTGATGGTATCTGTCGTAACTCAGTTCGTCCTGGACAAAGACCCAGGTGATCAGCCAGCAGCCAAGCCCCAGAACCAGGGCGGCGATGCCGGCCATGGAGATTGCCGGGGACTTGCGCATGTGGCGAAGGAATAACAACAGATTTTGTTTGAGCATATTTCCCTCTCTGATGGATAAAAGAGTTGCCTGGCACCATTACCATAAAATGCCTGGTCTTCTGCTTTATGGAATATCTGACCGAAGATGTTTTGTGACCGGACAACATTGACAAGGCTGGATAGTTCAATTTTAAGAGCCGGGGCCAGGGGGGCGGGTGAGCTGAAGCCCGATCCCATTCTGCCAATGGAGATCACAGAATGTTTTTTGCTGTGCAAAATGTTTGGGCGTGAACCCCTATTTTGGTGAGTCCCATTAGAACAGGTCATTGGTCTCACTCCTCTTTAAGTGCCAGAACCGGGTTTAAATGCAGAGCCCGAAGGGTTTGCAGAAACACCGAAAGAAATGCCATAACCATCATTCCTGCTGCAACCAGAAAAAATACAGATACATTGATACTGATTCGATAGGCAAATCCATCGAGCCAACGGGCTACTGCCAGCCAGGACAAGGGGCAGGCGATGGCCAGGGCCACCAGGACCAGCATCAGCAGCCGATTGGATATAAGCCGGACAATTTTAAAATTTGAAGCGATCATTGAGCTTCCCTCCTTTTACTCCATCCAGCCGTCTTTCAATCTCACGATACGGTTTCCGTACTTGGCCTGCTCCTCGTTGTGGGTGACCTGGACGATGGTCGTGCCTTGTTTATTTAGTTTCTTGAGCGATTGCATGATTTCCTTGCCCTGTTCGGAGTTGAGGTTGCCGGTGGGTTCGTCGGCCAGGATCAGCTTGGGCTGCCCGATGATGGCCCGGGCGATGGCCACCAGCTGCTGCTGACCGCCGCTGAGCTGACCGGGGAAGATGTCTTTTTTGGCCACGATGTTGAAGCGGTCCAGAATCTCGGCCACCCGGCCCTTGCGTTCATCGCCTTTGACCTTCTGGTAAAGAAGCGGCATCTCGATGTTTTCGTAGACCGTCATCTCGTCGATGAGGTGGTACTGCTGGAAAACGAAGCCGATGTGGTGACGGTGGATCTCGGTCATCTCCTTCTCTTTCAGGCCATGCGTAGCTGTCTCCATGAAGATGTATTGCCCCGAGGACGGACTGTCGAGCAGCCCCAGGATGTTGAGCAGGGTCGATTTGCCCGCCCCCGAAGGCCCCATGACGGTCAGGAATTCGCCTTCCTCGATATCCAGATTGATCTGCCTCAGGATGAAGGTCCGGATGCCGCCGCTCACTACCCATTTTTCGATGTCTTTCAATTTGATCATGTTATACCTCGCAGATTTCCATTTTCTTCTCGCTATTCGTATTTCAACGATTCCTGCGGCCTGACCCAGGCCGCCTTCAGGGCCTGGTAGCTGACGGAAGAAAGGACCAGCATGGCCATGAAGAATGCGACGGACAGAAAAACACCCGGACCGAGATCGATCCGGTAGGCGAAGCCGTCCAGCCACCGGCCGATGGCATGGAAGGCCAGGGGGAAGGCGATGGCGGCGGATAGGGAAACCAGCACGAAAAATTCTCCGATGATAAAAAAAAAGACGTTCGATACCGAGGCGCCCAGGGTTTTTCTGATGCCGATCTCCTTTTTTCTTTGTGCCGCAGCAAAGGCTGCCAGCCCCATCAGGCCCATGCAGGAGATGAACACGGTGATCAGGGTAAACAGGCTGAATATCTGTCCCAGTTTTTGCTCCGCCGCATAAAGCCGCCCGATCCGTTCATCGATGAAGCTGTAATCGAAGGCGGAATCGGGAGAAATGCTGTGCATCAGCTCCCGGATGTGATCGATGGTCCGGCTGATGTTTTCGGAGCGGATTTTGACCGACATGTTGACCGGGGAAGAGCTGTAAATTAAGGCCAGCGGCTGGATTTCTTCATGGAGTTTGGCAAAGTGGAAATCCTTGACCACGCCCACGACCACGCCTTCCTGATCGTCGATTCGGATTGTTTTCCCCACCGCATCCGCCCAACCCATGGTGTGCAGGGCGGTTTCATTGATGATGAACTGGTCTTGTCCATCATTCGGCCGGGGTGTGAAATTCCGGCCTCCGACGAGGCGCAGGTCATACAAGTCGATAAAATCCGCATCGGTATAGTTGCGGTGGATCATCGCCTTCTGGCTGGAAGACCGGCCTCTCCAGTCCATTTCCGTGTTGGCCGGGATACGGTACGGGTACCACCAGGAGAATGACACGCCCAGGATGGACGGGTTCTTCAGCAGTTCGGTCTTGAAGCGGGTCCTGGCGCTGATGCTCCCTTCGTCGGTCAGGGGAATGGCCAGGACATGGTCTTTTTCGAAACCCAGCGGCTTGGTTTGGACGTATTGCATCTGCCGATAGATGACCAGAGTGCAGACCATGATGACCAGGGAGATGGAAAACTGCAGCACGACCATCGTTTTCCGGGCCATGGCCGACCCGCCGCTCTTCATGGTGAACTTCCCCTTCAGGATCTGCAGCGTCGGGAACGACGACAGGAAAAAAGCGGGGTAGGTGCCGGCCAGCAGGCTGACCAGGATGTAGACGGCTATTCCGCCCAGGATCAGTCCGCCGTCGAGAAGCAGGCCGTAGGGAATGTCCCGGCCGACCAGCCGGTTGAACGGCGGTAGAAGAAGGCGGGTCGAACCCGAGGCCAGGAGGACGGCCATCAGGGTGGTCAGAAAGGATTCAGCCAGGAACTGGCGGATGAGGTCGCTTTTGGCGGCGCCGACGGCTTTTCGAACGCCGATCTCCCGGGACCGGTTGGCGGAGCGGGCCGTGGTCATGTTCATGTAGTTGAAACAGGCCATCAGCAGCAGGGCCAGGCCGATGGCGGAGAGGAGCCAGATGGTTGTCATATCGTTGGACTGGCCTGAAAAATCGCGGGTGGCGCGGCTCAGATTGAGTTCTCCGATGGGAGTGGGGCACAATTCGACGGCTTGATCCGCGGGATAATGCGTCTTGACGATGGATTGGATGTCCCGGGAGAACCGGACCGGATCGTGACCGGGCCGCAGTTTGACGTAGGTGAAGAAGGAGTTGCTGTTCCAGTTGAAGTCGGTCAGTTTTTCCGCCTCCACCGTGGCCAGGGAGGCCAGCATGCTGAAGCGGAAATGGGTGTTGGCGGGAATATCCTTGAAGACGCCGGTGATGGTCATCGGAGTCTTGTTGTTGTAAAGCAGCTGTTTGCCTTGAGCCGATTCGCCGCCGAACAGCTTTTTTTGCAGGCTTTCGCTGATGACCATGGAGTAGGGGGCAGAGAGGGCGTGGTCCGGATTTCCAGAGATGAAATCGACGGCCAGGATGTGAAACAGATCCGGGTCCACGTAGTAGAGGACATCCTCTTTGACCAGCCTGTCCATAACCTTCAGCGTCCCGTTCTGAAGGCTGCTGTACCGACGGGCTGAGTACATGACCTCGGGATATTTTTCCTTGAGGGTTTGTGCCAGAAGGCCGGAGGTGACGCGATGGGTCTGGTCCATTGTGTCGACGTTGCTGACGAGATAGATCTGGTCGGCATCCGGGTGATAATCGTCATAGCCGGTCTCGAAGCGGACGAACAGCATGAGGGTGAAGAAGGCGGTGATACCCACGGCGAGACCGGCGATGTTGATGAACGAGTATCCCTTCTGTTTGATGATGTTCCGCCAGGCCAGTTTCAAATACATGATGAACATCCTGTTACTCCTGAGTCGTATTGATGACGATAATCAGAGACGTGTTTTTTGCCATGTTACTCATATTTGATGCTGTCCACCGGATTCTGCCGGGCAGCGCGGAAGACGATCTGACCGATGGTGGCCAGGGCAACCAGCAGGGTCAACCCTGCCGCACCGATAAAAATGAAGGGATCGAGCGTTGTTTTGTAAGCAAACAGATTGAGAAACGCATTGGCCGCAACAACTGCGAGCGGAGCCGCCAGACCATTGGCGGTCAGTATCGTCATGGCGATTTTTTTGGAAAGCAGACACACGATACCCAGATCCGTGGCCCCAAGGACCTTGCGTATCCCAATTTCTCTTTTGCGCCGCTCCGCGATCAGGGAAACCAAGCCGAACAGGCCCAGGCAGGACACCGAAATGGCGATCAGAGTGATGATGTCCAATATGTGGCGGGCGAAGTCCAGGGGACGGTATATGGAATTGAACATCTGATCGACGAACCGGTATTCGAACGGAAACTCTGCGGCCAGGTCACGGTGGACCTTTTCTATAAATGAAAGGGTCTTTGTCGTATCGCCTGGAGCGAGTTTGATCATCAGCTCAGAGTACCAATCGGGGTTGATGGCCATCACCAGCGGGGCCACCCGAAAGATCAAGGGGGTGAAATTGAAATCTTTTACTACCCCTATGACCTGCCCCTCACGACTGCCCAGGCGGATTCGTTTCCCCAGCGGTTCTCTGTCACCGATGAGACCGAGAGCCGATTCGTTTACGATGAACGCCCGGGTCGCATCGCTGAGATTCTCTTGCGAAAAGTCACGCCCCTGAAGGATTTTGAGTCCAAAGGTCTTCACATAGTCATGATCCAGGTATAGAAAATTCACTTCTACCGGGTCTTTTATGTCCTTGCCTTCCCATTCCAACACGTTGAAATTGAACAGTAAATGCGGTCTTGCGGATGATGCCGTCACGCCGAGGATCTTGGGGTTTGACAGGAGCCTTTTCTTGAACAGGTCGTATTTTTTTCTGATGGCATCGTTCATCTGGATGTGAATCGTCCCTTCCCGTTCGAACCCGAGATTGGCCCTGTGAATGAAATCGAACTGTCGCTGGGCCAATATGGCCAGGATGATCATGATGACTGCCGCTACGAACTGCGTGGTAACCAGCAGGGAAAGGAATCGGAAAGACCCACCCGACTTTGGCGAGCGGCTTTTCAGGATCATCGCCGGACGTAAGGAGGAAAGAACCCAGGCGGGATATATTCCGGCCCCGATACCGACCCAGATGATCACCAACAGAAAGAACAGGAATACCGAAAGCGGGTGGACGGTCGAAAGGGAGAGGTTCATGCTCTGGCTGTGGTTGTATAGGGTAAAAAGAACCATCACGATGGGAATGGAAAGAACCAACGAGAGAAAGGATTGTAGGATGGTTTCGCCGAGAACCTGCACGGTGAGTTCATGGCGGCTGGCGCCGACTGCCTTACGAATCCCGACTTCCTTGGCTCTGATGGACGCACGGCCGGTGGAAATGATCATGTGGTTGATACAGGCGATGGTCAGGATGGCCAGGCCGAAAAGGGTGAAGATGAGAATCAGACTCCTGTCGTTGCCTCCGCCGTGGCGTAGGTTCAGATGGGCATCGGACAGGGATTGGAGGGATATCTTAAATCTCTCTTCTGGGTTGCGCTTCAGGATCGTTTCCGCAATGAGGGCCTGTACCTCTTCGCGACTCTCCCCCTCTTGCAGCAAGACATAGGCCGCGGTTTCCCTTCTCCAGTCGGACCAATCGGAATCGATCAGCTTCAGAGAGGCCATGAAATCGAACCGGAGATGAGAATTCTGCGGGATGTCGGATATCACTCCGGTCACCATCACATCTTCTTCATTGTTCCAGCGGATGGTTTTCCCCAGGGGGTCTTTTTCTCCGAAATACCGTTTTGCGGCGCTTTGGGTCACCACGACAGATTTGGGGCTGGCTAGAGCCGTGTGTGGATCGCCTGCCAGAAAATGGTACTTGAAGATATGAAAAAAAGAGGGATCGGAAAAAAAGAACCGTTCCTCATAGAAAGCCTTCTCTCCATAACGGATGGCACTGGCCAAGGGGCGATCTTTCACCTGAGTCGATTCTTTGATCTGGGGATAGTTCTCCTTGAGGATGCGGGGTAGAACGAAAGGCGCACTGGGTACTCCAGGGTCGGCGACATCGCCCGCTTGATGCAGGATGACGCGAAAAATCCGTTCGGAATTGGGAAGAAACGAATCGTAATGGGTTTCGTTTTCCACCCAGAACGAGATGAATATGAAACAGACCATGCCGATGGTCAAACCGGTTATGCTGATCCATGAAACCGTTTTGTGACGGGTTAAGTTACGCCAGGCTGAAATAAAGATGCTTTTTATCATGCTCGTTTCCTTGGTCGGATTTGCGTCGTAAGGCCTTCATTCCACTTCGAACCGCAATTCGTCTTCATTTGGCGCTGGTGACTCCAGGTCCTGGAACCCTTTCCTCAAGTATGAAAGGTCTGGTTGAAATTCTCGGTGACCACCTGGCCGTCGAAGAGGTGGATGACCCGCTGGGCGGCATCGGCGTAGGCCGGAGAGTGGGTGACCATGACGATGGTCGTACCCTGGCTGTGCAGTTCCTGGAGCAGGCTCATCACCTCGTCGCCGTTCCTGGAGTCCAGGTTGCCGGTCGGCTCGTCGGCCAGAATCAGTTTGGGGCTCACCACCAGGGCGCGGCCCACGGCCACCCGCTGCTGCTGACCGCCGGAGAGTTGCATCGGGAAGTGGTTCTTGCGGGGAATGAGCTTCAGACGTTCCATGACTGCATTGACTTTGTCCTTGCGCGTTTTTGCCGACAGCTTCTGGTAGATGAGCGGCAGTTCGATGTTTTCGTAGA
Organism: uncultured Clostridia bacterium; assembly: GCA_964465065.1. Classification (GTDB taxonomy): domain Bacteria; phylum Acidobacteriota; class Aminicenantia; order UBA2199; family UBA2199; genus CAYMND01. The sequence goes on from CAYXHZ010000008.1 coordinate 17,153, forward strand.
CCGTCAACTCGTCGATGAGGTTGAAACTCTGGAATACAAAGCCGATGTGCCCTTTGCGCAGACGGGTCCGCATTCGTTCGGAATGATGTCCCACCTCCTCGCCCATGAAGTAGTATTCACCTGTATCGGGGTTGTCGAGGAGGCCCAGGATGTTCATCAGAGTCGACTTGCCGCAACCCGATGGCCCCATGACGGCCACGAACTCCCCTTCGTTGATCTTCAGGTTGATCTGATTCAGGGCGGTGGTTTCCACCTCGTCGGTGCGGTAAATCTTGGTCAGGTTCTTGGTCTCTATCATGATCATTCTCCTTTGTGACGTTTATTCCAGCACGAGGCTTTCGGCTTCGCCGAATACCTCATAGGATGAGACGATGACGCGGTCTCCGGGGGTCAGGCCCTCGAGCACTTCGTAGAAATCAGGGTTCTGCCTGCCCAGTTTGATGGGGTGTTTTTCGGCCTGTTTGCCATCGGGGGTCAGAACGAAGACCCAGTTGCCGCCGGTCGACTGGTAGAATGCGCCCCGGGGCAGAAGCAGTGCGGTTTCGGGGCTGCCGAGCTCCAGACGCATGTGCAGGGTCTGGCCGCGGCGGATGTCCCGGGGTGCGGAATCGCTGAATTGCAGGTCCACCCGGAAGAGACCGGCATTGACTTCGGGATAGACCTTGGTTACGGCCAATCGGACCGTCTGGCCTTGATAGTCCAGGCTGCCCGGTTTGCCGTCGGCCACCCGGGAAATATAATGTTCATCAATTTCGGCCCGGGCCTTGAATCCGCCCGGCACGTCGATCTGACCGATGGGGGCGCCCGGCGCTTTGTTCTCGCCGAGTTTGGCGTCCAGGGCGCTAAGCAGCCCGGCGATGGGGGCCCGGACGGTCAACTCCTCCTGTTTCTGCTTGACGATGGCCAGATTTTCGCTCATGCGGCGCAGGGATGCCTCCAACTGGGCGATCTGTTCATTGCGCAGGGTCTGATCCTTGTCGATGCTGGCCTGGGTCAGGGTCTGACGCTGCTGAAGGTAGCGGTATTGCGATTCAGCCTGTTCGTAATCCTTGCGGGAGACGATCTGTTCTTCATAGAGGCTCTTCATGCGTTCGTATTCTGATTCGGCCAGGTTCAGCTGATGGTTGATGTCGGCGATCTGCTGCTGCATGGCGATGGTGTTCTGCTCGAACAGCAGTCGGGTATCCCGCAGGCTGTTGCTCTGACGGTAGAATTCGGCTTCGCGGTACATGATGTCGAGCAGCAGGTTGGTGTTGGAAAACTGCAGGATCTTGTCGCCCGGTATGACGCTGGCCCCGGCTTCGATGAAAATCTGATCGATGCGCCCCCCCTCGGCGGCCGTCAGCATCAGGGTTTCCTGGGGAATGACCGATCCCATGACGGGTATGTATTCCAGAAACTGTCCTTTTTCGACCCGGGCGATGGTCAGGTGGTCCCTGCTGGTTCGGAACTGTCCGTTACGCATGCTTGACAACAGTCCGGTCAGCAACGCGGCGACACCGATAATACCGGCCGCGGCGATGATCCGTTTCCGGTTCCAGAACTTCCTTTGGATGGCTTTGTCCATGCTCATCTGTCGTCTCCTGCTCTTTGGATATGAAAGAAGCATGCCAGCTTGGCGAAAGCCATCACAGCCGGATCTCATCGAGCGCTTGCCCGGCCGGAGTGTGCATATTCGGGCAAGAACTGTCCGGGAACGGACAGTGTCGCGGCCACACCCCGGCCGGAGGTCTGATTATTCTTTTTCGAGTTCCGTTATCTTGTCTTGGATCTGCCGGTTGGACGGATCGAGTTCGCTTGCCCGGCGGTAATACTTGAGGGCCGTCAGTTTGTCACCCTTGATCTTCCAGGCCTCGGCCAGGCTGTCGCAGGCATTGACCGATGCCGGAAACAACTCGCAGTTGTACTCGAATACCCGGATGGCTCTTTCCGTTTGTTTGTGCTGCCGCAACAGGGTATAGCCGATGCTGTTGATGCCGGCTTCGTCGAAGAAATACCGGGTCTTATCGGTCAGGATTTCCGTTTTCATCCGTTCAAAACTGACGTCGAAATCCGGGCTGCCGATGATTTTTTTCAGGGAGTCCGATACCCGGGTCTTACCTGAATACACCAGATACAGATGCTGAATGGAGCTGAGCAGGTTCTCGTCGCTCATACCGGGGCTGCCGACCAGTCGGGGAAACTTCGTTTTCAGGGTATAGGCGGCGGCGAACTGTTCCAGGGATCCCTGTGACGCCGCCAAGGCCTGAATGTCGTTCAGCAAGGTTTTGGCGTATTCAAAACGATTGACGAAACCTTCGCGGCTCAGTTCGCTGTTCCAGTGCCCCGTGAGGTAGAGGTCGATCTCGTTTTGACGGTCGATCATGAGCTGCCAGTTCTTCATCAGTACGCTGAAATCGGCCCGGTCGCCCGAGCCGAGGATGAACTTGGCCAGGCAGCCGGGGTTGTCCGTCAGCCATTTGTCGGCCATCATGTCGCCGGTGAACAGGATTTTCTTCTGCGGAATCAGGATGAAAATGTCGCTGCGGGTATGAGTGCCTCCGACCTGATACAGCTCGAAGGTCAGGTCGCCGCAGTCGAGTTTCATCTTGTCCTGGAAAGTGTGTCCGGGCGGGCACAACCGGGGCGACGTGGCGGTGAACTCGCAACGCAGTTTGCTGAGAACAAGCGATTCCCGACCGGCGGCTTGCTGGGTCTCGGTCAGCTTGCCGGCCGCGAGCTGGTCCATCTGCCTGGAGATGCTTTCTCTGCGGTGTTCGGTGAGCCAGGCGAAATTGGCCGAGTTTTCCTGCATCATGGCCGGAACGGCTTGGTGGGCGATGATCTGGCAATCGGCGTACACTGTGTTGCCGTTGGTATGGTCGCCGTGGCCGTGGGTGTTGATGAGGTAGCGGAAATCGTCCCTCTTCAGCTCCCGGGCGATGACCCTGCGGAAGGCGCGATCCAGTTCGGGAAGATCGGTCGTGTCGATGACGACGATGCCTTTCCGGGTGGCGACGGCCGTGACCGCCGTCGTGGTGGCGTAGTCGCCGGCCCAGACGCGGATGATGTCCGCACCGATTTTTTTGATATGCAGGGGCAGGCCTGCGACGCTTTCCGCCGCCCAGAAAGTAAACGTCAGCATCCATGTCAACACCAGCCACAAACCTTTTTTCATTATCATCGTTTCCTCCTTTGCCGCTTGTCTCCGGCTCGGCCGAACCGGCAGCGGGTTTGGCGGAATTCTAAAACTAAACATATAGTTGTGCAACTAAATAAATAGTGATTGGAGGCTGTTTGTGACCAAGAACGTCGTTTCTGTTTTCCAGGGCCCAATTCCGAGTGTGATTCGGGTGAAGCGTTTCATGGAGCTCCCGGCCTTGGAGTATATTTTGCTTTTTTAGACTCCGGTGCCATGGACAGGCCCGGGAAATGAACGTATCGTTGCAGCACGAGGAGGTTCACCATGGACGAAAAAAAATGCGCGAGCACCGTCAGACGGCTGCGGGTCTATCTCGGTCTGTTTTACCTGATCATGCTCTACGGATCGTTCTGCATGTACATGCACGAGTACTTCATCATGCGGCACATGAACCAGCCGATCAAGCGCTGGTTCGCCGATGTCTGGTTCGGTATCGGGCCGTTGCCGAAACTGCACATGGTCATAACCATGTACATCACTTTGCACCTGATCGTTGTCGGTGTGCTGGCCTTGCTGAAGAAACGCCAGCGGAGTTAGAATGCCGGCATGAGATTGGCAAGGAGTCTCGGGTGCTGAACTTCTGGTTGAGGCAGTTGCTGGTGTGGGGGGCCGCCGCCCTGACCATCGCCCTGTCCTGCCGGCTGTACATGCGTTTCCGCCGAAAGTATCTCCGCGACTGGTTTCTGTTCACCGTTGTCTTCAACCTGGCCTTGTACAGTTTCGATCTGGTCCGGACGGTGTTCCCCGAGCTGATCGACAGGGGAGGGCAAGACTTCCTCCAGCGTTTCGACGGGCTGTTCAACGCCCTGCTGGTCCGTCCGCTGCTGTTCATCGGTTTGCTCTTATTCCTGCGTTTCATCAGCGGTCTGATGGAGCTGACCCTGCCCTGGAGCTGGCGCCTGCTGATCCCGGCCGTGATCGTCGTTCATCTGCTGGTGATCGCGTACCTGGCGGTTCAGGCCATGGACGAAGTGCAGGGTGATCGGTTCAAGACGATGACCGTGGTGTCGGACTGGCTGGCCATCGGCGGCCTGTACGGAGCGGTGGCTTTCATGCAATGGCAGACCCATCGCCACGAACGGGAACCGCGCCAGTCCAGGCTGCGCAACCTGGGAATTCTCTTCTTCCTGTGTCAGACGGTGTTCATATTCTTCCCGGCGCAAAAAGCGCCGCTCTGGGCCGGTTTTTTTCTGATTCTTCCCCCCTTGATCTACTTGTGGCGCATCCACGACCTCCTGTTCATGGAACAGCGCGAGCTGGGGCTGCCGGTCAGCGATGTCTGCGCCCTGTTCAAAGACTGTGAACTGACCGAGCGGGAAGAACAGATCGTCCGGATGATCTGCCAGGGAATGGACAACCAGGCCATTTCCGACGAGTTGTTCGTCTCCGTGCATACGGTCAAACACCATGTAACGGCTATCTTCAGGAAGCTGAAGGTTTCCGGCCGCCTGCAGCTGGTCAACCTGGCCAGCAACCTGGGGCACGAAAAAAAGGGGGACTGAAAATCCGGGTTGAGAAGCTGCGTTTCGGGTGAGACGAGGCCGCTGTCCGCCGGTTTTTCATTCTGATAAAATGTCGGCATGAACAGATACCGTCGCATCGGCTGCGCGCTCTCTTTCGGCCTGGCTCTTCTGACTGTCGCCTTCAAGGTGGCGCTCGCCCGTCATCCGGTCTGGGTAGAACGCTTCTACTCCCGGGGTCTGTTTGTCATGGTCCGCAATCTGCTGGATTACAGTTTCGGCCTGCTGCCGGTTCCGGCTGTATCCGTTCTCCTGGTGCTCCTGGCGGTCTGGATGGTCAGCAAATTGTTGCGTGGAATTTTCGGGGGCCGGAGTGCGGGAATATCCTTTTGGGCCGGACTCGGCCGCTTCGTACTCAGGTTTTCAGCCATCTGCGCTCTGCTGCTTTTTCTTTTTTATTTTCTCTGGGGTTTCAACTACGACCGCCTGCCCGTCGAGACTCGGCTGGGATTGGATCTGCAGCCCCTGGACGAATCGGCCATCCGCCGGGAAGCGGTTCGGACCGCCGCCGCTTTGGTCGAGCTCAGAGCCGGGATTATCGGGGCCGGACCGGTCTTTCTGGCCGCTTCCCTGTTGCCCCGGAACCTTGAAGGAACGCTGCGGGAGAGCTTTGTCCGGGTTCTCGGCCGGCTCGGTTACCCGGCGCCGGGCCGGGTACGCCTGCGTTTCTTCTGGCCCGGCGGATTGCTGATGCGCCTGGATGTCGCCGGTTTCTACTTTCCGCTCAGCGGCGAGGCCGTTCTGCCCGACACGCTTTGCCCCGACGGGCTGCCGTTCGCCGCCGCCCACGAGATGGCCCACGCCTACGGTTTCGCCGAGGAGGGGGCGGCCAACTTCATCGCCCTGCTGGTCTGTCTGGATTCCCGTGAACCCATAGTCCGCTACTCCGGATGCATGGGCTACTTCCACTACATCGCCCCGGAGCTGCGACGGGTGTCGCCGGCCGAATACAAGCAGCTTTTCGCCTCGCTATCCCCCGGCGTACTCGCGGACCTGCGTCACAGTTACGAAAACTGGCTCCGCTACAAATCCTGGCTCAGCGATTTCGGCCGTTCAGTGAACAATCTCTATCTGAAATCCCAGGGAATCCGGGAAGGCATCCGCTCCTACAACCGGCTGTTGCTGCTCTACACGGCCTATAAGATGCGGATGACCTCGCTTTCGTACTTGCGGGCCCAGTTGATCATCTCCTGCATCAGCGGCGCCAGGTCCAGTCCCTTGGTGGTCAGTGAATAGCTGTACCGCGGCGGATGCAGCTGGTAGGCCTCTTTCTGCACCAGTCCCTCGTTTTCCAGACGCTTGAGGCGGTCGGCCAAGAGGTTGGTGGTGATCTTTTCCGGGCTGGCCAGAAAATCCTTGTATTTCTTGGCGCCCAGCAGCAGATCGCGGATGACGATCATGGTCCAGCGGTCGCCCAATATGTCCAGAAAACAGGCCACCGGGCATGCGGAACGTCGTTTGTCGCCTTTCATGCCGCCAGTATACACCGGTCACTTGACATTTGAAAGTGACTGCTGTATCGTATGGTCACTTTAAAATTGCAAGTGACTATAAGGAGCTTACGATGAACATGAATGGAACCAACTATCAAACTTTCGAGTGCGGCGCTTTCGGCGCCTTGAGCCGGGTGATGCTCAAGGACAATCTGGCGGCCACGGGCATGGAACTGTCGCTGAACCGGCTGCCGGCCGGTCAGGCCATCCCTTTTGTCCACGCCCACAAGCAGAACGAGGAGGTCTACCTGTTCATCCGCGGTACGGGGACGTTTTGGATCGACGGTCAGGGCTTGCAGGTCGGCGAAGGCAGCGCCGTCAGGGTTTCTCCTCCGGGGGCCCGGACCATCAAGGCCTCGGACGGCGAGGACCTGTGCTACATTTGCATCCAGGCCCAGGCGGGTTCGCTGCGCCAGGCCACCCGCGATGACGGATTCATCCTGGACAGAACGGTCGACTGGTGATTTCCGGCCAGCCGGGGTTGCGGCGGGTTCATACCGCGATGAAAGACCTGATTACCGGGCCGCAACCGCGCTGATGAACCGCAGCAGCGGGCCGGTAAAAACCCCGGAATAGACGGGCGGCCCTTTTCCGCGGCGCCGGCAGAGGATGGCAAACGCGTACACGCGGCCGTCACGCTGGTTGAAGACGAATCCGGCCAGGCTGTTGACGCCGCTCAAGGGCAGGGTGCCGCTTTTGGCCATGATCCGCGGCGGCGGCGCCGTTTCCGGGCTGCGGGCGGGGGCCGGATGCAAAACCAGTGTCTGCGGGTACGTCTCACCCAGACGGTGGTAAAAGACACTCAGTGCCCGGACCAGCTGCCGGGCGCTCAGGCGGTTCTGGGCCGACAGTCCGCTGGCGTCGACCAGGGTGAAGGAACCGGCCGAAAGGCCGGCATCCTCGGACAGGAAGCGGCGCAGCGCGTTCATGCCCGCTTCCAGGCTGCCCGGGGCTCCGCTCAGGCGGGCGCCCAGGTTGCGGACCAGAATGGCGGCGGCGACGTTGTCGCTGTCCCGGTTCATCCGGGTCAGGCTTTCGCTCAGCGGCCGGCCCGGGATGGTCAGCCGGCACCGGGCGTCGGCCGGCACCAGCCCCCGGCGCAGGCGGCCCCTGAATTCGACTCCGCGGCGCTGCAGGGCCTCCCGGACCCGGGTGGCGGCGTACAGCCAGGGGCGGCTGACCGCCAGGCGCAGGGTGTTGTAACGGAGATCCCAGTCGCTGACCCGGCCGCGGACCCGGAAACGGTCGCCCCAGGGCTCCTGGATGCAAGTCATGGCCGGCAGTCCGGGCCGGTCGGATTCCTGGTAGCGGATATCGGCCTCGAGCCGCAGGTACGAACTGGCGCTGGCCGGGCGCAGGCTGACGGCCGCCTCTCCCCGGACCAGACGCAGCTGCAGGCTGTTGCCGTCCACAGACAGGGCGCAGGCGGGGGCGTAGAGGTGACGGGCGCTGTCCGTCCGGGCAGCTTCGTCGTCGGCGTGAAAGGAACAGTCGGCGACGATATCGCCGTCGACCCTGCGCAAACCATCCCGGTACAGACGGTCTACGGCCTGTTCCAGCTGGACGGAGGACAGGTCGGGGTCGCCGCCGCCCTTGAGGTACAGGTTGCCGACGACAGGGCCGTCGCGCTTGTCGACCCAGACGGTTGTGGCGGCGTGTGCGTCGGGGCCGAAACTCAGCAGCAGGGCGCCGCTCAGCAAGAGCTTCACCGTCGAGGCCGGGATCTGCAGACGGTCGGCGTTGTGTTCGAGCCGGGGCAGGCCGCTGGCCAGGTCATAGAGACAGACGGCGCAGTCCACCCGCTGATACAGAGGCTGGCGCAGCAGGAGCTGCAGCCTGTGCCGGTCCGTTTCGGACGGTGCCCGGGCCGGAAGCGTCAGGCCGAGCAGGACGATGAGGATGCAGCTCGTCACGGAGCCGACCGTCGCCTTCCGAACCGGCAACAGCGCCTCAATCCCGGGTCAGGTGGCGGTAGCGGATGCGTTTGGGGATCAGGGCCTCGTCGCCCAGGCGCTTGCGCTTGTCCTCCTCGTAATCCGAGAAGTTGCCCTCGAACCAGACGGCCTCGCTTTCGTCCTCGAAGGCCAGGATGTGGCTGGCGATCCGGTCCAGAAACCAGCGGTCGTGGCTGACGACCAGCGATACCCCGGCGAAGTCCAGCAGGGCGTCTTCCAGGGCGCGCAGGGTGTTGACGTCCAGATCGTTGGTCGGTTCGTCGAGGAGCAGCACGTTGGCCTCCTCCTTGAGCATCAGGGCCAGGTTGACCCGGTTGCGCTCGCCGCCGGACAGATCGGCCAGCTTCTTCTGCTGGTCGCCGCCGCTGAAATTGAAGCGGGCCACGTAGGCCCGGGAATTGAATTCGCGGTTGGCGATGCGCAGGATGCTTTCGCCGCCCGATATCTGCTCCCAGATGGTCTTTGCCGGGTCGAGGCGTTCGCGGCTCTGGTCGGCGTAGGCCAGTTTGACCGTCTGGCCCAGGCTGATCGATCCGCTGTCGGGTTTTTCCTGGCCGGTGATCAGCCGCATCAGTGTGGTCTTGCCGGCGCCGTTGGGTCCGATGATGCCGACGATGGCCCCGGGCGGGACGACGAAGTTGAGCTTGTTGATCAGCAGCCTGTCCTCGTAACCCTTGGTCAGGTCGCGGGCCTGGATGACGATGTCGCCCAGACGCGGACCGGCTGGGATGAAGATCTGCAGTTCCTGCTCCTTGTCCTTCATGTCCTCGTTGAGCAGGCTTTCGTAGGATTTGAGCCGGGCCTTGGACTTGGCCTGGCGGGCGCGCGGGCTCATGCGCACCCATTCCAGCTCCCGTTCCAGGGTCTTGCGCCGTTCGGAGGCCTGCTTCTCTTCCAGGGCCAGGCGCTGCTGTTTCTGTTCCAGCCAGGAGGAATAATTGCCCTTCCAGGGGATGCCTTCGCCTCGGTCCAGTTCCAGGATCCAGCCGGCCACGTTGTCCAGGAAGTAGCGGTCGTGGGTGACGGCGATAACCGTGCCTTCATACTGCTGCAGGTGGTGCTCCAGCCAGGCCACCGTTTCGGCGTCCAGGTGGTTGGTTGGCTCGTCCAGCAGCAGGATGTCGGGCTTCTGCAACAATAAGCGGCACAGGGCCACCCGGCGTTTCTCGCCGCCGGACAGAACGCCGGTCTTCTGGTCCTCCGGCGGGCAGCGCAGGGCGTCCATGGCCATGTCCAGCCGGGAATCCAGATTCCAGGCGTCGGTGGCGTCGAGGCGTTCCTGCACCTCGCCCTGACGTTTCAGGAGCTTGTCCATCTCGTCGTCGCCCATGGGTTCGGCGAATTTCTCGTTGATGCGGTCGTACTCGGCCAGCAGGTCGACGATCTCCTGTACCCCTTCCGAGACCACTTCCTTGACCGTCTTGTCGGGATCGAGTTTGGGCTCCTGCTCCAGGTAGCCGATGGTGTAGCCCGGCGAGCAGGCGGTCTCGCCCAGAAACTCCTGGTCCACGCCGGCCATGATGCGCAGCAGGGTTGATTTACCGGAACCGTTGAGGCCGATGACGCCGATCTTGGCGCCGTAGAAGTAGGACAGGGAGATGTCCTTGATGATGTCGCGCTGACCGATGCGCTTGCCGACGCGCATCATCGAGTAGATGACCTTGTATTGTTCTTCCGCCATGTTGATTTCTCCTTGTGATGACGGTCTCTATGTTATCAAGTCGGCCGCCCGAAAACAAGGGGCGCTACGGCTCGATCCGCAGCCGATCGTGGGTGACCGAGACGAAAAAGTCTCTTGACCAGAGTTCCAGGCTTCTGGGGTCGGCGACGAAAGGCAGGACATCTTCGCGGATCTGGCCGATGTCCACCTGGGAAAACCGTTCCTCCAGTCGTTCCCGCAACCGTGTCTCGGTCAGGGCATCGTGTTCGCTCAGGTGTCCGGACTGGATCATCCTGGACCTTAAATGCGGCAGATCCAGCGGAATGGCATGGGCCAGATACCAGAGGTAGTCGTAGTAGTCCCGTCCTTTCTGGCGGCTTTGCCAGGCTCGGCAGAGCAGCGCATGGACCTTGCCGGCAAACAGGAAAGGCAGTTGGAAGATACGGACAGAAAAAGGAATCGGGAGAAGCTGGTAACGGACTTCAGTCCGCCCACCCGCCGGCGGATCGGTATCCACTTCGATCTTGATCTTGATCTGGTCGCCTGGGCTCAACCCTTCTACAATTGGCCGCCTCGGGCTGATCATGAGAAGATGCTGCTTCGTTCCTCCTTTGATGAAGGCGGAACGAATGGTTGAATGTATTTTCTTTTCTTTCTCCTCCACCCTCATCACCAATCCGTAGGCACCCAGTTCGTCGGTCAGGGCTGGAATGTGTCGGGATAAGGTAAAGGCCGGATCGGGGGCGAGGAGCGAGAAATCCAGGTCTTCGGAAAAGCGGTCCAAACCGTGAAAGATACGCAGGGCGCTGCCGCCGTAAAATGCGGCTGTATCGAAAAAACCGCTGCGCTGAAGTCCAAGGAGGGCGATTTCCTGAACGATCTCCTTCAGGGCGTTCTTGTATTCCGCAGGGGTCTGAGCCCGATATTTCTCGAGCATGCTCTGAATTGCGCTATGCATGAAGGCCTCCCCGATCCACCCAGCGTGCCAGCAGGTTCAGGTTGCGACTACGGTACAGGGGGGACAGGAACAGGATCGTCTGTGGGTTCAATGCGTTCAGACTGTCCGCATCGATTCTCCAGTCTTCCAAGATCAGCGCCGCCAATCCGGCCAGTCCTTTCTGGGGAACGGTTTTGTACAGCAAATCGCAGAGGGCTTTTTCAGCGGTGGCAATGAGATATCCCTGACCCTGATCTTCGTCGCGTACCATTTCGTGAGGGAAGGCGGCAGTGGGGATTCCCTGGTAGGAAAAAGATCCGCGAGGAGTGTGATAGACCTTGTTTCTGTTTTTGTTGTACACGGCCGAGGTTACGGTTTGCACTCGTTCCAGAATCAATCCATGATGAGCCAGGGCGGTTTCGAAAGAGATATAGGATGGGCCGTACAGAGCGGCGGCCAGTACAAAAGGGTCAAGCGAATCGCCTGCTTCGACGTACAATCCACGCCGCAGCCGGACCAGCTGTCCGCTTTGAACCAGACGGGTCAGTCTGGCCTTGGGCGAGGCGTACCCGGCCATTTCATTAAGCAACAGAGACGTATCCTTAAGCATATTTACTCCAGTAAGTACAGTTTTACGATACTTTCTGGAGGAAATCAAGCTTTTCGTTTGTTTTTTTACCCAAGCAGTTATCTAAAAAACGATGATATCCATATGATGAATCCGCATGGGCTTGAGACCGTATGTTCATGAGAATCGTTTTTATCAACTGCGGGAACGGGACGATGAAATCGACCTGGTCGGGTATGCATTTCGTTGACATCCCCATTGCGGCGGCCCCGATGACGCGGATTGTGTTCGAATTGTCTTGACAATAACAATCCGAGCCGATACTCTGAAAATGATTCGGATGTAACGAATGGAATAATTTGGGAGGGATATTCATGAGAAGCATTACCTTGCTGCTGTCCTGTTTGGCGCTGACCGCTTCCGTCTGGGCGGGCTCCCTGCTGCCCCTGTACCGGCGGGGAACGGTGGAGCTGAAGTAGGAGTTCATCATTCCCGGCCAGGGAGATGGCTACCTGATGGCCAATCCCTCGGTAGTACGGGTCGGTCCGGACGGTTCGATATACCTGCTGAACGGCGGCCAGGACCAGATCCTGCATTTCGATGGGCAGGGCAGGTTTGTGAAGTCGTTCAGCGGCAATGGCAGCGGCCCCGGAGAGATCGCCCACTGTTTCATGATGGAGATCGATTCCCAGGGGCAGGTTTGTACCTATGATTTCGGCAACCGCCGCTTCTCCATCTTCGCGGCGGACGGTCGGTTCGTCAAGAATCTGAAGCCCCAGGGAAGGTCACTGCCGAAACAGTACAGAATGCTGTCGGGAGGACGATTCCTGATTGCCTGGGGAAAGCCCGATTTCGAATCCGCCGAGAGCGGCACAAACATCAGCCTGAGTCTGTACAATGAAAACCTTGAAACGGGGAAAGAGGTATTTTCCACGAAGATTTTCGATAATGTCTGGAAAAGAGGGGAAAGCAATCAAATAAAACCCTTTTATGCGGACGTGTTCTGGGAGGTTCAGCCGAATGGAACCATCGTGGCTGCGTACGCCGGGGATTACCGGATCGAGTTTTATTCCCTTGACGGTGGTCTGCTGAAAACCGTACATCACAAGACAGAAAAGGTCCCTGTCACGGATCAGGACAAAGAAGAACTGTTTGCCGGCATGACCTACTCCCGCGGCGGAGCGATTTCACGCGGGGCGTCGCCCGAAGACAGAAAACGGATGGTTTTTCCGAAATATAAACCCAGTTTCGACGGCATGTCCGTCGATTCGGAGGGCTATATCCTGCTCAGGACTGCGAAAAAGAAAGGGGAATCGGTGATCTGGGAGGTCTTCTCTCCGGCCGGGGATTTCGTCAATCAGGTAACCTTTTCCAAAGTGGTTTTGCATATGTTTTCAGATCTGGTCAAAGACCGGGTGTACTTGGCCAGGGAAACCGACGACGAGCCCGAACTGGTCTGCTACACGCTCCATTGACGAAGTAGACCGGGATGGTCTTGCGGGTCGGTTTGTGAAAATGGAGCTGTTCGTGGTGGTCCTGTACCGATTCTAGCGCTGTCGGTCCGCTTGGGCCTGTCTCAGGCGCTCAGCCACAGGAGCAGGGCGGTGACGACCAGTCCGGCCAGCAGGGTCAGCCAGGTGTTGCGCGGGAAGCAGCGGAAGGCCAGGACCAGGCCCGAGATGTAACTGAACAGCAGGGCGACGGCGAACAGAATCGAGAACCAGAGGAACAGTCGGCCGGCCCTGCCCTTGTGGGCCAGAACCAGCAGCTGGTAGAAGCTCGGCCGGTTGACGCTGACTTCCAGCCCGTTGCCGCTCGCTGCGGCGCCGACCAGCAGATAACGGCTGCTGAAACGGCCCCAGACCAGCCGGCCGCGCATCTCCGCCACCGGCTCGTCCAGCAGCGACCGGTAGCGGTCCGGCAGCTTAGGACGCAGAAGCTCGATGAGCTTGGGCGTGTCCTGGAGCAGGTCGGGCGAGCCGCTGAACGGGATCGTTTCGCTGACGGTGCCGCCGCGGACATCGAGCAGAAGCAGGGCGCCGCTGATGATGAAGAGCAGGGCCAGGGGGACGAAGAAGGCCGAGCTGATGTTGTGCCAATGCATCCATTTCCTGTAGTTCATGAGATCTCCTGTGCGTACTTGTGTTCCGTTTACGGTTTTAATATTGTTTAGACAACGCCGCCGGCGGTTTTATTGCAGAAAATTTGCAAAAAAAGTTGCGGATCGGCCCTCCCCAAGTCGCCTGGGCTGCGTTATAATGCTGGATTCAGATCGTGAGGCAGGCATGGATTTTGTACAAGCAGTGCTGGACAGACGGTCCGTCCGGACCTACCGCAAGGGCGCCATCGAACCCGGCCAGCTGAAACTGGTTCGGGACTGGGTCGCTGTGGCCGAAAAAGGGCCGTTCGATTCGACTGTCGAATTCAGTCTGCTCGAGCGGCATGGCGGACCCGGATCGCCGAAACTCGGCACCTACGGAACGATCCGCGGCGCCGAACTGTTTCTGGCCGGTACGGTGGCCCAAGACGCCCCGTTCGGGCTGGAGGATTACGGATTCCTGTTCGAGCGTCTGCTGCTCAAGTTCACGGCCCTGGGGCTGGGCACCTGCTGGCTGGGCGGCAGTTTCAAACGCGAGCAGTTCAGCAGCGCCGTCGTTCCGGCCGACGGGCGCATCGTCCCGGCGGTCAGCCCGGTCGGGGTCCCGGCCGAAAAACACAGCCTGCGCGAGGCGGTTACTCTGACTCTGATCCGACCCCGGCAACGCAAGGCGCCCGCCGAGCTGTTCTTCGACGACTCTTTCCGTCAGCCGCTGGAGCTGTCCGAGCAGATCCGCCTGCCCTTCGAACTGGTGCGGCTCGGTCCTTCGGCCGTCAACCGCCAGCCCTGGCGCATCGTGCGCAGCCGGGAGCGTTTTCATTTCTACCGTTTCAGCCCCGCCAAACCGGCCGTAGGGGACGGCGTCGAACTGCCGCGTCTGGACATGGGCATCGCCATGTGTCATTTCGATATCGGCGCCCGGGCCCTGGGCTGGCAGGGGGAATGGGTCAGTCAGGATCCCTGGCTGTCCGGCGTTCCGCGGACCCTGCGCTACTGTTTCAGTTACGTACGCTGAGGCGTTGCCGCGGACTCTTGCGCATCCCACGCTGTCATTTCCGCCCTATTCTCACGATATCGAAATAGACCGAGTGACGGTCGTAGACCTCGAAGAAGGGTTTGAGTCCGACTCCGTCCACGGTGAAGCGCAGCTGCGACGGCTCGCCCCGGATGGAACGGCCGATATCGCCTTGGTCCAGGTGCAGACTGCGCCAGGTCGGCAGCGCCTGCTCTTCCGTGGCGGCCAGCAGCACCGGGCCGTAAAATACGCTGGCGATGTTCGGCTGATCTTTCAGGGGCATCAGCCAGAAGCAGAAAGGCATGCGGATCTCGACTTTGTCTTGGTCTTGCCATTTTCGGCCCAGGCTCAGGTAATGCCCCGGCTCGGCCCTGACTGCCAGCTCCCGGCCGTTGAGTTTGACGATGAATCCGTTCTGGGCCCAGGCCGGCACCCGCACCTTGAGGTCGAATTCCCCGCAGCCGCCGACAAGCAGCTGGATGACGTCGCCGTAGGGGAACTCGGTCAGAAGGCGCAGCGAGATGTTCCGTTCCGGCCAGTCCAGACGGGAGGGGATGAACAGGTTGAGGTACAGGGTCCGGTTGTCGCGGCTCTTGAAATAGATGGAGTCCTGGAACTTGGTGTTGCTTTCCAGGGCGGTGCCGTTGCAGCAGCTGAAGCCGTCCATTTTGGCATTGTCGAATTGCTTTTTGGCGCCCGGGTTGAGGGGAACGTGGTAGGTGTTGCCCGGGTCGTGCTCGGCCACCGAGGCCAGGATATGGTTGTACAGCCCCCGTTCGTAATAGTCCATGTACAGGCCCTGGGGATCGTAGAAGAAAAGCTGGCGGCTGAGTTTGAGCAGGTTGTAGGTGGCGCAGGTCTCGTTCTGGCCGCCGGGGTTGAAGCCGTCGCGGAACAGGCTGTCGGCCCGGGCGGTGAAGCATTCGGGGTTGTCGGGGTTTCTGGCGCCGGCCACGCCGCCGATGCTGTAACTGTAGCCGCCGGTGCAGATGGACCAGAAATTGCGGGCCAGGCGGAGATAGTCTTCGCTGTCTCCGGCTTTGTAGATCTCCAGGGCGCCGGTGATCTGGGGAATGTGCTGGTTGGCGTGTTTGCCGCCCAGGGTGTCGATGTTGGCGGCCAGGCCGCCGCCGTGCGTTTCGTCCCCGAAGAAGAAAGGCGTGTTGTCGAACAGCTTGGCGGTCTCGAGGTATTTGTGCTTACCGGTCAGCCGGTACAGCCTGGCCAGGGTTTCGTTGATCCCGCCGAACTCGCCGGCGATGTAGCGTTTCCACATGCCGTCGCGTACGGCCGGCGTCAGGGCCGCCAGACGACGCTGCACCCAGGCGGCCATGTTCTCGGCCAGTTCCAGGGCCTTGGCGCTGCCGGCCAGCTCGTGGCAGTCCAGCAGACCGGCCAGGATCTTGTGCAGGGTGTAGTAGGGCGCCCAGACCTGGTGATTGTGGGCCCCGTAGCCGGCCCCTTTCTCCAGCATGATGAACTGGTCCGGCGGGTAGGCGCTCAGAAAGCCCCGGCCCCAGTTCCAGCAGTCGTGGCGCATGCCGGCGCTGCTCAGGTCCGAATCGTAGTCCGTTTTCCCCGGCCCGGGCGGCACCAGCAGCGGGTCGGCGGTACAGGGGCCGCCGGGCTGTTGCGGGCTTCCGGAACGGGCGGCCAGATCGTAGAGGGTGTCGATCATGTAGCTCAGCTTTTTTTGGAACAGTGCCTGCAGCTCGGGCTCGTAGGCCGTACCGGCCCAGGCCTGGGCGATGGCCGACAGGTAATGGCCGCTGGCGTGGCCGCGCAGACGGGTGGTCTGGTCGTCCCAGCCGCCCAGTTGGACCGCACCGTCGGGTTGGGACTGGCCGAAGGCGTCGCGGAAATTGTAGAGGAATGCGTCGGGATTGGTCCGGGCCAGGGCGTTGAGGAACTTGTCGCGGTTCTTGATGAACGGCGTGTCCCGGCCTCTGCTGTCCCGCTCCAGAGCGACTTGACCCAGGGGAAACGCTTCCAGTTGCGGCGGATTCAGCGGCCTAGGGACGCTGTTTTCTGCGGCGGCGATCATGTTGCCGACCAAGAAGCACACCACGTTGACGAAGGTTCTGAGCATACCTGCCTCCTGCTTTTTGTCACGGGCTTCATGTTAACGTTAACATTGTATGGAAGCGCCGTTCTTCTGTCAATCCGTGCCCTAAAAAAAACTGGCGTGAAAAACGGGCAGGGATCAGATGTCCAGCAGTTCCGGGTAGCTTGGCAGTCCGGTGGCCCTGGCGGCGGCCTCGGTCAGGGGGACGATATCCTCCTGGCTGATATAGCTCAGGGCGAATTTGCGGTTGAGGGCCATGAGCTGTTTCAAACCGCTTCCCAGCCGGTTGAGGTAGGAGTACAGGCCCAGTGCCCCGGTGGGGATCTCGGCGGTTTCCTCCCCGTACTCGGCCCGCAGCAGGCGGTAATCGGCGAAGATCTCTTCGACGGTCGAGCCGAAGCGGCTGTACTCCTTGGGGATGTTGCCGGAGCGGATGGCCTGCCCGAGTTCACGACCCACGCTGGCGGCGGCCATGGCGGCGCGGCCGACGGCCACGGTGCGGATGTAGGGCGCCCCCAGGGCCAGCCCCTTGTAGATCTGGTCTTCGCTGGCGAAACCGCCGGCGATGGCGATGGGCGGCAAGGGTTTGCCCCGTTCGGCGAAGGATTTCAGGATGCGGCCGATGACGACTTCCAGAACGACCGTCGGCATGCCCCATTCGTTCATCATCTTGGCCGGGCTGTGGCCGGTGCCGCCGCCCGCTCCGTCCAGGGTGACCAGGTCGACACCGCTCGACGAGGCGATTTCGAGGATGGTGCGGATGTCACGGGGGTCGAAAGGACCGGTCTTGAAGCCGATGCGTTCCACGCCCAGGCTGCGCAGCTGGGCGACGCGGCGTTCCAGATCCTCGGGGCTCCACATGGGCAGTTTGCCGATTTTCTCGAAAACCGGGCCGACGCCCCGGGCATAGGCCTCGGCCACCTTGGGATCGTTAGGGTCCGGCAGGATGATGTAGCCCAGGTCCTTGAAGCGCCGGGCGTCCTCGATATTGCGTACCTGGCCCATGCCCTGGATGCCTTTGGCCGCCTGGCCGAACTTCAGCTCCACCG
>CAYXHZ010000008.1:34793-61138 GCA_964465065.1 uncultured Clostridia bacterium
ACCTGGCCCATGCCCTGGATGCCTTTGGCCGCCTGGCCGAACTTCAGCTCCACCGAGCGGATGCCCAGCTTGTCGATGGCGAATTCCAGCACGCCGTGGTATTCGTCGTCGTAGTTGGCCTGCAGGACGATGTCGGCAAAGCCGCGCTGGTAGCGCCGGAAAGCGGCCACCATGTCGGCGATCAGGGGGGAATCGCTGACCCGATGACCGCTCGTTTTCAGCTTCGGGTCCTTGGCCACCACGTCCTCGCCGATGACCACCGGCACGCCGGACAGGGCGGCTCCGGCGAAGTATTCCTTCCAGGCCAGTTTGGCCATGGCCGGCAGGATGAACGGCGCCTTGACGGGCAGCGGCCGGGTCAATCCGAAGGAGGCGGAAATGTCGGCCATTGGGTAGCAGGCCTGGTAGGGATCGGCGGCGGCGCCCCGGGCTCCGAAGACTCGGCCGTTGATGTTGAACTGCGAGAAATCCAGCGGGTAACGCTTTTCCGAGGCGAACTGGTTCTTGTCGGCGGCGAAAGGCAGGATCGCTTCGGCGCCGCGGACCGCCGACAGCCCGATTTCGCAAGGGCCGGTGCAATCGGCCGTGCAGACGGCGCACATGCCGGAGATGTCGGCGACGTGTGCCGGGCTGCGCAGACGGGTGTTGGTGACCGGACTGCCGAGATGGGGACTGAAACTCATGGACTGCCTCCTTTCCGCCGTGATGACCGGCGGCTCGCCGTTCTGTGTCGACGCGGCGGTATCGACTGCATCCTACCATTTTGACTGAGCTCTTTTCATGTTTTCCAGCTTCGGTCCGCTTTTTTTCATCTTTTTTGCTGCAGAGGGAGTTTTTTTGAAAACTTGTCAGCGGTTCTTGCCGCGACCGCCTGACGGCAGGACGCTGCAATTTGCATGTCCGTGGTTGTTTTCGGGACGGTGCGGTCCTACAATATTCATGGAATTGACATATGGAGGTGCCGATATGGCAGATCAAGGTACAAGCAAAAAAGTGACGCGGGTGGAAGGCGGAGCAGAGCCGGCTGTCCGGGAGGCGAAACCGTTCGTGGTCAGCGACGAGAGCAAGGGGCGGGCCAAGACCTTGCGCCTGCTGGCGGCCATTTCCTGGATCGTGGCCATCGGTCTGGAGGTGGTGGCCATCCTGATGCTGCAGAAACCACCGGTCAACACCGTCTGGCTGATCGCCCTGATCGTCGGCGACCTGATTTTCGCGGTCATCGGTTCCCTGTTGTGGAAGAAGTCCAACCGCCTCAGTCCGGCCTCGGAGAAAAACCGCTTCCGCTTTTTCGTGCAGAACCAGCTGGGCCTGATCATCACCGTCATCGCCTTCTTGCCCCTGGTCGTCCTGATCCTCACCAACAAGGACCTGAGCGGCAAGCAGAAAGGCATCGTCGGCGCAATCGCCGTCATCGCCATGCTCATCGCCGGCGCCCTGGGCATCGATTTCAACCCGCCTTCCCTGGAACAGTATGCCGAGCAGACGGCCCAGGTGGAGTCGCTGACCGGCGGCAACCTGGTCTACTGGACCAAGGCCGGAACCCGCTATCACATATATTCGGATTGCTACCGCATCAACAGCGACCGCACCGACGAGATCTTCAGCGGCACCGTGGCCCAGGCCCGGGAACTCAAAAATATCAGCGAATTGTGCAGCACCTGCCGGGAACGGGCGGAAAAGGAAAAACTCCCGCCGACCGATGCGCAGACTCCACAGCCCGAAGCGCCGGCCGAGCCCTGAACGGCGGATTTCTGTCCCTTCACAGGGAAAAGCGGTCGTTTCGCAGGCATTTTCCGGGTAAAAACCATCGTTATCGGGCGCGCAGAACGTATCTGTCATGGATGAAGCGTTAAGCTTCTTCACCTGATAACGGAGGTTATGGAATGCGACACAAATTGCGGGTTGTACTGTTGATTTGCGGTGTACTGGGATTTTGCGGATTGACGCTGGCGGCGAGCGATACCATCCAGGGTCTGCCGATTCACCAAAAAACCCTCTGTCCGGGCGTGATCCGGCTCTGGGTTGGCGATCATGTTTCGTCCACGGCGGTCACGGCCCTGGCCACCGCCAAGGGCATCGTAGTCATCGATACGACGGCGATTCCCGTCCTGGACAAGGCCTTTCGCCAGATCATCGCCCGGGACTTGCAGCGCGACGATTTCCGGTACCTGATCAATACGCACGGTCACAGCGACCACACCAACGGCAACGGCGTCTACGCCGACTGCCAGATCATCGCCCATCAGTCCGTCGCCGACATGATGCGCGACAATTATGCGGATATCCCCAGGCTGGTGCAATGGCATGAGGACAACAGCCGGCGTCTGCAGGCGCAGCTCGCTGACGGCAAACTGGACGAGCGGCAACGGGCGGTCATCCAGGAGAGCCTGATCGGCGACGTTCAAAGCCTGGAATTCCTCAAATCTTCGCCCCAACCCGTCTTGCCGACCCGGACCTTCACCGACCGGCTCACCCTGGATTGCGGCGACACCCGTTTCGAGCTGTATCAGAGCGGAGGAACGCACACCCGCAGCGACATTTTCATCTGGGTGCCGCAAAAGAAACTCCTGTTCACCGGCGACATGATGGCCGACAAATGGCTGACCGACAGCCCCGGTTGTCTGGCCACCTTCGCCGTCCGCTCCGGCAGCAAGGAAGATTACCCGGTGCTGGTGAAGAACTGGCAGGCGCTCGTCGACCGGGCGGCCGATATCGAGCAATATGTGCCCGGGCACTGGAACGGCGAGTTGAGCGCAGAGGGTTTCAAGGCACGTTTCGACTATCTGAAAACCATGCTGGTCGATCTCGAGGCCTTGGCCGGGACTTCCGGGGATCTGGAGCAGTACTGTCGGGTCAATACCCTGCAGAAAAAATTTCCGCGGCTGGCCGACAGCCCAGGCTTCAGCGACCGCGGCCACCGCATGACGGTCAACCACCTCTATCGCATCTACTCCGGGAAGATATCGGTCGCCGACGCCTTGCAGGAATTGTTGCAGGGACAGAATTTCACCGCCGATTTCGCCGTTCTGCGCAACAAGATCCTGCAGAACCGGGATCGTTATTTCTACACTGAGGCCGAGATCAACGGCACGGGCTACTTCCTGCTCAACCAGGCCAAGAGCGGCGACGACGCCGTGCGGCTGTTCGAATTGAACTGCGAGCTGTTTCCGAATTCGTGGAACGTTTACGACAGTCTGGCGGAAGGTTACTACACCCAGGGTGACCGGAAGCGGGCCCTTGAATTCTACGAAAAGTCGCTGCAGCTCAACCCGGCCAACGAGAACGGCAAGAAGTGGATCGAGCGGCTCAGCCGGGAACTCCGCTGATCAACCGAGCGGCAGGCGGTTGATTTTATCCTGCCAGGCCTGGGTCCTGGGGAAATCCAGCAGGATGAGCACGGCCGAGACCAGGCACATGAAGAACAGGTCGGAAGTGTTGCCGCCGCCGATGAAGAAGAGCAACAGGCCGTAAATGCCGACGGCCTCGAACAGGACGCAACGGATGATGTGCTCGGTGCGCAGAAAGGCGAGCAGGTAGGTCTTGTCGGCCGTCCTGTCCGATTGGCCGTTCAGGAAACGGCGCTGCAGGATGCCGCCAAGCAGGCTGCGGGTGAAGACGATCTGCAGGAAGGCCAGGACGGCCAGGATGATGCGAAGCTGCGGGTAACTGGGGGTCAGGGGTTCGCTGAACATGGGTTTGAGCAACCACTGGCCCAGGGCGGCGTATATACCGAGCGAGACCAGTATGGTCAGACTGATGATGCGGCAGATGCGCAGAGTCGACTGAAATTCTCGCGAGAAATCCATGGTGCCCTCCTGCTCGTTCCGGACTGATTGTAATGCAGGTCGCTTTGCCCATGCAAGTGGCGGGCCGGAACTTGCGAGCGGAATATGGTGTATAATGCTCATTCCGAAAAATTGGAGATACACGGATGGGCGAAATCTACGCTTTGGGCGCTGCCGCTTGCTGGACCGGCACTTCCATCCTCTTTTCGAAAGCCAGTCGGGAGATGGGCTCGGTCACCGTCAATCGCATGCGCCTGGTACTGGGGCTGCTGGCGGTGGCGCTGGTCAACTGGCTGCGGCTGGGGCGCTTGTGGCCGGCCATACCCCTGACGGCCACCCTGTGGCTGCTGTTGTCGGGTCTGATCGGCTTCGCCCTGGGCGACGCCATGCTTTACGAGGCCTACGTGCACATCGGTGCCTCCCAGGCTATGCTGCTGCAGACTCTGTCCCCCATTTTTTCGGCGCTGATCGGCTGGCTGTTCCTGCATGAACTGTTGAGCCTGTGGCAGATCCTGGCTGTTTTGATCACCTTGGCCGGAATCGCCATGGTCATCGTCAACTCCTCCGCGCAGAACGGTCGGCATTCCCGGTCCTGGCTGGGTATCGGCATGGGCATCGGTGCCGCGCTGGGCCAGGCGGTCGGCCTGCTTTTTTCCAAACGAGGTCTGCAATGCGGCGTGGAAGCCTTCCAGGCCAACCAGGTGCGCCTGCTGGCCGGGGCCGGAGCCATCGTCGTCTGGGGGCTGCTGCACGGTCAACTGCGTAAGGACCTGGAGAAAGTGAACGCCGCCCGGAGCTGGGGACTGCTGGCCACCGGGGTGGCGTTCGGGCCGGTTCTGGGCGTTCTGTTTTCGCTGCTGGCCGTACGCGATACCCACATGGCCCTGGCGGCCACGCTGATGGGACTGACTCCGGTCATGATGCTGCCGGTCATGCACTTCGCTTTTGGTGAACGCTACCGCTGGCCGGCGGTCTGCGGCACCTTGACGGCGGTCTGCGGCGCGGCCCTGCTGTTGTGGGTGTGAACGGTGAAGGGCCGTTCGGTGCGCATTCTTTCCGGTCGGGTCGTGTTCTGGCTGATCTGGTCGGCCATCGCCCTGACCTTCGGCATTCAGTGGCTCAGTTACCGCAGCCAGATCGGCGCCCCGGACTGGGTCATCCTCCTGTTCGCCGCCGTATACACCTTCCTCTGGACCGGCCTCAGTCTGCCGCTCAAGGTTCTGGTCCGCCGCCGTATCCATCCGCTGGTCTACCTGCCCGCGGGCCTGGCGACGGTCGTGATCCATCTGAGCCTGTACTATTCGTTCTACCGCCTGTTCCGGATCTTTTCGGGCATCGACTACTACCGAATGACCTGGTGGGCATTCCTGAAAGGCTATTCCTTTTTCGCGCTGATTCTGTTCGGCCTGTTGCTCAGCGCTCTGTACCTGATCGACCTGTCCGGACAGCTGCGCGAACGGCGCGAGCGGGCCGAGGCACTGGAGAAAGAGCTGATTTCGGTGCAGCTGCAGAGCCTCAAGCAGCAGCTGCAACCTCATTTTCTGTTCAACACCCTCAACTCGCTCATGGTCCTGATCGACGAGGACAGCCGGGCGGCCAAACGGATGGTCATCCGTCTGGCCGAATTTCTGCGCGCCACCATCGATCTGCCCCAGGAAGGGATGATCCCGCTCCGGCAGGAACTGCATCTGGCCGACCTCTACCTGCAGATCGAGGCGGTGCGTTTCTCGGACCGCTTGCGGGTGTGTCTGCCCTCCGTCGACGGCCTGCCGGACATCGCCGTGCCGGCGCTGATCGTCCAGCCTCTGCTGGAAAACGCCATCAAGCACGGTATCGCCCCCTTCGCCCGGCCCGGAGACATTGTTCTGGAATTGGAGACGACGGACCGGAATCTGATCCTGCAGGTCAACAACAGCGGCGTTTCGTCCGGCCCGAATGCGGACAGGCCGGGACTGGGCCTGAGCAACGTGCGCAATCGTCTGGCCCATGTCTACGGCGACCGGGCCTGCCTGACGGCCGGGCCACGGGAGGCAGGCGGCTACTGCGCCCGAATCGTACTGCCGCTGCCCGGCGATCACCCGGGTGAGCGGGCATGAGCGGCGCAAAGACCGGTCTGCGTGTGCTGATCGTCGATGACGAGCCCCTGGCCAGGCGTCGCCTGCACAAGCTGCTGGAGTCTCAGCCCGACATCGTCGTTGCCGGGGAGTGCGGCGACGGGCTCACAGCCCTGGCCCTGATCCTGAAAGAGAAGCCGGACCTGGTCTTTCTCGACATCCAGATGCCGGAGATGAACGGCTTCGATGTGTTGACGCTGCTGCCTGGGGAACGGGTTCCGGCCATCATCTTCGTCACCGCCTACGACGAATTCGCTGTACAGGCCTTCTCCGTGCACGCCCTGGATTACCTGCTCAAGCCCTTTGACGACGAGCGTTTCCGGGCGGCCCTGGACCATGCCCGCCGCCGCCTGCTGCCACCCGGCAGGGAACTTGGCAGGCAGCATCTGAGCGCATTGCGCCGACAGCTGGGCTCCGGGCCGTGCAAGCGCCTGCTCGTGCCCGGCCAGGACCGGATCCGGGTTATCGCCGTGCGCGACATTCTGTACATCAGCGCCGAGGATTACCTCGTCAAGCTGCATCTCGTTGACGGCAGCCTGTCGTTGCGCCGTTCCCTGCAACAGCTGCACAGCGAACTGGGAGCAGAACGCTTCGTGCGAATCCATCGTTCCTACCTGGTGCCGGTCGACCGGGTCAAAGCGCTTCACCCTCTGTTCAAGGGAGAATACCTGGTGGAGCTGCATGGCGGCACCCGCCTGCCGATGGGCCGGCACTATCAACGCCAGGCCCTGGAGATCCTGGGCCGCTGAGCGGAGTTCGCCGCGTAATTCCCTACTTTGGCAGCGGATTGTCCGCCTTCGGCTGCAAGGTACTGGCCAGGGATCGGCCGGTCGTTTATCATGCCGCCTACGGAGGCCTTTCATGACCAAAAAGCTGATTCTTTTCTGTTTACATCTCGTCTGTTTCGTATTCCCTCAATTCTGTATGGGTACGGTCGTGCCGATGTTCGGCGGCGGTCTTCGGCATCCGGGCTATGCCGACGAGACGGTGTCAACGAGCGCCGTGCAGACCTTGTGGCGCTTTCAGACCGGCTCGGCGGTGTACTCTTCTCCGGCCCTGGCCGACGGCCGTCTCTATGTCGGCAGCACGGACGGATGCCTGTATGCCATTTCGGCCGCAGACGGTCAGCTGATCTGGAAGGTGCAGACCGGTGGGGCGGTGAATTCCTCTCCGGCGCTGAGTGGCGGATTGGTGTATTTTTCCAGCCGGGACGGTTTCTTTTATGCCTTGTCCGCCGCCGACGGCCGGGAGAAGTGGCGTTTCGAAACCGAAGGCGAGCGCTGGTTCGAGGCCAAAGGACTGCATTTCTGTCAGCCCAGGAACCAGACCATTGCCGATGTCTGGGATTTTTTTCTGTCTTCGCCGCTGATCGTCGACGGCAAGTTCTACTGCGGCAGCGGCGATGGGCATGTGTACGCCCTGGATGCGGCCATGGGGAAGCTGATCTGGAAGTTCAAGACCGGTGACGTGGTGCATGCCGCTCCCGCTTTCGATCGGGGCGTGATTTACATCGGCAGCTGGGACAGCTGCATGTATGCCTTGAACGCCAGCGACGGCCGGGAGTTGTGGCGCTATCAGACCGGCCGCAAGAACAGCAACCAGACTGGAATCCAGGCCTCGGCCCTGGTAGCCGACGGCATGGTCTATTTCGGCAGCCGCGATTCTTTCTTCTACGCTCTGAACGCCAGTGACGGCCGGCTGATGTGGCGTTTCGACCATAAAGGCAGCTGGGTGATCGCTTCGGCGGCGCTGCGCAACGGCGTTCTCTATTACGGCACTTCCGATTCCTCGCAACTCTTCGCCCTGGACGCCAAAACCGGCAAGCAACTTTGGCAGCAGGGCGTCAAGAGCATGTCCTTCTCTTCGACCCTGGCCGTCAGGAACGGGGTTCTGCAGGGAACTCTGGCCGGCAATCTGAGCTGCCACGACCCCGAGAGCGGCGCGCTGATGTGGGAATTCTGCAGCGACGCCCACCGCCGGAACGAGCAGGGTTTTCTCAAGGCGGACGGCAGCCCCGATTACCGGAAAATATTCCGCTCACCGGTCGCCAAGGCCTTTTATCTGGAAGATGCACTGCTGAGCGTGCAGCGACTGCTGTCCACCGGTTCCATCCTGTCGACGCCCGTGGTCGACAACGGCGTCATCTACCTGGGCAGCGCCGACGGCGGTGTTTACGCCCTGAAATAGGTAGGTTCGATTCAGACCAGATTTCGGCCGGCCGTCAGCGCCCGGGTCAAGGTGTCTTTCTGATCGCTGATGCCATCGTTGGCGTTACCGGCCACAACGGTGTCTGTCAGGTCGAAACCCAGAAATTCCAGCATACGCCCGGTGGAATCGATGTAGGTTTCATACTCTCCGGCCGGCATGCCGTGAGTGAAGGCCAGTGTGCATTTCTTGCCCTGGATGCCCGCGCCGAAAGGGGTCTGGTAGAAAGCGAAGAAGCGGTCGATGAAGGCCTTGGCCTGGGATGACATCTGCCACATGTAGATGGGCGAGCCGATCACGATGGCGTCGGCGTCGAGAATTTCGGAATAGAGCGCTTGCATTTCGTCCCGGACGGCGCAACCGCTCTTTCCCCGGCAATGGAAACAGGCTTTGCAGCCGGCGATTTTCATATCCGTCAGATTGTACAACCTGGTCTGGGCGCCCTGCTCCCGCGCTCCGGCCAGGATGGCCTCGACCAAAGTGCTGGTGTTGCCGTTTTTCCTCGGACTTCCTGAAAAACCGATCACTTTTTTCATCTTGATCTCCTAAGACAGATTGACCGCCATGTTATTCCTGTGCTATCTTTTTGTAAAGTAGATACAAAAATGTACTATACTAACTAAAAAGTGACTGAGGAGATTCAGCCATGGCCGATTTGCAACAGACGGTCTGCCCGATCGATTACACCCTCCGTGTCATCGGCGGAAAGTGGAAAACCCGTATCTTGTGGTGTTTGTCCGATGAACTCAAGCGCTTCGGCGAGTTGAAACGGCTGATTCCGGATATTACCCAGAAAATGCTGACGCAGCAGCTTCGTGAACTGGAATCCGACGGTCTCATTCAGCGGAAGGTGTACCCGGTTGTGCCTCCGAAAGTGGAATATTCGCTGACGGAATACGGCAAATCTCTGCAACCTGTATTGTCGGCGATGTGCAATTGGGCCTTGGAGCGGGGTTGCTCGTATTCGTCTTCTCAAAAACGGCTTTGATCAGCCGAGGATCATGATCCCAGTGCGGCTCGGACCTTGGCGGCCAGTTGGGACAGAGAGAAAGGCTTCTGGATGAAATGGACCCCGGGATCCAGAACGCCGTGGTGAGCGATGACGTTGCCGGTGTAGCCGGACATGAACAGGGTCCTGATCTCGGGATGGCCTGTCTGCAGGGCCCTGGCCAGATCACGGCCGTTCATGTCGGGCATGATGACATCGGTGATCAGCAACTGTATCGGGTCGATCCGTAGACTGGCCATCTGGATGGCCGGCCCGGGAGCCGGGGCCGGCATGACGGTGTAGCCCAGGCGCATCAGCATTTGGGCGACCATGGTGAGAATGGCCGGTTCATCCTCGACCAGCAGGATGGTCTCGCTGCCGCGCTCGTCGGGCAAGACCGCGCTGTCCGTCTCCTGAGGTCCGCTCCGGTCGGTATGCGGCGGCAGGTAGATGCGGAAGGTCGTCCCCAGGCCAGGTTCGCTGTAAACATTGATGAATCCGGCATTTTGGCGGACTATGCCGTAGACGGTGGCCAGACCCAGGCCGGTGCCCTTGTCGAGTTTCTTGGTGGTGAAAAACGGTTCGAAGATGTAAGCCAGCGTGTCCCGGTCCATGCCGCACCCGTTGTCGCTGACCGTGAGCAGGACGTACCAGCCGGGACTGCAACCGGGATGTCCGGCGCAGTAGGGATCATCCAGCCGGGTCATGCTGGTTTCGATGGTCACCCGGCCGGTAGCGGGGGCGATGGCGTCGCGGGCGTTGACGCACAGGTTGGCCAGCATCTGGTCGACCTGGGAGGGGTCGATCAGCACCGGAGCCAGGTCGGGGCCCGGCCGCCAGACCAGCTCGATGTTTTCGCCGATGAGCCGCTGCAGCATCTTGAGCATACCCTCCAGGCTGGAGTTGAGATCGATCCGTCTGGGCAGAACCGTCTGCCGGCGGGCGAAGGCCAGCAGCTGCCGGGTGATGTCGGCGGAACGCTCGGCCGCCTTGCGGATCTCCTGCAGGTCGTCGTACATGGGTTGAGCCGCGTCCAGCTGTTTCATGGCCATTTCCGCATAACCCAGGATGACGCTGAGCATGTTGTTGAAGTCGTGGGCCACACCGCCGGCCAGACGACCGATGGATTCCATTTTATTGGCCTGGATCAGCTGGCGCTGCAGTTTTTCGTGTTCGCCCTCGGCCCGTTTGCGCTCGGTGATGTCCCGACCGATGCCCAGCACCCCGATCAGCTGCCCGTCGCTGCCGAACATCGGCGTTTTGATGGTTTCCAGAATGCGGTGCTGGCCGTTGTCGGCAAAAACGACCTCTTCTTCGTTGGTCACCGGTTTGCCGGCGTCGATCGCCTTTTGATCGTTGTGTCGGAAAAAGTCCGCCAGTTCGACGCTGACGAAATCGTAATCCGTTTTGCCGATGATGTCCTCTTCTCTGGCGGCGAACAGGCGTTCGAACTGGTAATTGCAGGCCAGGAAGCGTCCCTGGCGGTCCTTGAGCCAGACCAGGTCCGGAATGGTGCGGATCAGGGTTCTGAGCAGCGTTTGGCTCTCCTTGAGAGCCTGCTCGGAGCGTTTCCGTTCGCTGATATCCTGGATGACGCCTTCGATGGCCGTCAGTTCGCCCTTGTCGTCGTAAATGCCCTGAAAGGTGGAGATGTAATAGCCCGTGCTGCCGTCGGGGAGCAGGAAGCGCTGCTCGTAATGGCCCGGTTCATGGCTCAGGATCGCCTTGTGGATGAGTTCCTGGCCGCGTTCGTGGTCTTCGGGCCAGGGCGAGAGCGACAGGATGGAATCGATATGGGGCTTGAAAACGGCCGGGTCGAGCTGGAAGATCCGGAATACCTCGTCGGACCACTGCACATCGCCGCTGCGGATGTCCCAGTACCAGTTGCCCAGACGGGCCAGACGCTGGGCCTCAAGCAGGCGCCTCTGGCTCTGGCGCAAGGCTTCCACCATCTGACGATGCCCTTGGCGATCAGTGGCTGGCGCCCCGTCTTTATCAGCCTGGTCTTGCATGTTTGTCCGCTGTGACTTCCTGAATTGATCCGGATAGTACAGTTATGGTTGAACTGCGGAAATATTTCAGCGAATTTGCAAAAAACGTCGCCGGCCAGTCGCTCTAGCCCGGCATACGGGCGGCGATCATGAAAACGGTATAGTCCTTCTCGATGCCGTCACGCAGCCGTTTGTGGGTGTAGACCGTCGAGCTGGACAGGATCGACCAGCCCTTTTCCTCCAGGTAAGCGCCGAGCCGGACACGCTCGATGCCATGGTGGGGAATCGGGCCGCCGTCGTGAAAACTGCCGTCCTCCAGGTCCAGATCGCACAGGAAAATGCAGCCTCCGGGCCGGATCAATTCCGTAAGCTCGCCGACCTGCCCCTGGATATCGTCGATATGGTGCAGAACCATCAGGCTGACGATCGTGTCGAAGCGGGATTCGATTTTGTCCCGGCTCAAGTTGACGGTACCGGCCTTTTTCAGGTTCCGGGCGGCGATTTTCCCTCTGACTTCCTCGAGCATGCCTTCCGAGTTGTCGGCGAAACAGATTTCGTCGGCATGGTCGGCCAAAAAGAAGCCCAACAGGCCGGTGCCGCAGCCGAAATCCAGAATTTTACCGAATTTTCCGCTCGGGTGGACGGCGCCGATGGCCTGGGCAACAGTTCTGGCCCGCTCGATCCGGTACTCCTCCTGGTCCCATTGTTTGGCCATTTCATCGAAATTTTTAGCCATTTTCGTCCTCCGCTCCGACAGGCAAGGCTGCAGCGAGCATGTCGTAAAATTCGTCTACTGTAGTGAACAGGTAGTCCGGCCGGTGCTTTTGCAGCAGGGACGGATCGGCTGTCGGCGCCCAGGCGGCGGCGATGGCGCCGATTCCGCAGGCCCGGGCGGCGAGGATGTCCCCCGGGGCGTCGCCGACATAAAAGAAATCCTGGCGCGGCAGTCCGGTTTCGTCCAGCACTTCCTGGATCCGTTCTTTTTTGACCGGTCCGGTGCGGGAACCGGTCTTTATGCAGTCGAAACAGTTCAGCAGACCGTAGGCTTCGAGGGTCAGCCGGGTGCTCTGCGGCCCCTTGCCGGTCACCAGGCCCAAAAAGCGCTTGCGCTTCCTGATGAAACGCAGGATGTCGGGGATGCCGGCGAAGGCATCCGGGTAGGCGGCATGTCGCTTTCGATAGCAGTCCAGGTAGCGTTCCAGGCCCGTCTGGCAGCGATCGGGGATCAGCGCCAGGATGGTTCCTTCCTCGGAAGGTCCGAAATGGGCGACGATTTCCTGGTCCGTCAGGCGGCGCCCGGCCAGGGGCTCGACCGCTTCGCGGAAAGCGGAGATGCACAGCGGCAGGGTGTTGCCGATCGTCCCGTCCAGATCAAAAATCAGGTTCATCATGACCGCCAAATCCAGGTACCGTAACCGTACCG
Organism: uncultured Clostridia bacterium; assembly: GCA_964465065.1. Lineage (GTDB taxonomy): Bacteria > Acidobacteriota > Aminicenantia > UBA2199 > UBA2199 > CAYMND01. The sequence continues at coordinate 47,300 of CAYXHZ010000008.1, forward strand.
GAGCGCTGGCAACATCTTAACACGATTCGGAATGGTTTTTGATGCCCGGCGCGATCGGCCTTTTTTTCTTTTTCCGTTCGCCGCCGCATAGCGAGACCGCTGCTGCGGTTGAAAAACGGGAAAACGGCACGTACTATTTGATTATGCCGATTCCCCAGACCATCTCGCCGACGGAGTGTCCGTGATCCATCCTGCCCGACATTTTCGGCTGAGCGTCAGCATCGGCCTCTTGGGCATCGGCAGCGTCATCGTCACGGCAATGGTGCTGATGGCCGTGGCCGTCTGGCAGAGCGGGCAGTACAACCGCCTGGCCCAGCAGGAAGTAGATCAGCTGATCGCCGCCGATCTGGACCATATCACCCAGGGTGCCTACAACCTGGTCCGGACCGAGGACGAAGCGGTGCAGCAGCAGGTCAGCAGCAACCTGGACGTCGCCCGCCATGTTCTCCAATCCGCCGGTGGCGTACGCCTGGCGCGGGAAACCGTGGCCTGGACCGCCGTAAACCAGTATACGGGACGGCGCGTCGGGCTGAGCCTGCCCAAAATGCTGGTCGGCCGTCAGTGGCTGGGGCAGAACGATCTGATCGGTCTGGCCTCGCCGCTGGTCGACGATGTGGCCGAGTTGACGGGGGAGGATGCGACCGTTTTCCAGCGGTTGAACGATGCCGGAGACATGATCCGGGTGGCCACCACCGTGGTCGACGATTCAGGGAGACGTGCCGTAGGCACCTATATCCCGGCCGTCAACCCGGACGGGAAGGCCAATCCGGTCGTTCAGGCCGTGCTTTCGGGGCGTTCCTATCATGGCCGGGCCTATGTGGTCAACGAATGGTACCTGACCGCCTACGAACCCCTGACCGACAGCAACGGCAGGCTGGTGGGCATGCTCTACGTGGGCTTGCGCCAGAAGAAGGTGGAGTCCCGGATACGGCAGGCGATCCTGCAGACCAGGGTCGGCAAGACCGGTTACATCTACGTGATCGGCGGCCAAGGCCAGCAGCGTGGACAATACATCATCTCCCAGTTCGGCGAGCGGGATGGGGAATATATCTGGGACAGCCGGGACAGCGAGGGCCGCTTCGTGATCCGCGAGATCGTCGAACGGGCGGTCGGACTGAAACCCGGGGAGATGACCACCGTCGTTTACGACTGGCTGAACCCGGGGGAAGCGGAGGCCCGGCGCAAAATCGCCCGTCTGGCCTATTACGAACCCTGGGATTGGGTCATCGGGACCAGCGTCTATCTGGACGAGCTGCAAACGTACCGAGCCGTGCTGCAGCGGGGCCGGCGGCGCATGGTGCACTTCATGCTGGCGGCGGGACTGCTGCTGTTCCTGATCATGGGCCTGATCGCCGTTCTTTACACCTGGACGATCATACGGCCGTTGCGACGGCTGCAGCAGGCCGTCGAGGTCATCAACGACGGCAACCTGAACCATATGTTCCACCTGCCGGTCCGCAACGAAATCGGTGCCCTGGCCGACGCCTTCAACCTGATGCGCGAACGCCTGGCCGTAACCGTCAGGGGGCTGCGCGAGAGCGAGGAAAAATATCGCAAGATTTTCGACAACGCCGTGGAAGGGATGTTTCAAAGCATACCGGCGGGACGTTTTCTGAGCGGCAATCCGGCCATCGCCCGGATGCTGGGCTACGATTCTCCCCAGGATCTGATCGACAGTGTCGGCGATATCGCCCGGCAGGTGTACAGTTCATCCCGGGATCGCGAGGATGTGCTGCGCGAGTTGCGGGAAAACGGCCAGGTTGTCGGCCGCGAGCTCGAATTGCTGTGCAAGAACGGCCAGAAGATTTGGGTGGAGATGAGTTGCCGTCTGGTCGGCGACACGGCCGGCGGCGACCCGCTTATCGAAGGTTTCATCATGGATATCAGCGGCCGCAAAAAGCTGGAAGAGCAGTTGCGCCAGTCCCAGAAGATGGAAGCCCTGGGCACCTTGACCGGCGGCATCGCCCACGATTTCAACAATATCCTGACGGCCATCATCGGCTATGGGGAATTCATCCGGCGACAGCTGGACCCGGACAGTCCGTTACGCCGCCATGCCGATGAAATTCTGACCGCCGCCGACAAGGCCAGCCACCTGACGCGCAGTCTGCTGGCCTTCAGCCGGAAACAGCCGATGCATCTGCGTCCGGTCGAGCTCAACGAGGTCATCGGCCGCATCGACAAGCTTCTGATCCGGATCATCGGAGAAGATATCGAGTACCGATCGGACCTGGCTCAGGAGGCCCTGACGGTCATGGCCGACAAGGGGCAGCTGGAACAGGTGCTGATGAACCTGGCCGCCAACGCCCGGGACGCCATGCCCGACGGCGGAACCCTGACCGTGAAGACGCAACGGCTGTCCGCCGAACAGGCCGGACCGGACCTGATGCTGCCGGTCGGGGAGTATGCGCTGTTGAGCGTGTCGGACACCGGCACGGGCATGAGCGAGCAGGTCAGGCAACGGATATTCGAGCCGTTCTACACCACCAAGGAAACCGGCAAAGGTACCGGACTGGGTCTGTCCATCGTCTACGGCATCGTCCAGCAGCACAAGGGCCATATCGTCGTGCACAGTGCGCCGGGTCGGGGCAGTTCCTTCCAGATCTACCTCGCCCTCAGCGAGCGCCTGTCGGAGAGCAACGAGCTGGCCCGGACCATGGCGCTCCAGCGAGGCAGCGAGACCATTCTGCTGGCCGAAGACGATCCTTCGGTCCGGGAACTGTTCAAATGCGTGCTGCAGGAGAGCGGCTACACGGTCATCGAAGCGGTCAACGGCGAAGACGCCCTGCGCAAATACCTCGACAACCAGGCGGCCGTCCAGTTCCTGCTCTTCGACGTCATCATGCCCAAGAAGAACGGCAAGGAAGCCTACGATGAAATCAAAAAAATGAACCCGGCGATCCGGGTGCTTTTTTCCAGCGGTTACACCTCCGATATCATCTACCGCCAGGGAATCCTGGACGAGGGTATCGACCTGATCATGAAGCCGGTCATGCCGGATGCGCTGCTGTCCAAAATCCGCGAGATTCTGGACCGGAAATGAAACGCTGCTGAGTCTCGCGCCCGCTATTTTCCCCATGGAGGCATCTGCGCTATAATAATCCTTTTCGAAAAGGTGAGTCTTGGCTTTTCATTCGCTGTCCTTTTTGTTTGTTTTTCTGCCCCTGGCCTGGTTGCTGCAGGTTTCGTCGCGACGATCGGCCCGTCTGCCGCTCGGGCTTGGTCTGGGCCTCGTTTTCCTGGCCTGGGCCGGTCTGGCGCCGCTGGCCTGGACCGCCGCCTGCCTGGTCTGGGTGACGGCTTTCTCCTGGCTGATCCGCCGTCTGCGTCGGCCGCTGCCGCGACGGCTGCTGACGGGACTGGCCGTATCCGGCCTGATCGCCGCGCTGGTCGCGGCCAAGTACCTTTACCCCGGTCTGATGACGGCCGGCCTGTCGTTTCTGGTCTTTTTCGCCATCAGCGCCCTGATCGACCTGCTGCACCGTCCGGAGCTGTTCTCACTGTCCGGACTCTGGGCCTACCTGACTTTCTTCCCTAAATTCATGACCGGTCCGCTGCTTCCGTATCAGCGGTTTGCCGAGCAGCTGGAAGCGGCGGATTACGACTGGGACCGTGCCCAACGCGGCTTCGGTCGGCTGACGCTGGGCCTGTTCAAGAAGCTGTGGATCGCCGACCCGCTCGGACGGAGCGCCGATGCGGTTTTTGCGGCGGGAAGCGTTTCCGGGGCCGCCGAACACTGGCTGGGTCTGCTGGCCTTCGCCCTGCATATTTTCATCGATTTCTCGGCCTACACCGATATGGCCATCGGTCTGGGCCGTATCTTCGGATTCGAGCTGGGCGAAAATTTCAATTTTCCTTACCTGGCCCGCTCCCTGCACGATTTCTGGCGGCGCTGGCACATTTCGCTGGGATTGTGGTTCCGCACTTACCTTTTTCTGCCCCTGGCCTACGCACTGGAACGGCGCCTGTACCGGATGCAATTGCCGCGCTGGCTGCGTTCCGATCGTCTGGCGGCAGGTTTGTCCATGTGGCTGACCATGGTCGTCTGCGGAGCCTGGCACGGTCAGAGTCTGAATTTCTGGCTCTGGGGGCTGTACTGGGGCAGCCTGATGGCTTTCGAATCGCCGCGGCGGCGCAAACGCGGCCGCTGGGCCTGGCTGCGCACCCAGGCGCTGATTCTGCTGGGCTGGATCCTGTTCCGGACCGATAATCCGGCACATTTCGTCGAGTTTCTGCGGGGCCTGTGGCCGCGAACCCTGAGTACGGCGGCCGACACGCAGCTTCCCCTGCTGGTCGACGGGCGTTTCGTCTGGGCTGTGGTCGCGGCCCTGGCCCTGGCCTTCCCGGTCTTTCCGGCACTGTCGTCCCGCTGGAAACGGAACCGGCCGGGCTGGCACCGGCTGCTGGTCCGCTGCGAACCCCTCGTCTGGCTGGCCGCCTGGCTGCTCGTCCTGGCGGCTCTGAGCGGGGCCTCGCATCGACCGTTCATCTACCAGCAATTCTAGGCGCAGACATCATGAGACGACAACGAGGAGTACGGGTTGAAACGGGTTGGCTGCGGATGGTCCCGGCCACTCTCCTGTCCGGCCTGGCGCTGTGCCTGATCGCCCCCTGGCAGTGGTCGCTGCCGTTGCGTACGCGCTGGACTGTGCAGGCCCAGAAGCCGTTCATCCTCAGCGCCTACGCCGACGAGGCCCAGAGCCAGGTCAGGCTGCGCGGCGGTCCGGAACCGGAATCGGCAGACCTGCCTCTGGTCCGCGGGGAATTTGAAGGTCTGCGCTTCAAATGGGGCAGCCAGGGGCAGCGGATCGTCGTGCATCGGCTGCAGGTCTGCGGCTTGTTTTGGGAACGGAACTTTTCCGGCCGGGAGCTGTCCCGATTTTTCAGCTGTCAGGGTGAGCTCGGCATGCGACCCGGACAAGGGGAATCGATCGTTCTCGAAGTCCGTGGGGAGACACCGCTCTTGCTCGCCGATGCGCAGTTTGTGAAACGAATCCGGGCCGTGGCCTGGCAACGGGCTCTCCTGGCCGGACTGCTATGGCTTGTGCTGCTGGTCGTTTTCCGGCTGCCCGGGTCCTGCTCCTGGGCGGACGGCTGGGGAAGACTGAGACCGGGACGCCAGGCGCCGGTTCTGATGGCCCTGCTCTTGCTGCTGACCCTGGCGGGCGCCCTGTGGATCCGCTGGCCGCTGCGGCCCGTCGACGAGCGGCGGGTGCTGGCCGCTCCGCCCCGCTTCCGTCTGGATGAATGGTCCGACTGGGGGCGGCAGATCGAGACCTACCTGGCCGACCATCAGGGATTCAGGCCGCTGCTGGTCCGCTTGTTCAACCGCCTGTGCATCGACGCGCTGCAGTCGGCTCCCGCCGAAAACGTGCTGCTGGGCCGTCGGGACTGGCTGTTCATGGGCAAGGAGCGGGCGGATCTCGACGCCCGCCGCGCCTACCGTGGCCTGGACCCGTTTACGGAAAACGAATTGCAGGCCTGGACGGAGATGATCCTGCAGCGGCGGCGCTGGCTGGCGGAGCGGGGTGTCCAATACCGGTTTGTGGTGGCGCCCGGAAAGGCCAGCGTTTATCCCGAGTACCTGCCGGCCGGCTATGCCCGATGCCGCGGACCGAAGCGTCTGGACCAGCTGCGCGATCGTCTGGCCGGAATGGATAAAAGTATACTGGTCGACCTGCGTTTGCCCCTGCAAATGGCCAAAATCCGCCCCTGGCCGGTATACCACCGCAGCGATTCGCACTGGAGCGCCTTCGGTGCCTTCACGGCCGCCGATCATCTGCTGGCGGGCCTTTCGCAGACCCGTTCGCATATAATTCCGTCCGGCTACCGCATCGAGGCCGGACCCCGTTTCGGCGGCGATCTGGCCATCGCCCTGGGGCTGGAAATGGACCGCTTCCGCGAGCCGGCCTGGGTGCGCATGAGTTCGGATAGGGCCGCGGCGGTCTGGCGTAAATTGCCCGACCTGGGGCCTTACGTTCGCCGGCAGACGGCCGAAAATCCGAACGTGAACAGCGGCCGCCTGCTGCTGGTCCATGACTCTTTCGCCCATGAGCTGGCGCCGTTTCTGGCCGATCGTTGCGCTTCGGTTTACCTGATCTGGGACTGGGGACTCGGTTTCTATCCGCAACAGATCGTCGAATTCAAACCGGATTGGGTCGTCGACGAGATGGCCGAGCGTTATCTTTACGGTCCGCTGCCGATCAATCCGCCTGAATTGTCCGGGCAAAAGCCGTGACGATTTCGCGGCAATCCGGCCGGTTTTCGGGGCGTTTGTCCAGTATGCGCCGCAGCAGAGCCTCGATGTCCATCGGTACGGCGACGCCCTTCTCCGACAGCGGCGGCGGCGACTCGATCAGGATCTGGTTGAGAATGTCGCCGGCCGAACAGCCGCTGTAGGGCAAGGAACCGCTCAGCAGCTCGAAAACCACCACCCCCAGCGAGAAGATGTCGCTGGCCGGACTGGCCAGCCCCTGGCTGATCAGTTCGGGCGCCAGATAGCACAGGGTGCCCATGACCGTGCCGGACTGGGTCAGCCGGGAATGGTGGGTCATGCGGGCCAGGCCGAAATCCAGCAGTTTGACGGTGGTTTCCCCCTGCGGCGCTTCGAGCAGCATGATGTTGGCCGGCTTGAGATCGCGGTGCAGGATCCCCTTGCGGTGGATTTCCTGCAGGGCGCGGCAGACCTGGACGATGATGGGGGCGGCCTGCGCCAGACTGGTGCCCTGGTCGGCGGCGATTTTCTGTGCCAGAGGGATGCCCTGCAACAGTTCCATGACGATGTAGGGACGTTCGCCCCGGCTGCCCCGTTCGAAAATCCGGATGATGTTGGGATGGTCGAGCTGGTCGATGATGGCGGCCTCCAGACGGAAGCGGCGCAGCGAGATCGGATCGCTGCGGAGATCGTCGCGCAGGATCTTGATGGCCACCCGTTGCTGCGGTCGTGTCAGCGAGCTGCCGGCGTAGACGTCGGCCATGCCTCCCGAGCCGATGAGTTTTCCGATCCGGTAATTGCCGATCCGGGTGGTTTTTTTCCAGAACCGGCGCAGGTTCAGGTAGGTGGATAAAAACCCGATCAGGAGATAGGAGACGATCGCGAACGCCAGGCCGCCCAGAGCGATGAACCACGGGCTGCGCCAGAACGGGGCCGGGATGTCGATCCGCAGCTGCCTGACGACGCCGGCCGCGCTGCCGTCCGGATTGAGGGCCTGCGCCTCCAGAACGAAATGCCCCGGGGGCAGCTGACTGAAGGTGGCGCGGCGATTTCTGCTGGTGGTTTCCAGCCACTGGTCCTTCCAGCCGCTGAGCCGGAAGCGGTAACGCAGCTCTGCAGCGTCCCGGAAATCCAGGGCGGCGAATTCGATGCTGATGATGCTGCGGCTGTAGTCGAGCCGGATCTGGCGCCGTTCGAACAGCGGCGGGATGATCCTCTGGGGTTGGTTGTTGATCGACAGCCCGGTGAATCGCAGTGGGGAAGCCGGTTTGGCAGTCAGCAGATCGGCGGGGAAAAACCGGTACAGACCGGAACCGGATCCGTAGGCCAGGCGGCCGTCCTGCAGCCTGGCGGCGCTGTCCAGGTTGTATTCCGGCTTGTCCTGCCGGTAGCTGAAGGCGACGATCTGCACCCGGCCGCTTTCGGGGTCCAGGCGGCACAGTCCCTGGTTGGTGCTCAGCCACAACTGCCGTCCTTCGTCTTGGAGTATGCTGAGGATGTCGTCGCCCGGCAACCCGGCACGGTGGTCGAAACAGCGGAATTTTTTGTCCCGGTCGTCGAAACGGTTGAGTCCGCCGCCGGCGGTTCCGACCCAGAGCCGGTTCTGTGTGTCCCGGTACAGGGCGTAGATCCAATCGTGACTCAGGGATCCGTCCCGACCGGCTTCGTGGCGGAACCAGTCGATGAGCCGGTCGTCGGCGGAGAGGTGAACCAGACCCTCTTTGCAGCCGATCCAGACGGTCCGGTCCCGGTCCTGCCAGAAGCACCACACCGACTGGCCGGGGATGCCTAGCTCGGCCAGGTGTGTCCAGGCGCCACTGGCGATATCCAGGCGGCTGGCTCCGTGATCGGTCGAACCCGTCCACAGGCGGTTGCGCCGGTCCACGAACAGGGTGACGAGCAGGTCGGACGGCGCCGATTGGCGCTTGTCCGCCTGGTGACGGTATACGGTGACCGAAGGCAAAGCCGGCGCGATGCGGTTCAGACCGTCGGCGCTGGCCGCCCAGATGCAGCCGTCACGGTCCTGAACCAGCTTCAGGATGGTGTCGTTGCTGATTTTACAGGCTGCGGTTCCGTCCCGGCTGAAGCGGCGGGCCTGGGCATCGGCAGCGGAGAGACGGACGATTCCCGCCCCGGAAGTGCCGATCCACAGGTTGCCTCGATCGTCCTCGAGCAGGCTGGAAATATCGTCGTGCGGCAGAGCGACCGGGGAGACGGAGCTGGAATCCAGCCGGCTGATCCGCTCCTGTTCGGGATCGTAGCGGCACAGACCGTTCTCGGTGCCGATCCAGACCAGCTGGTCGGCGGTCGGCAGGATGCAGTTGATGTAATCGTTGCTCAGTGAATCCGGGCGGCTGGTGTCGTAGGCCATGTGGCTGAGCTCTGCTTGTCCGGGTGAAAGGCAGAACAGGCCCTGGCCGTATGTGCCGATCCAGAGTCTTTGCCGTGGATCCAGCGCCAGGCAGTTGACCGCTGGCGCGGCTTGATCGCCGCGCCCGACGGCCACCGGTGTCAGGTTCAGGCCGCCCGGAGTGTCGGAACGGTACAGGCCTCTGTCGGCGCTGCCCATCCAGATTTCGCCGCCGCTGCCCCGGGCCAGGCTCCAGACTTCGACTTTATCCGGTTCGGAAGCGATGGCCAGTTCCTGTACTTGAAGGCTGCCGCCGTCGATGCGCCACAGTCCCTGTTTGGCGCCGATCACCAGGTACCGTTCGTCCTGGACGGCGATGGCCGTGATCCGTGCCTTGAAGGAATCGGACCGTCTGTCACGCAGGGTCGTGACCAGTTCGAAGTCCGTGCCGCCCGCATCGAGCCGGAACAGGTGATCGCTGCCGGCCCAGAGCCGTCCGGCCGGGTCGATGAGCAGGGCCAGGATTTCCCGGTCGCCGGAACCGGCTCCGGCCGTCGGCAGCCGGACCGGCGTGAAGACGTCCCGCCCGATATCGTAACGGTCCAAGCCGTCGCCGTAGGTGCCGATCCACAGGCAATTGCGCGCCGGATCGTAAACCAGCGCATAGCAGTAATTGTTTCTCAGACTGCCCGGGTCGTCGGGGTCGTTTCGGTACTGGATGAATTCGTAGCCGTCGAAACGGTTCAGACCGTCGCTGGTGGCGATCCACAGAAAGCCGGATGCATCCACGGCCAGGGCGTGGACCTGATTCTGTGACAGGCCGTCGGCCTTGCTGAAACGCCGGAAGGAATCGACCGGGCTCCCTTGCGTCTGCGACCAGCCGAAAGAGCTCAGTGCCAGCAACAGCGCCAGGATGGCTTTGGGGGTCATGTTGGCCATTTTGTTAACAGTATACCCTTTTGCAAACCCGGAGTAAACGGAACAGCCGTGAAAAGTCGTCGTCCGGTTGAATTGCCCGGATATCGGGGTTATTATTCAATTGTCAAGGAGTCGAAATGACCAATCCGCGTGCGCTGGTTTCCGGCCTGTGTTTTCTCATGCTGGTCTGGTCGATTCATTCCTTCTGGCAGAACTCTTCCCGTTCGCCGGCGCTGCCCGAGGTCCTGTTCGGAATTCCGGTCTACCCCGGTTCCGAACTCAACCTGCCGCTTTCCGGAACGGGGGAGCCGCGCATATTCGTCTTTCTCAGCGACGATACGCTGGACAAGGTCCTGGCTTTCTACAGCTCGCGCCTCAAGGCCAGCCCGAATGTTCTCCGCTACGGAAAGGGCTCCATGACCGTCTACCAATACATGATCCGACCCAGCCAACTGGCCAATTATCCCCTCAAAGGCGTCGAGGTCATGCCGTACAATTCATTCTACAAGCGGGTGATGCGCAAAGGCGTCAAGATCAAGATCTATATCCCCGGTGATGAGATCGGCGACACGCCGACACTGCTGGATCAACCGGCGCAGCCGGCCGGGAATTGACAACTGCCACCAATTAGGTTATATATAGCTGTGAGGTACCCAGAAAGATGATTACGCCCAACTATTTCGATTACAACGCCACCACGCCGGTCGACTCCCGCGTCCTGGAACGGATGCTGCCGTTCTTTTCGGAACGCTTTCACAACCCGTCCTCTTTCTATCACCAGGCCGGCGAAGTCGCCGCCGAGATGGAAACGGCCCGCAGCGAACTGGCCCGGCTGATCGGCGCCGGCCCCGAGGATCTGTTCTTCTGCGGCAGCGGCAGCGAATCCGACAACCTGGCCATCCAGGGCACGGTCCGTCTCCGCGGCGGCGGTCACATCGTCACCAGCGCCATCGAGCACCCGGCCGTGCTCAACACCTGCAAACAATTGCAGAAAGAGGGTTATGCGGTCACTTTTCTGCCCTGCGACAGCCACGGTTTCGTCGATCCCGACGATCTCAGCAAGGCCCTGCGTCCGGACACCGTTCTGGTGTCGGTGATGTGGGCCAACAACGAGATCGGTACCGTGCAGCCGGTCGCCGAACTGGCCCGGATCAGCCGCGAACATGGCGTTCCGTTTCACTGCGATGCCGTCCAGGCTGTCGGCAAGGTGCCCATCGACGTGACGGCCCTGGGAATCGATCTCTTGTCTTTTTCAGCCCATAAGATGTACGGCCCCAAGGGCCTGGGCATGCTCTACCGGAGGCGCGGGCTGCGATTGCAGCCCCTGGTCTTCGGCGGCGGACACGAAAGAGGTCTGCGTTCAGGCACCGAGAACGTCGCCGCCATCGTCGGCGCCGGAGAGGCGGCCCGGCTGCTCAGGCTGGAAATGGACGATGACGCAGTCCGGCTGAGAGCCTGGCGCGACCGATTGCAGGCGCAGATTCTGGCCGAGATTCCCCAGGTCCTGGTCAACGGCGACCGGGAACCGCGGCTGGCCAACACCCTGAATGTCTCGATCCGCCACATCGAGGGCGAGAGCATGCTGGCCCTGCTCGAGCAGTACGGACTGGCCCTGTCTTCGGGCTCGGCCTGTTCCTCGAAGTCGCTGGATCCTTCGCATGTGCTGCTGGCCCTGGGTCGGGCCCACGAGGACGCCCACGGCAGCCTGCGCATCAGCATGGGCAGATTCACCACGGCACAGGACGTCTCGCAACTGCTGACCCGGCTGCCGCCGGTGGTGACCCGCCTGCGGCAGATGTCCCCGTTCTGGCGGGAGCAGCAGACCTGAAATCACGGAGGAAGAAATGCTTTACAGCAAAAAGGTAATGGAACAGTTTCAGAACACCGAACACTACGGCCGCATCGACAACGCCGACGGCATCGGCAAGGTCGGCAACACCAAGTGCGGTGACGTGATGTGGATATACCTCAAGATCGACGACGGCGTCATCCGCGACGCCAAGTTCGAGACCTTCGGCTGCGTGGCGGCCATCGCCACCAGTTCGATGGCCATCGCCATGATCAAGGGCAAGCGGGTCGAGGAGGCACTGGCTCTGACCAACAAAGCGGTGGCCGAGGCGCTGGACGGTCTGCCTCCGGAAAAGCTGCATTGTTCCGTGCTGGCCGAGGAGGGTATCCGCGCCGCCCTGGAGGATTATTACCAGCGGCACGCCTGAACGGCGGGCTCGTCCGGTAAAATCACTGGTATCGCCAGCTTTCGCCCGGCTGGATTTGACTTAACCGGCCCATTCGTTTATACTCTTTTTTCACAATTAAACATTTCAAATATAGGAGGCTCTAAAAATGCGTAATGCTCTGATTATGGGTGCTGCCGGAAGAGATTTTCACAATTTCAACGTCTTTTTCCGCAACCGTACCGACGTGAAAGTGGTGGCCTTCACCGCCACCCAGATTCCCGATATCTTCGGCCGCAAGTATCCGGCCGAACTTGCCGGTCCCAATTACCCCGAAGGGATTCCGATCTACGACGAGAAAGAGCTGGACAGCCTGATCAAGAAACTCAACGTCCAGGACGTATATTTCTGCTACAGCGACATTCCGTATCAGGTGGTCATGAACAAGTCGGCGCAAGTCAACGCCGCCGGCGCCAATTTCACCCTGATCGGACCCAACGAGACCATGGTGAAGAGCACCAAGCCGGTCATTTCCGTCTGCGCCATCCGTACCGGTTGCGGAAAGAGCCAGACCACCCGCCGCGTGGCCCAGATCCTGCAGGGGATGGGCTATAAAGTGGCCGCCATCCGTCACCCCATGCCCTACGGCGACCTGGTTGCCCAGAAGGTGCAGAAGTTCGAGACCGTCGAGGATCTCAAGAAGCACAAGTGCACCATCGAGGAAATGGAAGAGTACGAGCCCCATATCGTCAGCGGCGTGACCATTTTCGCCGGTGTCGATTACGAGGCCATCCTGCGTGAAGCCGAGAAGATCGCCGATGTCATCCTCTGGGACGGCGGCAACAACGACTTCCCCTTCTATAAATCGGACCTGGAAATCGTGGTCGTCGACCCGCATCGCCCCGGTCACGAGATGGCCTACTACCCCGGCGAGGTCAACTTCAAGCGCGCCGACGTCGTCGTCATCAACAAGATCGACACCGCCAACCTGGAAAGCATCCTCAAGATCCGCGAGAACATCCGCAATTACAATCCCGATGCCATCGTGGTCGATGCCGCATCGCCGCTGTTCGCCGACAATCCGCAGGCCATCCGCGGCAAGAAGGTGCTGGTCGTCGAAGACGGTCCGACCCTGACCCACGGTGAAATGAAGTATGGAGCCGGCGTCATGGCCGCTTTCAAGTTCGGCGCCGCCGAACTGGTCGACCCGCGTCCCTACGCCGTCGGAACCATCGCCGACACCTACAAGAAGTACCCCGGCATCGGTGTCCTGCTGCCGGCCATGGGTTACGGCGAGCAGCAGATGAAGGATCTGGAGACCACCATTCAGAAGACCGAATGCGACCTGGTGATCATCGCTACCCCGATCGACCTCGGCCGTATCGTCAAGTTCAGCAAACCGACCGTCCGCATCAGCTACGAGCTGGACGAAATCGGCACGCCGAACCTGGCCGACGTGATCAAGAATCACCCGAAGTTCAAGAAATAAAGACGTTTTTCACTGAAAAATCCAGGGTTCCTGCCGGGAGCCCTGGATTTTTATTTTTAGCTGGATTATAAAGTTACAAGCGGGGCTGGTAAAAAAGCTACGCCGTGTGTGTTAAGGAGAGCAAGGTGCAAGTTAATCTGAATATCGAGCAAGCCGATGTCGCCTTCATCAAGAAGACGCTCAAGGATCACCCCCAACCGGTGACGATCGATTTTCTGGTCACCGAGGTGGCCATTTTCAAGACCAAGGCCCAGCGCAAGACCCGGGTCAAGATCTATTCACCGGATAGCGAATACAAGGTGGGGGACCTGATCTACAAGGAATACAACGGCAAGATTCCCGTCGGCGCCAAGAAGTACATCGACATCGACGACGGCGTGGTGCTCAAGGTGATCGACACCCGGGTCCGCTACGGCCTGGACGAGATCAAGCTCAGCTACGACGGTACCTCGACGTTCAAGAAGTACACCGACTACCTGGACCGCCAGAAGATCGAACTGCTCCTACCGCACAAACAAGCCAAGCCGCCGGTCAAGGCCGAACTGCTGGCTGAGGAGGAGGATCCCCGCCAGCAACTGGACCCGATGGTCAAACGGGAACTGTCCCAGCTGGGCAAGAAACTGATCGCGGCCATCAACAAGGACGAAGAGATCGTCATGGTCGCCGGCAAGGTTCTGCTCAAGGAATTCCTCAA
>CAYXHZ010000008.1:61238-86940 GCA_964465065.1 uncultured Clostridia bacterium
TCCGCCGTGGCGGCCAACATCGCCAGCTACCGGAGCATCGAAACCTTCAACCAGCTGTTCCACAAGATCTTTCTCGATTTCGGTATCCGCGACCGCAATTACGAGATCCACCTGCTGCGCCTGTACCATATTTTGGACCTGATTTACCCGACTGATTGGCGGATGGTGCTCGACATCGTTCTGGCCAATCCGGAATTCATCCCCTCCGACAAGGTGGCCGGTGTCTACTACCTGGATTCCGATGCCGTTCAGGCCATCGAGGACGAGGAGTTGCAGCGCCGCCAGCTTCTGGTGGAGGAGCGCCGCCGCAGCCGTGAGGAACAGATCCGCAAGAAACAGGAAGAGGACGACAAGGAGCAGGAGGAAATCCGCCAGCTGCGCGAGGAGCGCCGCCGCAAGCGCGAAGAGGAAATGTGGCTCAAAGAGAAGATACAGCACGGCGACCAGACCGTTGCCGTACCGGCCAATGCCGATATGGCTCAGCCTGGCGCCGAGGTGCCGCCGCCGGCAAATGCACCGGTTCTGATCGGCGACGAGGGCGACGACAAGAAAGCCGCCAAGAAGAAAAAGCGTCCGGCCGAGGAGAAAGGTCCGAAAGTCGGCGGTCGCCGTCACAGCGAGGAACCGATTGTGGAAGATATCGATCTGGATGAGCTCGAGATCAAGCGCCAGATCGAGCTGGAAGAGCTGAAGGCCAAGGCCATCGAACGGGCCAAGGAAGTGATGGCCAAGCCGAGCAGCGACGAAAAGGAAGTGGTTTACCAGGATACGACCGGATCGTTTGCCGGCCTGTTCGCCGCCAAGCTGGAAGAAATCTCCAAAGACAAGAAAAAAGGCAAGAAGTAAACCCAGTCGATGAAACTGCTGACTTCATTGCAGATGCAAAAGCTGGACAGGGAGGCGATCGAATCGCTGGGCATTCCGGCTGTGGTGCTGATGGAGAATGCCGCCCGGGCGTTGAGCCGGGAGATCGTTTGCCGGTACCCGCTGCCGGATTATCCGCAAATCCTGGCATTGGCGGGAAAAGGCAACAACGGCGGCGACGCGATCGCCGCCGCCAGAATCCTGTCCGGGTTCGGCTATCGGGTGATGCTGGCCCTGCTCGCCCAACCGGCCGAGCTGAAAGACGAGGCCGCCCGCCAACTCGAGATTTACGGCAGGCTGGGGCTGGTGCAGCGGACGATCGGCGGCGCGCAGGACCTGCACGGGCTCATCGGCACACTGTCGGCTCGCGGCGAACGCCTCGTCGTCATAGACGGCCTGTTCGGCGTGGGCCTGCAAAGTCCGATCCTGTCCGGATTCTGGGCGGAACTCATCGACGAGATCAATACCTTTCCCGGACCGGTCGTGGCCGTCGATCTGCCGTCTGGGGTCACGGAAGCGGCGGCCGGTTCCGGCAAACGGGTCATGGCCGATCTGACCGTAACCTTCCAGGAACCCAAGACGGCCTTGATCGAGCCGGAAAACCGTGCCGCCGCCGGCTCGATCCGGGTGGTCGATATCGGCATTCCCCATTCGCTCTACCAGTCCCGTCCGGAGCTGATCAGCTGGATCGACCGGGAGCTGACGGCGTCCTTGTTGACGAAGCGGGACCCATTCGCCCACAAGTACCGTTACGGGCACGGTCTGGCCGTCGTCGGCTCGGAGCGTATGCCCGGCGCCGGAGTGCTGGCGGTGCGGGCCGCCCTGCGCAGCGGCATCGGCCTGTGCACGGCCATGATTCCGGCCGTTCTCCGCGACGTCTTCATCAACGCCTGTCCGGAAACGATGCTGCTGTTCCGCAACGACGAAATCGACTGGGACCGCTACTCGACGGTACTGCTGGGGCCCGGCATGGGCCGGGACAAAGCGGCGGCTGCGCTGTTGCGGCAGGTGCTGTCGCAATTCACCGGAACCGTGATCCTGGACGCCGATGCCCTGTACCTGCTGGCCGAAAACGAGTCGAACCGGGTGCTCATTCCGGTGGCCAGTCGGCTGGTGCTCACCCCGCACGCCGGAGAAATGGCCCGTCTGTTGGGTTGGGACGTGAATCGGGTCCAGACCGAACGCGTTGAGGCGACCTGCGAATTGTCCCGGCGCTACCGGGCGACGGTAGTCCTGAAGGGCAAGTATTCGCTGCTGTGCGGTCCGTCCGGTCGGGTTTTCGTCAATCCCACCGGCAATCCGGGTATGGCCTGCGCGGGCAGCGGGGATGTGCTGTCCGGTTTGATCCTGGGCCTGGCCGCCCAATTCGGGCCGGAAACCGACCTGGAACGCCTGGTCTGCGCGGCGGTCTGGCTGCACGGACGCAGCGGCGATCTGGCCGCTTCCGTTCTGGGACAGTTGCCGCTGAAAGCCGGCGACCTGATCGATCACCTGGCCGCGGCCGTCACTTCGGAAGACCGGGATGGAATTCAAATCTGAGTCCCCGGCCGAAACGCAGGCCTGGGCGGCCGATCTGGCCCGCCGGCTGCGTGGCGACGAACTCTTTTTTCTGATCGGAGACCTGGGCGCCGGCAAGACCTTGTTCTGCAAAGGGCTGGCTCAGGGCATGGGCATCGACGCCGACGAGGTGGTCAGTCCGACCTTCACGCTGCTCAATTGCTTTCAGGGGGATCATTTTTCTCTGCACCATCTGGACCTCTACCGTCTCGGCGAAGGGCCCGGATCGATCCGCTACTGTCCGGAAATCGACGATCAGCTGGGCTTCGGGGTGATCGTCGTCGAATGGGCCGAGTATCTGGCCGCCAGTTATTGGGCCCTGCCGCAACTGGTGGTGGTCGAAATCGAACTGACCGGGGAAAACAGCCGTCTGATCCGTCTGGGCGGTCCCGGTTCGCCGGCTTTCGCTTAGTTTTTCAGCTGGCAGAAGTTGCGGAAGCGTTGCTGGGTCATCTGGTCCTTGCCGAGGATATCCAGAAAAAAATGTCCCGATTCTGTCGGACTGTAGGGGAATTTCAGGGTGATCTGCTCCATCTCGAGCATGGCTTTCTTGTTTTCGCTGAAGCGGATTTCCCGGGTCAGGGTATCGATTTTTCTGTAGTTGCGGTACACGTACACGGTGAAACTGAAGTCGGCGCTCAACTGTTCGTCGATTTCCGTGAATTTCAGGCTCTGGGTGGGGATCTGGATTTCGATCTGGCCGGAGCGGTAGGCGCTCTGGAAGCGGAATGCGTTGACATCTTCGGGGTGCAGGCTCTGATCGATGTCGTATTTGCTGTTGTCGATGGCCGTCAGCAGGGCCGGCGGGGTGGTTATCAGATCGAATTCGCCGAAGCCGCGCTTGTCGGCGAAAACGAGTTCGAGTTTGTGACGGTAGTAGAACCATATTTCGACCGGTATCTCCCGGGCGCTGTTCGTGGAGTCGCTGATCCGCTGGTTGCCCTGGCGCCGTTCGTCCGGGAAGCCGAGCTGCAAAAGAATTCTGCCGCGCATGGTGTCCCAGCCCCGCTTCTGACCACGGTGTTCTTCGAAATGGCGGTTGGCGAAGTCGATCCGTTCCTGAAAATTTTCACGGCTTTCGTTTTCCAGGGTGTTGGGGTCGGGATCCCGCTTGGCCCAGAATTCTTCGATGAATTCCTCTTTGGATTCGGCATCGGGCAGATGGTTGTAGATTTCGATTTCTTCGGAGGACATGATGTGTCGGGTCATGTCGAAAAAGTCGGCGAAGAATGGGTCCTCCTTCATGGGGAGTGCCCGGGAACAGGCGCCGCTCAAAATGAACGACGCCGTCAGAATCGTGATGTACAGTTTCGTCTGCATGGTTGTGCTCCTGCTCAAATCCGGATCTTGCAGAAATTGCGGTAGCGGGAACCGCTCTGTTCGTCCTTGCCGATGATTTCCAGGTAATAACGGCCTTTCTGCTGGCCGGAGAAGGGGATTTTATAGATGATCTCCTTCTGTTTCAGAATCGTCTGTGGGGAATCGGAGTATTCCAGGTCCTTGCGGATGGCCTCGACGAATCGATAGTTGCGGTAAACGTTGATCTGGAAGCTGAAGCGGGCCTCGAGCCGGTCGGTGGACTCGTTGAAGAGCAGCTGTCCGGTCGGGATGACGATACGGATTTCCCCGGGGCGGCAGTCGCTGTCGAAACGGAAACTGTGCTCGCCGCGGTTTGTATCCGGCAGGCGGAATCGACTCTTGCTGGCCGCTTCGGCCAGGGCCGGGGGATAGCGGCCGTAAATTTCGTACTGGCCGAAGCCCTGGCGGTCGATAAAAGTCAGGTAGAGTTGATATTGGCGGTAGTACCAGATTTCGTAACGGTAATCGCGGCCGTTGTTAAAGACCTTGTTGCCGGTTTCCCGTTCGTCCGGGAAGCCGAGCTGCAGCAGGATCCGTCCGCGCAGGGAATCCCAGCCGCGCTTCTGACCACGGTGTTCGTCGAAATGACGGATGGCGAATTCGATGCGCTGCATGAAATCCGTGTAGGCCTCGTTGTCCGGTGTGCCCGGATCGGGATCGCGCTTTTCCCAGAATTCCCGGGCGAAGGCCTTGCGGCTGTCCAGGTCGGGGAGGTGGCGGTAGATCTCGATCTCCTCGCCGGTCATGATGTGGCGGGTCATATCGAAGAATTCGTCCTGGGCCGGATCGACCTGTAAACCCGGATTTTTCGCGCAGGAAAATCCGGCCGCCAGGAGCAGGCAGGCGAACAGGGTGGCGATGGTTTTTTTCATGCCTTATTTATGCCACGAAAAACTCAGAAATAAAACTCAAAACCGACGGAAAGGGATAAAGCGCTCAAATCAAAGGGTTCGAAGCCTTCGAAATATTCTCCCAATTCGCCCTCCGCCCAATGGACCTTGCCTTCCAGAAGCAGGCCGAAATTGCGGCTGACGCGGATGGCCAGACCACCCTTGACGTGAAGGCCGACGGCGATCGCTTCCTGATCGGAAAAGCCCTCGTATATCTCGTCGGTCTGGAAATCGATGAAATCTCCGTATTGTTCGTATTGCCAGAAGTACAGCCCCACACCGGCGCCGATGAAGGGGGAAAAGGCGCTGCGGTAAGGCAGGATGTTGAAGCGGATGCCCGCTTCCAGAGCGGTCATGGACAGGTGCATGGACTGCAGGATGGCCGAGCCGTCGGAATATTCGTAATCGCGGTAGTCGGCGGTCACGGTCTTGTTGTAACGGCTGCCTTCGAGGTAGAAACCGAGATGCTTGTGGAACTGCTGCAGGTATTCGACCGAGAAGTTGAGGGCCTGGAAATCCGCTTTCTCGTAGCTGAGATTGTAGAGGTTGTCCTCCCAGAGATCCGAAGACTGCAGGGGAGAGACGAGACCGAACTTGAAGTTGACCTGCTGGGCCGGTGCGAGCTGGGTCAGCAAGAAGATGGCGGCGGCGATGATGATTTTTTTAGTCATGATGACCTCCTGTTCAGCAGATTATATGCAATCGAAATGCCAAAGTTTCAGATTAAAAAACGTCACCTGGCGATGACAGACGAAGCTGGCTGGATTTTTGTCCGGTTAACGACTCCAAGGCGACAGCGACAACTCCGCCGCTCCGATATCTCGGTCAGATCTCGCAGTAAGCCCAGTTTCCCTTACGTCCCTTAAGTCCCTTGGAGCCCTGGCATCCAGGATACTCTGTTCCGGGCCCCTCTACTTCAACGCCTCGATCAGTTTTTCCTTCTTGGGCAGACTGGTGAAACGCACCGATTCCTGCCCTTTTTTGAAGACGATGAGGGTCGGCACGCTCATGACCATGTAGCGCTGGGCCAGGTCCATGGATGCGGCCACGTTGATCTCGCAGGCGACGATACGCGGGTCGCCGGCGTCCCGCAGCACTTCCTCGAGGAAGGCCGGAACTTTCTTGCACGGACCGCAGCCGGGAGAGCTGAAGTCGCCGATCAGAATCTCGCTTTTATGCAATAGTTCGTCAAAAGCCTGACTGCTGACTTGGTTCATAACCCTATACCTCCGCCTTGGCGTGTTTCTCCACTGACAAGAAAGGTATTATACCACAGGGCCGGCTATTTCAGGCTTCGGTAACCCCGGTTGGTCGGCATGACCCGGTCGGTGAGCAGGATGCGACCGTTGGGCTGGCGGTACATGTACACTCTGGTTTTGGCGCCCAGGCCGTCGTAACTCAGCCCGAGCAGACTCATGACCCGTTTTACGTAGCCCCGGGTCTCGGCGTAGGGGGGAACGCCCCGGTACTTGCGGACCGGTTCTTCGCCGGCGTTGTAGGCGGCCAGGGTCAGCGGCAGGGATTGGTATTTGTCCTGCAGGTACTTGAGGTGGCGGATGCCGGCCGTCAGGTTCTGGGCGGGATCGGTGCGGTCCAGGACGCCGTACTGCCGGGCGGTGTCGGACATCAGCTGCATGAGCCCGACGGCCCCCTTTTTGGAGACGGCCCGCGGGTTGAACGCCGATTCGGCCTGACAGATGGCGTTGACCAAGCGGGGGTCCACGCCGTAAACGGAACTGATATCGTTGATCTGTTGCTGGTAGACGGAATTGACGGCCGAGGAGGTACTCGCGACCGGGCGGCTGCGGCGGGCGGCCATGATCGGGCTGCTGTTGCTGAGAACGATGCGGCCGGCCGGACCCTTGCGGATCTCGATTTCGGCCGTCAGCGGCATGTGCAGCAGTCCCGTAAGGAGGGCGACGGTCAGACCGGCTGTCCAGCGTATCGGGAACTCTTTCATTTTTTTCCGTACTATCCAATAAAACAATTCGGCGAAATTATCAATACTTTTAGCTGTTTTATCAGCTTTTTTTTGCAAAATTTACGGATTTGGCCACATCTAGAGTGGGCAGTTGCCGAGCACACCATGTTTATTGAAGCTCCTGCAGGAGCAGGGAAGCGATACGCTCCTGGAAATCCTCGCCGTTGACGGCGCTGTCGGCACCGCCCTGAGCGAAATCCGGTCGGCCGCCGCCGCTGCCCTGGATCATGGCCAGGATCTTCTGGGCCAGTTTTCCGGCGTGCAGGCGCTGCTGCTGGGCTTCCGGCAGGGAGACCACCAGCAGGGTCCGGCCCTCGAAAACGGAGCTGACGATGGCCGCGGCGCCGGAACGTTTGCTTTCGTCTGCGGCGCTGCTGATCGCTTTGCGGTCCGAATCGGTGTAATGGCTCAACTCGAAGCGCATGCCGGCCAGGTTCAGGCTGCGGCGCAGGGCGGCGTCGGCCGGTGTCGCAGCCGGTTTCTGCTTCTTGAGTTCCTTGAGGCTCTTCTCCAGGGTCTGGAAATGATCGGCCAGTTCCTCTTCGCGTTTACGGCTGACCGTGGCCAATTGCTGCAGGCGGTCTTTCATCTCGAATACGCGCTGCAGGGCGACGACTCCGCCGACGGCTTCGATGCGACGGATACCGGAAGCGATCGAAGCCTCGCTCTGGATGTACAGCAGACCGATTTCGCCGGTCCGCCTCAGGTGGGTGCCGCCGCAGAGTTCCCTGGAAACGGGGTCGATGCTGATCATGCGCACCCGGTCGCCGTACTTTTCCTCGAAGATGGCCATGGCGCCGGCGGCCAGGGCATCGTCGAAGCTGGTCTCGCGTTCGGAGACGGCGTGGTCGGCGCGGATGTCCCGGTTGATCCTGTCTTCGATCAGACGGATGTCCTGGGCGCTCAGGGGTTTGAAATGGGTGTAGTCGAAACGCAGTTTGTCGGGGCCGACGTAGGAACCGGCCTGTTTGACGTGCAGGCCCAGATGCTCGCGCAGGGCGGCCTGCAAAAGGTGGGTGGCGGTGTGGTGGACTGCGCAGGCCTGGCGGTGCTCGGCGTTGACCTGCAGACGGACAGGCATGTCGGGTTTCAGCAACCCCTTCTCGATGAGGATCTCGTGGACGATCAGTCCGCCTTCGGCGCGGAAGGCGCCCTTGACCGTGAACCAGCCGCCTTCGAAGAGTCCCCGACCGATATCGCTGACCTGTCCGCCGCCTTCGGGGTAAAACGGGGTTTGTTCGCATACCAGCAGCACCGAGCTTGCGGCGGCGGCGCTGGGCAGCTGGGCGCCGCTGTCGTCGATCAAGGCCAGGACGCTGGCCTGTTCCTCCAGGCGGTCGTATCCGCAGAAGCGGCTGGCCGGTAGTTGGGCGGATACGGGGAAGCGGCCGTGGCTCTTCTGCTTTTTCTCGGTTTGCAGGCGCGATTCCTGCCGCCGCTGGTCCAGGGCGTTCTGAAAGCCGGCGACGTCGACACGGATGTCGCGTTCGTTGGCCAGGTCGACGGCGAAATCGAGCGGAAAGCCGTAGGTGTCGGACAATTTGAACAGCTCGTCTCCGGGCAGGCTGGTCAGGTTCCGGGCCTGGGCCTGGTCCAGAATCTCTTCGAAGCGTTTCAGACCGTTGCTCAGGGTTTGCGAAAAGCGTTCCTCTTCGCTGCGGATGACGTCGGCGATGAATTGGCGGGCGGCGTTGAGTTCCGGGTACTCTTCGCCCATCAGTTCGATCACCCGGCCGCTGACCCGATCCAGGAACGGGCTGGTGAATCCCAGGTGACGACCGTGCTTGGCGGCACGGCGCAGGATGCGGCGCAGGACGTAGCCCCGGCCGTCGTTGGCCGGGATGACGCCGTCGCCGATGAGGAAAGTCAGGGCTCGGGCATGGTCGGCGATGACGTTGAAGGGCACGCGCAGCTTGTCGTCGGCCGGATCCTGACCGCTGAGTCCGGCGGTGAACTCGATGATCGGCCAAAACAGGTCGGTCTGGTAATTGCTGCTCTTGCCCTGCAGAACCAGGCTCAGCCTTTCCAGGCCCATGCCGGTGTCGATCGACGGCGCCGGCAGCGGGTGCAGGGTTCCGGCCTCATCGCGGTTGTACTGCATGAACACCAGGTTCCAGATCTCCACGTAGCGGCGGTTGCCGTCGACGAAGGCGGCCGGGCCGAAGTCCGGGCCGCGGTCGAAGTGAATCTCGGAGCAGGGGCCGCAGGGTCCGGTGTCGCCCATCTGCCAGAAATTGTCCTTCTCGTCGAGACGGACAATACGTTCCGGCGTGACGCCGATTTCCCGCTCCCAGATGCGCTGGGCCTCGTCGTCTTCGCGGAACACGGTGATCCACAGCTTTTCGGCCGGGAACCGGTAGCCTTCGGTGAGCAGCTGCCAGGCCAGGCGGATGGCCTCCTGTTTGAAGTAATCGCCGAACGAGAAGTTGCCCATCATCTCGAAGAAGGTGTGGTGGAAAGGAGTCTTGCCCACCTCGTCGAAATCGTTGTGCTTGCCGGAGACGCGCATGCACTTCTGAATGGTTACCGCGCGCTGATAGTTGCGTTTTTCCTGCTGCAGGAAAACGCCTTTGAACTGGTTCATGCCGGCGTTGGTGAAAAGCAGGGTGGGATCTTGGGCCGGAACCAGGGGCGATGACAAAACCCGCTGGTGTCGATTCTGGGTGAAGTAATCAAAAAATATCCGTCTGATGGCTTGGCTGTTCATGGTTTGGGTTCCTGTGCTGATTTACATGTTGTCGATTTTGTCGATATCGAGCAGGTTATGGTCGCCGTGCAGGGGCTCGGAGGCATCGTCTTCGATATCGATTCCGGACATCCTTTTCTCCATTTCCTCGGTGGCCATTTCCTTGGTCGAGCGGATGCCGATCTTTTTGAGCTTGAATTCGTCGGGGTTGCTGGCCCACTTGAGGGCTTCTTCGTAGGTGATCAGGTTCTTCTGGTACAGGAAGAACAACGATTGATCGAAGGTCTGCATGCCGTACTGCGACACGCCCTGGGCGATGGCCTCCTTGATCAGCTTGCTCTTTTCGGGGTTGACGATGCAGTCCTGGATGTAGGCGGTGTTGATCAGTATTTCCACGGCCGGGACCCGGCCCTTGCCGTCGGCGCGCGGGATGAGGCGCATGGAGATGATGGCCTTGAGGACCGAAGCCAGCTGGATGCGGATCTGTTTCTGCTGATGGGGCGGGAACATGGAGATGATGCGGTTGACGGTTTCCGGCGCGTCCAGGGTGTGCAGTGTGGACAGGAGCAGGTGGCCGGTTTCGGCGGCCAGGAGGGCGGTGTCGATGGTCTCCAGGTCGCGCATTTCTCCGACCAGGACGACATCGGGGTCTTCGCGCAGGGCGCTGCGCAGGGCGGCCGAGAAGGTGTTGGTGTCCATGCCCACTTCGCGCTGATTGATAATGCTCTTCTTGTCCCGGTGCAGGTATTCGATCGGGTCCTCGATGGTGATGATATGCTCGATCCGGTGGGTGTTGATGTGGTTGATCATGGCCGCCAGGCTGGTGGATTTACCGCTGCCGGTGGTGCCGGTGACCAGGATCATGCCGCGGCGTTCCTCGGCGATTTTTTCCAGTACCAGAGGCAGGTGCAGATCGGAGATGGTGGAAACCTGGGTGGG
The DNA here is from genome assembly GCA_964465065.1 of uncultured Clostridia bacterium. Lineage (GTDB taxonomy): Bacteria > Acidobacteriota > Aminicenantia > UBA2199 > UBA2199 > CAYMND01. Next base: position 71,515 of record CAYXHZ010000008.1, read on the forward strand.
AATGATACGCAGCACGATGCCGACCGCGCCGCGCTGCTGAAAGACGTTGCAGCGAAAGCGGCCCAGGCCGGCGACACTGTGGGCCATGTCGATTTCATGCTCTTTCTTGAAGCGTTCCTTCTGTTGGGAGTTCATGATGGCAAAACCCATGGCGATGGTGTCTTCCTGCATCAGGCGCTTGAGCTCGACCAGGGGAACCAGGGTGCCGTCGATGCGCAATACCGGGTGGTTGCCCACCTTGAGATGCAGGTCCGAGGCCTTTCTTTCCACGGCGATTTTCAGCAGGTCGTCAATGTTCATGGTTTCTCTACCTTAAAATTCGGGCCGGCGGAAATCCGGCGTCCATTCATTGCTATATTATATTGACTTTACCGGGAATATCAAGTTTCCTTGAAACTTGGCGCCAAATTGACTACAATCTGCCCAAACCTTATCGCTGACAGGATAAAATGAACGGTAAACTCGGCCACTCTCTGCTGCTCTTCTCGGTGCTGCTGCTCACCATTTTGCTGGTCTACCTGCTGGACCGTTGGCAGCGCCGCAGACTCAAACGGATTTTCCGAACTTTTTCGGAAAAGGAGGGCTCCCGTCTGAACCGGGAAAGCCGTTCCGTTCCCCGGGTCAGCATTCCCGACGCCCTGGATGTCAGCTTCACCATCCGTGACGAACGCTGGCCTGGCCGCAGCGGTCAGGTCGTCGACCTCTCGCTGTCCGGGCTGGCGGTCGAGCCCAACTTTCCCCTCAAGAAACTGCCGCTGGATACCGAAATCCTCAACATGGAAGTGGAAACCCCGTTGAACCGGTTCGTGCTGGAAAAGGTGCAGGCCGTCCGGGTCGAACATCAGATCAGCAAACGGGTGCTGGCCTTCAAGATCCTGTCGGTATCGGAGACGGATTTCTCGGAAATCAAACGTTTCATCGTTTATCTGGATGCCTTTTCCCAGTCATGACGAGCATCCGCAAGATCGATTTCGTCCACCGCCCGCTGTTCCTGCAGCTTTTTTCCGAGCGGGTGCACCTGGTCGGCGGCACGGTGCGCGATGCCCTGATCTACGGTTCGCCGCGAGCCGCCCAGGATATGGACCTGGTGGTCTGCGGTCTGGGCTACGACGAGCTGGAGTCGATACTGAAGGCCCATGGTCGGACCAGCACCGTCGGCAAGAGCTTCGCCGTGGTCAAATTCACCGTCGACGGCATCACCTACGATGTGGCCGTTCCGCGCCGGGAACGACTGCTGGATCCGCAGGCGGCCGGTCATCGCAATTTCGCGGTCGAAAGCGGCGTCCAGGTGAGTCTGCAGGAAGATCTGAGCCGTCGGGATTTCACCTGCAATTCCATCGCCTGCCGCCTGAGCGACGGTCTGCTGATCGACCCTTTCGGCGGTCGCCGCGACATCGCCGACCGTCTTATCCGCATGACCAGTCCGCGGAGTTTTTTCGACGACCCGCTGCGCATCCTGCGGGCGGCCCGTTTCGCCTCCGTGCTCGGCTTCTCGGTGCAGTCCGAAATCTATCCGCAGGCCCGACAGACCCGCCTGGACGAATTGAGCATGGAGCGGGTGGCCGAGGAGTTGATCCGCCTGCTGCTGGAATCCCCCCGGCCTTCGTCGGGACTGACCGAATACCATCGCCTGGGCGTGCTGGATGCGCTGTTTCCGGAGCTGGCCCGGCTGACCCTGACTCTGCAGGACGCCCTGTTTCACCCCGAGACCGACGAATTCGGCCACCACACGGTCTGGGGGCATCTGCTGATCGCCGTGGACATCGCCGCCGCCCTGGCCACCGAACTGGCTCTGGTGCAGGAGGAACGGTTGACGCTGCTGCTGGCTGCCCTGCTCCATGATCTGGGCAAGGCCGACACTACGGTCTGGGAGTACAAGCGCGGCCGCATGACCATCAGCTCCCTGGGGCACGACGTGCTGGGCGCCGAACTGGCCTGCGCGCTGCTGACCCGGTTGCGTATCGAAACCCGTGGCGCTTTCGCCGTCAACGAGATGGTCGGTCTGCTGGTCAAAAACCACCACCGTCTCTACGAACTGTACCGCAACCGGGAGGTCGCCTCCTTCAAGTCTTTCGCCCGATTGCTGGTCGAGATGAAGGGCCAGGACCGGCTGCTGCTCTGGCTCGACCTGGCCGACCGACTGTCCCGGGAACCCAAGCCCAAAAATCTCGACTTTCGCCGGGACGACCTGCTGCGCTGGTACGAGGACCGCAGCGCCCAGTACAACCTCAGTCTGGAAACCATCGCGCCGCTTTTACGCGGCCGGGACCTGATCGCCTTGGGCATGAAACCCGGTCCGGCCATGGGCGATCTGCTGGACCGTCTCTACGATGCCCAGCTGGACGGACGTTTCAGCACAGTCGAACAGGGTGTACAGCTGGCCGGGCAGTGGCTGGACGAGATGAAGCATGCTGCCGATCCTCAACCCTGAATCCGGGCGGATCAGCCTGGGGGCGCTGGCCTTCGACCTGGCCGAACCGCTTAGGTCGCAGGATCTGGAGGCCTTCCTGCGCCTCGAGGCTCAGGACCTGGCCGCAGCGGCCGCCAGTCCGGGCTTCGCCTACAGCCGCAGCCTTTACCGTCTCTTCCAGGTCGATCCCACCCGGCATCGGCCTTCCAGCGAGGCCCTTCTGCGCAGACTAGCCCAGGGACTTCCGTTCCCGCGCGTAACGGCCGTCGTCGATCTGGTGAACCGCCTGTCTCTCCGGCACATGGTCCCCTACGGCCTGTACGACCGGGACAAACTGCAGGCGCCGCTGACGGTCCGCCAGGGACTGGACGGCGACGGCTATGAAGGAATCCGCAAAGGCTGGCTGCCTTTGGCCGGTAAAATCGTGCTGGCCGATCCGGCCGGTCCCTTCGGCAACCCCAGCGGCGATTCGTTGCGCGGTTCGGTGGATGGGACATCGCGGCGGATGTTGGCCGTCGTGTTTTTTCATCCCCGGGATCCGCGCATCGGGGAAATCATGGCCGACAGCCGGGATTTCATCAGCAGCCTGTGCGGCTGCCAGACAGAGACGGCTACGATCTGCGGCTGAAAAAACAACCCGCTCTACTGCGGATCGATCAGGTTCTGCCACTCCTGCAGGACGGTTTTGAGGGTCTGCAGCGGCAGGTCCAGGGGGGGATCGGGGCTGAATTCAGGCTGGATGCGGGCCCGTTGCGCGGTCAGGCTGAGGCTGTGGGCGTTGCCGATGAACTGACGCCGTTTTTTTCGTCCGTCCAGGATCTCGTCGATGGCCTGCAACAGTGTGCGGCACAGTTCCGTGCTGCCCTGAACGTCGGCTTCGAGGTAGCGGCCGAGCAGCTGGTTCGGGGCGGGTGTTTGGGCGCGCAGATCACCGTTCGCGTCTCGTTCGAGCCGGTATTCCATGTTGGGTTCCTCCTGTGTTGTCGGGGCGGTACACCGGGTAGGCAGTGTTGATCCGGCCGTCGGCCAGCGTGTAGCCTTCGATGGTGAAGCCATGGCCCGACGGTCCCCGGAAACGGCCGTCGCCGCTCCGGCCGTTCCGGTAGGCGTGCAGGATGGCCTTGACGATGGTCAGCCGGTCCAGGCTGTCGGGGAAGAAACTCGAGGTCTTGATCTTGCGCCGGCTCGAGATCCACACCCGGGCGACGTAAATTCCGGCGGAATTGGCCGGCGACAGAATGCTGACGACGCCTCGCCCTGGCGGGTCCACTCCGTTGGGCCGGGCGTGAAAACCCACCGCTTGGCCCCGTCTGTTGATCGTTCCCAAGAAAATGTGTTCCAGGTTGATTCGGGGCCGGGTGGACGACCAGACGGTCGCCGGTGCCGCTTCCGTTTGCGGAAGGACAGGCAGAGAGATCGTCAGCAGGCAGACGATCAGCAGGAAAGCGAAAAGTTTGTCGGCCATTCAATCCACCGGGTTGCCGGCCAGGTCTTCGAGCGGCTGTTCTTTTCTGCGACCGGGCAGGGTGGCCAGCAGGATGCCGCCCAGCATGATCGTGCCGCCGATAAAGAAGAAGGTGGTGATGCCGATGCCGAAAAACAGGTAGGAAAAGATGGCGGTCAAGGGAGGATTGAGGTAGACGAACAGGGAAACCGTCGAGGTCTGCCAGTGGCGGATGGCGATGTTCCACAGCCCGAAAGCCAGCAGGGTGCAGGCCAGCGACAGAAAGGCCCAGGCCGCGATTTCGCGCTGGTTCAGGGTGCAGATAAGGGAAAGAAACGGCCGGTCGATGAAGAAAAACAGCGGCAGAGAGCCGATGGTCAGACTGAGCAGGTTGTAGGCTATGGGCGAGTGGTTGCGCAAGGCCGGTTTGGTGATGACGGTGTAGCTGGCCCAGGTCAGCGGGGCGGCCAGAACCAGTAGGGCGTAGGGCAGCTTGTCCAGCGAGATCCAGGCCCCGCTGTCGGCGCCGACCCGGCCGAGCAGGACCACCACGCTCAGACCGGCGAAGCTGACGACGGTGCCGATCAGGCGGCGCCGGGTCATGGTTTCCCCCAGAAAACGCACCGCCAGCAGCAGGGTGATCAGGGGGTTGAGGGCGATCAGCAGCGAGGCGGCGTTGGGCTGTACGTAATGCATGCCCGAATTGAGCAGCAGGTTGTAGACGATGACCGACAACAGTCCGGTAAGGCTGACCCGCAACGGGTGATCGCGCAGAATGGCCCGGGCCTGGCGACGGTAAAAGAGCAGCAGGAGCAGGCCGCTGATGATGCCGACGGGGATGAACCGCAGCTTGACCAGGTCGACGGCGTTCATGGCGCCCAGCAGCACCTTGATGGCGATGAAGGAGTTGGACCAGATGACGAAGGTCAACAGCAGCAGAAAAAAAATCAGCAGGTTTCGTTTTTGTGGGCTCATGGTTTACGGTGCACAATATGCCAGTTCTCGAGAAATCTGGCAAGAGCCTGGACGGACTCAAGCTAAAAAATGATTGGCAGGAAAACAAAGAGGCTTTATATTATAGAGTATGCAAATGGCGTGCAAGCGGCTGCGAGGTGACCGATGAGCCAGGGCTTTGTCGTCTGGGACGAGCGCTACGAGCTGGGGCATAAATTGATCGACCGCCAGCACCAGCAGATCATCGAGATGTTCAACGACTTGTACGAGGCCCGTCATTATGGCCGGGAGCAGCAGGTGGTCGACGAGGTCGTCGAGAGCATGGCCCGCTACGTCCGGGATCATTTCAGTTCCGAGGAAGCCCTGATGGCCAAGGTCGCTTACCCGGATCTGGAAGCCCATCGCCGCGAGCACGAGTTTTTCATCGGCGAAGCGCAGCGGCTGAGCTTCAAGCGGGGCGACAGCGACAGCGAAGCCGACCATCTGATGGTGTTTCTGAAAAACTGGCTGCTGGAGCATATCGCCAAGACCGACTGTCAGCTCAAGCCGTACCTGGGGTAAGAGACTCTGCCAACATCGGATCCCGATTGACAACTTTTGCGGGCTGTGCTAAGTGTGAACGTACACATCACCGCAGGAGGCGTCATGGTCCGCCTTGGATTTACATCGTTGTCTGGTATTGTGCTCATCGCCTTCACGGCATTCGGCTTTGCCGGCGAGTCGAATTGGCAGCCGGTCGGCGGGCGTATCGCCACACCCTGGGCCAAAGACATGGATTCCGACCGCGTTCTCCCCGAGTACCCCCGCCCCCAGCTGCAGCGCCGGGAATGGCAAAACCTCAACGGTTTGTGGCGCTACGCCATCAGCCCGGAGCTGTCGGCTCCGCCGGAGAACTGGGACGGAGACATCCTGGTGCCTTTCGCCGTCGAATCCTCCCTGTCCGGTGTCGGCAAGAGCGTCGGCCCCGACAAGAAGCTGTGGTACCAGACCAGTTTTTCGCTGCCTAAAACCTGGGTCGGCCGGCGTGTCATCCTGCATTTCGACGCCGTGGACTGGCAGACCAGGGTCTACCTCAACGGCCGGTTTCTGGGCGAACATTGCGGCGCCTACGATTCCTTCTCGTTCGACATCACCCCCGATCTGGTTCAGGGTGGCACCCAGGAGCTGCTGGTTTCGGTCTGGGACCCGGCCGACGGCGGTTACCAGCCCCGCGGCAAGCAGGTGGACAAGCCGCGCGGCATCTGGTACACCTCGGTAAGCGGCATCTGGGGCAGCGTCTGGCTCGAACCGGTGGCCGCCACCCATGTCCGCTCCCTGCGCATCGAACCCGATGTGGACCGTTCACGTCTGAGCGTTTACGCCGATGTGGTCCGGGCCGAGCCCGACGACCGCCTGGAGCTCACCCTGCTGGACGGAGGCAAGCAACTGGACCGCCTGACGGGAGCGGTCGGTTCTCCGTTGACGCTGTCGCTCAGAAAACCGCTGCTCTGGTCCCCCGACAGCCCGCACCTTTATGATCTGCAGTTACGGATCAAACGTCGGGGCAAAGTGGTCGACGAGCTGGAATCCTACGCCGCCCTGCGCAAAATTTCCCTGGGCCGCGATCGGAACGGGATCCAGCGTATCCTGCTCAACAACCGCTTCCTGTTTCAGCTGGGCCTGCTCGATCAGGGCTGGTGGCCCGACGGCCTGTACACTGCCCCCAGCGACCAGGCCCTGCAATACGATATCCAGCAGACCAAGGCCATGGGCTACAACATGATCCGCAAACACGTCAAGGTCGAGCCGCAGCGCTGGTACTACCACTGCGACCGCCTGGGCGTTCTGGTCTGGCAGGACATGCCCAGCGGCGACGCCTACGCCCCGTCGGGTGACGGTAACGAGATCGTGCGCAGCGCCCAGTCGGCGCACCAGTACCGAAGCGAGTGGCAGGCGGTCATCGACGGTTTGCGCAACCACCCCTGCATCGTCATGTGGGTGCCCTTCAACGAGGGCTGGGGACAGTTTCGCACCATCGAAACCCTCAACTGGACCGCCCATTACGATCCGAGCCGCCTGGTCGACGGCCCCAGCGGATGGAGCGACTTCTATGGGGCCGGGCATGTCCAGGACCGGCACGAATACCCCGGACCGGCCATTCCCGTCGACAAACGGGACGGCCGGGCACTGGTCCTTGGCGAGTTCGGCGGCCTGGGTTACCCGGTGGAAGGCCACACCTGGCAGGAGAAAGCCAACTGGGGCTACCGCAACATCAGCGCTCAGCCGGAATACCAGGCGGCCTACGAAAAGCTGATCGACCAGTTGCCGGAGCTGATTCGCCGGGGTCTGTCGGCTGCCGTATACACCCAGACCACGGACGTGGAGACGGAGGTCAACGGGCTGATGAGTTACGACCGGCGGGTCAGCAAGATGGACCCCGCCCGGCTGCAGAAACTGCATCGCGCCCTGTACCGGATCGAAGTCGATTTTTGATAGTTGTCGTTCGGCGTCTGTCCCGGCTGTCCGGAAATCAGACAGCAGGCTGTCTGGCATACGATTCCTATTTTTTGCGAAAAATATCGTCATGAAATGCTTTTGGGGTAGAAACGATTTTGGCAGAATTCATGCTCTTCCTTGTCACAGCAGCTACCGGGGATTGGTAAAATCCGCCAAACGGTACGCTGAAAATGGAGGAGTCAGATGAAAAAGATCGTGATTGCATTGGTCGTGGCGGCTCTCAGTCTGCCCTGTGTCCTGAACGCCCAGAAACAGGGGCCGGATACGCCGGACAAGGTGAAGATCAAACCCGACATCGTCATTCACAGCCTGTCGGCGGTCAAGATCGCCGACAATCCCGACGGCAGCGATAAGGTGAAGATCACGGTGACGCTCAAGAATGCCTGTACAGTCAACAGTTGTGTCGGACCGTTCAAGGTTCTGCTGGAATGGACTCAGGACCCGACGGCCGGTTTCCATTATCTGGCCGAGGGCGGAGTGGCCAAGCTCTGTTACAGCAAACTGCTGGCCGTGCAGAAGATGGTCACCTTGACCTTCGAGGATACCGTGCCGGCGCAGCAGTTCCGGAAATACCGCCTGACGGCCGATCACCTCAACCAGGTCGACGAGAGGGACGAAGGCAACAATATCGGCAGTACCGGCTACATCAACCGCTGAAGCCGAGCCATACCGGTCCCGGCGGGCTTGAGGCTTGAACGGCCCGCCGGGATCACTTACAATCAAGGCATGAACTTCCGAGCGGGACGGCGCCCTCAGGGTCGGCTGAAAAAAAATGTTCTGTGGGCCGGGTTGACGGTTCTGACCGTTTCCCTGCAGCTGTGCTGGGCTTGCCTGCCGACCCGGTCCCGCACCCTCGGTATCCAGGATTATCCGCAGCTGATGCGCGCCAAGGTGGTCGAACTGGCCCGCGCCTTGCGCGGCCGACCCTACCGTTCCGGGGGGGACGAGATCGACGGCTGGGACTGCAGCGGCTTCGTCCGCTACGTCTTTCACGCCTTCGGGTATCAGGTGCCGCGTCAGGCCAGGGCCTACGCCCGGCTCAAACCGAATGTGCCTCTGCGTTTCCTGCAGCCGGCCGATGTCCTGGTCTTCAGGCTGAAAGGTTCCTGGCACCTGGGCATCTACAGCGGGGACAACCGCTTCGTGCACGCTCCGAGCCGTGGACAACGGGTGCGCGAGGAAACCATCAATTCCTACTGGAAAGACGAACTGGTTCGAGTGGTGCGGATCATCGCCGACCGTTGAAACAGTCCGGATTCATTCCCGGTTCACGGGTCAGACAGGTAAAATAATACGACGGGGCCGAATTTGACCATCCGGACCCCGTCTATGCAAAAACTTTTAGGAAGGCCAATGCAGCTGAACAATCAAAGAAAATACTCGAAAGCGCGACCGTTTCCGGCTGCAGGGTCCGCGTACACATGTACAGTATTATCTGTGAAAAGTTTTGTCAAGTAGAAAAATGAATCAGACTCAACGCAAGGTCACTTCTCCGGCCAGGGAGGTTTCGAAATTGTGGCGGATGTCGCTGGCGTTCTGGTGGTGACCGAGCAGAAACATCAGTTTGGTGATGGTCGCCTCGTGGGTCATGTCTCCCGAGTTCAGGATGCTGCGGGAATTGAGCAGAGCACCGCCCTCGTAGAGCTGGGGCGCCAGATGCCCGCCCGGCGTCTCGCTGCCCAGAAAGACCAGTTTGCCCTCCTCGATCCAGTTGTCGACCTGCCGGATCACCGAATCGTCCTTGCAGGGGATGTTGCCGGCGCCGTAGCCGATCAACAGGATGGCCCGGGCGTCCTGGGGGGCGATCAGACTCTGGCCGCGGCAGCCGGGAAAGAGCTGGAAAACCGCCAGCCGGTTGTCGAACTGGGTGAAGATGTGAAACATGCCGCTGCGGTTGAGCAGGTTGTGTTCGTATATTTCGACGTCGATGCCGACCTTGGCCAGCAGGGGGTAATTGGGGGAGCTGAAGGCATCGAAGTGACTGATGTGGGTCTTGGTGGACCGGTTGCCGCGCATCAGCTTGTCGTCGAAGAATACGGCCACTTCGCGGATGGACGATGTGGCCAGTTCGACGGCGTTGATCAGGTTGGCCCGGGCGTCGGTGCGGATGTCGCTGAGAGGCTTCTGGGCACCGGTCAGAATGACCGGAATCGGCAGGTTGCTGAGCATGTAGGACAGGGCCGAAGCGGTGTAGGCCATGGTGTCGGTGCCATGGGTGATGACCACGCCGTCGACGGAGTTGATGGACTCGCCGATCAGGGCGGCGATCTGTTGCCAGTGGCTGATACTGATATCGGAGCTGTCGCAGAGAAAAGGGATCTTGACGGTGATGTCGGCGATATCGGAAAGCGGGGGGATGATCTGGTGGATGCTCTCGTACAGGCTGTCCGGTTTGAGAATGCCGCAGTCATTGTCGCGGATCATGCCGATGGTGCCGCCGCTGTGGATCAGTAGCACTCTTTTTTTCATGGCTGGGGCTCCTTGTGCCCTGGACTGTCGATTTCGGCGATGAGCCGGGCGATGGCGGCGACGTGGTCCTTGTCGTATTGGTTGAGCTGCAAAAGAAGATTTCTGAGCTCTTCATCGCGGATGCGGAGGTAGCTGCTGAAGTGTCTGCCCTCCAGAGTCTTTTCGAAGTCCAGCACCTCTCCCAGCAGTTCACGGAAGGGCGGGCGGGGCGGATCGGCGCTGATCCGTTTGTCCAGGTCGGTCAGAATCTGCTGGGTGTTCAGGACGTCCTGCCCGAGTTCGTCCTGGATCTCGAAATCGCTTTCGGCCTGGGACTGATATTCCTTGACCGTGTTGATCAGGTTCATGTGGCCGAGTTCGTCCTGGCTCAGACGCTCGAACAGGTTGGACACCCGGGGAGAAAGGAAGGTCATGGGCCTCAGCCGATGGTACAGCTTGGCGCTCTTTTCCTCCAGAGCGGCCAGCTGACGAAGGAAGACGGCGACGTCCATGATGTCATCGCTCAGCCTTGGGTGCTGGCGTGGGCGGACTTGAACAGCTCCACCAGGGCGATGAAATCGTTGAATTTCTCGAATCCGAAGTGGATGCCTTTCTTGGTGGGTTTCCATTCCCCGGATTGCTCCTGGTACCAGGTGCGGATATCGAAATATTGCTTGCCGCGGTAATCCTGTACGGCGAAAATGAGGCTCTGGGTGGCCGACAACTCCAAAAATCCGATCGAAAAACTGGTGTCGTTGTCTTCGATGAAATCGGGCTTTTCCAGCTTCAGGTTTTTTTGCAGGGTGGCGGTGAGTTCTTTGAAATCCATGGTTACTCCTTATCTGCCGACTTCAGCGTCTGCTCGAACAGGGCTGCCGCTTTTTTCCGTTTCTCTTCCTCCAGTACCTTGGCGGCCAGGAAACGTTCCTCGGCGTGTTCTTTCTTGTCTTTTTCCTTTTTCAACAGATCATCGAACGACTGGTTGCTTTTTCTGTCCACCTTCTTGTGGGAAACCACCTGGCCGGATTCGGCATCAATCCAAAGCTGGCAATGGCAGTGTGGACAGCAGCTTTCAACGACCTTGCTCATGGAGCTATTGTAGTACAGAGGCTGCCAAAAAGCAACGGCGGTCGTCCGGTCAGCCGCCCTGGTTGATCTCGGCGATCAGGTTCAGCACGGCCTGACGCTCCTGGTCGGTGCCGGCCTTGCCCAGGGTGGATTCCAGAAGATCCAGAGCCTTGTCCCGGTTGCCCATCTGGGCGTGGATGCGGGCGATCTGCATCAGCAGGCCCAGGTCGTTGCCGAACAGGATCGAAGAGGCCCGTTCGTAGGAATCCAGCGCTTCCGGCAGCTTCTTCTGGGCCTGGTACACCCGGCCTGCCAGGGAATGGAGCAGGGCGAAGGATTTTTTCTTCTCCAGGCCTTTGCCGACATAGCGCATGGCGGCTTCCAGGTTGTTCTGCTTGAGTTCGAGCAGGGCCAGGTTGGCGTAGGCGTTTTCCGGGGTTTCGTATTTGCTGGAAGTGGCGGCGATCAGCAGATGCTCGCGGGCGCGGTCGTAGCGCTGCAGTTCCATGTATATAATGCCCAGATAATTGTAGACGTCCAGGCTGTCCGGGGTCAGTTGCTTGAGCCGTTCAAAGCAGGCCAGACTGGGCTCGAATTCCCGGTTGTTGAGGTGAACGATGCCCAGACCCAAGGTGGCGTCGGCGTGGTTGGGGTCTTTGGCCAGGGCGGCTTGGAAACGGTTGCCGGCCTGGGCCATGTCGCCGCTGTTGAGCAGTCTCATGCCTTCGCTGCACAGGTAGTTGGCGCTGCCCGGTTTGTCCTTGGGCGGTTGCAGCAGCGGTGCGGCCTTTTTGCCGCAGGCCAGACCGCCCAGCAGCAGGGGCAGCAGCAACAGGGTCGAAGCGATATGGCGATGATTCATTTCTCCCTCCGTTTGAGTACTTTGTAGGCCGGAGTCGGCACCGAAATCCCCTGCAACTTCCGTTCGCCCAAAAATTCGAAGTCGAACAGTCGCTTGGTGGCCTCGTAGCAGGATTGGGATACGACGATCTCCCCCGGCCCGGCCACTGAGGATTCCAGGCGCGAGGCGATGTTGACGGTGTTGCCCAGAACGGTGTAATCGTAGCGTTTGGGTGAACCGAAATCCCCGGCGATCAGCCGGCCGGAATTGATGCCGATGCGGATCTGCACCCGTTCGTTTTCGGTCAGGCCGTCGTTGATCTCCGCCAGCTTGCGTTCCATTTCCAGGGCGGTCATGATGGCCTGTTCGGCGTGGGCCTCCATGGCGAACGGGACCCCGAAGATGGCCATGATGGCATCGCCGATGTACTTGTCCAGGGTGCCGTTGTATTGAAAGATGATGTCGGTCATGACGGTGAAGATGTTGTTGAGGAACAGGCCGACCTCGACCGGTTTCATCTTCTCGGCCCGGCTGGTGAAGCCGACGATGTCCATGAACAGGATCGAGGCCTCGCTTTCCTTGTAGGCGATGAATTCGCGCGATTGCTTGTCCTGCATCTCCAGGATTCTGGACACCACCCCGGGGGAGTGGTAGCGTTCCAGGCGGGCGCGCAGCTTCTTCTCGCGGTTCAGGGTCTGCTGGTTGTTGATGCCCTCGATCGACAGGCCGGTGAAGTTGGCGATGGTACTCATCACTTCCAGATCCTGTTCGATGAACATCTTGCCGGTAATGGTGGTGTCGGCGTAGATCAGGCCGTAGATCGACTTGCTGGTCCAGATAGGAACCGAGATGGCCGAGGTGATGCCGTACATGATGATGCTTTCGGCGCCGTCGAAACGGGCGTCGTCCAGGGTGTTGGCCGACAGGATGGCCACCTTTTCGTGGATGGCCTTCATGGCGATGGTTTTGGAGATGGCCACGCTGGGGTCCTGTCCGTCGCTGTCGCTGCGGGCGTAGGCCAGGTCGAGCCGGTTCTCCTTTTCGTCGTAGAAGAAGATGAACAGGCGCTTGGGCTGGACGAACTGGCCGATCAGCTCGCCGACCCGCTCGATGCTCTCCTGCACCGTCGTCGCCGTCAGCAGGTTCTTGCCCAGGGTGGTCAGGGCGGTCAGCAGCTGCAGGTCGTTTTTCTTCAGCGAATCCTTGGCCTGGATCGGCAGCATCTCGGACAAGGGCAGAACCATGGAAATCTTCTGGTCGGTATCGTCGTCGACCGTCTGTGCCTGGTTTTCGCTGTCGGCCAGATAGCGCAGCACCGAGCGGCCGATGGTGATGTTGTCGCCTTCGATCAGATCCTTGCGGGTCACCGGTTTGCCGTTGACGAAGCTGCCGTTGGTGCTGCCCAGATCGATGAGCCGGTAGCCCTTGCGGTGCCGGCTGATCTTGCAGTGGGTGCGGGAGACGGTGCTGTCTTCCAGCTGGATGTCGTTGTTGGGCAGTTTGCCGATGGTCATCTCCTGCCGATCCTGCAGATGGAAGGTCTTGACCTCGTCGTTGACGATGTACTCTATTTTGAAGCCCACTCTATCTTCAGACTCCTTTTCATCAGGTTTTTCAGGGCCTCCAGGGGAGGACGGCCGTTGAACAGGATCTCGTGGACCTGTTCGGTGATGGGCATGTCGATCTGGTGCTGCCGGCTCAGGGTCCAGACGGCCCGGGTCGTTTCCACCCCCTCGACGATGGTGCGGCTGTTGCGGATCAGTTCGTCCAGACTGGCGCCCTTGGCGATCTGTTCGCCGAGCTGGAAGTTGCGGGACAAGGGGCCGAAACAGGTCAGCATGAGGTCGCCGATGCCGGCCAGACCCCAGAAGGTTTCCAGACTGGCGCCCATCTTCTGGCCGAAGCGGGAGATTTCGACGCTGGCCCGGGTCACCAGGGTGGCGGTGGTGTTGTAGCCGTAGCCGCAGCCGTGGACGAGCCCGGAAGCGATGGCCATGACGTTCTTGAGCGATCCGCCGATCTCGATGCCGCGCAGGTCGTTGCTGCGGTAGATGCGCAGCGTGTCGGAGGAGAATGATTGCTGGACCTGGCAGGAGAGTGCTTCGTTCTCGGAGGCGGCGACGATGGCTGTGGGGTGGCCTTTGGCCAACTCGCGGGCGAAGGAAGGCCCCGACAGACTGACCCAGCGTTGCAGACAGTCGGCTCCCAGAACGTCGACGGCGATCTGGGAAATGGTCAGCAGGGTTTCGGCCTCGAAGCCCTTGGACAGGTTGAGCAGCGGCTTTGAGGCCAGTTGCTGGCGGCAATCGCTCAGGATGCGCCGGTAATGTTTGGACGGCACGGCCAGAAAGACGGTATCGCTGTCCTGGAGGACTTCGTCGAGGTCCGAACTGACCCGCAGCTGCGGGCACAGGGGGATTCCGGGCAGAAAGAGCTGATTTTCGTGGTGACGGTTGATGTACTGGCTGACTTCGGGTTCGAACGCCCAGAGGAATACCGGGTGGCCGCACAGGGCGATGTGGTTGGCCATGGCCGTGCCCCAGGCGCCCGCGCCCAGGACGGCGATTTTCTCATTTTTCATGACATGTCCTTTTACCCAGTCGCGCCTCCTGTCCGTTGAGGATGCGCTGGATATTTTGTCGGTGTTGTACGACGATGATCAGGACGCCGAGCAGGGTGACCATGGACGCCTCGGCGCTCAAGCTGAACAGAACGGCCAGAAACGACAGCGAAACCGCCGCCACCGATGCGGCGGAAACGTAGCGGCTTACCGAGACGACCGTCAGGAAAGAAATCAGGAACAACAGGCTGATGCAGGGCGAAAACACGATCAGAGCGCCAAAGAAGGTGGCCACGCCCTTGCCGCCCTTGCCTTTGAGAAAGGGGGTGTAAATGTGCCCCAGGACGGCGGCCAGCATGACCAGAGCCAGCAAGGGGTAGCGCTCCGGGAAGTGATGGCTGGCGTAGAGCAGGGGCAGGGCGCCCTTGGCGCTGTCCAGCAGCAGGATCAGCAGCCCGTAGGGGATGCCCTTGGTGCGCAGCACGTTGCTGGCGCCGATATTGCCGCTGCCCATGGTGCGGATATCGGTCTTGTCGGTCAGGCGGAAGAGCAGGTAGCCCGAGGGGATGGCGCCGACGATGAAGCTGAGCAGCACGGTTGTCAGGGCATGGCTAGACAAGGCGGCACTCCTTCAGCTTGCGGTGGACGGCGCCCCCGGGGGTCAGCCGGCTGGAAAACAGGCTCAGGTGGTCCAGGCGGCATTCCAGCGGCGGTCGGCTGTCCAGAAAAGGAGTCAGCTCGGAAGGCCGGACCGCGGCGGCGTCGGCGCGGGGCCGGGCCAGGGTGATGTGCGGGGTAAAGGCCCGGTCCTCGATGGCCAGGCCCAGGTCCTGCAGGAGCCGGCCGAGCCGGCGCTGAAGTTCGGTCAGCAGCGGTTCATCCTGGATGCCGGCCCAGACGATCGAGACGGTGCCGCCGCGTTCGAAGCAGCCCAGGCGGTCGATGCGGACGGGAAAGGCGCTGCGGCCGGCGCAGAGCGGATCCAGACCGGCGATCAGGTTTTGCTGGCGGGCGGAGTCGACTTCACCCAGAAAGTGCAGGGTCAGGTGGATGGCCGGACTCTCGAGCCAGCGGAAGGGGAAGGCGGCCCGCAGCGGCGCCGTCCAGCCGTTCAGCCGCTCCAATACCGTCGCAGGTGGAGTGAAGCCGATGAACAGTCGCATGGGCCTATTATAAGAACTCGACCGGCCGTTGTAAAGGGAAAG
>CAYXHZ010000009.1:0-6412 GCA_964465065.1 uncultured Clostridia bacterium
GCCGGTTTTTGTCCAGGGCCATCCTGTCGCGTTTGACGTAAATGCAGAAGTGGTCGTCCATCAGCTGGCCGCCGGGAAAAACGTCGCACAGCAGACCGTCGCGCAGTTCGTTCTCGACGGTGTAACGGGGCACGAAGCTGACGCCGAGTCCGGCCAGGGCACCGTTGATCAGGCCGCGCACGTGGTTGATCTGGACGATCTGCTTGAGGATGACGCGCTGGTCTTCGGGTTGAGCGAAGATGAAGTTGTTCCACCACTCGCCGCTTTCATCCATGGACAGGACCGTCACCTGCTCCAGGTCCTGCGGCAGCCGGATGGGCTGCCCGGCCAGGAAGTCCGGAGAGGCGATGACGACGTAGCGCTCGCGGAACAGGGGGATGCGCTCGATCTCCGGGTGGTGACAGGGTCGGCAGTCGACGATCAGGTCGAGCTCGCCGTGCAGCAGCTGGGTATGCAGGCTGTGGGAAAACAGGAAGCTGAGCTGCAGCAGCGGATGGGCGGTCTGAAAGGCGCCGATCTGCCCGATCAGCACGGTGGTGCCGAATTCCACCGGCGCTCCCAGGCGCAGTTTCTGCCGTTTCTGCCATTCGCCCTGTTGCAGTTCGGTCTCGAACTGCTCGACCTCACGGAAGATCTTCTCGCACACGCCCATCAGGGAGAGCCCGGCTTCCGTCAGACCGTATTGCCCGCTGCGCCGGACGACCAGCGGCGTGCCCAGCGAACGCTCCAGTTTTTTCAAGGCGTGACTGACGGCCGACTGGGTGACGTACAGTTCTTCGGCGGTCCGCGTGAAATGGCGGATGCGGGAGAAGGTCCAGAACACCTTGAGCTGGTAGAGATCGATGGCCATTAACGCGCTCGGCTATGAAAAAAATTCATTTTCACGATGGCCATTTTGAATTTGAGTTGCCAATTCGCGGCCATTATAATTTTCAGGTCTATCGTTGTCAAGGCCGCCTGAACGAGGCCAGAGGCAGCGCGCCCTGCCCGCCCGTCTGACCCTGCGCATCGACTACGCCCCGCTCAACCCCTTTCAGACCCGGGCCAAACGGCACATCGTCGTCAGCGGCCGCTGATCTCCCCGTCTCCACGTCCATGAGGGTAAGGGTCCGGAAACAGTCTGCTTGACAATCCGCTTCAGGACAACACATAATTACCAGTATGATGCGGACAGCCCAACAGAACCTGAAAACATCGCAAGAACACACCGGCATCAGTGGTGTGAACTCGCTGACAAGTCGGCAGGACCGGGAACTGATTGCCGGAATCGTCCATACAATCGTAAAAGCCGTCGACCCGTTGAAAATCATTTTATTCGGATCCATGATCAGACAATCGTCTGTTCAAGCCAACGATATGGACCTGTTGGTTGTCGTCGCTGACGGAACCCCCTGTCATGACACCGCCAAAGCGATTTATCGCTCCCTGCACAACATCCCTTACCCGATCGATGTCGTCGTGGCCACGCCGGAACTGCTCGACACCCACCGCGACAATATCGGCCTGATCTACCACACGATACTGAAAGAAGGGCTGGAGATTTATGCCCCTTGAAGAACTCGTTCCCGGAAGCCCTGCCGACTGGTTGCGGCATGCCCGCAGCGATCTGGCACTGGCGTCCATCCCTCTTCCATCCGACTCTCTGTACAGCGACCTGTGTTTTCATGCACAACAGACAGTAGAAAAAAGTCTGAAGGCGATCCTGGTTCACTTGGGCATAGAATTCAGAAAAGTCCACCATATCGGTTACCTGCTGACACTCCTGCCTGACGAGATAAAAGCATCCGTACCGGTTGCTGCGACAGAATTATCGGAAATAACCAGTTATGCGGTCATGTTCCGATATCCCGGCGGTTACGAGGATGTCAGCGAATCAGAATATCGTCTGGTCATCATGCAAGCCAGAAAAATTCTGGATTGGGCGGACAATTCGATCAGAGAGGATCGGAAGACATAGGGTCCCGGTTCAGCGCCCAGCGCTCGAAAACGGCCCGGACGCTTCCGATCATGATTTCCTTCACCCGTCCGGCATCCCAGGGTATA
Organism: uncultured Clostridia bacterium; assembly: GCA_964465065.1. GTDB lineage: Bacteria > Acidobacteriota > Aminicenantia > UBA2199 > UBA2199 > CAYMND01. The sequence continues at coordinate 2,044 of CAYXHZ010000009.1, forward strand.
CCCGCTTCGACCATGGCCAGCCGCTGCAGTTCGCTCTGATCCAGGAGATGTATCATGCCCACGGCCAGAGCGAAATGAGCCCAGATGAAATCGGTGGCCTGGGTCAGGGTCACCTGGGGGAACAGTCGGGCAATGGCCGCCCCGACCCGGGTATACTCGGCCAGGGCATGGCTTTTGAAGGCCACCAGCCGGGCGAAGCTCACATGCCGCTCGAGTGTGGTCGACAGGATGGACAGGAGCCGGGTCAGGCGCGGATTGCCCAGCAGCGTGTCCACCCAGGCCGCGGCGAAGACAGCCGGATCGGCCGGCAGAGCCGCGAGTCTCTCTTCCACGGCCTCCCGCCAGGCACTGAGGTCGTGACCGATCAGGTCCAGGTAGATTTCCTCTTTGGTCTGAAAGTACTTGTAGAGGTTGGAGCGAGTGAAGCCCGCCTCCCGGCCGATGTCCAGCAAGGTGATCCCGGCCCACTCGCAGCGCTCGTGCAGACGCGCGGCGGCCGCCAGAATGGCCTGGATGCGCTCCCCTTTCTGCGCCTGGCTGCGCGCCCGGCGCCAGGTGCTGTTTTCAGCCGTCTTCGCCATTCATCCGTCCCGAGGACCTCATCGGCCCTTCTTCCCCTTCACTGCGCCGCTGTCCACCATCTGCTGGAAAAATTCCTGCACCGATTCCCTGACCGGGCGGTACTCGAGCCCCAGCCGCTCGATGCCTTTGCGGTTGTCGATCTTCCAGGCATAACCCACGTTGCGCAGGATCATGCGCCGCTCGTAACCGAAAAAGGGCGCCAGCAGCCAGACAAGCCAGCGGGACGCCAACCGGCGCGGAAAGGGGTAGGCCGTGCCGAAACGCTCGGCCAGCATGCGCGCCAGGTCCAGAAAAGAGACCGTATCGGCGGACACGATGTGTCTGCCCTCGGCGTCGGGACGGAATCCGGCCTGAAAATGGGCCTCGGCCACATCGCGCACATCCACCACTCCGACCTGAAAATCGGGGACCCCCATTCCGGCCCGGCCGTCTCCGAGCTGCTTGATGAGGTTGAAACTCTCGGAGCTGATCTGTGCGGACAGGCCCGGACCGATGACCATGGACGGGTTGACGACCACCAGCTGCCAGCGGTTCTGCCGGTCGTGTATCGCCCAGGCCTCCCGTTCGGCCACGGTTTTCGAATAGGAATAGGCCTGATAGTCCGGTTTGGAGCTGGTATTCCAGTTCGCCTCCGTCGCCGTCTGTCCCGGATACTCCAGGATGTCGGCGCCGTCGCCAAAGATCGCGGCCACGCTGCTGGTCAGCACCACCCGCCGCACCGAGGCCGTTCGGTCGACGGTATTCAACACGTTCCGGGTTCCCTGCAGCGCCGGCTCGATGAGGTCGCGCTGCCGGTCCCTGACCTTGAGCACGAACGGCGAGGCGGTATGAAACACCAGGGAGCAGCCGCTGACGGCCTCGTCGTAGCTGCCCTCCCGGAGCAGATCGGCGGCAAAGAAGAGCAAGCGTTTTGGGTTCTTCTCGGCCAGACGGCGCAGATGCCCGACCCGGGCCTCGTTGTGCGGATCCCGGACGGCCGCGTGAACCGTCAGGCCCTCGTCGAGCAGTCTTTTGACCAGCCAGCTGGCCACGTAACCGTTGGCACCGGTCACCAAGACCGGCTCATTCTTGTCCACTACCGTCATGATCGACCTCCACAAGAGACATCGTGTCGCTTATTATAAGAGACAACAAGTCTCTTGTCAAGACTGTCTCCAGCATGGAACAATCAATTTAGTTTCCGGTATAGGCAGTATCGAATCGAAACTACTTCAAGAAGTTGATCAGAAAATCGAGATCTTCGATCGTACTTCTGATTTCTTCGGCAAAAACCGGACGTCTATCGCCATGACACAGGGGGTTGAGAATATGCTGGCGGTCGCGGTCCAGCCGGATCAGAATCTCCCGGGCCGATGGCTTCACTTTTTTCTTTGCCCTGGCGATCAGTTTCGACAGGTCGAGCTCTCGCCCGGATCTATCCCGCTGTTCCTCGGGTTGCAGGAGGGATTGCAGCAGGTTCTCGAATTCTTTCCGCAACTGTAGGGCCGCGCTGTCCAATTCGTTTTTCGCCAGATAGGTTTTCGCTTTCTGGATACGGGATTCATACGCTTTGAGTATCGGTCGGGGAATTCCTTGGTCCTCACCGGCGTATATTTCATATTTCCGCCAATCCAGCTGGTTTTTATAGAGATCAAACAGAGATTTGTCGTGGGTGAAGAAGAAGATTTGAAAATCGGCGAAATAGTCCTTCAGGATTTCCATCAGTTTCATGCGGTTGCCCATGTCCAGACTGATGAGCAGATCGTCAAGGGCCAGGATCTTCAGGCAGTCCTGATCGAGGGTGCCGAGCAGTTTGTGGATCGATGCGAAATAGACCGAAATAGCCAGGGCCGACAAACGCGCCTCGTTGAGAAAAAGATGATAGCCTTCGATGGCGGTGTCGCGATAGTCGATGTCGATGCTCACACGCGGTTCGGGACGCCCGTCATCGCTGGTATCGATACGGAAGAAAAACCGGTTGATGCGGAAATCTTTGTCGAAGAAGGCGATAAGAGTGTTGATTTCGAGAAGCAGATCGCCGTTGACCACGGCTTTGAGGGTGTCGAAGTAGCGGGTGAAATCATTGATTCCCGACAGTTTGTCGCCGCCAGGGATGCGGTAGTCCCGGAACAGTTCGCGCAACATGCCGTAAATGTTGATCTGATCCCCATTCATCCCCGGTGCGTAGTGTATTCTGAGCAGTTTCTTATAGTCCAGCATAGGACTGAACACGGACAATCCACGCAGAAAAGAGCAACTATCGGGCAGTTCGCCGAGATCACGGTCGACAACCAGAGTCTGACCGTTGGAAAAAAAGAATTCGATCTGGGCGGAATCGTCGGGGCAGAATATGTTCCGCTCTTTGTCTATGGAATCGAAACGGAGTCGTGTCAGATAGGCCAGAGCCCTGTATATGGAGCTCTTGCCGCTACCGTTCTCACCGTAGACCAAAAGATTCTTGCCGTCTATATCGATTGCGCATGGCTCGGTGAAATATCGGTAATGGGCGATACGGAGTTCGGTGATGCGCAAGGGCCCATACGGAGCGGCGGGCTCGGCCACGGCCTGCCGCAGGCGACTGATGCGTGAATCCTTCATGACTTCTCTCCTGTGACGATCCGCACCGCCGGAACGGTGCTGCGGTGGACCAGGGCATGGCGGACCGTCTCGTCCTTTTCGAAGAAACGGCAAAGTTCGAGGATGTATTCGGTCTTGAATTCGTCCGTGTCTTCGGGTTTGAAGGGCTGGAGCACTTCGGTCAGACGCTCGGTGACGAAGCAGTGGGCGGCCCTCATCTCCTCTTCGAAGTAGAGGTCGTAGACCAGACCGTCGATGACCGTCTCGATCAATTCCGCCTCGCGCTCCATGCCCTTCTCCTTGGCAAAGAGAACGCCGTCCACCAGAATCTCGAAGGGGAGTTGTAATTGCTCCTTTATGTAAGGGATAGGAAGTTTTTCAATAAAAATGGTAAACATACGAAATCCAGTTTCATCAAAACGATTAACATACGTTTCTATCAGATATTTACCTATCGAGGAATTAAGTATTGCTATTAGGTACTTGACGGGTTTTCCAGACACCATAAAAACAGTGTTTGAAAAGTACTGTTCTGCCTTCACAAATGCGAAACGAGGGAATCGACCCTCACCTTTTGTTAATCGCATAATATCTGCGTAAACAATCTTCTCTTTCTCGAATTCTTCGAAATAGGCGCAATCCCTGAGATTGCTCCAATGTGCCCCCTGGTCGCATCTTTTTTCAGCTTTTCCTCCTGTTTCTTGGTTGATACTCTGAAGATGCTCCCAAACAACCGGATAATTCTGTCTCACATCGATCGCCGGAATCCGACCTCCCGTGGGGGTCCGATACCCGTTATGGCTGGCGATCAGCCATAAATCGGAGTGCTCGGCCTTGTAGCGCTTGATGTCGCGGCCGCGCAGGATGGGCTTGATGATCTCGGCGCTCCTGGGGTCCCGGGCGATCAGCTCGGCCCGCTTGCGGCCGTCGATGATGAAGGCCTCGTTGAGGCCTGTTAAAACCCCTCTGTAAATGGAAATATCCCAATTCTTCAGCGGCGTGCCCACGGCCTCGAGTCTTTTTCTTATTCGAAACTCCTCATTCGATGAAATGATCCAGTCTTCCTGAAGAGTTGGATTCATCTCGACATGATTGGCTTGAAAGTATTCAAGTAAACCGGTTTCTTCGGAAAAATCTCTCTGAATGATGCATCCCAGAATTGGCTGGTCTTTTCTTTCTTTCTTTTGGATCTGTAATACACTGGTGTCAACATCGGCTGAGTCGAATACCT
>CAYXHZ010000009.1:6512-8004 GCA_964465065.1 uncultured Clostridia bacterium
TCTTTCTTTTGGATCTGTAATACACTGGTGTCAACATCGGCTGAGTCGAATACCTGGTAACCGCCGAAATCGATGACGAATCTCGGGTTTGTTTTTTCTATAAAGAACTGCCGCAGGGCCTTGCCGTAATTGGCCCGCATCCACTTGTTGCTGGTGATGTAGCAGAGCGTCCCGTTTGGCGCCAGCAGACGGTGGCCGCGTTCGTAGAAGAGGCAGTAGACATCGCCGGTGCGGGCGTAGGTCTGGTAATCCTGGGCCTCCCAGGCCGTCTGCTCGGGCCTGCCCGAGAAGTTCTGGATCTGCACGTAGGGCGGATTGCCGATGACGATGTCGAATCCATCGCCCACCTTGGGGAAGAAGTAGCGGGGCTCGAAGAACTTCACCGCCTCGTGCTTGAAGAGGTTGGGGTAGCTCTGCCAGAGGGCTAGCTCGTGTTCGTGAAGGACGATGAGGTCTTTGTTTTTTCTCTTGAGTTCTGCCTTCACCCTGTCTGCGTCTTGGCGATCCTGTTGGAGCAAACGGGTGATTTTGGTGGTCTTTTCCGTGCATTTCTTTTCTATGAGATCACAGATCTGCTGCCGGCAGTCCTGCTTGTCCTTGGGGGTGCTGATGCTGAAGTAGCGCCCGGTGAGGTTGGCCAGTTCGGAGAAGAAGGCGTCTTCTTCGCTCGTGAAGAGAGAACCATGGATTATTTCCTCTTTGGGAGCCCGGATCAGCGAATCGGCGGTGACGATCTTGAAATCCAGGTTGGGCAGGGGCTCGAGGCCGCGGTTGGGCTCCTCGGGCCGCTCGCGCTGGTCCACCAGCAGGGAGATGAAGAAGCGCAGTTTGGCGATCTGGGTGGCAATGGGCTGGATGTCCACGCCGTAGAGACACTGGGAGATGATGCCCAGCTTGCGGACGTAGTTCCAGTTCTCCCCCTCCAGCTTGCGGCGCATCTCGCCCCGCAGGTATTCGGGGAAGCCGGCGATGACCTTCTCGAACCAGCGCTTGTTGTCGGGATCGAGTTTGTGCAGGATGTGGATCATCTTCTGCAGGGCCCCCATGGGGAAGGCGCCGGAGCCGCAGGCCGGGTCGAGGAGGCGCAGGCGGTCCAGGGCGTCGATGAGGACATCCCGCTGTTTCTCATCGAAGAGGTGCTCCTTTTCGTTGTATTCGAACAGGAAGGCCAGATCGATGTCGGCATTTCCCTCGTCGATCAGACCCGAGGTTAGGAGCTTGTCTTTCAGGTAGGCCTTGAGCGACTCGTCCACCATGTAATCCACGATCTCGCGGGGGGTGTAGAAGGATCCCGTGCGCTTGCGGGCCGTGGTCTGGGTCTCGGGATTGTAACTGGCCAGCAGGTTCTCGAAGACCCGGCCGAGCAGTTCGGGGTCCAGGGCCACCTCCTGCTCGATGGGCGTGTTCTCCTCGATGGTGAACTTGAAGCGGGAGAGGATGTCGATCAGGCCGTGGACGGTGACGTTCTGCTGCTTCTTGTCATCGTAGTCCC
>CAYXHZ010000009.1:8104-32642 GCA_964465065.1 uncultured Clostridia bacterium
ACGAAGAGCAGGCGGGTCAGCAGGCGGATCAGCGATTCGCTCTGGTGCTGCTTCTCATCGATTTTGTCCGGTTCGGGCCGGATCTGGGGAAACTTCACCTGGCTCTTGGCCCAGAGGTACCAGTTGAAGAGCTCGCGGTAGAAGCGCTTGTTGAGCTCCTTGGTGTCCAGGACTCCCTTCCAGGCCTCGTGCAGGTCGTCGAAGCCGGCGATGGGCCTCTGGCGGGGTAATTGCGGCAGAGAGAGATCCCACAGGATCTCGATGTGGCCCCGGTGCGGCTGCCTGGTATCGATATCCTTGATCAGGGTCACCTTTTCCAGGACGTCCCGCTCCCCATCCCGTTTGTGGGGACGGCGGTGGATGACGGCCAGGGTCAGCTTGGCGCCGATCTTGAAGAGCACCAATACCGGCATGCGAAATGGGCGGTTGATCTCCCGGGTGATGGCCGAAAGCTCGGTGCGAGTGGTGTGATCGGGTTTTAATTCGACGCAGAAGAAGAGGAAGGAGGCGAAGCGGTCACTCTGGATGGAGAAGTCGTCGAACAGCTGTCGCTGATGGCTGAGTTCATCGGCAGTAAATTGAAAGAGCAGGTCTACGCTGAGCCATTTTTCCGTCCTGGCGTTCTTGGGGTTGAACGCGCTGTGCTCATCGAGGTAGAGGGCGGAAAATGCATCGAAGTCAGGCGGCTCGATGGCTGCCTGGCGGCGGGTGTTGTAGCCCAGGGTTTCGAAGAGGCCCAGGGCGGCCTGGCGGAGCCCTTGGGTCTGAAAGGCTTGCAGTGCTAGGGTCAGGGATTCTTTTTCGTTTTTCATGGGCTTAGCGGATCACCAGCCAGGTGATCAGGTCGAAATCGTCCAGGCCGGTGGGCAGGTGCTCCACCGGCGGGATCAGGGCGTGGCGGTCAAGGGTCAGGCGCTGGGTGCTCCGTTTCTTGAAGGTCATAGAGAGAGATTGGGCGGCCGCCTGCAGGAGTCCGTTGTAGCGGCCCATCTCCTGTCCGTCCCGGGTCTCGTAGTTGAAGAGGCGGCAGAGATCGGCGAAGGGCTCCTTTTGGCCCTCGCAGAGTCGACGCATGAGTTCCAGGATCTGCTTTGCCTGGGGATACTGGTAGCGGACCGTTCCGTCATCCCGGACGTAGGCCAGGAAGTAGGGGCTCAAGGGGTTGAGATCGGCGTGCTCGGGCAGGTGGTTTTTATGGCGCAGGCAGAAGATCACCCCGGGGGCCACAGGGGGGGATCCGGATGGAGATTGCGGCGACGGCACCACGGCGTAGAGTCCGAACGGGGCCTGACTGAGGCGCTGGCGGTTGGCGTCGATGAAGCGCAGCAGTTCGATGCGGAAATCGTCGAGGGTGAAGTCGGTCAGCGAGACCCCGTCGCCCATTTCTTCGAGGTCCAGCACCTCTTCTTTCAATCGCTTCAGTTGCTGATTGCGGTATTTCAAATCCTCGGTGATCAGATCTTCGATCTGTTTGTTGCCCAGCAGGTTGTCTTCGCCGGTGGCGGTGACGTCCACCAGGGCCATACGGGCCTCGACGCGGTGCTTGAGGTTGATGTAGTGATCCAGATCCTTGGTGGGCCAGAAGTTGATCAGCTGGATCGACTGGTTGGGGCTGCCCAGGCGGTCGATGCGGCCGAAGCGCTGGATGATGCGAACCGGGTTCCAGTGGATGTCGTAATTGACCACCAGGTCGCAGTCCTGCAAGTTCTGGCCTTCGCTGATGCAGTCGGTGGCGATGAGCAGATCGATCTCTTCATCCGGGGCGTTCGGGATCAGGCCGGCCCGGTTCTTGGCCCGGGGGGCGAAGTGGGTCAGGATGCTGTCGAAGTCGCTCGATCCCAGGTTCGTCCGGGTCTCGCTGCCGCAGACCAGGGCGCAGTGAATCTTGAGCTCACTTTGGCACCAGTCCTTGAGATTGTCGTAGAGGTAGCGGGCGGTATCGGCGAAGGCGGTGAAGACCAGCACCTTACGGTTGTTTGGGTTGACGGGGGCCGTCATCTTGCCGGCGATGATCCGGCGCAGTTCGGCCATTTTGGCGTCCCGTTCCGGGCCGACGGCCTCGGCGTTGTTGAGCAGATCGATGAGGGCTTCTCGGTCACTGCGTAAATCGGCGAGCCATTCGCCCAGGCGAAGGTCGGCCAGATCGAATTTGAGCTTGACGCCCACCTGCCAGTCTTCCTGCTCATCGCCGTTTTCCTCCTGTTCATCATCCGGGATGGGCAGATTTTCCAACTCCAGAGGATTGGTGTCTGTTTTGTTTTGAAAAGCCTCGATGCGTTGGATGACCGATTCGATTTTACCGAGGGTGCGCTCCAGAGAGGCGGCGAAGGAGTGAATGGAACTCTCCAGGCGCTTGAGGTAGTTGACCTTCATCATCCCGATGAGATACGTTTCGCGTTGTTTCTGATTGAACCCCAGGACCGATGTGCCGGCCATGGTTTCATACTTGGCTTGGTGTTCTTCCAGCACATAGGACGAAGGGTTGAAAACGGAGAGTTTGTATTCCAATATTTGCTTGTTTATACGCTCATAGGAAGGGAACCTTTTTTTCTGGTCGATCTCGGGGTAAATGGCCAAAGGTTTGTTGCGTTCCGGGAAGGCTCCGATCTGGTCCAGGGCATAAAACCGCTGGATGTGGTGACGGGAGCGGGCGATGGTGAGCTCGTCGAGGAGTTTGAAAAAGGACGAATCCAATCGCTCCAGCAGCTGACGCAGGGTTCGCTGCGGGTTTTTTTGGGGGTCGGCCCAGAGGGTGAACTGGGACTGGGCGGTCTTGAGGGTTTGAGAGATGTCACGGATGCGGCAGTTTTCGAAGAGGGCATCGTTGCGGCCTTCGGTGATGAAGGCGATCTGGTTGCGCAGGTCGCGCAATTCGTTGTTCACCGGCGTCGCCGACAGCATCAAGACTCTGGTTTTCACCCCGTCCTTGATGATGCGCTCCATCAGCCACAGGGCGCGGTTCTGACGTCGGCTGCCATCCTTCTTCTCCCGCTCCACCGGATTGCCACGGAAGTTGTGGGATTCGTCGATGACCACCAGATCGAAGTTTTTCCAGTTGAAACTGGCCAGATTGATGCCGTTGGCGTCGGAAAGCCCCGTTTCGCGGCCCAGATCGGTGTGGTGGAGCAGGGTATACCCGAAGCGGTCCGCGGGGAAGGGGTTGAGACGATGGCCTTGGGAGGCCTGATAGATCGTCCAGTTGCTCTTGAGTTTCTTGGGGCAGAGGACCAATACCCGGGCATTGAGCAATTCGAAGTATTTGATGACGGCCAGGGCCTCGTAGGTCTTGCCGAGACCGACGCTGTCGGCCAAGATGCAGCCGTTGTGCTTGATGATCTTGTTGATTGCCCCACGGACCCCGTCCTGCTGGAAACTGTAGAGGGTGTTCCAGACCTGGCTGTCATAAAATCCGGTTCGTTCGTCCAGAAGGCCGCTTTTTTTCTGGTCGTCCAAAAAACTTTCGAAAACGTGGAACAGAGTTTTATAATAGATGAATTCCGGAGAATTTTCGCTGTAGAGTTGGGAGAGATACCGCAGAACCTCTTCTTTGACGTCTTCGACGAGACCGGTCCGGTCGTTCCAGATCCGTTCGAACCACTCCAGCAGTGCATCGCGGTCGCGGTCCCCATCGACGATCATGTTGAGCTCGATGTTGTGGCTCTTGCCCAGCCCCATGCCATGGACGGTGAAGTTGGAACTGCCGGCAACGGCTTTTTGCACCCCGTTTTCTTGGCGAATGTGGTAGAGTTTTCCATGCAGGAAATTGGGCTTGACCATAGAGCGGATGTCCGCTTTATCGTTGAGCCAGGCGGCGCAGTCCCGGGCCACGCTCTTTTGGCTCAAGCGGCATTCCAGGGGGATGGACAGACCGTTGTCTTCGATGTGAAACTCTCTGGGTGATACCTTGTCGGGATCGAGGGCCTTGATGAAGGTCGGTTCTCCAAACAGGAAGCGCAGGCGGTCGATAGAATCCAGTCGCTCCCGCAGCCCCTGGTATGCGTAGATGGTGAAATAGGCCGATACGAATGAAAGTGCTGAATTCGGGGTGATGGACTCCTTGAGGAAATCGGCCACGGTACCGTGTTCGTCATTGTCCAGAATGGCGGATGGAAAAGACATGTGTCCCGCAACTCCCTACGACCGATGCAATGGATTGTAACATCGGGCAATCAAAAGGAAATATTAGAGAATATAAAATGAGATGTCAAATAACTTTATTATTATGAGTGTGTTTTAAACAAATTCGACAGAGCCTTCAATGTGTCTGTCTATACAATGTCATTCCTTTCATTGCCATTAATATCATGGAAAGAATGTGGTAGACTGTTTCGTTAATGAAAGAATATCGGGTAAAAAACGAAATGGTAACCGGTCATCCAAATCATATCGCAGCCCTGATCGTCGCCGCCGGGCTGTCCTCGCGCATGGGCGATTTCAAACCCATGCTGCCCCTGGGCGAATCCACCATCATCCGCACCGTCATCGGCAAGCTGAAAAGCGTCGGCTGCCAGTCGATCGTCCTGGTCACCGGCCACCGCGCCGCGGAACTGGAACGGCACGTCGCCGATCTGGACGTGCTGACCGTCAAAAACCCCGAATACGTCGTCAGCGACATGTTCAGCTCGGTCAAACTGGGTCTGCGCGCCCTGCCCGAAGCGACGGCCCAACTCTTCTTTCTGCCCGGCGACATTCCCCTGTTCTCGCCGGACACCCTGCTGGCGATGAAAATGGAAATGGCGAAAACGAAACGGGAGGTCGTCATTCCGGTCCATGAGGGCCGGCGCGGACACCCTCTGCTGATTTCCCGGACCATCGTGCCGGAAATCCTGGATTACAGGGGTGAAATGGGACTGAAGGGCGCGCTGGCCCGGCTGAATGAGCGCAGCGCTTTTCTTGAGGTCCGGGACGCGGGCGTCACCCTGGACGCCGACCGGCCGGAGGAATACCGGCGGCTGCAGGAAATCATTCAGTCTGAGCGCAGCGCTTCAGCCAGGTCCTGACCCGATCCAGCAATTCCGGCGCAGATAGGCCGTCCAGTTGGACGAGCTCGGGATTTTCCAGCCCCCAGTGCAGGATCACCTGCTCGACGATGTCGGCCCGCACCACCCAGATCATGGGCAGCTCGCTGTGGAGGGTCAGGTCGTACAGGGCGGCCGCCCAACCCTGATCGCACAATTCCCAGGGTCCCACCTCGTCCACGACCACCAGGTCGGCCCGCCGGGCTTTGTCCAGGGTCAGGGCGCCCAGACCGAACTCGATGCCCCGGGGCAGGAAGTTGTACAAGCCGACCCGGGGACTTTCCGGGTCTCCAGCCGGGTCGGTCATCCGCGAAAGCGGCAGCCGGCTGCCGGCGGCGATATCGATCAAATCGTAGCCGATGCGTACGCCCTGGTCATGCACCGACGGGGACAGGATTCCGGCCGGCGACAGCCCGTCTGCACCCAGTCCCCGCACCAGCTGCGCCAGCATGCCCGATTTGCCCTGCCCCACCTGTCCGGCCAGCAGGAAGACCTTTTGGCGGCGGGTCTGACGCAGGGTCAGCCGTTTGAGCCAGAAATCGGCCTGGGCCACCACATGGTGAAAAACGCTGACCGGTCTGCGGAAGGTCTCGCGCAGACGGGGCAGGTTGGCCATCACCCAGGGCAGGGTTTCCACCGCCGCCTCCAGGGCCGCCGGCAGAGAGCTGATGCGCCCGCGCGACAACAATTTGCCGACCTTGGGTGAACGCAGTTCCGTGCCCAGGGCCGAGAATCCGAGCAGCAGCGCAGCGGCCCGGAAATTCATGGCCAGACCGGTCAAAAGACCGGGCAGCAGGCCGCTCCAGCCATGTTTGATGGAGCCCAGCAGCGCTCCGGACAGAACGGTGATGGCCACGAACCAGATCCAGAAAATGGGTCGCAACAGGGGGCGTATGCCCTGACGGTAGCGTCGCCCCCACAGGAACATGACGGCCAGACCCGCCGGCAGCCAGATCTTCCAGGAAACGAATCCGGTCAACACCAGAATCAGTACCAGCAGCAGGATGTTAGCGATCAGCCAATGCCCGGAAAAGGGAAAAGGCGCCGCCTTGCCGGCCCGGATGGCCAGAACCTGGGCCTTGGTCAGGCTGCTCATGCGCAGGGGCTCGCGGGCGGCACGGTTGCCGATCCGCAAGGCCAGACAGCCAGCCAAGAGACCGAACAGGAACTGCCCCAGCAGCATCAGCAGGATCGGCAGCCAGTCCTGCCCCAGCGGAAAGCCCAGGTTCTTCTGCGCCCAGGCGACCAGGGCCTTGTAGATGTCCAGTACCCCTCGACCGTAGGCCAGCAGTGTGCTGATCAGGTACTGGACCATGTTCCAGGACATGGCCAGCATGGCCCCCAACAGGTAGGAAAAGGCGTGGCGGCGGAAGAGGCGTACGGCCAATTCCATCAGGCAGGCCTGACAGCTGATGGCCGCCATGGGCCCCAGGACGACCACAGTCGGCGCCAGCGACTTCATCAGGGCGCAGATCAGCCCCGCTCGCCAGAACAGTCCCCGAACCGGCCAGAGTATGCCTACGGAGATCATCAGGATGATGCCCACGGCGGCCATGATGTTGCCGACCATGGGGATGCGCAGGTTGTGCAGAAAAGCGCCGATGGTCATTTCCGAAGAGGCCCACAGGCAGCCCAGCGCCGCCGCCTTGAGCCAGGTGTCGTTCAATCCCTGCCCGGGTTGTTTAGCGGCCGGCTGGACCATTCTCGATGATGACCTTTTCGGCGCAACGGCGATACAGATGGTAACCGGACCCTCCTTCGCAGATGGTGGCGAAGGCGCTGTCGGCGTCGCTGACGCGGATGGTGCCGATCAGCGACACGCCCCGCTCGAAGAGCAGATCGGGAAACAGGCCGGCCGAGGGACCGATGAGCGCCACCTGCGCCTTCGGCCGAAACGAAAGCAGCAGGTCGTCCAGGGTACGGTTGACCAGCGTCGAGCCGGTAATGATGACGGAGTCCGAAACGGCCAGGACGGCGGCGCTTTCGCCGGCCGGCACATGCAGGTGTCGGTGTTGCGGGGCGACCATCTCCGGCTTGAGTTCGAGCACCCCGAGCGTGCAGGCCTGGACGCTCAGGCGATCCATGATGGAGTTGAAGGCGCCCACCAGGGTGATGCGCCGGCCGGCTGAAGCGTCGACGTAGTCCAGCACATCGCGATCGGAACGGACACGGTAGCGTTGTGCAATTCCGCAACTGCCGGAGCAGGCGTTCAGGACAGCCCAGCGGATGCTGTTGTATACGGGACGGTCGTCCGGATGGTCCAGGATGGCGCTCAGCGGCTGCCGTCCCAGCTGACCAGGCGAAAAAGGTCCCAGACAGCGGCCGCGGCCGGCGGCCCCGGCCAGTTCGCTCTCGGTCTCGGTCATGGCCAGGCCGCAGGAGCCGTTGCTCAGCTGCAGGAAAGTGAAGTAGATGCCCACCACCAGACGCTCGATGCGCACTCCGGCCAATGGACCGGCGCACAATTCCCGGGCGCGCTGCATGGCCTGGTCGATGATCATCGGCGGCATGGCAGGCTCGTCATCGGCGCGGCTCGAGGCGGCAATGGGGCAGTCCGGCCGTCTGGTGGTGGATCCCCAGGATCTCGGCGGCGATGGCCAGGGCGATCTCTTCGGCCGAATCCCCGCCGATCCTGAGACCGATGGGCGTATAGATGTTGTCCTGGCGGTTCAGTCCGCCGGCGGCCATTTTATCGAGAATCAGCGTCACCTTGCGTCTGGAGCCGATCATGCCGATGTAGGGCAGCGGCGGATCGATGGCGGCCAGGGCGTTCAAGATCTGTTCGTCGTAAGCATGACCGTGGGTGACAATGACCGCGTAAGCCCCCCGGGGCAGGGCCGGAATCGCCGCCAGGTAATCGCCGGTCAGCAGAGCGGTTCCGGTCGGGAAATGTTCGGGAACGGCGAAGCCCTCCCGGTTGTCGAGCACCGTCACGCGAAAACCCAGGCCGCTGACTGTGGGGGTCAGGGCGCGGGCGATATGCCCGGCACCGAATATCCACAGGCAGGGTTTTTTATAGCAAGGTTCGTAAAAAACCGCGGTCTGACCGCCACAGGTCATTTTCAGCTCGGACAGATCGTAGCGGATAGTCCGGGCGCCCTGGCGCTCGCGCAGCAGGGTCCGGGCCTGGTCGATCACCGCCTTCTCCAGCGCCCCGCCGCCGACCGTACCCTGGCTGCTTTCGGCGAGAACGATCATGCGGAAGCCGATCTGCCCCGGAGCCGAGCCGTGCGTGTCCACGACGGTGGCGATGACGAACTCTTCGGTGGATCCGACGGCCGAAACGATCTTGTCCAGCAGTTTCACGGTAGCCTCCTGCGCCTTTTCGCCCCGATTTTAAAGGAATTTCCCCGCCAAGGCAAGGTCAAGGACGAGGGGCAGAAGCCCGGTTTTCAGCCGATTAGCATGTTGTATCGGCCGTCCGGTCAACCATGAACCTCAGTCATGGTCTATATGAGAATTATGAATCGCCTGCGCGGTAAAGCGTGCGTAATCCTGCGGGGTGTTGATGTTGACCAGCCAGGAATCGTCCTCGAGCTCGATGTATCCCTGCCGGCACAGCGGGTAGATCAGGTCGATGCGGGTCAGGCCGCTGTCCAGGCTGGTCTGGATCAAGGACACGATGCGGCGGCTGTAGACGGCGAACAGAGGCTCATGGAGACCGTTGCGATGGCGGGGCACCAGAATGTCGAAGCCTTCGGCCCGGCTCAGCATGCGCAGCAGGAAATCGCGATCGAAGGCCGGGATGTCGCAGGCCATGACGAAGTTGAGTTCGCTGTCCGAGGCCTTCAGTCCGGACAGTAGACCCATCAGCGGCCCCAGTCCCGGTCTTTCGTCGGCCACCAGGCGAACCCTGGGGTCGCAAACGATTCCGGGTGCGGCGCCGACGACGATGATCGTTTCAAATATTTCCCGCAGTTTGCCGATCAGACAATCAATCAGCCGTCCGTTGCCCAAGGGCAGGGCGGCCTTGTCGCAACCCATGCGGCTGCTCCGGCCGCCGGCCAAAACGATCGCGCTCGTGGATGTCAGCTTGGACATGAATCAAACCGGTCAACGCGTCCCGCCGGCGGTATTCGTTGACCTGCCTCCAGTGTTGTACGGAACGATTATAACATCACTCTCCGTCCACCGGAAAGCGGTCAGTCAGCAGTCGCCACCCGTCTCGAAGCGTCGCCGCTCCGGGACGGGTGGTCAGACTGTCGTGGACTACCCTGTCCTATGGATTACAGACCGTGTCCGCCACCGTGCTTGTGGGTGGTGGCGCGGACCGTCTGGCCCTTGACCTGGCTGCGTTCCCAATAGGAGGTGTGCAGCAGTTTGTGACACAGATCCGAGCCCGGTTTGCCCAAAAACTTGGCGTAGATGCCGTCCTTTGGATCCATGACCATCGGGTTCTCGTGGGATTGGCGTTTGGCCAGGCCGTTGTCTTCGCGGTACAGGCCCAGTCCCCTGCGGGCGCGGCTGGCCAGATCGCTGCCGTAGGGCTGACCGCCGCCGCCGGCGCAACCGCCCGGACAGGCCATGACTTCGATGAAGGCGTACTCGCTCTTGCCGGTTTCCTGGATCTGCTTGCGCACCTTGTCCAGCAGGCGCCGGGTGTTGCCCAGACCGTGGGAAACGGCGACCTTGACCTTCAGTTCGCCCAGATCCTTGCTGGGAATGGTCAGCTCGGCTTCCTTGATGCCTTCCATGCCGCGCACGATTTCGACGTTGAGATTGTCCAGGTTCTTGCCGACCAGCAGGGCGTAGACGGAGCGGATGGCCGCTTCCATGACGCCGCCGGTGGCGCCGAAGATGGTGGCCGCACCGGTGTATTCGCCCATCAGCTTGACCGATTCGGCTTCCGGCAGCGCCTTGAAGTCGATACCGGCTTCCTTGATCATGCGCACCAGCTCACGGGTGGTCAGCACGTAATCCACGTCCTGGTAGCCGGAATCGTTCATCTCCGGGCGACGTGCCTCGAACTTCTTGGCCGTGCAGGGCATGACCGAGACGCTGACGATCTTGGACGGATCCAGCTTGTATTCCTTGGCGAAATAGGTCTTGACCAGGGCGCCGAACATCTGCTGCGGTGATTTGCAGGTGGAGGTGTTCTCGGCGAAATCGGGAAAGTAGGTTTCCATGAACTTGATCCAGCCGGGAGAGCAGGAGGTGATCAGGGGCAGCGTTCCGCCATGGACCACGCGGTTGATGAACTCGGTGCCTTCCTCCAGGATGGTCAGGTCGGCGGTGAAGTTGGTGTCGAAGACGTAGTCGAAGCCGAGCTTTTTCAGGGCGGCGTACATCTTGCCCGGTGTGGCCGTGCCCGGTTCCATGCCGAACTCCTCGGCCAGGGTGACGCGGATGGCCGGCGCTTCCTGGACGACGACGATCTTGTCGGGATCCTGGATGGCCGCCCAGACCTCCTCGACCTCGGAGCGTTCCTTGAGGGCCCCGGTCGGGCAATAGACCGTGCACTGCCCGCAGTTGACGCAGGCGCTGTTGCCCAGACCCTCCTTGAAGAAGGTGTTGACGTTGACCTCGAAACCGCGGTCGGCGAAGTTGATGGCGTAGACGGTCTGCACTTCGTTGCAGACGGTGATGCAGCGGCCGCAGGCGATACACTTGGTCGGATCGCGCTGTATGGACGGGCTGCTCTCGTCCTGGGGCGTATTGTCGTAGACCGACGGGTACTTTTCCATGTCGGCGCCCATGTTGTTGGACAGGGTCTGCAGCTCGCACTTGTTGTTGGCTACGCAGGTCGGACAGGTGACGTGGTGGTTGGCCAGAATCAGGTCCAGCAGTTCCTTGCGCATTTCGCGCAGCTTCTTGGAATTGGTGCGCACCTTCATGTCGCGTTCCACCGGAGTGCAGCAGGAACGCTTGGGCACCGGCGCGCCTTCGATCTCGACCACACAGACGCCGCAGGCGGCCGTGGCCTTGAGATCGTGATGGTAACACAGGGTGGGAATGGGAATATCCAGCTTTTTGGCGGCATCCAGAATGGTCGTGCCCCGCTCGACTTCCACTTCCCGCCCATCGATATATAACTTGACCAGATCAGACATGATTGTTTCCTCCTTATTTAGTTGGCCTTTTTGGCGACGAGACTTGCAAACTCGTCGGCGAAGTTCTCGATGGCGCTCTTGACCGGCATGATCAGCGACTGACCCAGCGGACAGAGCGATGTATTGAACATGGTTTCCGAGATCTTCAGGAGTTTGTCGATATCTCCCGCCTCTCCCAGACCGGCGCGCAAATTGTAGAAGATGGTCAGCAGCTGCCGGGTACCGATACGGCACGGACTGCACTGGCCGCAGGATTCGTGGGCGAAGAACTTGAGCACCGAGTAGAGCATGTCGACGATGGAAGCGCCCTCGTCCATGACCAGGATGGCGCCGGAGCCCAGCACCGCCGCATTCTCCTTGAGGCTTTCGAAGTCCATGGCCACATCCAGCAGGCTGTCGGGCAAAAACACCCCGGCCGAACCGCCCAGCAAGGCCGCCTTGAATTTGCGTCCGCCCTTGATGCCGCCGCCGTAGGCGAAGATGATCTCCCGCAGGCTGGTGCCCATCTCGACCTCGATCAGGCCGGGGTACTCGATGTTGCCCAGAATGGTGAACACCTTGGTGCCCGGACATTTGTCGGTGCCGAAGGAACGGAACCAGTCGGCCCCGTGCTCGATGATGCCCGGCACGTTGGCCAGGGTCTCGACATTGTTGACCACCGTCGGTTTCTGCCACAGGCCCCGGGTGCCCGGATAGGGCGGCTTGACCCGCGGGTTGCCGCGTTTGCCTTCCAGGGATTCGATCAGCGAAGTCTCCTCGCCGCAGACGTAAGCCCCGGCACCCTTGCGGATTTCCAGGTCGAAATCGATGCCGCTCTCCAGAATGTTCTTACCCAGCAGGTTGTAGGCCTTGGCCTGATCGATGGCCTTCTGGGTGCGCTGGATCGACAGCTCGTACTCGCCGCGGATGTAGATGAAGCCCTTGCTGGCGCCTATCGCGTAACCGGTGATGATCATGGCCTCGATCAGCTTGTGCGGATCGCCCTCCAGGATCAGCCGGTCCTTGAAGGTACCCGGTTCGCCTTCGTCGGCGTTGCAGATGACGTACTTCTGATCGGCCACCGCCTGGCGGGTGAAATCCCACTTGAGACCGGTGGGGAAACCGGCGCCGCCGCGACCGCGCAGGCCGGAGCGCTTGACCTCGGCCACCAGATCCTGGGGAGCGATCTTGTCGCTGACGATCTTCTCCAGAGCCCGGTAACCGCCCAGGGCGATGATCTCGTCGATGTTTTCCGGATCGGCCTTGAAGCCGCGGTCCAGGATGATGCGTTTCTGCGGTCGGACCAGGCCCAGCTTCTGCTCCGGCATGACCTCCGCCCTCTCGCTGCCTTTGGGGGATCGGGCGTGATCGAGGTTGTTGACCACCCGGCCCTTGACGATATGTTCGTCGACGATGGTCGCCACGTCGTAGACCCCGAGGTTGAAGTAGCAGACGTTCTCGGGGTAGATGACCAGGGTGACGCCCTTGCCGACCAGACCGATGGTACCGGTCTCCAGAACCTTGACTTCCTTTTCCAGGCCGCGCGCCTTGATGCATTTCTCCAGTTCCCGCTTCAGTTCGAAGACACCGGCCTGTACGGTGCCCTCATCGACGGGAACCAGAACATGGGTTCGGTAAATGCTCATTGTTCCCTCCGCTTGGCGTCCAGAATCGTTTTGATCCGTTCGGGCG
Organism: uncultured Clostridia bacterium; assembly: GCA_964465065.1. GTDB lineage: Bacteria > Acidobacteriota > Aminicenantia > UBA2199 > UBA2199 > CAYMND01. The sequence goes on from CAYXHZ010000009.1 coordinate 20,844, forward strand.
TGAGATTGCCGTGGACATCGCCGTCGACCATCATGGCCGGAGCCACCCCGCACACCCCCAGGCAGGAGGTCATTTCCAGGGTGAACAGGCCGTCGGCCGTCGTCTCGCCGAAACCCACCCCCAGCTGGCGGATCAGCTCCCGCGACACCGAGCTCGAGCCCATCAGGTGACAGGGCGGCGACTGGCAGATGCGCACCAGGTGGCGGCCGCGCGGCTTGAGGCTGAACATGGTGTAGAAGGTAGCCACACCGTGTACCATGCTGTAGGGAAGGTTGAGAAACTCGGCGGCGGCCCGCAGGTCCTCTTTGTCCAGGAAATTGCGCTGGTTCAGATTCTGCAAATCGTGCAGAATGGCCAGCAGATTGTCGCTGTCCGGCCGGTACTTGGCCAATATTTCTTCTCTGCTCATCGTGTTCCTCACAACAGCTCGTGCAGGTTGAGATGACTCACCTTCACGGGCCGGATCTCTTCTTCCTGCTTGCGGTCGCAATGCAGGCAACGCCGCGCCTCCTCGATGCCGTTCTCCAGGCTCAGACCGCGATTGACCTCCAGGGTCAGGCTCTGGATGCGTTCGGCGATATCGCTGGCCTCCGGCTTGTGCCGGGGCAGGTTGGCCAGGTAGGCCTCCTCGTCGTAGGACACCGGGACAAACTGGTGCGGCTTGTCGAGCTGACCGTCGAAGCCGAAACTGCGGTCGATGGCCATGGCCGCCTGTCTGCCCTGGGCCACGCATTCGATGATCGTCGACGGGTTGACGTTGTCGCCGCCGGCGAACACGCCCGATACATTGGTGGCCGTCGTCTTGCTGTCGGCCTGTACGAAGCCCCACTTGTTGATGGTCACATCGCCGTGGTGCATCTTGTCCGACATCTTCTGGCCCAGGCAGGGCACGATCAGATCGGCCTCGATGATGAACTCCGAACCGTCGATCGGTTTGGGCCGCCGCCGTCCGGAACTGTCGAATTCGGCCAGGATCGTCCGCTGGCAGCGGATGCCGGTCACCGATCCGTCCCCGAGCACCTGCAGCGGCGCCACCAGGTAATCCATGATGATGCCTTCTTCGTCGGCCTCGAGCAATTCCTCGGGCAGGGCCGGCATCTCGGCACGGCTGCGGCGGTAGATGACCCGGACCTCGTCGGCGCCGAGCCGTTTGGCGGTACGGGCGGCATCCATGGCCGTCGAACCGCCGCCGATCACCACCACTTTCTTGCCCACCTTGACCGCTTCGCCGCCGTTGACCCGGTACAGGAACTCGATCCCGCTCATCACCCCGGTCTTGTCGGCGCCCGCCACGTCGAGACGGGTGGCCACATGGGCGCCCGTGGCCAGAAATATGGCATCGTAACCCTGGTTTTTGAGCTCGTCGAGCGACTTGACCGGATGATTGAGCACGACCTCCACTCCGGCGCGTTCGATGACCCGGATTTCGGCCGCCAGCTTGTCCTTGGGCAGCCGGTAATCGGGGATGCCCCATTTCATCATGCCGCCGGCGCAGCTGCTGGCTTCGAAAACCACCGGTTTGTAGCCGAGCCGGGTCAGGTAGAAGGCGCAGGACAGACCGGACGGACCGGCGCCGACGATGGCCACCCGCTGCTTCTTGGGGTGCAGCGGCGGCGTGAAGCCCAGGCCGTTTTCGATGGCCCAGTCGGCGAACAGACGTTTGACCTCGCGGATGGCGATGGCCTGATCATATTTGCCGCGCGAACACTTCTTCTCGCAGAAGGCCGGGCAGACCCGGGCGCAGGCGATCGGGAAAGGGTTGTGTTCCATGTGCTTGCGGTACGCTTCCTCCAGCCGGCCGTCACCCATATAGGATATATAAGATGCCGCATCGACGTTGGACGGGCAGGCGTTCTGGCAGGGCGCGTCGAACAGGGCCGCGCAGACGCCGACCGCACAGCGTTTGTTCTCGATGTGATCCAGGTATTCGTCCCGGAAATAGTTCATCGTGGACAGAACCGGGTTGGGCGAAGACTGACCCAGACCGCACAGCGAGGTCGCGCCGACGGTTTTGCCCAGTTTTTCCAGGCGGTCCAGATCCTCCAGGGTTCCCTTGCCCTTGGTGATCCGGTCCAGAATCATGTACATCTGTTTCAGGCCGAGCCGGCAGGGCGCGCACTGGCCGCAGGATTCCTCGAGGGAGAATTCCAGGAAGAATTTGGCCATGCTGACCATGCAGGTGTCTTCGTCCAGAACGATCAGACCCCCCGAACCCATGATCGAACCGAGTGCCTTGAGCGACTCGTAATCGATGGGGCTGTTGAGGAATTTGGCCGGGATGCAGCCGCCCGACGGACCGCCGGTCTGCACGGCCTTGAAGGCCTTGTCGCCGGGGATACCGCCGCCGATGTCGTAGACCAGTTCGCCCAGGGTGATGCCCATGGGCACCTCGACCAGACCGGTGTTGCGCACGTTGCCCGACAGGGCGAAGACCTTGGTGCCCTTGCTTTTCTCGGTGCCGATGGCTGCAAACCACTCCCAGCCGTTGAGCATGATGTGGCGGATATTGCCCAGGGTCTCGACGTTGTTGATGATGCTGGGTTTCATCCACAACCCCTTCTGGGCCGGGAACGGCGGTTTGGGCCGCGGCATGCCGCGCTTGCCCTCGATGGAGGCCATCAGAGCCGTCTCTTCGCCGCAGACGAAGGCGCCGGCGCCGACACGGATCTCGATATCGAACGAAAAATCCGATTCGAAAATATTCTTGCCCAAAAAGCCCATTTCCCGGGCCTGGCGGATGGCCACGTCAACCCGTTCTATGGCCAGGGGGTATTCGGCACGGACGTACACGAAGCCCCTGTTGGCGCCGATGGCGTAACCGGCGATGATCATGCCTTCGATCACCGAATGCGGGTCGCCCTCGAGCAGGGCCCGGTCCATGAAGGCACCGGGATCGCCCTCGTCGGCGTTGCAGATGACGTACTTCTGGTCATCCTTGTTCTGGGCGGCGAACTTCCACTTCAGGCCGGTCGGGAAACCGGCGCCGCCGCGGCCGCGCAAACCCGACTTGACCATCTCTTCGACCACCTGGTCGGGAGTCTTGCTTTCCAGGATGGTGCCCAACGCCTCGTAACCGCGCTGGCCGATGTATTCCTCGATGCTCTCGGGGTCGATGACTCCGCAGTTGGACAAGACGATCTTCAGCTGCTTCTCGAAGAACGGCAGCTGCTTTTTCTCCTCGACGATCCGGCGCGCCTCGGGCGATTTCCACAGCTTGTCCTGCACCGGCCTTCCCTTGAGAAAATGCTCGTCGACGATGCGCTCGATATCGCCTTCGCCGAGCTTGACGTAAAACGAACCTTCCGGGTAAACCACCATTACGGGGCCCATTTCGCAGGGTCCCATGCAACCCGTTTCCACCAGGCTGACCTCGTCGGTCAGCCCCCGGTCCGCCACCACCTCCTCGATCTTGGCCTTCAGAGCCCGGCTGTTGGAGGAAAGGCAGGCGGCACCACCGCATATCAGAACATCTATCCGTCTGGCCATGATGGTTGTCCGGTCAGTTGGTTTCGATGATGTACTGGGAGATCGGGTTGCCGTTGACGATGTGCTCGGCGACGATCTTCTTGGCCAGTTCGGCGCTCACGTCCCCGTAGACCATTTCCGGCTTGCCCTCTTCCTGGATGGTCACCACCGGTTCGTGGGAGCTCAGGCCGCGTTCGCCCGACTGGGTGATCAGCACATCGCGCAGGGAACGGGTCTCGATTTCCTCCAGAAAGGCCTTGAGGGTTTCTCGGGCGCCGGCGGCGATCCCGCTCGTGCCCATGCCGACGATGACCTTGATCCGGGCGTTGCCGTCACGCAGACGCATATCCATCTGGCTCTTTTCACGTATTTTCTTCAAATCTTCGAGTTTCATACTGCTCCTCCTTAGATATCTTCAATTGGCCTGATTGTCGCGTTTGAAGCGCCGGATCAACTCGACAGCCTTCTGCGGGTTGAGCCGTCCGTGCACCTCGTCGTCGATCAGAAACACCGGAGCCAGACCGCAGGCTCCGAAGCAACGCGCCGTCGACAATGTATAAAACTTGTCCTGGGTGGTGCTGCCTACCTTGATTTTGAGTTCCTTGGTCAGGGCCTCGATGATGCCCTGGGCCCCCTTGACGTGGCAGGCCGTTCCCAGACAGACATTGATGATATGCTCGCCGATGGGCTCGGTACGGAAAAAATTGTAAAAGGTCACCACTCCGTACACCTGGGAGTGGGCGACGTTCAGCTCCCTGGCCACATAGTGCTGAACCTCGGGGGGCAGATAACCGAAAATTTCCTGAGCCTTGTGCAGTACCTGGATCAAAGGCCCCGGGGTATGGCGGTTCTTCTCGATGAAGGCCTTCAGTTCACGGTAATGCTCGTTGTCAGGAATGTGGACCTCGGACTGTTCCATTATGTCCTCCTTATACAAGTATGTTTTGATGGAGCCGGGATTCGCCCCGGACCCTTGGATGATCGGCAAACGCTGGCATCTTCCCTCAAGTCGGGTTCTCAGGTCGATGACGATTCGAGCTCGGCGTAAATCCTGCCCGTGGTCACGAACGGGTTGTCCGGGGAACTGACCAGCGAAATCCCTTCGTTTTTCGCCCGTTCGATCAGGGCGTCGTCGGGTTTGACTCCGTTGGGGAAAACGATGGCCAGCACTCCCTTGAGTTGCGCCACCGCGATGACGTTCAGGTGCCGTTGCACCGTCACCCAGACCCCGTTCTCCGGACAGTTGGCGATCACATCGGAGAGCAGGTCGGATGTGTAACCGCCTTTTATCGGTTCCAAAGCGCCGACTGTCAACAATTTGTAACCCAGGTTTTGACAAATAGCTTCTATGTTTCTCATCATGTCGACCATAAATCAGTAAGAATGCAAGAAAATAGACGATATAATACGGTCTGACAAAAGTCAAGGGTAAAAAATGGCTTTTTTTCGCCTGATATCGGGCATCTCGGTCAACTCCATTTTATTTGTCAAGTTTTTAACCAATTGATTTTTCCATGATTCTACGGCCGTCTCGCTGAAGATATTCAAATTGTCAAATTTATAACTTCTTTTGTTTGACACACCCGACAAACAATGCTAGTATTCCTGTGAAATTTTTCACTTTGTGAATCTAAACACAATGGTGGCTTGATGAAAAACCATGTTCCGAACAAGACGATCGAAAGGATCATCCAGTACCGGCGCAGCCTCGAACAATTGCAGCGAGAGGGGCACAGCCACGTTTTCTCCCACGAGCTGGCCGAGCAGCATCACGGCTCGCCGGCCCAGGTCCGACGCGATCTGATGCTGATCGGCTACAGCGGCAGCACCAGCAAGGGCTACGACATCGCCAACCTGATCCGCACCATCACCAAGACACTCAACGATCAGGAGGGCCTGCGGGCGGTTCTGATCGGAGTCGGCTACCTGGGTCGGGCCATCCTCAACTATTTCAACGCCGGCCGGGCCAAGGTCAAAATCGCCGCCGCCATCGACACCGACCCCCAGAAACAGGGCCGGGTGATCAGCGGCTGCCCGATCGGCTCACCGGAACAACTCGATTTGATTCTGGCCAAACAGGCCATATCCACCGCCATTCTGACCGTACCGGCCACTGTCGCCCAGGGTACGGCCGAACAGCTCATCCGCGGCGGTGTACGGGGCATCGTCAATTTTGCACCGGTCAAGCTGCGCTTGCCGCCTCACATCCACATCGAACAGGTCGACATCACCTCCCTGCTCGAGAAGACGGCATTCATGGCCCGACCAAAACAATAAAAAGGAGATCCCATGCAAAACAAAACCGATCACAATTCCGTGATCCAAGATGTCTTGAAGCGTTACCCGGACGCCGGCCGGGATCAGCTGATTCCGATACTCCAGGATGTTCAGGAAGCCGACGGTTATGTCTCAGAAGCCGCTGTCCGCGCCATCGGCCAGCATCTGAAGGTATCGGCCAACAAGATCTACGGAGTGGCCACTTTTTACAACCAGTTCCGTTTTCATCCGATCGGACGGTTTCACGTCCAGGTCTGCCGCGGAACAGCCTGTCACGTTCTCGGCTCACTGGCGGTGCTCAACGCCTTGACCCAGACCCTGGCCATCCAACCCGGTCAAACCACCCGTGACGGCCTGTTCAGCCTGGAAGTGGTCGCCTGTATCGGTGCCTGCGGATTGGCTCCGGTCATCAGCATCAACGGCGAATTCCATGCTGCCATGACCCAGGAAAAAGTGGAAAAACTGATCAAAGAATACCGTCAGAAGGGAGAAAAGCATGTGCAAAGCAACTGATTCCATTTTTGATTATATGCCCGAAAACCTCGCCCAGCGTCTCCGGACCAACATGGGCAAGGGCCAGTCCGCCAAGGACGCCGGCGAGCTCTTTTCGACCCTCAAGCGCGACAAACTGCAGCGGCCGACCTTCTTCATCGGCGCCGGAACCTGCGGCCTGGGCGCCGGAGCGCAGAAGACCATCGAAGCGCTGAAAAGCCTCCTGGCCGAACGGGCCATCGAATTCGACCTGGTCGAAGTGGGCTGCATCGGCCTCTGTTCGTCCGAGCCCCTGCTCGACGTGCAGTTACCCGGCAAGAACCGCATCAGCTTCACCAAGGTCACGGCCGACAAGGTCGAGGAACTGGTCAAGGCCCTGATCGACGAAGGGCGTTGCGATCTGCCCTCCCTGGGTCAGTTCCAGACTCCGGGCGCCACCCCCTGGCCCGGCGTCCCCCTGATCAGCGAACACCCGTTCTTCAAGCCGCAAACCCGGCTGGTACTGAAAAACTGCGGTATCATCAACCCCGGCAGCATCGACGAATACATCGCCCACGGCGGTTACCGCGCCCTGGCCAAGAGCCTGCGCAACCAGACCCCCGACGAAGTGATCGATTCCATCCTCAAGAGCGGTTTGCGCGGCCGCGGCGGCGGCGGCTTCCCCACCGGCAAGAAGTGGCAGGTGGCCCGCGAAAGCGTCGCCGACCAGAAATACCTGATCTGCAACGCCGACGAGGGTGACCCCGGCGCCTTCATGGACCGCGCCGTCATCGAGGGCGACCCCCACCGCCTGCTCGAGGGCATGGCCCTGTCCGCCTACGCCATCGGCGCCTCCAAGGCTTATGTCTACATCCGCGCCGAGTACCCCCTGGCCATCACCCGCCTGCGCAAGGCCATCGCCGACGCCACCGCCTACGGTTTCCTGGGTGAAAACATCCTGGACAGCGGTTTTTCGCTCAAGATCATCATCAAGATGGGCGCCGGCGCCTTCGTCTGCGGCGAAGAAACCGCCCTGATGCACTCCATCGAAGGCAAACGCGGCATGCCGCGTCCCCGTCCCCCCTTTCCGGCCGTATCCGGTTTGTTCGGCAAACCGACCATCATCAACAATGTCGAGACCCTGGCCAACGTTTCGTCCATCATCGACAACGGCGCCGAATGGTTCGCCTCGCTGGGCACCGAAAAGAGCAAGGGATCCAAGGTGTTCGCCCTGTCCGGGAAAGTCAACAACACCGGCCTGATCGAGGTGGCCATGGGCACCACCCTGCGTCAGATCATCTTCGACATCGGCGGCGGCATCCGCAACAACGTCGGCTACAAGGCGGTACAGATCGGCGGACCTTCCGGCGGCTGCATCCCCGAGCAGCGCCTGGACATCGAGATCGACTACGAAAGCCTCAAGACCGTCGGCGCCATGATGGGCTCGGGCGGACTGGTGGTCATGGACCAGAACACCTGCATGGTCGACATGGCCAAGTTCTTCATGGATTTCATCCAGCGCGAAAGCTGCGGCAAATGCATTCCCTGCCGCGAAGGCACCAAGCGCATGCTGGAGATCCTCAAATCCATCACCCGCAGCCGCAAGAACGAGACCAAGTTCGACGCCCTGGACCGCTTCAACGGCATCATCAACCTCAACCAGCTGGCCCAGGTCATCCAGGACGCCAGTCTGTGCGCCCTGGGCCAGACGGCGCCCAATCCCGTTCTGAGCACCCTGCGCTGGTTCCGTCACGAGTACGAGGCCCATATCTACGAACGGCGCTGCCCGGCCAAGGCCTGCACCGAACTGGTCAGCTACTCCATCGACGCCGAAAAGTGTATCGGTTGCACGGCTTGCGCCCGCAAATGCCCGTCCCAGGCCATCATGGGCACGGCCAAAGCTCCGCACTACATCATTCCCGACAAGTGCATCGGCTGTGGCGCCTGCCTGTCCACCTGCCGTTTCAACGCGGTTGTAACCGCCTGACAATTTAGGAGATCAAGATGATGACCATCGAAGTCAACGGTAAAGCGATTAACGCCCAGAAGGGCGAAACCATATTGTCCGCCCTGAAACGGGCCGGGATCCGCGTCCCCACCCTGTGCCACATGGAAGGGCTCATCCCCAGCGGCGCCTGCCGCATCTGCTCGGTCGAGGTCGAAGGCTTCCGCGGCCTGATCCCGAGCTGTTCCTACCCGGTCAGCGACGGCATGAAGATCAAGACCCACTCCCCGCGCGCCGTCGCCGCCCGCAAGACCATCATCGAGCTGCTGCTCTCCAATCACCCCGACGACTGCCTGTACTGCGAACGCAACGACAGCTGCGAACTCAGCCGCCTGGCCGTCGAGTACGGTGTGCGCGAGCGCCGCTTCAAGGGTCAGAAGAACCAGTACGATCTGGACGTGTCCAGCCCGTCCCTGGTCCGCGACCCCGAGAAATGCATCCTGTGCGGCAAATGCGTGCGCGCCTGCGAGGAAATCCAGGGCGTGGCGGCCATCGATTTCGTCGGCCGCGGCAGCAAGGCCCGGGTCGGCTCGGCCTTCGAACGCGGATTGAACCTGTCCAGCTGCATCAACTGCGGCCAGTGCATCATGGTCTGTCCCACCGGCGCCCTGCGTGAGCAGAGCCATATCAAACGGGTCATCGACGCCCTCAACAACCCTGACAAATTCGTCGTGGTCCAGCATGCGCCCAGTATTTCCATCAGTATCGCCGAAGAGTTCGGTATCGACCCCGGCAAGGATGTCTGCGGTGCCATGACCACCGCCTTGCGTCATCTCGGTTTCGACCGCGTCTTCGACACCAGCTTTTCGGCCGACCTGACCATCATGGAGGAAGGCTCCGAACTGGTGGACCGCATCCAGAACGGCGGCGTTCTGCCGATGATGACCTCCTGCTCGCCGGGATGGGTCAAATACGTGGAACAGTTCCACCCCAGCCTGCTGCCCAATGTCTCCAGCTGCAAGAGCCCGCAGATGATGATGGGCGCCCTGATCAAATCCTTCTACGCCGAGACCCAGGGTATCGATCCCAAGAAGATCTTTTCGGTGTCGATCATGCCCTGTACCGCCAAGAAGTTCGAGGCCGACCGTCCCGAAATGGGCCGAAACGGCATCCCGGACATCGACGCCGTACTGACCACCCGTGAACTGGCCCGTCTGATCAAACAGTACGGCATCGATCTGCGCGATCTGGAACCCGATGGCGCCGACAACCCGTTCGGCACCCGCAGTACCGCCGGTAAACTGTTCGGCGGCAGCGGCGGCGTCATGGAGGCGGCCCTGCGAACCGCTCATGTCCTGCTCACCGGCAAAGAGATGGACGATCTCAAAATCACCCCGGTACGCGGCCTGGACGGGATCAAGGAAGCCAAACTGAACATCAACGGCATGGAAATCGGTGTGGCGGTCGTCAGCGGCCTGGCCAACGCCGGAAAGCTGATGGAACAGATCAAGGCCGGACGCAAGGACCTGCACTTCATCGAAGTCATGACCTGCCCCGGCGGCTGTATCGCCGGCGGCGGCCAGCCGATCCAAACCGATCCGGAACGCATCAAGGCCCGCCTGAAAGCGCTCTACAAGCTCGATTCCCAGGAGACCCTGCGCACTTCCCACCAGAACCCCGACATCAAACGCATCTACGCCGAATACCTGGGCAAACCTCTCAGCCACAAGAGCCACGAGCTGCTGCACACCCACTACACGGAGCGGGACATTCTGCTGTAATGTGCTACAATGGCCACAAACAGCGGATATATTAAGGAGAACAAGATGAACAGAGATAAAACCACGATATTGGTGGTCGATGACGACATCGACATTCTGGAACAGACCTGCATGATTCTGCAGAATGCGGGTTTCAAGACCCTGAAGGCCGACGGCGAGGCCGCCGCCAAGGAGCTGCTGAACACGCAGCGTCCCGACCTGGCCATCCTGGACCTGATGATGGAAAACATGGACAGCGGCTTCATACTCAGCCACCTGATCAAGAAGATGGACCCGGCCATCCCGGTGATCATCATCTCGGCGGTCACCAGCCAGACCGGCATGCACTTCGACACCAGCGACAAGAGCGAACGTTCCTGGATCAAGGCCGATTCCTTCATGGCCAAGGGCGTCCGCCCCGAACAGCTGATCGGCGAAGTGGAACGCCTGCTCAGTTAATTCGTCACGGGTAGAGCGCCATGGTCGAGCTGAGGGTCCTGCTCATCGATGCCGACGTCGAAAACCGCCGGCTGATCAAGCGGACCCTGCGCAACATCAGTTACCAGCCGACCGGCGGCGAAGACCAGTTCCAGCTGGCCATGGAAATGGCCAGCACCTGGAACCAGGGACAACGCCTTTTTTTGAAAATTCCTCCGGACATCCTCATCCTGGCAGACAATCTGCCGGATGAGGAATGTCTCGTCATCCTGAAAAGCATCAGTGAAATTCCCAACCATCCGGGCATCATCCAGATGGTTTCCGACCACGACACCGAACGGGTCATCCGCATGATACGCAGCGGCGCGTCGTCGCTGATCTTTCTGCCGCTGGACGGCGACGAGCTCCAGCAGGAGATCCTCAAGGCCGCCAAACAGGCCCTCATGCAGCGCCGGGCCCGGGAACACGCCGAAGAGAAGAAACAGCTGCGCTTCCAGTTCATCTCGGTCATCGCCCACGAGATGAAAGCCCCGCTGGCCGCCGTGGAAGGGTACCTGAACATGATGAGCGAAAAGCTGGCCGGGCCGGAGATCCAGAATTACCTGCCGATGGTGGACCGCTCGCTGGGCCGCATCGACGGCATGAAGAAAATGATCAGCGACCTGCTGGACCTGACCCGTATCGAATCCGGGCAACGCGTGCGCCAGCTGGGCGAAGTCAACCTGACCCAGATCGCCCACGACACGGTGGAAAACTACATCCCCATGGCCCAGCAGCATCAGGTCAAAATCTCGCTGATCGCCCCGGAGTCCCTGCCGTTCACCGCCGACCGCGGCGAAATGGAGATCGTTCTGGGCAACCTGATCAGCAACGCCATCAAGTACAATGTCCCCCAAGGCCAGGTGGACCTGTCCATCCAGCGTCAGGGCGGACAGCTGATCATCAGCTGCCGCGACACCGGCATCGGCATGGACGACAGCGAACAGAAAAAATTGTTCGGCGAGTTCGTGCGCATCAAGAACCAGAAGACCAAGAACATCATGGGCAGCGGCCTGGGTCTGTCGATCATGCGCAAGATCGTCGATCTGTACCGGGGCAGCATCACCCTGCACAGCGCCCCGGGCGAGGGGACCTTGTTCCAGATCAAATTGCCTTTGGATTGAGGTTCCCGGCGGGGGCACCACCCCCCGCCGGTATGGCGAATTCAGCGTTGGTTGATGACGATTTTTTTGGCGCCGGCCAACTCCTTACCCAGAGCGGCCGCGACGATATTCAATACGGCCTGACGATGGGGTTCGCCGAGCGGCTTGCCCGCCAGCGTCACCCGGTCGCGGCGGATTTCGATGTCCAGACCTTTGGCCGTACGGATCAGCTTGTGCTGCAGCAGGTAGTCGGACAAGTCGGCTTCAATTTTCTTCCACCGCTCCTGCTCCTCATTCAATT
>CAYXHZ010000009.1:32742-85893 GCA_964465065.1 uncultured Clostridia bacterium
TCTTCCCTTTGTTTTACCAGTACTTCCTTCTCGGATCGTTCCAGCTCTTCCTGCAGATGGTTGGCCTCGGCCTGCTGAGCCGCCTGCATCCGGGCCTGCTGCTCGCTCAGCTCGGCCAACTCTCTCTTTTGCAGCTCCTGAATCCGTTCGAGCCGTTTCTGTTCCTCGTCCAGCCGTGTCGGCGGCGCCGGCGGTTCGGCGGGTTCGGGCACGGAAACCGGCGGCGGCAACAGCGACAATTCGGGTATTCGGGCCACCAGGGTTTTGGCCAACACGTCAAACTGCTTCTCCAATCGGCTCAGTTCGACGTTCCGGGCCGGATCGGCGGGTTTTCTGCGCAGCTTCTCGATTTGCAGGCGCAGGGTCTCGATTCTGTCGGTCAGGGTCTTCAGATCCTTGTCGACGACAGTCAGACGGGGTGGAGTTACTTCGGCCGGTTCGTCCTGCAAGTACAGCGGATCCAATCCGAACAGGGCTTCCGAAGCCGTTGTTTTCAAGGGTGTACCCAGCAGGCACAGAACGGCGATCAGGGTGCTCAGCAGCAGCGGCAGCCCGGCACCGGCATGGAGGCGATGACGGACCGGATCGCCGAAGATGCGCTGGATTCGCTCGCGCAGCGCTCCCCGCCCCAGCGCCGCCGGAGTCAGACTCAGCCAGGCCAGCTGCTTCTCGCGGATCCCGAGAAGGGCCTGAGCCAGGCTGTGCGCTTTGACGCCGATCTCGGTGGTCAGGCGATCGCAGTGGTACTCCCGCTCGGTTTCCCAGGACCTGGCCAGCCACAGCAGGCCGGGGTTGAAAAAGAACAGGGTCCGGATCATGCGCAGCAGCAGATTGAGCAAATAATCGTGACGCTTGATGTGGGCCAGCTCATGGGCGAGCAGGGCCTCGACCTGATCGGCCGGAACCGAACTCAGCAGGGTGATCGGGAACAGGATGACCGGGCGCAGGTGACCGAAAACGATCGGCGAGCTGATGCGCCGGCTGCCCAGCAGCTGCACCGGACGGCTCAGGGCGAAACGGCGCTGCAGATCGTGCAGACGGTCGTGAAGAAACGCGGGCAGAGCGCTGTGACGGTCACGGCGCAGACGGTGGAGCTGATGAACGCTGCCACCCAGACGGACCGTGGCCACGACCACCCCCAACAGCCACAGCCAGACGATGACCGGCATCTGTCCGCTCAGCAGGCCGTAAAGGGAATCGATTGCAGAATTCGCTGTCGGCGCCGACGCTGCAGTAAAATCGGCGGTCAGAGTTTCCACGCGGCTGGAATACTGGCCGGGCGGAGTCCCGGCCGGCAGGGAATTCAGCTGCCAGCAGAAAGTGGCCACGGCCAAACCGACTGTCAGCAGGACGGCTCCGTAGCTCAAGGCGGCCTTGATTCTGGCCGGAAAGGCTTGAAACAGGCCGAAGGCGGCCGCCAGCAGGCCGGCCTGCCACAACGAATGGATCAGGGTCCAACCCAGAACCTGGGCGGTGGACAATGGCAAAAATGATGTCATCCAGTTCATGATCGTTCTCCTTTTTTTCGATCGAGATAGGCCCGGATTTCCGCCAGATCCCGGTCGCTGGTTTGATGATGGTCCAACGCCTGCATCACCAGTTTGAAGGCCGAGCCGCCGAAGGCCGTGTCCAGAATGCGGTCGACCAGGAAGCGCTGGGCCTCCCGTTCGGAAATGACCGCGTCGTACAGGTGGCTGCGACTGGTGGTGTCTCGCCGCAGCAAGCCCTTTTCGTGCATGATCTGCATCAGTTTCAACACGGTGGTGTAGCCGACATCCTTGCGTTGCTTCAACTCCTCGAACACTTCCCGGACCGTGACCGGCCCCCGGCGCCACAGCACCTGCAGGATCTCGAGTTCGCCCTCGGTCGGCTTGCGACTCCATTCCAGATTCATGAGAACTCCTTAACTACGAATCGATTCGTACATCTCTTATAAGTCCAAATTCCGAATTTGTCAACAGGTTATACGAATTATTTCGTATTTTTGTTTACAGTTAAAGAAGAATAATGAACTTAAGGGACATAAAGGACGAAAGAGACCTCAGGTTTACGGCGAGCTCTCTCCGGAAAAAAGAGACTGCGAGTGCATCGCCTGCCAACGCAGCAGCGGACAGGAACCGAATAAATCAGGAATAAACGGCGCTGCGGCAGCCATAGCCCACCCGTCACCCTTGATCGCCGCAGTCTCTTCGTTTATAATGGGAAGCCAATCCAGTTCGAGCTGTCGGAAAGTCGCTTTTTAAGGTCTGTACCGGCAATTTGTAGGTGAATCATGAACCGTTTCAAGATACTGCTGGCCATCTTTGTCACCACCCTGAGCACCGTGGTCATCGAAATCCTCTACACCCGGGTCTTCTCGCTGGTATACAGCAGCCAGTTCGCCTTCCTGATGATCTCTCTGGCCATGTTCGGCTACGGTCTGAGCGGCTTCTACGTTTCCCAGAAAAGTTTCGCCAAAGACGAGAAATCGATCCTCCTGCTCGAAAAGATCTTTTTCGCCATGGCCCTCAGCCTGCCGGTCATCTACAAGATCAACCTGACCGCCACCGTCGATTTTCTCAAGCTCTTCTCGCCGCCGAGCAATCTGTTGCTGCTGATCCTCAACTGCGCCGTCCTCATCGTTCCCTTCTTTCTGGCCGGAACGGCTCTGGCTCTGATCTTCACCCTGTACTCCGAACAGATCGGCAAGCTCTACTTCGTCGACCTGGTCGGCGCCGGCCTGGGCGGCCTGGCCGTCATCCCGCTGATCACCGGTCTGGGACCGACCCGCACCATCCTCGTCCTGTGCGCCATGTTCGGACTGACCTGGTTTCTGATCGGTGTCCGGAAAACCGTCGCCCGCAGTCTGGCCGCTCTGGGCATGATCGCCGTCTTCGTCGTCCTCGCCCTGTTCTCCGAATCCGTCTTCCCCATCGTGCCCAAGATGGAGAAACGCGGCTACCTGTTTCATTACCACAACAAGCTGATCAAACACAGCAAATGGAGCCCGATCAACAAGATCGACGTCGCTCCACAGATGCCCGGCAAGGACATCATCTGGATCGACGGCGGCTCGATGGAATCGCCGCTGTTCAACATCACCCAACCGATCGCCAAGTACGCGCCGGTGCAGTTCGTGCACGAATCGATGCCCTACCAGCTGGCCCGCAAGGGCGGTTCGGCCTTCATCATCGGTTCGGCCGGCGGCTACGAGGTGTTCTGCGCCCTGACCAACGGCTTCAAGAACGTCGTGGCCGTGGAGATGGACCCGGAAATCTGCCGTCTGGTCCGCGAGGATTACGCCCCGTTTCTGGGCCACCTGTTCACCCAGAAGGGCGTGCACCTGATCAACGACGAGGGCCGCAGCGTGCTGCGCCGCCTCGACCGCAGCTTCGACGTCATTCACATGATCAACTCCCACAACACCGACGCCCTGCTCTCCGGCGGCCTCAGCATCGCCGAGACCTACATCTACACCGTGGAGAGTTTCATCGATTACTGGAACCATCTCAACGACGACGGCTTTCTGGCCATCGTGCACATCAACGGCGAGCGTATGTTCAGTACGGCCATGCAGGCCCTGCGCGAGCTCAAGATTCCCCAGCCGGACAAAAATATCTTCGTCGTCCAGCACAAACTGGGCTTCAACTACTTCTTCCTGAAAAAAGGCGAGTTCACGGATTCGGACATCGACACCCTGACCCGCTTTTCCCAACGCTACGCCGGCAGTCCGAACGAAAACGACAAGTGGGAAATCGTCCATCACCCCTATAAGCCGCAGGACAACCTCTACGGCCGCCTGGCCGGACCGGAATACAAAAAAGTGCTCGCCGAGTCGTCGGTCAACATCAAGCCGGTGCGCGACAACTCCCCGTACTTCAACCAGCCCAACAAGATCGGCCAGTTCACCTTCAAGAACAACTGGATCAGCGGCGATTACGGCCGCGAATTCATCGAACGCAACCGGGTCTACTCCAACAGCGTCTACCTGTCCATCCTGGGCATCGCCATCTTGTTCTCGCTGCTGTTCATCTTCATCCCGCTGTTCAAAAAGAGCCGGGGTCAGAAGATGGAACACCGGGCCATCCTGTACTTCTTCTGCATCGGTCTGGCCTACATGGTCACCGAAATCATCCTCATCAAGGTATTCCAGCTCTACCTGGGCAACCCGGCCTATTCCATCTCGGTGATCATCTTTTCGTTGCTGGTCTCATCGGGCATCGGCAGCCTCTTGTCCCAGAAGGTGGAACGGCTGCTCAAGAACCGGACCCTGCTGGTGCTGTCCCTGATCATCGCCGCGCTGATCGTCCTGACCAGCCTGTTCATGTTCGAGCTGGTCTACTCGCTGATCCATTTCAGCTGGCCCGTCCGCTTTCTGATCAGCCTGCTGATCATTTCCATGCTCGGCCTGCCGATGGGCATGTTCTTCCCGATCGGCATGCGTTTTCTGGGCAACCACAACCCGCTCATGATCGGCTGGGCCTGGGGCGCCAATTCGTTCGCCACGGTCATCGCCTCGGTGATGGCCGTCATTCTGGCCACCAACACCAACTTCACCGTCACCCTGTTCGTGGCCGCCGGTTTCTACCTGATGGCCGGACTGGTCATGCGCAGGCGCGAGCTTTAGACATTGCCGCAGACCGACTGAAGCCAACCGCGGCCGGAAGCCGGTTGGGCAAAGAGGATTGCACCGGATGGGACTGAAGCGGCCGTTCCGGGCCAATAAATACCATAGAGCAGACCCTACTGTTTTGTTGATCAATGCAAATATTTTGTTGATATCCCAGAAAACCGGAACACCGCACCTGCTCCCCCCATTCCAGACAAGAGCTCGTTGTAAACCTCAGCGTCCCTTTTGTCCCTTAAGTCCCTTGCGTACTTTTCAGCCCCTGCAGCTCAAAACCAGCAAGGTGAAATCGTCGCTCTTGCGCTGACCGCCGGAAAAGGCGTCGATCCGCTCCCGGATTGCGGTCACCGCTTCCCGGGCGTTTTTGCCCCACAGCCCGGCCGCCAACTCGGCCAGACGCTGTTCGCCGAATTCCTCTCCGGCGGCGTTTGGCGCCTCGCTGACCCCGTCGGTGAAGACGACGATCAGGTCTCCGTTCGCCAGTTCATGCTCTTCCATTTCGTAGTCGGCATGTTCCATGAAACCGGTGAACATGCCGCCTTTTTCCAGACGTTCGACCCCGCCGGCACGGACCAGTAGCGGCGCCACATGCCCGGCGTTGACCGAGACCACGCGCCGGGCGGCATCATCGACCAGCATCCAGAACAGGGTGATGAACCGGGAATTTCTGGTGAATTGGCAGAACAGCTGGTTGGCTTTGGTCATGAAGCGGCCGGCGTCGAAGAAATAGAGCTGGCTGAGAGCGTTGAGCGTGGCCTGACTGGACGCGGCCAGCAGCGCCGCCGACAGGCCCTTGCCCTCGACATCGGCCACCAGCAGCGGAGTCTTGCCATCCTGAGCCTTCAGGACATCGTAATAGTCGCCGCCCACCTCGTAGATGGGATCGTAGGCCACTGCCAGTTCGAAATGCTCGAAGGCCGGCATCTTCTGCGGCAGCAGCGAACGCTGCAGGTTGCGGGCGATCTGCATCTCGTGTTCCATGCGCCGGGTCTCGATCAGCTGCTCGACCATTACCGCGTTCTCGATGGCGATCAGGGCGAAACGGGCCAGAAAGACGACGTAATCGCTGGCCTGGGCGTCGAGGGCCTCGCGGTTGAACCGTTTGCCCAGGAGCAGGTAGGCCCGGCTGCTGCCGTGCTCGATGCGCAACAGAGTGACCAGCTGGTGCTGACAGAGCATCCGGTGCAGATCGGCGTGAGATGCGGCCAGCTCGTCGACCCGGATGGGCATGGCCAGCGATTGGCAATACTCCAGGTGATTCTGCAAGACGGTTTTCTCGGCGTCTTCGAGCCGGCAGCCGCGCACGCGCATGAACCGGTGTCCCGGATGCCAGAAGACGAGCCGCGATATCCCCATCTGCCCCATCAGGGTGGAGGCGAACACCCGCAGGATCTGTTCCAGGTCCAGAGAGGCGTGCAGGGTGGAAGAGAATTCGTAGAGATCGGCCAACTGGACGTCCTTGAAGCGCAGCGCCCGCTGCAGAGATTCTAGAGCGGGTGATTCCATTTGACCATTTCGCAGCAGTTTATGCCCTTGCGGGTCGAATACTCGACCGTGTCCATGATGCGGCGCATCAGTTCCACACCCAGGCCGCCCTTGCGTTTGTCGCGGATCATCTGTTTGAGATCGACCTGGTTGAGGGTCGGGTGCGGCGGAACGCCATGAAACAGAATCCGGATCTTCAAACCGTTTTGGGCGCTGTAGAACTCAACGGCCACCGGCTCCTCGATGTTGCCCTCGTAGGAATGCTTGATGACGTTGGTGATGGCCTCGTCGACGGCCAGGGCGATCTTCTGGGCCTGCGACGGGTCGAAAGAATTGATGGTCGCCAGGTGTTTGGTCAGTTCGACCACCATGCGCAGCAGTTCCGTCTTGGGCGGAATCCGGATGGCCAGATCAGGCTTTTGCGGAAACATCCTTGAATCGCTCCATCGCTTCCGCCTCGTCCTTCAGAAATTCGTATATATCGGTGAAACCGACCAGGTCGAAAATCTCGTAGACCTGGGTGTTCAGTTCGCACAGTTTGATATCGCCCCCTTTTTCGCGCACCTCGTCCAGGTAGCCCATGATGATGCCCATGCCGGCAGAGCTGATGTATGAGAGCTGCTGGCCGTTGATGATGATCTTGACCAGACCGTTACCGATGGTTTTGACCATCTCTTTCTCGAAGCGGTCGACATGGTGGGCGTCCAGATGACCTTTCAGGTACAGGCAGGCCACATCGTCACAGATCTTCGACTTCACGCTGAATGTTCTCATTACACGCTCCAATGCTACGCCTCAGCGGAGGCGTCGCGTTTCCGGCTTGTATTGTACCTTAAGAAAAGCCCGGAAACAACTGGCCGCAAACCGGTTTCAGCCTTCGATCACCACCACGGCGGCCGCCGCCTGGTCCTGATGGGTGATGGACAGCAGAGTCCGTTTACCGCCCAGACGCTGCAGCACCGCCAGACACTCGCCGCGGAGCTCGAGCAGGGGCCGGCCCAGCTCGTCGGGCACGATCTCCATTTCCAGCCAGTTCATGCGGCCGCGCAACCCGGTGCCCAGGGCCTTGAGGAAGGCCTCCTTGGCGGCGAAGCGGGCGGCGAAATGAATTTCCGGGTGACGTTTCCCGCGGCAGTAGGCGATTTCGGCCGGACAGAAGAGTCGCTCGCACAGTCCGTCCTGGCGGTCGATGGCCCGTCCGATGCGGGCCACTTCGACCAGATCGATCCCCAGTCCCAGCACCATGGCTTCAGGGGATCTCCTTTTCGATCCACTTGGAACGGTCGGGTTCTGCCGGTTTGTCCACCTGCTTGGGCGGCTTTTTCTCCAGTTCCGCCAGCAGCCATTCGACGGCCTTCTGCAAGGTCGGGTCCTGCCCTTTGGCCAGCAGGTCCGGACTGTCGACCACCTCGATATCCGGCGGGACGCCGACCCCTTCGACGGCCAGTTCGCCATCGCCGTCCACGAAACCGAAGCTGGGCACGTTGAAGGATCCGCCGTCGACGAAACCGGGGTTGTAGGCGATGCCCACCAAACCGCCCCAGGTACGGGTGCCGATCAGGGGTCCCAGGCCGGATTTCCGGAAATAATAGGGCAGGGCATCGCCGCCGGAGGAGGAATAGTGGTTGATGAGCATGGCCTTGGGACCATCGTGGGCGATCCCCGGATCTTTCTGCAGCTGCAAACCGGCCCTCAGCCAGTAATTCATCGGCCGACGGCTGAGCAGCTCGGTCATGACCACCGGAATGAAGCCGCCGCCGTTGTAGCGATCGTCGATGATCAGGGCCGGTTTGTGGTGATAGGCGTACATGCCTTTGAACAGTTCGCGGTTGCCCTCGACGGCCGTGTTGGGCAGATGGAAGTAGCCGATACGGCCGGCGGACAGGCGATCCACCATGGCCCGGCGTTCGTTGACCCAGTTCAGGTAAAACAGTTCCAGTTCACTGGACAGCGGAACGATCCGGTTTTTCCGCGGCATGGCCCCGTCGGCGCGGGACGAAACCACGATCTCGGTGTCCTTGCCGGCCCGGTCGACCAGCAGACGGTAGGGGTTGTCGGCCGTCGTCAGTTCCTGTCCGTTGATGCTCAGGATGAAATCCCCTTCGCGAACGTCGACACCGGCCTCGGTCAGGGGCGAACGCGTACGGCCCTGCCAGTTTTCACCCGGGTATATCTTGCGGATTCGGTAGAGTTTGCCTTCCGCGATCAGGTCGGCGCCGAGCAGACCGTTCTCGACCCGTTCGACCCGGGGAAAATCGCCCCAGTTGACGTAGGCGTGGCCGACATTGGTCTCGGCCAGCATCTCGCCGAAGATGTAGTCCAGGTCGGCCCGGTGGCTGATGCCATGGACCAGCGGCAGGTATTTCTCGTACAGTCCCGGCCAATCGACGCCGTGCAGGTTCTTGACGTAGAACCAGTCCCGGTAGATGCGCCAGCCGTCACGAAAGATCTGCAACCACTCCCTGAGCGGTTCGATGTTCTGGCGCAGGCCCGACAGGTTCAATGTCTTCTCTCCGCTCTGCCCGGGTGCGACCGGACAGACTCCGTACGCCCGGTCACGGGCAAACAGCATCTGTTTGCCGTCTCCGGAGAGGTCGACCAGACGCACCCCGTCGATGACCTTCTCCTCTTTGCGTTTGGCCAGGGAGAACAGCATGAGCGACTGATCCCTGCGGTAGAGCAGACCGTCGGGAACGACCTGCAGGCTGTTGTAATTTGCCGGTGGCAGGGGCAGGGCCTCCACCCGGTTCATGATACCCGCTTCGTTGACGGTCACCGTCACGGCGGCCGCAACCTTGCCGCTGCCGGTCTTGGCGGCCGCAGCGGCATTTGGCAGAGGCTCGCGCTCTTCCTCTCTGGGCAGGAGCCCAGCGCCGGCCTGCAGGGCCAAAGCGTAAATTCGGGCGCCGTCGCCGTAATGGTAATCGAATTCGAAGGAGGAAAAACGCAGGTTGAAGTCCCGCTGGGAAATGAAGAACAGGTATTTGCCGCAGGCCGAAAAAACCGGCTCGCTGTCCCCGTAGGTATCTTCGGTCACCGGGAAGGACCGCTTGCTGGCCAGCTCGTAGAGCCAGACATTACCGTTGCCGTTGGCGGCGTTCTTGGTGTAGCAGAGCCAGGTCGAATCCGGCGACCAGCGGTAATCGAAGAAATCGTTGGCCAGCGCCTGGTCGGCCACCGTCTCGCGGCCGTCGGCGATGTCGAGAACCATCAGTCTCTGCTCCCGGTCGGCGTAGGCCAGCAGGCGACCGTTCGGCGACCAGACCGCCGGATAGCGCCAGCGCCGGCTGTTGCGGGTCAGCTGCCGGGTGGTCTGCTGCTGCCGATCCAGCAGGTAGATCTCGTATTCCCCGCTCTCGTCCGAGTAATAGGCCAGATAGCGGCCGTCCGGCGACCAGGCCGGACTCATCTCGCGCAAACCGGAGCTGCGGGTCAAGGTCTTGATCTCGCCCTTTTCGACGGGGACGGAATAGAGATCGCCGCGGGCGGAAAATACCACTTCCTTTCCGGTCGGGGACAATACGGCATCCTCGATGAAATCGACCACGGAGCGCACCTGGGGCAAAAGGTTGGGATGGTCGTAGGGCAATTCGACGGTCAGTTGCCGGCAGACGTTTTTCTCCAGGTCGAACAGGTGGATGCGGCCGCCCTGTTCGAAGACGATCCGGCCGTTCTGGCCCGAGGGCCAGAGCACGTCGTAGTCACGAAAACGGGTCAGCTGCTCGTTCTTGCCGCTGGACAGGTCATGGCTCCACAGGTTGAGCACCAGGTCCTGATCGCTGACGTAGTAGATCTTGTCCCCCTGCCAGATCGGCTGGTGGTCGGTGCCCGGGAAATCGGTGATTTTACGGGCGCTGAGCCTGTCGAGGTCGAAAGTCCAGACATCGGCCGCCCGGCCGCCCTTGTACCGTTTCCAGGTTCGGAACTCCCGGCCGATGGGGGCGAAGCAGATCTGCCGCCCGTCCGGGGAAAAGGAACCGATTCCGCCCTCGGTGATGGGTAGCGACCGCTCCAGACCGCCGGCGATGTCCACCAGGAAGTATTTACCTTCCCGGTCGCCGAACGGCGTGCGGTTGCCCCGGAAGAGAACGGACCGGCTGTCGGGGGTCCAGTCCAGGGTGACGTGGTCGTAGCCACCGCGCGGCGGCATGACCCCGACGTCGTTGTACCAGGTCAGCTGTTTGGGCTGGCCGCCGCGGCTGGGCATGACGAATATCTGGCGGTTGCCGCCGTATTCACCCGAAAAGGCGATCCATTGCCCGTCGGGGGAGATCTTGGGGAACAGTTCGAGGCCGGGATGCGAGCTCAGTCGGCTCGCCCGACCGCCCTCGGCCGCTACCGACCAGATATCGCCGGCGTACGAAAAGACCACCAGATCCCCGTTGACATCGGGTGTCCGCAACACCCGCACTTCGGCGTGAAGAGCCATGGCCAGCAAGGCCAGCACCGTCAGAACCAGTTTCTTCATGAATCCTCCGCAGCCCCCCGGAGGGAGCCGATCCGCAATGGGTCAGTGTACGGCAGCGGCCCGAAATTTACAAGCCGCACCATCTGGGCGAATCTTCCACTTTTCCTGTGGATAAATGGCCAACGGGGCCTCGGGAAACCTTGCTGGATGGACTTTTCTACGGAATGCACAGAAAAATTTAACCGAAACAGGCTATAAACAAAGATTGTTTTTTAGCCCACCGGCCAGATCATTCGCCCCTGCGTCGACGCAATTCTTCCCGCAGACGCGGGATATCGGCGGCCAGCATCTGCCCCAGCCGTTCGGCTCCGAAAACGGACAGGTGCGAAATGCGCTCGCCCCAGCGACCGTCGGCGAACAGGGCCGGGTTGTCCAGTTCGAAACGCCGCGGGTCGTTGTAATCGAGCACGAACAGGTTCATGAAACGCTTTTCCAGGCTGTCCAGTTCGGCCAGCTGTTTTTCGTGCTCGCAATTGGTCTCGTAGACGGCGATGTACTCCGGCAGGACCAGCAGGATGACCAGCACCCTGTCGCGACGCAGTTCCTCGAGCAGTTTAAGGAAATATTCGCCCTCCGCTCCGGGCAGATGGTCGTAGGCGGCCTTCTGCCAGCTCGCCGGTCGCAACTGGCTGTCGCGCGGCACCGTACCGTACAGGCCTTTGTAGCGCGATACCCCCCCGGGAGTCAGCTCGCGTTTCTCGATCAGCGGAAAGCGGAAAGAACAGTAGTCCAGCAGGTCGATCCAGAAGGCGTCGATATCCTTCTTGGCCCGGTAGACATAAGAAAGGCGGCTCCACACCGGCGAGGCCGGATTATTCATGGCGGCGATCCTCCAGGTTTTCCTTTCTTTCTGCCCGCCCAGCAGTCCCTGCAGCTGCTGTTCGTTGGATTCTTTGCCGAAGGTGAAGTAATCCAGGCCGTAGATGTAGAGCGCCGGCACGCCGTTCTGCTCTCGGAAACGCCGGTAGGCATGGTAATGATAGCGCGGGTAACGCCCCGGACTGGCCGTGTTGAGGGCCTTGATTCCCAGATGGTCGTACAGGTACAGGGGCATGACCGCTTCCTTGGCCCGCGAGCTTCCGGCGATCAGGGTACTGTAAAATCCCGGCCGCACGAATTCGGTCCGGCCCAGACCGTCCACGCCCACTTCCGAGCGGCCGTAGAAGCCGTCGGCCAGGGCGGCCAAGATCAGGTACAGGGCGCGGTCGAGCAGAAACAGGCAAATCAGCAGCGCAGCGATCAGGGCCGGGATGCGCAGCCAGGGTCTCTTAAAAACTGAAGTATATGAATTCATTGTGTTGATCCACGGAGAAAACCAGCGTGATCATGAACAGCAGTCCCAGCCTGACAATGAGCCGCAACGGTCCCTTGCCGGCAAAAGAGGCGGCCGCCTGTTCATCGTCCAGCCAGGGGGACAGCAAGAGGAAGGCCAGCAGGAACAGGGCGGTGAAAGCCAGATGGTACAGGCCGCTGCCGCTGAGTTCCAGGCTGATGTTGCCCAGCACCTTCAGGGCCTGCCCGAACCCCGGAGCCTTGAAAAACACCCAGGCCAGGGCCACCAGGTGAAAAGTGAGCAATCGGGCCAGCAAGGGACGGAAACGCTGCCAGCGGTGCAGCGAGCCCTGTTTCCACAGACGTCTGCGCCACTTTTTGCTGATATGCCCGCAGGCCAGATACACACCGTGCAGACCGCCCCAGCCGATCATCGTCCAGGAGGCCGCATGCCACAACCCGCCCAGCAGCATGGTGGCGATGATGCCGCCCACGTAGGCGCTGTGCGGATTGCGCCAGCGGCTGTCCCCCTGACGGGGCAGAATGGCGTAGGAGATCGGCAAAAACAGATAATCCCGCAACCAGGTGGACAGGGTCATGTGCCAGCGGGTCCAGAACTCGCTCAGGCTGGTACTGCCGTAGGGCCGGGCGAAGTTTTCCAGCGAGCGGATGCCGAACAGCCGGCACAGCCCGATGGCCATGTCCGAGTAACCGGAAAAATCGCAGTAAATCTGCACGGCATAGAAATAGACGGCCAGAAGCACGTTCAGGCCGTGGTACTGGACCGGATTGTCGAAGACCGGGTTGACGAACAGAGCCAGACGGTCGGCGACCACCACCTTCTTGAACAGCCCCCAGACGATCCGGGTCAGGCCGTTTTTCAGGTCCTCGGCTGCGGCCGGTTTGGCCGCCCGGAGCTGGGGAACGAGGCTCCTGACCCGATCGATGGGCCCGGACAGCACCTGGGCAAACAAGCCGGCATACAACAGCACCTGGGGCAGCGAATACCGTTCGGGCCGGTCGGCACGCAGCTGGTCCAGGCTCAGGCTGATCAGTTTGAAGAGAAAAAAGGAAATTCCGATCGGCGCCGCCCAGTTCGGCAGGGGCAGAACGCTGCCGGTCAGGCTGTTGCAGGTTTCGACCAGCAAGCGGCTGTATTTGAAAACAGCCAGGATCAGCAGGGGCAAAACGACCCCCAACAGACGCAGCGGCCAGCGGCGCGTCGGCTGCGACCGATGGTTCAGGCAGCGTGAACCCAGCCAGACCAGACTCGAAGCGCCGACCAGCACCGCCAGGGCCGGCAGACCCTGGCTGCCGTAGAAAAGCAGCGAGGCCGTCAACAGGGCCCAGGGGCGCAGTCTGGCCGGCAACAACTGGAAAACGGTCCAAGAGATCAGCAGAAACAGCATGAACGAAGAGGAAAGCAGACTCATGCCCCGGATTATACCGGCAAAACGGGCGCCACTTCAACTCCGGCCGCAACCATGGCCCGACCGGGGAAAATATGGTATGCTGACGCATGGACACTCAACACAGCGATCTTCACCTGCACACCACGGTTTCCGACGGGACCTGCACGGCCGTCGACATGCTCCGGGCCGCCCGGCAAGCCGGACTGAAACGGATTTCCATCACCGATCACGACGCCGTCGGCGCCTACCGTCATTTCCACCCCGACCTGTTCGCCCTGGCCGCCGGCATGGGCCTGGAGCTGATCGGCGGCATCGAGCTGGACACGGACTACCGGGGCCTGGAGGTCCACCTGCTGGGTTACGGTATCGATATGAACGCCCCGGACCTGAACCGGCACCTGACTCATACCCAGAGCAAACGCCGTCAGCGGGTCGGTCTGCAGATCGAGGCCATCAACGACCATTTCGGCCGTACCGTCATCGACCCGCAGAAGGTCATCCTGCCGGAAAGGGACACCCTGATGAAGCCCCACCTGGTGCACGGCCTGCTGCAGACCGGCCTGTGGGACGCCGACTATCGGGCGGCCCAGAAATGGCTCGGCGAAAACATCCAAGTCGAGGTGACCGTCCCCAAACTGCCCATCGGCCAGGCCATCGAGCTCGTTCACCGGGCCGGCGGTCGGGCGGTCCTGGCCCACCCCGGCTTTCTGGCGGTCGAGCACGGTCTCAAACTGGACCTTACCCTGGCCGAACTGACCGGACTGGGGCTCGACGGAGTGGAGGTGGAATACGCCTATGCAGGCTCCTCGAAATTATTCCCGGACAGCCGCTCCGAAGCCGCCGTCATCGCCGAAATCCGCGATCTGGCGAAACGCTTCTCCTTATTCGGCACCCGCGGCTCGGACGCCCACGACACGCAAAAACTACTGGAATTCGCTCTGCGGCAGTTTGGTGAATGAGCGCCGGTTTACGTTGACAAATTGATCGGCACGCCCCATAATGGGCCATAACATTATGAATCCGATCACTGAAACGTTCCCTCTACCCATGTCCCGTCAGGAGATGCGTAGTCGCGGCTGGAATCAATGCGACATCATCCTGGTCAGCGGCGACGCCTACGTCGATCACCCGGCTTTCGGCATCGCCCTGATCGGACGCTGGCTGGAAAAGCACGGCTACCGGGTCGGCGTCATCGCCCAGCCCGATTGGCGCGACAAAAGCGATTTCATGCTGCTGGGGCGCCCCAAACTCTTCTTCGGAGTCAGCGCCGGCAACGTCGATTCCATGGTGGCCAATTACAGCTCCCTCAAGCAGCGCCGCCGTCAGGACGATTATTCACCCGGACGGAACGCCGGGCGGCGTCCGGACCGGGCCGTGAACGTCTACGCCAACCGCATCCGCGAAGCCTACGGAGACGAGGCGGTTATCGTCCTGGGCGGCATCGAGGCCAGTTTGCGCCGCCTGGCCCATTACGACTACTGGGACGACGCCGTGCGCCGTTCGATCCTGCTGGACGCCCGGGCCCAGATTCTGGTCTACGGCATGGGGGAAAACGCCGTGCTGGAAATCGCCAGGCGTCTGCAAAGCGGTCTCGAGGTCGATCAGCTCGACGGCATCCCGGGAACGGCGCTGATCCGCCAGTGTCCGCCCAGCGGACCCCAGGTCCGCGTCCTGCCGTCCTGCGAACAGGTCAGCCGGGACAAGCAGGCCTTCAACGAGGCCTTCCGGATCAGCCGCGCCCAAATGGAGCCGGCGGCCGCTCTGACTCTGGTCCAGGCCCATCAGGACCGCTGGCTGGTGGTCGCTCCGCCCCCGCCGCCGCTGAA
This sequence comes from uncultured Clostridia bacterium, assembly GCA_964465065.1. Lineage (GTDB taxonomy): Bacteria > Acidobacteriota > Aminicenantia > UBA2199 > UBA2199 > CAYMND01. The sequence goes on from CAYXHZ010000009.1 coordinate 47,812, forward strand.
TCAAGCCGAGCTCGACGCCGTCTACGAACTGCCCTTCAGCCGAAACTGGCACCCCGTTTACGATCAGCAGGGCGGAGTTCCGGCCCTGGAGACGGTGCGATTTTCGGTCACTTCGCACCGCGGCTGCTGCGGGGAATGTTCGTTCTGCGCCCTGTTCTTCCACCAGGGCCGCATCGTCCAGTCCCGCTCGCCGGCTTCGATCCTGAGCGAGATCCGCCGTATGGCCGCCCGAACGGATTTCCACGGCACCATCAGCGACATCGGCGGCCCTTCCGCCAACCTGTACGGCGCCGTCTGTGAAAAGTGGAAAAGCGGTCACTTCTGCTCGAACCGCTCCTGCCTGGTTCCCAGCCCCTGCCCGCGGCTCAAGCTCGATTACGCCGCCCTGGTCCGGTTGTACCGGGCCGCCATGGCCGTCGGCGCAGTCCGGCATGTCTTCGTCGGCAGCGGGCTGCGCTACGATCTGCTCCTGCAGAAAGGCAGCGACGAGTATCTGACCCAGCTCTGCCGCCACCAGATCAGCGGCATCCTCAAGGTCGCCCCGGAACACAGCGATCCCGAAGTGCTGGACCTGATGAACAAACCCCGTTTCGAGCGCTACCAGTCTTTCGTCGAACGCTTCCATGCCGCCGTGACCGCCGCCGGCAAGAAGACCCATATCGTCAATTACCTGATCACCGATCACCCCGGCACCACCCTTCTGGCCAGTTACCGGCTGGCCGGTTACCTCAAAAGCCGGCGCATCCGCCCCGAACAGGTCCAGGATTTTCTGCCGAGCCCGATGACCCGGTCGACGGCCATGTACTACACCGGTGTCGACCCGGTCGGCAACAGAAAAGTCTATCGCGCCGCCAATCCGCGCGAACGACGCATGCATCGCGCCCTGATCCAGCCCGATCTTCCGGCCAACCGCCAGTTGGCCGACGAGGCCCTGCGCCGAATCCATTGCGAATTCCCCGAAATCGACCGTCGGCCCCGTACCGTCAGCCGAGCCGGTCAAAAAAAACGGACCGGAAAGTGAAATCATGAACAAAGCTCCCCGTAGCGACCCTGCTGCCAACCCGACTCATCACCCTCTGTACGACACGCTCCATCAGCTCTGGCGGCAATTCCTGTCCGAACCGCAATGGGTTCCGCTCGACCGCTGGCTGGCCGTCCGTTTGCGCGCCCTGCCCAAACTGAACCAACGCCAGAAACTCTGGCTTGGCCGCCAGCTCCAGGATGCCTGCCGCCTCGCCCTGTGCGTGGTGTACTGCGAACGGCTCCTCGACCACTGCGCGCATGACCGGAATCGGAACCTGGAAACCGCCCTGCCCGAACTGGCCGCTCGACTCGCGCAGGAGATGAACGATCCGGCGGCGGTCAAATCCGCCCTGAGCGGCATGCGGGCCGAGGATTTCTTCTTCTGGCTCCGCTTGCGCCGCTCCGGCATCGGCCTGGGCGATCCGGGCGCCGATCCCATGCCCACACCGCGACACCGTTCCATCCGGGCGCGTCGCATCTGGCCGGAGATATCCCGCCACTGCACCGCTTGCCGCGACCCGCTGGTACGGCTTTTATGGCATGGACTGCCGCCGGGGATCGCACCGGCCCTGGCGGAACGGGTCCGGCGCAGCGGCTGGCAGACGGAAGAGCTGGACCTCTTTTTGACCCGTCACCTGCAGCCCGCCCCGACCTGGCTGCGCATCAACCGCCTCGAACAGATGCCCCAACTCCGCCAGGAATTACTGGCCAGAGGCCTCACCATCCACAGCGAACGGGAACAGGCCTTGCAGGTTTCCGGAAGCACCGGCCTGTTCGAATTGGCCGCCTACCAGAACGGCTTGTTCGAGATGCAGGATCTGGCCAGTCAGGAGATCGGCCGGGCGGTGGACATCCACCCCGGTTTCTTCGTCTGGGACGCCTGCGCCGGATTCGGCGGCAAAAGTCTGCAGATGGCCGTTCTGCTGCAGAACAAGGGCGCCCTGTACGCCAGCGATATCCATCAGAAAAAACTGGACGCGCTGCGCCTGCGGGCCCGTCGTGCCGACCTGGGCAATTCCCTGCGCACCCTGCCCTGGCCGGGCTACGAACTGCCCGATTTCGGCCGCGAGGTGGCGCTGCGTAACGGCTTCGACCGGATTCTGGTCGACGCCCCCTGCAGCGGCAGCGGCACCCTGCGCCGCAACCCCGACGGTCGACTCGATTTCGATCCGGAGCGGATCACCCGCCTGACCCGATTGCAGCTGCAGCTGCTGTCGGTCGCTGCCGGCGCCCTGCGGCCCGGCGGCTTGCTGATCTACGCCACCTGCAGCCTGCTCTGCCAGGAGAACGAAGACCTGGTCGCCTCGTTTCTGGAGCAGGACTCCCGCTTCCGCCTGCGCTCCCAGCAGCTGTTCGGCAACCCCTGGCAAGACAGCGACACCACATTCGTCGCCGTGATGGCCCGTCAGGAACCAGGATCCTGAATCGCTGCCCCGGATCGGTCCAGGTCGTCCCCTACCAGCGCAGGGTGGCCGCGGCCCAGCTCAAGCCACCGCCAAACGCGATCAGGAAAATCCGTTCGCCCTTGACGAAGCGGTCCTCATGCCAGGCCTTGTCCAGAGTCAGGCCGATGGAGGCCGAGGAAGTGTTGCCGTACTTCTCGACGGTGGTGACGAAACGGTCCAGCGGAATTTTCCGGCTTTCGGCCACCGACTGGATCATGCGCAGGTTGGCCTGGTGAAAGACGACATGGAAGGGCTCGCCTTCCTGTATGCCCGATACCTGCATCAGCCGATCGAGCATCCTGTTCATGATCGTCACCGCGAAACGGAATACCCGGCGCCCGTCCTGATCGAAATAGTGCTTGCCGTCCTGAGCGGCCAGGTTGACCAATTCACTGCCCGAGGCGTCGATGCCGATTTCGACGTGTTCCAGTTCCGGCCCGTCGCCCTCGGTGGAGATGAGCAGGCTGGCAGCGCCGTCGCCGAAAAGGATGCAGGAGTTGCGGTCGCTGTAATCGGTGTACTGGGTCATCTTCTCGCTGGCGGTGACCAAGACGTTTCGGTAACTGTCCCCACCGGTCTCGATCAGGCCGCGGGCGATGGCCAGGCCGGTCAGGAAACCGGAACAGGCGGCGTTGACATCGAAACCGGCCTTGATATCCAGGTTCAGGGTGTTGGCGACGATACTGGCCTGATACGGGCAAAGCCGCCCGGGAGTGCAGGTCGACGAGATGATCAGATCGGGCTTGTCGGCCCGACCGTCCAGACAGCGCCGCGTCGCCGCCACCGCCATGTGATGGGTGAATTCGTCCTGGCGGGCCTGGCGGCGTTCGGAGATCCCGGTGCGTTCCAGTATCCAGCTGTCGCTGGTATCGACCATGCGCTCGAAATCGGCATTGGTCAGGACGCGTTCCGGCACATAGGCGCCGATCGATTTCAAAAAAATGCGTTTCATTTATCTTTTTCCTCCTGACCGCGCCTTTTCCGCTCGCGGAAATACGCCGCCAATTTCTGATTCAGTTTGTAGGTATAAAAAGTGCCGCTGAACACGACCCGCTCCCGGGTTTTCAGGATGACATCCACCTGTTGCCGGCGTCGTCCCGACTTGACCAGGCGGGCTTTGGCCGTTACCCGTTCACCGGCGATCAGCGGATACAGGTAGCGGACGCTGGCCTCTCCGGTCAGCGACACGTCGGCGTCGATGATGGCGTTGGCCAGCGAATTGGCCTGGGCGAACAGGATGTGTCCACGGACGATACCGGAATTGTTGAGGGCCATATCCGGAGTCGTTTCCATGATCGAGATACCGCTGCGGCCGATCTCCATGTCGATGACCTCTCCGACAATCTCCTGTTCGGACAGAGTTCGCACTGCGGTGACCAGGCCGTCGACAAAGCCGCCGCCACGGCGGCGCACCTCGGGTATCCCGGCCTTGCGACGATCGGCACGCACGGTATGGATGCTGACTTCGAGGCGCAGGGCCAGCTGCTCGTCGGACAGCAGCGGATTTTTGCGCAATTCTTCCAACAAGCGCGTCATCCGGTCTTTGCGATTTTTTTGCAATTTGTCTTTTTCGTCCATATCAACTACTCGTATGATTTACTTATATTACCAACTGACAAACAAGTCAAGGCCCGTACTTCGACAATCGCTACCGTTACCGGTCAGGTCTCGCTTCAACTCCGCTGGCAACAGATTTTCTTCATTTCCTCTTGAAAGATTTGTTTAAGGTGCTATAATATCGCTTGGTTGTCAAAAAACATGAACAGCCAGTTGCGGTGAATATCCATGAACGGATCAATGGCCCATTTCTGTTGCTCCTAGCATCAAAAAACCCAACCCCATATATGAGACACAAATATGTGTATATATTTACGATTTTATCATGTAGCCAAAAGGAGGTTTAACATGAAAAGATTGACCGGATTGTTAATGATCAGCCTGGTAACCATGCTGTTGTTCGTCGGCTGCGCTTCCGAGCCCACCCAGGAAATCAACGATGCCAAGACCGCTATCGAAGCCGCCGTCACCGATGGCGCCAGCACCTACTGCGCCGAAGATCTCGGCAAGCTCAACGAGCGGATGACCGCCGCCCTGGACCTGGCCAAAGCCAACACGGGCAAGCTGTTCAAATCCAACCAGGAAGCCAAGGATCTGCTGATCGCCATCAAGGCCGATGCCGAGACCCTCAAGGCCGCCGTTCCCGCCAAGAAAGAAGAAGCCAAGAACGCCGCCATCGCCGCCCTGACCGAAGTCAAGACCCTGGTCGACGAGACCAAAGTCCTGGTCGAGAACGCCCCCACCGGTAAAGATTCCCAGGCCGAGATCGAAGCCTTCAAGGCCGATCTGGTTGGTGTGGATGAAGCCATCGCCGCCGCCCAGGCTCAGATCGATGCCGAGAATTTCTTCGGCGCCAGCGACGCCTGCCCGGCCGTCAAAGAGAAAGTGACCGCCATCTCCGAGCAGGTCAAGGCCGCGATCGAGAAGATCGAAGCCAAGAAAGGCAAGAAGAAATAAGTAGTTTATGAAGAAAAGAACCGTCCACCTGGCGATTTGGTTCTTCATCGGATCACTCCTCGTGGCCGTGGGCCTGACGCTGTGGGCCGGTTCAAAGAAGATCCCCCCGGAGCTTGCTGCGGCTGAATCAGCTGCAGCCGCCCTCCGGAGTTCCGAAGCGGTTCGTTACCTGCCGGAACGTTGCCGAGAGTTGCAACGCGATTACGGTCAGGTAATGAACCGCTGGGAACAGGAATTGGCGAAATGGATCTGGTTTCGACGCTACGATCCATTCATTCAAGATTTCAGGGCCATTCTGGCCGATTGCCATGACATTCAATCCGAACTTTCGGTCATGATCCAGAACCGCAGCCACGATTTGACTGCACTGTATAACGATCTGAGCGACAAGGTGCAGACCGCCCGTCATTTCACCATCACCATCAACGAAGGCCGGGTGGCCCGCAAGGAGCTGACCCGCAGCGAATTGGCCCTGGCCCAAAGCCGGATCAGCCTCAAGGCCGGCAAGCTGGACCTGACCGAAAAGCAACTGGAACAGGCTAAATTGCACCTGCGCAGCGCCGGCCGCAACCTGTCGCGAATTCTCAACCGCTACCGCAACGACGAACAGATCCATCGCTGGCAATCCTGGATCAATGAAACGGTTGCCGAGAGCCGTCGTCGTAATTCACTGGCAGTGGTGGTCAGCAAAATCGACCGCCAGCTGGTCGTGTACCGGAACGGTTCGCTGATCCACACCTTTACGGTCGGACTGGGCAGGAACGGCCTGAGCGACAAGCGTCATTCCGGCGACAACGCCACCCCGGAAGGCCGCTACCGCATCAGCAGAAAAAATCCCAACAGCCTGTACTACAAGGCCCTCCTGCTGAATTATCCGAACGACGAGGACCGCAGAACCTTCCAGAGGGCCCGGGCCCAGGGCCTGATCCCGGCGCGGGTTGGCATCGGCGGACTGATCGAAATTCATGGAGGCGGCATCACCTTCATGACCCGGGGTTGCATCGCCTTGGAAAATGAAGACATGGATACACTGTACAATCTGTTGCCTCAGGATACCCCCGTCACCATCGTCGGCAGCAGTCAGAGCAATGAACATCTGATCTCGGTCATGGAGGAAATTTCCAGTGACAAAGATTGACTGGCCCCAGATTTCGGTCCGGATCCGCACTTTTTCCGTTTCCCTGCTTGCCCGGCTGCGCAATTTTACCCACAGACTGACCGCGCTGCTGTCCCGGGTGTTCACCTGGAAACGGGTTCGCTTCTGCCTTATCGTTTTCGCGGTCCTGCTGCTCATTTTCGGCGGTCTGCAGATCGCCGGCCGCAGGATCAACGCCAAAGCCTGGAAGCAATTCAGCCAGGAACTCAGGCAGAACAGCGATATCAGCGCCTTGGACAAGAAGATCAAGGAATTCGAGAAAAAATATAAAAGAGAGTTCCCCAAGGGTACCTTTCTGGTCATCGACACCGCCCGCAATATCCTGACCCTGAAAAACGGCGCGGAGACCATCCACCAGGCCCAGATCTCCTGCGGCAGCGGCAACGTCCTCGACGACCCGGCCGGCAACCGCAGCTGGATCTTCGATACGCCGCGCGGGGAATTCACCGTCCAGTACAAGCTCAGGGACCCGGTCTGGATCAAGCCGGACTGGGCCTTCATCGAAGAAGGCACGCCTATCCCCAAATCGCAGACCGAACGGGTCGAAACCGGCGTGCTGGGCGATTACGCCTTGGGCTTTGGCAACGGATTCTTCATACATGGGACGCTCTACACCCGTTTGCTGGGCCGAAACGTCACCCACGGCTGCGTACGTGTCGGCGACAAGGACCTGGAATTGATTTACAAGAAAGTCGCCCTCGGATCCCGGATCTTCATTTTTTAAAAGTTGGCCAACATGAAACAGCACCTGATATTCTTCCTGATCGCGCTCGGTGCCATCATTTTGCCGGCTCAGGCCGGCAAACAGCCCCAAGCTCCGGAAAACCCGGCAGCTGTCGACGGACCGGCCGTCCCCGACCTGCAGACCCTGCTCGACAAGCAGCGACAGGCGCTCGAGCTGGAACTGCTGCAAACCGGCCAGCCCTATTTCATCTGCGACCTGGCCAAAGGGACTTTGGAGATCAAAGTCAAGGGCATTCCCCTGCGCCAATGGCCGGCCGACGAATTGAATTTTTCCGGGGACCCCATTCTGCCCGTCCGCATGCAGCTGCAGGCCAAAAACACCGAAAAGACCCCGCAACGCGACAAGATCAAACCCGGCGAACCTCCGGCTCCGGCCTTGACCAAATCCGGCAAATTTCTGCTGACCAGTTACGAGATCGAGGACATGCCGGACCGCTTCAGCCTTCTCTTCAACGATGACATCGAACTGCGAGTGCTGTCGACCGAGAACGCCCGCAAGACCGGATTCCAGAGGTTCATGCACAAATTGGCCCGGGAGGCGCTGGTCCCGCTGCAGACCCTGTTCAGCCGGTACAAGAAACGGCGCTTCACCCGCATCGACTGGATCATGCCCCAGGCCGACGACGCCCGGGCCCTGTTCTGGGTCTGCAACGAAAAAATCCCCTGGGTTTTCGTCGTGAAACCACGCTGAACCGGCTACTTCCGAACCGACCCACCGCTTGACCTCCAGCGAAGCGGCCACCATTTTTTACCAATCAGCGCGAATCTTCCGCTTGGGACAGTGCCTCATACCCACTTGTGCTCGACCGTTATGCAAATATGGTATACTTATCAAAAAAAATGAGTCAGGAAGATCTGATCACCCTCGACTGCCCGGGCCGGATCACCGTCCCGGCATCGACCGGCCTGCTGGCTTTCGACCAGCAGCTGGACTGCCATCTGACCATCGCCGCCGCCGACCTGACCGTCAGCTGCCCGTCACCCGGACCGGTCATCCGTCTGGCCTGGCGGGACATCGCCGCACTCGAGCGCGACGATTACAGCATCCGTCTCAAAAAATTCGACGGCTCGAAGCTGATCGTTTCCCACCTGGGCTACCGCTTCGAGGACGCCCTGCGGCAGATGCGCCGTTTCCGAAACCTGCAACTGGCCCAGGATCTTCTCTACAAAGAGGAGATCCTGCAGATCTACAGGCAATTCAACATTGTGCCGCCGACGGTTGCCGGCGCCTGTCCGGGCCCGTGCGATCTGCACATCACCCGAACCGGTCTGGTGTTTCTGCCCGATGACGGCGATCCCTGGCGCCTGGCGGCCGCCGACCTGACCGATTGGTCGCAGGCGGAGTATTCGCTCCGCCTCGGTCTGGAGGACGGCGGCCAGCTCACCCTGAACCGCCTGGGCAACCAGCTCGACCCGCTGCTCCGCGACATCGGCCTGATGATCGGCCGCTTGCAGGATCAGACCCGGCAATGGCTGATCTCGCTGTGGCCAAACGCCCCAGAAGACGAATTGCTGCGGGCCGTTTTCCTGCTCCTGGACGGCCGGGCCGCCGCCTGCCCGCAACTGGTTCAGGCCGCGCCATCGCTCTGGCCGCGACTGGAAGACAGACTGCAGCACAGCCCTCTGGCCGGCGAATACCGTTTCCTCATCGCTCATTCCGGTCTGCAGCACTTGAGCATCGGCCTCAAGCAGGGGCTGTGGGGCCAGGAACATAGTCAATACCTGTTTTTGATCCTGCGTTTCCCGCACAACCGCCGCCTGGTGTTCGAGGCCTGTCTGATCGACGGCGAATCGGACCAGGACAGCGACGAACCGGGTAAAGCCAGTTATTTCTTTGCCGGGGACACCCTGGAACCGACCGCTTTCGCCAGAGCCCTGCGCGCCGTCAATTTCCGCCGCGAGCCCATCTACCTCAGCGACAGCCAGTTGCAGACTGACCGCTACCGACCCTACCTTCACGCCATCGCCAAAATTCCCGCCTTGCGCGAACTCCGCCGGAATTTCATCGCCCGGGTGACGCACCGCAGTCCGGAACAGTGGCAAAGGGACTGCCTGCAGCATATCCAGACCCCGTCCCGGCCCAACGGAGAACAGAATAGCCATGGGTAGCTACAATCAATTCTGCCGCCATTGCCGGCAACTCATCCCGGGTGACGCCCAGGTCTGCCCGTTCTGCCAGCGGGTCAATCCGCTGATGTCCCGTTGTCCACGCTGTCAGGCGCCGACAAGGTCGACGTACCGATCCTGCACGGTCTGCGGGCTTACTCTGGAGATACAGTGTCCGCAATGCGGTCAGACCACGTTTTTCGACGACTACTGCCGGCACTGCTCCGCCCCGTTGACGGTGGAATGCCCCAACCCCAAATGCCGCCTGCGTCAGGCCCCGCTGGGTGACGACTGCCGTCAGTGCGGCAAGCCATTGAAGAATAAAAAGGAGAAATAATCATGCCCATGCAGGCATTTACAGACAATTACGAAGACAACAGCACCGAAGCCGGGTTTCAGTTTACCTTTTACTGCGACCACTGCCGGGAAGGCTACAAGACCAATTTCCGCGAATCGCAGTCCCACAAGAAGGGCAACCTGTTTCGGGGCATCGGCAAGGCCTTTTCGTTCGGCGCCTCCCTGCTCGGTCAGGGAAATCTCGGATACAATGTCGAACGCGGCTCCGATATCCTGTCGGAACGTTTCCACGGTATGACTCCGGAATGGCAGAAGGAGCACGACGAAGCGTTCATGCTGGCCCAAAACGAGGCCAAAGGCCATTTCCACCGCTGCCCGCGCTGCACCAAATGGGTATGCGACGACGATTGGAACGAACAGGAAGGTTTGTGCATCCAGGATGCGCCGCGCATGAATGTCGAGGTCGCCGCCGCCAAGGCGGAGAAAATGGTCGAGGATATCCGCGAAAAGGCAGCCAACACCAAGGTTTTTCACGGCGAAATCGAAAGCAAGCAGACCGTCTGCCCCCAATGCGGAAAGCCGGCCGGCGAAGGCAAGTTCTGCAATAACTGCGGCGCCTCGCTGCGCCTGAACGAGTGCAGCCGCTGCGGGGCCAAGAACCCGGCCACTTCCCGCTTCTGCGGCGAATGCGGCAACAGCCTGATCTAAACCGCTCCGACTTTTTCCGTTCGACAACCGGTTTGGGACCAAAGATCGAAACCGCGTGGTAAACAATCGCGTCTTACATTGAAAATGCTGTTTGGCCAAGTATAATGTAAAAATAGTCTTTGCCCGGCTTGTCCCGGGACAGACAAGGAGGCGCCAGTGTCCCAACGACTGATCGTTGTATCCGCTTTCATCATCGTCCTCTTTACCGGATGCTCTTCATCGCTGCAAAAGCGCAGCATCAATTTCGGCATCGATATGGCCCAGCAGGGGCTCTGGAAGGAAGCCAGCTACCGTTGGCAGGCCCAGATGGCCAAAGAAGGCCCTTCGGCCGCCCTGCTCAACAACCTGGCCATCGCCGCCGAAGCCGATGGCAAGTTCGAAGATGCCGAAAGCCTGTACCAAAAAGCCCTGAAACTGGCGCCCAAACACCCGGTCATCCAAGGAAACTATGACCAGTTCGTCAGACTCAAGGAAGGGAAGGAGCAGGACCTGGACAAACCCGGTAAAAAGAGACGCGGCAGGCCGGGTTCGGATCCGGACCAGGAACCGCCGCAGGGAGAGGAAAGATGAAAAGGATGATTCCGCTGTCTCTGCTGCTGGTCCTCGTCGTCGGCTGCATCTCCTGCGGCAGCCCGGAATTGAAGGTCTACCTGGAAATCAAACTGCCGGACCGGATCGATTTCACGAACTTCAAGACTCTGTTGTTCAACCCGATGACCGTCACCGGTCTGCCGGATGGCATGGATGCCTCGAATATCACCCATATTCAGGACGATTATTTTCTGGGCGACCTGCCGCGCCAGTACAAGCTGGCCCCCCATAAAACCAGCCTGACCATCGCCGATCCTGAAAAGCCGGACCCGGCTGTGCTCGGCGAACTGGCCGGCCAGTACGAAAAGGCCCTGCTGATCACCGGCAAGATGGACGTGAGCGTCAAGAGCCACAGCATGGTCCGCGAACGCCGGGACGACAAACTCAACAAACGTATCCGCAGCATCGTCAAACTCAATCAGATGATCGTCAAAGTCGATCTGTTCATCTACGGCACCCAGGACGGCAAGCTGCTCTGGAAGCGGAGCTACACCCAGCAGGAGAACGAATACCCCAGTGATCGGGAGACTTTCACTCTCCGCTCCCTCTTTTACAAATGCACCGACCGGTTTTCCAGGGATATCAGCCTGCAGGAAAGGCGGGTGCGTCGCACCCTGCTCGAACAATAGGGGTTACCATGAAAAAAGTGTCATTCTCGCTTCTGATTGTCCTGATCGTCCTGTGCAGTTCCGCCATTCAGGCTCAATACAGCTGGTTCTACTTCGGGCGCAGCAAGGAAATGCTCCGTCCCTTCCCCTGGCAGGTCCAGGAGACGACTCATTTCAAGATCCACCATTACAGTGACGATGCCGCCTTCATCCAGAAGATCGCCGAAACGGCCGAACAGGCTTACAACGACCTGTCCCTGTTCCTGGATGTCCAGGTCGACAAGAAGATCCCGTTGATTTTCTACACCAGCCACATCGACTTCGAACAGACCAACCTGATCGACTACATGCCGGCCGGTGTCGAAGCCTTCGCCGAACCGCTCGGCCAGCGCATGGTTCTGCATGGGGACCGCAGCTTTTCCGAGTTCGCCCGTACCCTGGTGCACGAGCTGGGTCACATATTCGAATACCAGATCGTGTACAAAAACATCTCCCTGTCGGGTCTGGCCCTGCGTCAGCCGCCGACCTGGGTTTTCGAGGGTTTTTCCGAACTGATCACCAACAACTGGAACAGTTTCAACCTCATGACCATCCGCGACGCCGTCATCAACGAGCGCCTGCCGACCATCTCCGAACAGGGCGATATCGGCGCTGAAATGATCCTCGGCCGCATCGACTACGACATGGGGCACCTGGTCTACGATTTCCTGATGAAACGCTACGGCCGTACCGGTGTCCGCAAGATGCTGAATGCCTTCCGCGGTTCCCGCCAGCCCTTCCGCGCCCTGGGCACGACCGCCAAGGACTTCAACTTCGAGTTGCGCAAGTATGCCCGCGAACGCTTCAAACCCTACCGCATGAAAGAAAACCCGGAGGAGTACAGCTCGCTGGTCGGGCCGGAATTTCCCTTCGTCTTCACCTTTTCTCACCAGATATCCCCGTCCGGAGAACTGGCCGCCGTTCTGACCTACAACGCCGCCCAAAGCAAGTTCGACCTGGTCCTGATCTCGATGAAGACCGGCAAGATGATCCGCAGTCTGACTCCGGGCGTGACCATGAAGCACGACGGCATCGATCTCAAGTTCAACCCGGCAGAAGGCAACAGCTTCGCCTGGGATAGTCGCGGCGAGGAAGTCTGCTATTTCGCCCGGCGCAGCCTGGTCAACTACCTGGTGTTCAACGATATTTACAAGCCCAGGGCCCTGCGCATGATCCCTCTGCCCGGAATCGGTTCGCCGGCCTCACCCGTTTTTCACCCCAAGACCGGGGAGCTCTACTTCATCGGGGTCGAAAAATCCCACGCCTACCTCTACCGCTTGCATCCCAAGACCGAAAAAGTTGAGCGGATCAGCGACGGCAGCCGCTTCCTCAAGAGCTTCTCCTTTTCCCATGACGGTCAGACCCTGGTTTACAGCGCCTCCGCTGGAGAACACACCAACCTGTTCACCGCCCCCCTGTCCGATCCCAACCACCTGACCGCCATCACCAGCGGCCCTCAGGAGGACATCACCCCGGTTTTCGACCCCAAGGACGAAATCATCTACTTTTCCAGCGACCGCGACGAATCTTTCAACATCTACGCCATCGACCTCAAGAATAACAGAATTCTCCGCTATACCGATGTGGCCACCGGCAATTTCTTCCCGCTGACCATTCCGGACGATCCCGAGCACCTGCTGGTTTCCAGTTTCATCCAGGGCGCCTTCCAGCTCTTCAAGCTCAGCCTTTCCAAACCGCAGTCCGATCTGGCCTATCAGCTGCCCCAGGCCGCCAATACCGGCGCCGCCCTGGCATCGGAAAAAGAGAGCTACACCATTCCGTCCTTTCTGGAGCAGATCAGCAGCAGCTTCAACCTGCAGCAGCAGAAACGCATCGAAGAGCCCCGGATCAAGCCCACCCTGTCGCAGCCCGAGAAATACAAGCCCTTCAAGAACCTGGCCATCAGTTCTCTGCCGGGATTCGGACTGGGCTACGCCAGCGACGGCAGCCTGATGGGCTACACCTCGGTTTCCATCGAGGACCTGATGATGGACCACAGCTTCAGCCTCTTGATCTACCGCATTTACGGCTACCAGTCCTATCAGCTGTCATACCTGAACCAGAAAAACCGCCTCAAGCTCTTTTCCAACATCTTCTACTACACCGACGCCTACTACATGCCCTACACCTCGGGAGACAACTGGTTGTCCATCCGCAAACGATTGGGCGGCAGCTTCGGCCTGATCTACCCCCTGAGCCGCGAGTACCGCCTGGAAGGTTCGGCCTCCTTCTTCTACCAGGAGGAGAACCTGGACAACATCTACGCCGGCACCGACATCCCCTACAGCAATTATTTCGACGGCCCCTCCATCCCCCTGTCGCTGAGTTTCATCGCCGACGACGCCGCCTACTCGTACCAGACCATGGGACCGTCGATGGGTCATTCGTTCAAGATCACCCTGACCCAGAACATCCCGGTCAGCAAATCCTTTCTGGGCTCCACCTCGATCGAGGCCGATCTGCGCAAATACCTGCGCCTGTCCAACACCTCCCTGCTGGCCGCCCGGCTGTTCGCCTTCACCTCCCTGGGCGATTACCCCCAACTGCGCTGGATGGGCGGCAACAACACCATCCGCAGCCTGGGATTCTATCAGCTGTCCGGAACCCGGGGTTTTGTGCTCAGTACCGAGCTGCGCTTTCCGATCATTCACGTCGCCCGAACCCCCATCGGCAACATCGGTCCGATCCGCGGGGTGTTTTTCGCCGACCTCGGCTGCGCCTCGTTCAAAGAATACCCCATCGATTTCTTTGAATCCGGCAGTCTGAAGCTGAAAGACGGGTACGGTTCCTACGGGTTCGGTTTCATGATCAACATGTTCGGCTACCCCCTGCACTTCGAATGGGTCTGGCAGATCGACGACCAGGTCAGAAACAACGGCAAACGATCCAGCTTCAACTTCTGGATCGGCTACGATTTCTAGAACAGGCCGGGACGACGACCCCGGGGCAGGACCTCGATCTCCAGATCCGGTCTTGTCCCGGCGTTGTCGACGTAGAGCTGGATCAGCTCCTGGCCTTGCCATTTTTTCTGCAGGTAATCGGGTATCGCCACGATCCGTTCCGACTGTCCGGGCAGTTCGGTGCTCAGCAGCAGACGGTCGAAATTCCACAGACGCAGCTGTACCGTCCCGTCACCCGGATTGCCGAGGCGGATTTCCAGCTTTTCCGGAGCGGACAGCGGCGCCAGCAAAATCGGGAAATGCTGCACGGCGCCAAGGCGGAAATACCGGTTTTCGGCCTGTCGGGGATACAGGGATGCCCCGTACAGGCGATGCGGCAGGATGTCGGAACGCTCGACCAGAACCGGATTGTACAACGGCAGGCGCGGAAACAGGACGAACAGCAGCAGCCAGGGCAGGATCCAGACCCGGCGCAAAAACTTGGCCGAAATCGGTTTCTTTCTCCACAAGGCCCAGACCGTCAGCATCAGCAGCAGCGCGATGAACAGGTTGTTGGGCCACCAGGCGAAATTCCCGTCGGTTTTGATGAACGATGGCAGATGGCCGCTCAGGTCGACCAACCCGTTGCCCAGCCGTTGAAACAACAGACCGGGGCGGAACTGCACGTCGCGGGTGGTCGACTGGTAGAGGGTGTAGGGGTTGACAAGCTGGAAAACAGTGATGAACAGCCCATAGGCGATCAGGCCGCCGGCCAGGTTGCGCTTGAGCCAGCGCAGTTTCGAATGTCTGAACAGGAACAGGACCAGCAGCGCCAGAGCCCAGACGACCGGCGTCAAGGGCCGTGCCTGCGGGCAGTAGCCGCCGCGGTGGGTCAGCATGGCATAGCTGCCGATGTAGATCAGAGCCGGCACCGTGAGCCAAAAAAGCCTCTTGTAGCGACGGTAGAGCGTACACAGACGGACAAAGCCGGCCAGGGCCAGAGCGTAGATCGGCGCATAAAGCAGCAGACCGTCGCGCTGATCCAGAAAATAGTTCAGAAAAGCCTCCAGGCGCATCTGCAGGGTCTGTTCCCGGGTGATGACTCCCCAGAACTGGCTCTTTTGCAGCTCGTTCTGGTAGACCGATGCCGGTGAAAAGTTGCCGTAGGCGCTGTACAGGTAGGCCCAGAACATCCCCTGCATCAGTAAGGGACCGGCGATGAACACCAGGGCGCCGCGCCAGTTTTTCTCCCGCAGCAGGCCGTAAACCGAACCGAACCCGTACAGGTAGAGCAGCGAGGCGTACTTGACGCCCCAGAAGAGCAGCAGGCCCAGACTAAAACCGGACAGGGCCAGGGCCCAGAAACGGTGCCGCTGCGGGGACAGATAGCGCAGGTAGAGACTGGTCAGCAGCAACAGCATGACCTGGTTTTCGGGGTAGAAATGAAAGCTGTAATAGTAAAGCGGCGCCGTCAGCGCCATGACCAGGGTGGCCAGCAAAGCCGGCCGGAACCGGCCGGTCAGCCTCCAGGCGCACAGGTAGACGACCAGCATCAGCAAGGCCGAGTACATAGCCAGCAGCAGGCGGACGGCGGGAACCACCAGACTGTCCGGCAGCAGCCACAGGAGCGGGGTCACCGACAGGGCCACCCCCGGCAGGTGAAAGGAATAGATTTCCTGCTGGCCGCCCTTGCCGAAATAGCCGTGAATCCCCAGTTCCTGGACATCGAGATATTTCCGGTACGATTGTTGGTAATACTGGTTGGCGACGTTGAAATCGCCGTCCTCGGCCACGGACTGGGCAATGACCAGATAGTGCGGTTCGTCGCCGCCCAGGGGCACCTGCTGATACTCGAACGACAAGACCCCGGCCGCAAAGAACAGAAACGACAGCAAAAAAACGCACAGCCCCCGTTTGGCCGGTGACAGGGCGGCAAAAAACCCCAAAACTCCGGAAAGCGCCCGGCAGCGTCGCACGAGCCGTCCCCACAGGAGCAATCCGACAAGCAACAGCAGCCAGTCCAGGCGCAGACGCCAATCGCTGCCATCCCAGGTCCACAGTTTCATGACCGGTACCAGCAGACCCAGTGCAAACGGTCGCAACGGCCGGAGGATAGCGGTCCAGGCGGCCGATCCCCGCTCGGCGTACCAGCCGCCGAGCAGACCGGACAAGGCGAACAGTCCGGCCCAGGATATACCGGCCGGCAACTGACCGAGCAGCAGCGCCAAACCGGTCAGCGCCGCCGCATTCAGCATCCGTTGGCTCCAGACGGTCAAGCAGGACTTGAAGCGGGTCATCGGACGGAAATCAGCTGCCGATCGCCTGGTAAACCAGTTCGATCAGATCCCTGGTCTGGATTCCGGACAGTCCCGTCTCGCCGATGGCGTCCTTGAACATGACCGCGCAGTACGGGCAGGCGGTGACCAGGGTGTCGACTCCGGCACCGGCGGCTTCCTGGACACGCATATGGCTGATGCGCTGACCGTCGTGCTCCTCCTTCCACATGCCGCCGCCGCCGGCACCGCAGCAGAAACTGCGTTTGTGGTTGCGCGGCAGCTCGATCGACCTGCCGGAACTGGCCGCGGCCAGCACCCGGCGCGGCGCCTCGTACTCGCCGTTGTACCGGCCCAGGTAACAGGGATCGTGCAGCGCGGTCCGGCCGAAGTCGCAGGCCTGCAGCCGCAGTTTACCGGCCTGGATCAGGTCCAGGATGAACCGGCTGGCGTGAACGACCTCAAAGATGCCGCCGAGTTGGCTGTATTCGTTCTTGAGCACGTGATAGCCGTGCGGACAGAAGGTGACGATCTTGTTGAAGCGATACTTGCGAAGGGTGTCGATGTTGGCCCTGGCCAGAACCTGGTAGAGGTATTCGTGGCCGCTGCGTCGGGCCGGGTCGCCGCAGCACTGCTCCTCGGCTCCCAAGATGGCGAAATCGACGCCGGCCTTTTTGAGAATGGCCGCCATCTTGACGGCGTTCTGCTGGTTGTGGTTGTCGAAACTGCCCTGACAACCGACCCAGAGCAGGACGTCGGCGCCGCCTTTTTCAGCCATCAGCGGCACTTCCAGCCCCTTGGCCCAATCGGCGCGGCTGTCGTTGTTGATCCCCCAGGGGTTGAACTGGTTTTCCAGGCCGCGATACAGGGAATTGAGTTCGTCGGGAAAGCGGGATTCCATCAACACTCCGTACTGGCGCATACCCATGATCTTGGGGATATGCTCGTTGAACATAGGGCATACCGTCATGCAGGCTCCGCAGGTTGTGCAGGACCACAGTTCCGCCTCGCCGACCACATCGGCGAACAGGGTTTTGAGATCGGTCTGTCCCTTTGCCAGCATGTCGGCTGACTCGTACAGATTGTCCTTGAGCTGGCTCAGCAGGGTCTTGGGAGTCAATTTCTTTCCCGACTGGAAGGCGGGGCAGACATCGTCGCAGCGGCCGCACTCGGCGCAGGAAAACAGATCGAGCAGGTCTTTCTGGCCCAGGTCCGTGATCTTGGGGGTGCCGAACTGCTCCTGGGCCTCGAGGTCGAGCAGCGGAATTTCGGCCAGGGGACCGTCATGCTTGAGGGCCAGGTTGACCGGGCCGGCGACCAGGTGCAGATGCTTGGAATGGGGAATAAAAACCAGGAAGGCCAGCACGACGGAGATGTGCAGCCACCACAGCAGGGAAATCCAGATCGGGCTGACCGGACCGGCGGCGAAGGCCGTCCGCTGCAGCCAGGCGGCCAAAAAGTTCAGAGAGCTGGCATGGCCGGGGTTTCCGGCCATTTTCATGGCTTCGTAGACGACAAAGCTGACCATCAGGATACTGATGAACGAGAGGATGACCAGGGATTCCCCGGAAGGGCGTTCCAGAGTCGAAGCCTTGACGATGTAGCGGCGGACCAGGAAATATACCACCGCCAACAGGATCAGGGCGGCGAAAAGGTTCCCGGCGAACAGAATCAGATTGAGCAGCCAGCCGTGTCCGTACAGCGAACCACCGGACAGATAGCCTTCGAAAACGTGGTTGAGGGTGATCAGGGCAAAGACGCAGAAGCCCCAGAAGATCGAGGCGTGAAACAGACCGGTGACCGGACGGTTTTCGATCGCGCAATATTGGAACAGGACACGCTTGAGCGTCACCAGCAAGCGTTTCAGCGGCTGGTTGAAGCGCGGCTGGGTTTTACCCAGCTTGATCATGCGAATCTTTTTACGGAACTCGATACCGGCCAGGACCACGGCGGCGGCCAGTAGCGGTAAAAAAAGCATTTTTTCGAAAATCGACAACATAATTTCCTCCATCAGACACAGCGTATTAGCGGCCGTAGCTCAGGCCCGGGGTACGGCAATGGTGGCAAATGTAGCGGTGATGACATTCTCGATCGGTTTATCCAGAAAGATTTCGGCCACGCGCCGGAAGCGGTCCGGAAAATCGGTGACGTAGAACGAATCGGCTTTCGGCTGAGCGCCGTTATTTTTCCAGCCCAGGGTCTCGAGCAGGGTGACAACCCGTTGCGCCGTCGGAACGGCGGAATCGACCAGGGTCACCTCCGCTCCCATCACCTCGGCGATCAGGGGGCGCAAGACCGGGTAATGGGTGCAGCCGAGCACCAGGGTGTCGACGCCCTGCCCGCACAGGGGGCGCAGGTATTCTTCCACGACCAGCCGGGTGGCCGGATGATGGATCCAGCCCTCCTCGACCAGGGGCACCAGGAGCGGGCAATCCCGTGAAAAAATTTCGACATCGCTGCGCAGCCGGCGTACGCCGCGCTCGTAGGCACCGGACGAAATCGTGGCGCTGGTACCGATGATCCCCAACCGTTTGCGGCAGACGGCGCTGGCCGCCTCGGCTCCGGGGTGGATGACTTCCACCACCGGGATATCGATGCGTTCCTGCAGGTAGGCCGCCGCATGGGAAGAGGCCGAATTGCAGGCGATGACGATGATTTTCACATTCTTGGAGAGCAGAAACAGGGCGTTGCCCTCGGTGAACTGGCGGATGGCATCCGGAGATTTGCTGCCGTACGGCAGGCGGGCGGTATCCCCCAGAAAAACCATCTGTTCGTTTGGCAGCAGATCCCGGATGGCCCGGTACACGGTCAGGCCGCCGATTCCGGAATCGAAAATACCGATCGGTTTACTGTTCATCGATTCCGCTCAGATAGGAATAATCGGCAAAGAAAGGTTCATCGAAAACGATATGCCCGGCCAGGGTCTCGTGTTCGTTGCCGCCGATCAGAAATTGCACCGATTCGATATCCTTGAAGTTGAAGCACAGGTTGTTGACGAAAAAATAGATGAAAGACAGTTCGGCGCTGCTGCCTTTTAGGACGCGCAGCTGCAAACCTTCCTCAAAATCGACGATCAGGCGTTTTTCCAGACTCAGGTAATACAGGGCGCGGATCTGCGTCCCGGCCGGTATCGGTACGATAAACCCCGGCTCGCCGCGCATGATGAGATTGAGAAAGGAGCGGAACTGCAGGTCCCGGCGCGGTTCGGCCGCTAACAGCTTGCTGACGCCCTGCATCTGATTGCCGTTCTCTGAAAAAAAAAAGCAACTGACCGTCAGATCGGCCGGTTTATCGGATTGCTGTCCTTTATCCGCATTGGGAAGAATGGTATCGGGCAGGGCCAAAGGCTTGCGCTGATAGGCGATGAAGGTGATGATGGCCACAGCCAGGAAAACGACCGCCGCTCCCATGATCAAGATACGCAGCAAGCGGCCGTTCATTCGCCCACCGTGTTGTTGTAGCGGGCCACGAAACGACTGATGCCGCGGAATACGGCCTGAGCCGCTTCCAGCTGGAAGGATTCCGAATTCAGCTTCTGCCCTTCGCCGGGGTTGGACAGAAAGGCGATCTCAACCAGTACCGCCGGCATGGCGGCGCGCATCAGCACCCGGAACGGCGCCTGTTTGACCCCGCGGTTGCGGGTGTTGAGGAGTTCGTTGAGTTCCTCCTGGATTTCCACCGCCAGCTTGCTGGATTCCTGGATATATTCGTTCTGCGCCATATTCCACAAGATCATTTTCAGATCGTTGCTGTCGGCGATCTGCTCGATTTCTTCGTAAGAGGTATTCTCTTTCTTGGCCAATTCCGCGGCTTCCTTGTCGGTGGCCTTGAGACTGACGTAGAAAGTTTCCGGACCACGGGCGCTGTGCCGGTAATCCGAGTTGAGATGTATGGAAACGAACAGCTGCGCCTTTTCGTTGTTGGCCTTGGCCACCCGGCTGTTGAGCGAGACTTCTTCGTCGCCTTCCCGGGTCATGATCACCCGCAAACCCAGGCGGCGCACGACCAGATTTTTCAGATGCTGGGCTATTTTCAGCGCGATATCTTTTTCGTAGATGTTGCCGTCCTTGACCGCGCCCATATCGCTGCCGCCGTGTCCGGGGTCGATGCAGATGGTGTCGATTCTGCGCAGGGGCGCAGCCTGGGGCGGGAGCTGCTCCAGAACCGGCGGCGCCGTTTGCTGAACCGGCGGCTGTTCCTGAACCGGTGCGGCGATCGGCTGGGCTTGGGGCGGAGGCGGATTCGTGACCGGAGCGGGCTGGGTTGCCGGTGCGTTGACCAGGTCGAAAACCAGCCGGTACGGATTTTCCAGCACGAAGTGGTTACGGATGCGCGCCGATTTCCGCAAGTGGACCTCGAAGCGGCTGTGGCCGCCGGTCCGGCTGGTCACCAGGCGTTCGAGCAGGCTGGATTTGGCGATGGGAATGGTCTGGGGGCTCTCCTGCATGGTTCCCTGGATATCGACGACGATCGTCCGTTCCTGGGCATGATACTTGTAAACCACCGGATCGCTGCTCTGCAGAACGATACGGGTATAGCCCGGATGATCGAACGAACGGAATTGTACGGACAAAGGAAAGATAGAGAGGGGAAAAAAAGACAAAATCAGCAGCAGTGAGAATAGCGAATAACGCATACCATGTTCTGTCAGCTTCACTGTTACCCCTGGAGGCGGCGGGAATCGAACCCGCGTCCAATAATGACGCCAATAAAGCATCTACAGGCTTAGTCTGTTTTCATACAGCCACGGTGTCCGAAACAGACAAACACTGCCGTGACCGACTCCCTAAAGTTTCGCCCGAACTCCGAAGGAGTCCCGATGATCGGACTATCCCGCATTGTTGCGCCCTGACGCCCCCGCGGGAGAGAGACGGCAGAACGGCTGCGCAGTTTATTACGCAGCGAGTGCTAAATCTTGATTGGCACTTGTAGGTTTTGGCACTTTTTACGAGGTACCCACTCCACCTGCAACCTTACCTTTGTCAAAACTGTCGAACCCAAATCGCCCCCAACCTGGGGGAAGCATCCGTTTGGCAACGGATTCTCAAAAAATGGCGGGGCCGACGAGACTCGAACTCGCGACCTCATGCGTGACAGGCATGCGTTCTAACCAACTGAACTACGACCCCGCACACTTTTTACTGGGCGGTAGAGGACTTGAACCTCTGGCCATCGGCGTGTAAAACCGATGCTCTACCAGCTGAGCTAACCGCCCGTCTAGCGCCCTAGCGAGAAGCTACAATTTACACTATTTCCTAGCTGTTTGTCAATAGCCTGCATGAAGCGGATTGACAGAACGGCCCGAACGGCCCGGGAAAGCGGAAACAGCGAAGAATCAACTCCGCTTCAGCCGCCACAGAATCGCCATCGATACCAGTCCCCCGACCAGCAGCACCAGGGCCAGGGGGTTGAATATTCTGCAGGCCGCCGCAGCCAATATGGCTGTGGTCAGGTAGGCGCAAGCGGCCCAGACTGTTTTCATGGCCAAACGGTCCCGGTTCACGCAGGCGGCTGCGGCCCAGGCGATCAACAGGCCGCAGAGCATGACAGCCGTGCCCATGGCGACAAAAAAATAGCCGAACATGCCCGCGATTTCCGCAGAAACCTGTTTTTGCAGACTGCCGACCAGCTCGACAACGTAAAGGTTGTGTATCATACCGATGACCAGGGACATGATTCCATAGGCGATGAACCAACGCCGGGCGGTTTTCCCTTTCACTTAGCCACCCCTTGCATCAGCCGACCATCGCTCAGCCAGAAATACAAATAAACCCCGGCGACGACAGTCTCGATGAGCATGGGCGCCAGCAAGGAAATGCCGACAGCCTCACCGAGCAAGCCATGAGCGCTCGATACGGCAAAGCCGGCCATGTTCAGGCTGACAACCAGCGAGACCATCCGCCTCGGACCGGAGGCCGACTCGTTTCTGGCCAGCAGCAGCAGGACCGCAAACCCCAGCATCAGGCTCGACGCCCGCCGAACCAGGAAACAGACCGCCTCCGTTCCGGCAATCCCGAAATCGCGGCTCACCGTTTCCGGATACAGCAGCATGGACAAAAACAAATACAGGTAGAGCGTTGCGGTCAGCACAGACATGATTTTGAACTTTTTTTCTTTTTTCATTTCTTTCATGGTCAGATCACACTCCTTGTATCGACTCGTCATTTTCGCGGTTTCCGTCTCCGACCGGACTTCCCGATGAATGCACCAGACCCAAGTCATATTTTTAATTATTCTGAACGTTGTGAACCTTAAGCACAGATAAAAGCTCCGGTTCAGCCAGTTCATGATGTCATTCAGCCAGGAACAAATTGACGAAGTTGAGGGCCGTACGGCTTTTTTTCTCGTCGACGAGGAACTTGTCGGCCACCCGGTTGAACAGAGCCATGTACTTCTCCAGCTCGCCCATCCGCTGCGCCACCGGCGGTGTCTTGTCGAGCTCTCCCTCGGCGAGCAGGTCACGCAGGGCGTTGAGACCGGGATCGAATTCACGCTTTTTTCGCTCTTTGACAATATTGAAGAGCATCTTCCAGGAATCGGGTTCGGCGCTGTAATAATCACGGCGGTCACCGGGCCGGTGGCTGTGGACGATCACGCCCCAGTTGCGCAACTCGTTGAGACTCATGCTGGCGTTGCCCTTGCTGACGGTCAGCTGCTCGACCACCTCGTCCAGGGACACCGGTGTCGGCGCCAGCATGATGTAGGCCTGGATACGGGCCATGGAACGGTTGATGCCCCACAGCACGCCCATGGAACCCCACAGGTCGATGAAGCGTTCCTGAGCCGGAGTCAGATTCATGATCACACCTCAAGTTTCATTATAAATTGAATTTTAAATCGTTTCGCTCCGCTTGTCAAGCCGACAATCAGCAAGAGTATGTCTCATCAGGATTCCGGCAGCGATTTGACGTGCTGCAAACGGTCATGGACCTGCCTGGCCATCCCCAGTCCCCCCATGCAGAAAGGCATTGAGAGATTTCAGACTGTCCCGTTCCGCCATGAAGTCACCTCCTGGCCGGCAGGTCTCGATCGAGGCGAGTGTCCGCTGCACAATGACGCCTACATCATACGTTATATTGGCGCCTGACACCAGCCAACACCCATGTTATCCCATCCTGAGCGCAACCGACCCGCAGTTCGGTGGAAACCCGTTGACAAAATCGCCGCTATGCCCGTATAATTTTGCTGTACACTCGGATTGCTCTGAACATTCATGCGGGAAACCGACACACGACCGACCATCACCGTTGCCGACATGCTGCTGGCTGACAAAGGCTGGGAACCCGGCCTGCGCGAGGCCTACTCCTCCCTGCTCAACTGGACCGCTCAGCAAAGACTAATCGTTTCCGACCGCTACCGCCTGACCCGTTTCATCGGCCGCGGCGGTTTCGGCCTGGTCTACGCCGCCTTCGATCTTACAGAACAGACCGAAGTGGCCATCAAGTTCATCCACCCCGGCCAGACCATCACCCCGCGCCAGCTGCGCCGCATCGAACGGGAGTTCGATATCGCCCAACAGCTGCAGCACCCCAACCTGGTACGGCTGCACCAGCTGACCGACTGGCAGGGCATCCGCATCCTGGTGATGGACTTCGTCCCCGGCCAAACCGTCAGCGACTGGATCGCCGCCGCCGGTCCTCAACCCTGGCCGGTCGTCGCCCCCCTCTTCCATCAGCTGCTGGACGTTCTGTGCCTGATGCACGACCGGGGCATCGTTCACCGCGACATCAAGCCTTCCAACCTGATGATCACTCCGGCCGGGCGGCTGACCCTCCTCGATCTGGGCCTGACCCGCGAACTCGACGATCCCCAAAAAACCTCGTCCAGCGGCGAACTGGTCGGTTCCCCCCACTACATCCCGCCGGAGCTGATCCTGGGCCAGACGTCGACTCCGGCCGCCGACCTGTACCAGCTGGGTCTGGTGATGCATTTCATGCTGACCGGCCGGCACCCTTTCAGCGACGGGGACGAGCATACGCACCAAGTCCTCAGCCGGCAGCTGACCAGGCCGCTGAGCCTGGTCAAAACCGCTGATCTGCCCGCCAAGCTGCGCCTGAACCTGAACCAGTGCCTGGACAAAGATCCGGCCCGAAGACCCCAGGATGCCAGCGCTCTGCGTCGACTCATGTCCAGATCCATGCCCATGACCTGGCTGCATCACCGCCTGCGTCTGCGCTGGCCGTTTCGTTTCACCCTGGCCGGTCTGAGCGTCATGGTCCTGACGAGCCTGCTCTACCTCTGGTTCACCCTGCCGGCCAACCGGGTGCTTCAGTCAGACCAGGCACTGATTGCCCGAAACGCGTTGGGGCGGGAATGCTGGCGTCAGGAACCGGGTCCCGACGAGTTGCTGGCCGGCTGGATCGAGGGTAAGGATGAAACCGGACATAACACCTTGAGCGCCATCTATACCACCGACGATGCAGCTTATCAGGTCAAACTGCCGGACATCAAACCCCGCCAGTTGCCCATCACCCGTCGAAACTGGCGCATCTCCAGCGGCAGGAAGGTGCTGGATCTGGATTTAACCCTGGGCATGGACTTCCACGATTTCTTTCCCTTCTGCCAGCTATCTGACATCGAAAAACGGGACCTGGACGGCGACGGCCAAGCGGAACTGACCATGATCATGGTTCAGGCCGGCACCATGTTTCCGACCCAGCTCTTCGTCCTGAGTCCGAACCGCACCCCCCTGTTCACCCTGTCGACTCCCGGACGGCTCATGCTGGATCGCAACGGGATTATGCCGGCCGGGTTTGTATCCGCTCCTCAGGAGTATGGATTCCTGGTCGCCGTCAATCCTTTCTGCCATTACTGCGCCTGGATCTGGAACATAGAAAACCCCAGTCAGACGATCCCGCCGAGTTTCACCGAGACGGACCGCAGCCTCAAGACCGACAACATTGTCCTGTTACCCCCGGGTGTCCGTCCCGACCGCCTTGGCTGGCCGCAGTCACAAACCATCCGCTTCCAGGACACCGCGCAGGCCAGCCGGATCGACGTGCACCGCGACGGCCGTATCGAGCTGAACCGCGACCAGAAACGGCTGAGCTTTCGGGATCCCCCCGACATATTGTCCGCCGCCTTTGTCGGCCTGAACCTGGCTTATTACCGGCTGTGCCGCGACCAGCTGCCTCTGGCCGAAACGGCGTTTGAAGGCATCGATCCGGCCGAGATCCAAAACCCCTGGCTGCGTTCCACCCTGGCCTGGTACCGTGGCGAGACGGCCCTGCGCCAGGGGCGATACACCAGCGCCAGGGCCTCCTTCCAGGACGCCTTGCGGCACGATCCCGACAACCTGGACGCCCTGAACCGCCTGTGCGAAGTCGCCGTACTGGAAACGGGACCCGCCGAAGGATTGAGTTTCCTGGAAGATCAGGCTCAAGTCAGCACGCAATTTTGGGGGCTCGGCATCCAGGGCCGCGACCTGTTCCGTCTGAGCTGCCTGCTCATGGCCGGCAGTCTGAACCAGACGGAAGACATTGTCGGGCGAATTTCCAGGGAATCCATTCAGGCTGAGACTTGCATCAAGGCCCTGGGCATGCTCTACCAGGAAAACCGGGATCACCTGCCGGCCGTTCTGAATCTGTTGCACAGCCCGATCCCCCACAACTCCTCCCCTCTCGACATCAGCGAGCTCCAGATCATCCTGTGCCGGCTGTGGCTGGTGGGCAATCAATGGCAGAAGGCCGAACCACTGCTACGCCGCTACGCCACCCAGACCATCCTGCACAAGCCCTTCGTTGAAACCTCCCTGGCCTGGTGCGAGGCCCAGGCGGGCACACTGCCGGCGGCCTACGAACGGGCCGAACGGGCCTTCGCTCTGATGAGACGTATGGCCAAAGGGCAATTCTGGGCCCGCTATTGGCTCTTCTACGACGCCTACGCCTACGGCCGGACCATGGATCTGCTGGGCCGCCCGGACAAGGCGGCCGTCGGCTACCGGCTCTGCGCCGAGCTGGCACCGTTCAGCTTTCTGGCAAAAGAAGCACGACAGAGACTGCCTGGCTCCCAACGGCTCGAGACTCCCTAGATCCACAGAACTCATGTCGTCACCGGGAGCTCTTTTTTCATTTCAGCGGGTCCGACTGTCCCGAAAATGAGTCAGATGTGGTACAACAAACAGGCAAGAGCTTTGCATGTCAAGCCTGTCTTGCCCAGAAACAAGATCCAGTCCGGCGGAGCCAGAGGCCCCGCCCGTCAAGGAGACAAGCATGAAACGTAGGGCATTATTGCTCGTGTTGCCGGCCATCCTGATCATGACCGGTTGCGCCTTCCACATCCCCGGCCCGCTCTTCGAGGACGATTACGATTTTTACCTGACCGTCCGTCTGGACATCGATCCCGATGACGCCGAGGTCTTTCTCGACGGCCGCCTGATCGGCGAGGCCTACGAATTTGCCGACAGCGACTCGGCCATCCGTCTGTCCTCCCATAACCACAGCCTGACCTTTCGCCGCAGCGGCTATTACGAAACCGTCGTCGACCTGGACGAATACCGCGGTCGGCGCATCGTCCTGGTGCAGAAGCTCAGAGCCCTGCCTGCATCATCGGCCAGCCGGGTGATCCCCCCGAAAACCGAACTTCCGGCAGCGGTCGCCGCAGCGGAAGACAAAGCCGAGACCGCGACCGGACGCTTCGCCCTGATCCTGAACGTCCAGCCCGCCGAAGCGACCATCTACATCAACAACCGCTTCTGGGGCATCAGCCCGGCCGACGGCCAGATCGGCCGCATCTCGTTCACCGAGCCGGAGATCCGCATCGACGTGCTCAAACCCGGCTGCAAGCCCGTCCATAAAACGGTCAAGCTGACCGAACAGGGAGAAGAGTTGAAGATCGTCCTGGAAACGGCGCAATAAAAGGCGCTCAAACCAGCCAGTTGCTGCGGAGCTGACGCAGATCCGGCGCCGGCAGGGTGAGGGTGTACAGCCGTTCGCCTATGCCGAGCTGGATCGTCAGCGGGCCGGCCCACTCTTTGGGACCCGGATCGAGGCGGGCGGTCAGCTCCCCGGCCGCACAGACCAGATCCGTCTCCCGTACCGGGCAGGGTTTCCGGTCGCAGACCGCGCTGAGCGAAGCCTTGCCCTCCGGACCTTCGGGCAGGCGGCAGCGCAGGAACAGTTCCAGCCGCCGGGAAAAACCGTATTCGAGCCACAGCGCCCCGCCGACCTGATGCATGGAGCCGCCTCCGGGTCGGGCCTGGGCCCGACCGGCGCCCAGCCACTCGAAGAAGGGTACGGGCCGCAGATCGAGTCGAGGCTCGATCAGCCGGGTCTGGGCCTGAACGACCGAGGAATACTCCCTCCGTCCATCGCCGGCCACCGGTTGCAGGAGCGCCGGCGGCGCTTGCTCGCCCAGCAGGCGGTACACCTCGAGCAGATGATCCCGCAACAGACCGTCGAATATCAGCAGATCTTTGGTGGGATGCTCGCTGCCGTACCACCAGGTCCAGTCGCTGCCCTCGGCCCGTAGCAGCAATTCCATGATTCGTTGCTGCAGGTCGGCGGCCAGTTCCTGCCGCCTGGCATCGAAGCGGGCTCGGGTTTCGGCCACCAGCCTCCAGGCGTTGCGGTCCTGGACGTCGCCGATCCAGATATCGAAGTTGCCGTTGATCCACGAACCCGGTAACAGTTTGGGCAGCAGCCGAGGCTTTTCCGCCGCCTCGGAAAAGGTGACCGTTTCGATGTCCGGATGCTCGCTGAGCCGGGAGAACAGGGTTTCCAGAAAAGCCTGGCCGCCGTGAGGGTAATGTTCCCAGGGGTTTTCGCCGTCCAGAATGACCGACACCAGCGCCGCTTCGCCGGGAACCGCCAGGCGCAGCACGCCGTCCAGAAAATCCTCGACCGCTTCATGGGCGCTGCGGCTCTGGTATTGAAAACCCAGGCGGTCCGACAGGTCGTGGTTGCGGAAAAAAATGGCTACGCGGGAAGCGGGCAGATGGTAGGGACGGTTGCGCTGCAGGGGCTGGGCGTTACGGCCCTGGGCCAGCCAGGACTTTTCCAGCACCGCTTCGTCGGAAGCGCACCAGCGGACGCCCAGGCGGTCGAAGATGCCCAAGACCTCTTCCGAGATGCTGCCTTCGGACGGCCAGACACCGCATGGGCGGCGGCCGAACCAGTTCTCCATGGCGTCCAGCGCGCGGGCCACCTGCAGTTCGGCGTCCTGCGGCCAGCGAAACGACAGGTCGTAGTCGGGCAGTGCCGGGTTGGCGGCACGGCCGATCTTGGCGTCGCACAGGATGGGCAGGATGGGGTGGTAGAACGGGCTGGTCGAAATTTCGATCGTACCCTGGTCCCACAGTCTCTTGTAGGCGGGAATGATCTCGTCCAGGGCCTGACGGTACAGATCCAGCAGGGCCAGCTTGTCGCTCTCGCCAAAGTGCCGGCCCTGGCGGATCAGACGCTGAGCCAGGGGCTGGCTGGATTTGCTGTCGGCGTCCAGCGAACTGAGATGAAACCAGACCTGCAGATCCCGCCATTCCGATTCGCGCCACTGCTCGACGGCCCTCTGACCGTCATCGAGGCGCGCCTCTTCGAGCAACTGCCGGTAGCGCGGGTAGGGCAGGATATGCTGCTGGGCGTTGATGGAAAAAAAATGGGCCAAAAGCTGCCGTTTGTCGCCCTCGTTCAGGTTTGCCGGCTCGATACGGGCCAGCTCCTCGACGGCGTCGCTGCAGCCGTCCCGGTAGGATTCCGCCTGGGCCAGCAGCGAAGGGACCAGGTTGACCGTCTGGCGCACCTGCGGGTAGCGTTCTGCCAAACGGGCCAAAAACAGGTAGCCGCGCAAAGCGTGCATGCGCACCCAGGGCAGGCGCAGGCGGCGCTCCCCGGGCAGGCCGTACACCGGCTGGTGCATGTGCCAGAGCAGGGCCAACCGGACTTTGCTTTTGCCGCTCACTCCCCTTTCTGTTTGAGCTCGATCAGCACACCGCCGAAGCTCTTGGGATGGGCGAAGATGATCCGGGCGTTGTGCGCCCCTTTCCTGGGCTCGTCACCCAGCATCTGCACGCCCTTGCCCTTGAGTTCAGCGATGGCCGCGGCGATGTCGTCCACCTCGTAGGCCACGTGGTGGATGCCGGCGCCCTTCTTTTCGATGAACTTGGAAATTGGCGAATCGTCGGCGATGGGTGCGGTCAGTTCGATGTAGACCCCGGCGACGTTGAAAAAGGCGACTTTCACCTTCTGTTCCGCAACCACTTCGGTACCCAGAAACTCGAAACCCAGCAGATTCTTGTAACGCTCGATCTCGGCGTCCAGGTCGGCTACGGCGATGGCGATATGATCGATCTTTTTAATCATTTGTACAATATCCTCCTGAGATATCGCTCGATTGTTTCCCCCTAATTATAGAGTCAAAAGGCGAATTCAGCAACCGGCGCCCTGACGACAGGCTCAGACGACGTTGTCGAGCGGAAAGGCGTCGTACACCACCCGGTTCTTGCCCTGGTTCTTGCCGGTATAGAGCGCCTGATCGGCCTTCTTGATCAAGGAATCGGGGCTGGTGTCGCTGGGTGAGAAGGTGCCCAGGCCGATGGTCACGGTCACATGGTCCAGGGTCAGGCCGTCCGGCAGGTGAAAACGGTGCTCGGCCACCGCGTTGCGGATGCGTTCGGAAACGACGACCGCATCCTTGAGGGCCGTCGCCGGCAGGATGACCGAGAACTCTTCGCCGCCGTAGCGAGCCAGGATATCGCAGCCGCGGATGGAACGCTTCAGCAGGATGGCCACCCGGCGCAGGACGCTGTCGCCGACCAGGTGACCGTAGCGGTCGTTGATCTGCTTGAAATCATCGATGTCGACGATCAGCAGGCAGAGGGGATCGGGGTAGCGGGTGTGCCGTTCCATCTCGTTGTGCAGCATCTGCATGAAAAAACGGAAATTGTAGATTCCGGTCATTTCGTCGATATTGGAAAGACGCTTGTAATATTCGCTCATTTCGGCCAGTTCGCGCAGCCGCTGGGTCTCGAGGGCCTTTTCGATGACGAACAGGGTATGACTCATCCGCAAGGGTTTGGCGATGAAATCGACGGCTCCGGCCTTCATCGACTCGACGGCGTAATCGATGGTGGCATAGCCGGTGATGACGATCACCGGGGTGTTCGGGTTGATGTCCTTGATGCGCCGGGTCAGCATCAGACCGTTCAATTCGCCGGGCATGCGGATATCGGCGATGACCAGGTCGATGGGGTAGGTCTGAAACAGGGACAGGGCCTCTTCCCCTTCTCCGGCCGTCAGCACCGAGTAACCGTGCCCAGTCAGAAAGTCTTTCATGGTCTGGCGGATTCCCGCCTCGTCGTCTACAACCAGAATCCGGGGCTTGTTAGTGATTTCCGACACGATTTCACCCATTCCAGTGGTCCGATCCGGACCGTTTTTTCTTTTATACCCCAGCCGACTTCCCTTGTCAATTCGCCGCCGATATCCGACTCGACACGTTCTGAAAAGACAGGCTCATCCCCAGCCGGAAAGCTTGACCCGAACCTTGCGCAGGAGTATATTCTTGAGCATGATCGCCGCGCTCGAACCCAGTCGGACAGCTGGTAACGCACCATGAGTTTTGACCATCCATCCCTGATGGAACTGCATTCCCTGCGCGAGGAGAACCGCCTGCTGCGCGAGCAGCTGGCCTGCCATCAAGCCGGCGACATCGATTCCGTCAAGATCCAGCTCATGCTGATCAACATCCTGCGGGCCACGGCCGAATCCCAGAGCCTCGAGGACCTGTTGGAAGTCATCCAGCGGCAGCTGTCCAACCTGATGGAGGCCGACAATTTCTGCGTCGCCCTGCTCCACAGCGATGGCGACCGCTTCACCTTCCCCTACTACATCGATATCGACTGCCGGGATCCGATCCCGCCAAACAAGGTGGTCGAGCTCAGAAACGGCGTGATTTCTTACGTTATCCGCACCGGCAAGCCGCTGTTGGCCGACCGGACCAGGATCGACCAGCTGATCCGGCAGAAAAAGATCACCCTGATCGGCAAGAAGGCGGCTTCCTGGCTCGGCGCCCCGCTCAAACTGGCCAACGAAATCATCGGCGTGGTGGCCGTCCAGAGTTACCAGACCCCCGACGCCTACAACCAGCAGGATCTGGAACTGCTGTCGGCCCTGTCCTCGACCATCGCCCGCTCCATCCGTCACAAGCAGGCCGAGGAACATCTGCGCGAATCGGAACGCCAGTACCGCACCCTGCTCAATTCGATCCAAGACGGGGTGTTCATGATCATCAACGGGTATTTTTACACCGTCAACGAGGCCTTCGCCCAAATGTCGGGCTACAGTGCCAAACAACTGGAACGGAAATCACCCGACGAATTGTTCCCCGAGTCCGTCAGTCATCTGCTGAACACCGAATCGCCGCCGGAGCGGGCCGAAACCCTGCCGCGCATCGAGCAGACGACCCAGATCGTCAAGGCCGACGGCGAACAGCTGGCGGTCATACTCAGCGCCGCCTTCTTCTCCTACCAGGGACACACCGCCTGCGTCGGCACCCTCAAGGACATTTCGCGCAAGCTGATCATGGAGGCCGAAAAGCGTCGCCTGGAGGAGAAGCTCACCCAGTCGGAAAAAATGGAGGCCATCGGCCGCCTGGCCGGCACCGTGGCCCACGACCTCAACAACGTGCTCAGCGCCATCGTCGGCTACCCCGACCTGATCCAGCGCCAGCTCGCCAGCGATTCCCCCGTCAGCCGCCAGGTGGAATCGATCAAGAAGTCAGGGCTCAAGGCCTCGGCCATCGTCGAAGACCTGCTGACCCTGTCCCGGCGCGGAGTACTCAGAAAGGAAGTGTTCAACCTCAACGCCCTGATCCGGGAATACATCGATTCGGCCGAATACAACAATCTCATCGGCCAGTATCCGGAAATCCGCGTCATGGTCACCCTGACCGACACGCCCATGTTCATCACCGGTTCGGCCATGCACCTGACCAAAGCCGTCATGAACCTGGTCAGCAACGCCGTCGAAGCCATGCCTTGCGGCGGTGAAGTCAAGATCAGCACCCAGCCGCTGTACCTGGAGAGCATCGAAGCCGATGGTCTGCGCGATTACGCGGTACTCAAGATCAGCGACACCGGCATCGGCATCGCGCCGGCCGACCAGAAACGGATTTTCGAACCCTTCTTCACCCGCAAAAAAATGGGACGCAGCGGTTCGGGATTGGGCATGTCGATCATCTGGAACACGGTCAAGGACCACGAGGGCTACATCTCGCTGGACAGCACCCTGGGCAAGGGTACGGTGTTCGAGATCTACCTGCCGATGCAGACCGAGGCCAGCGAGAATTACCCCCGCATGAATACGGAACCGAGTCCGCTCCCCCCGATCAGCGAAGGCAACGGCCAACGCATCCTGGTCGTCGACGACGGCAACGATCAACGGGAAGTGGCCTGCCAGCTGCTCAGCCGCCTCGGCTACAACCCGGTGGCCCTGGCTTCGGGCGAGGCGGCCCTGCAATACCTGTCGAGCAACTCGGTCGACCTGCTCATGCTCGACATGCTCATGGAACCGGGTATCGACGGTCTGGAGACCTTCCGCCGTGCCCAGGCGCTCAAAGGCTGGCAGATTCCGGCCATCATCGCCAGCGCCTGCCCCAGGAACGGCAAAATCGTCGAGGCCCTGGACGAGGGCGTCAAGGCCTATCTGAAAAAACCGTACACCATGGAACAGCTGGCCCAGACCGTGGCCGGAGCCCTGAGGGCGGCCGAGACCGGATCCGTGCTAGTATAAACCATTCCCAAAATGAAGTGATCCCCCAGGAGGTCTGCGATGAACATACTTTTTATCGTGTTGGGTTCGGCGCTGATTCTTTTTTTCGCCTACCGGAGCTACGGTTCGTTTCTGGCCCGAAAGGTCTTCAATCTGGACGACAGCCGAAAGACACCGGCCGTTGAACTGGACGACGGAGTCGATTACGTCCCGGTCGACGCCAAATTCCTGGCCGGACAGCACTTCTCGGCCATCGCCGCCGCCGGCCCGATCACCGGCCCCATCCTGGCCGGCATCCTGTTCGGTTGGGTTCCGGCCCTGCTCTGGATCATCCTGGGTTCCATCTTCATCGGCGGCGTGCACGACATGGGCTCGCTGATCGCCTCCATCCGGCACAAGGCCCAGTCCATCACGGCGGTACTGCGTCAGAACGTTTCCCAGCGCGCCTACATCCTGTTCATGGTATTCATCTGGATCACCCTGGTCTACATCATCGTCGCCTTCACCGATCTGACCGCCGGCTCCTTCGTGGGCATGATGACCCTGGAGGACGGCACCAGCCTGCCAGGCGGAGCCATCGCCAGCTCTTCGCTGCTGTATCTGGCCCTGCCGGTGGTCATGGGACTGCTGCTCAAATTCACCCGCATGAAACTGTGGCTGGCCACGGTCATTTTCCTGCCGCTGGTCGGACTGGCCATCTGGGTAAGCCAGTACATTCCGCTCAGTCTGGAAACTCTGCTGAACATCAGCGCCGTCGACGCCGCCAAGGTCTGGAGCGTATTCATCCTGGTCTACTGCCTGGTCGCCGCAGTTCTGCCCATGTGGATGCTGCTGCAGCCTCGCGGCCACCTGGGCGGCTATTTCCTGTACAGCGCCCTGGCCAGCGCTGCCATCGGCCTGATTTTCGGCGGCTACACCGTTCACTACCCGGCCTTCACCCGCTCCTTCGAGTCCCTGGGCGGCCAGCTGTTCCCCATGTTCCCCATCCTGTTCATAACCATCGCCTGCGGCGCCTGCTCGGGTTTCCACGCCCTGGTCAGTTCCGGCACCACCTGCAAACAGATCAAGAAGGAATCGGACGCCAAACCCATCGGCTACGGCATGATGCTGCTCGAAGGACTGGTGGCCATCGTCTCTCTGGCCTGCGTCATGATCCTGCTGCCGGCCGATCCGCTGGTGAAAAAGGCCCCCAACCTGATCTACGCCTCGGGCATCGGTTCCTTCCTCAAGCTTCTGGGCATACCGGCGGCCATGGGCATCACCTTCGGACTGATGGCTTTCACCACCTTCGTCTACGACACCCTGGACGTCTGCACCCGTCTGGGCCGTTACATCATCGAAGAGCTGTCCGGCTGGAAAGGCTGGCTGGGCAAATCCATCGGCACGGTTCTGACCGCCGGTGTGCCCCTGTTCTTCGTCATGCAGACCATGCACGACGCCGGCGGTAATCCGGTACCGGCCTGGAAGGTGTTCTGGAACACCTTCGGCGCCTCCAATCAGCTGCTGGCCGCCCTGGCCCTGATCGGCGTGACCATCTGGTTGCTCAAGACCCGTCCGCTCGGCAGAATCTGGCTGGTACCCTTCCTGCCGGCAATCTGGATGTTCATCATGTCCAACTGGGCCCTGGTGCGGGCCATGATGGACGGCTGGGTCTGGCACACGCCCAACACCCATCCGGCCGTGCCCTACGTCTCCCTGCTGCTGCTCAGCCTGTCCCTGCTCATGGCCGGTGAAACCGTGGCGGCCTGGCGCAACTGGAAAGCCGCGGGCAGCCAGACGCATTCCGTCTGACCCGCTGTTTGCCCGAAAAAAATAAGCGGTTGAAATTTTCGGTTTCCCGCAGCATAATATTGTAATCGTTACAAACTGTAATGATAACAAACGAGGTGAGCGGTGAACGATATCGAGAAAACGAAATTGAGTCAGGTCCTCCGGGAGCTGGATATCAATCCGTCTTACCACCGGCTGCTCATTCTCGACGAGCTGAGCAAACGCCAGGATCACCCCTCGGCCGAGCAACTGTACCGGAGTCTCAGCCCTCAGTTGCCCACCCTGTCGCGCACCACCGTCTACAACACCCTCGGTTTGTTTGCCGGCCGCAACCTGATCCGCTGCCTGGCCGTCGGCCAGGAGCTGCACTACGACCACGACCTCCAGGACCAGGTCCATTACTATTGCCTGGCCTGCCGCCGCATCTTCGATCCGCCGCAGCCGGTCGACCTGCCCCTGCCGGACGACGCCTTCGCCGGCTTTCAGGTCGACCAGGTGCAGACCATCGTCAAAGGACTGTGCCCGGCTTGTCGGAGCGACGAAAAAACCGTGAAAGAAACCAACGATAAGAATCCAAGGAGGAGACAAGCATGAGCTTTAGCGAACTTTTTCAGAGTGCCGATTGGAAGAGCGAGAAACACAGCCCGTTCATCGAACTGGTGCAGGCGCCGACGGCCGACAAACCGGCCCTGGTCACCGTTTCGGTCGGTAAAGAGATCCCCCATCCCAATACCAGCGAACATCACATCGCCTGGATCGACCTCTATTTCAAACCCGAAGGCGACAAGTTCCCCTACCAGCTGGGCCGCTACGAATTCACCGCCCACGGCGCCTCGGCCGCCGGCCCCAACACCAGCACCGTCAGTTCCGAGCCGATCGCGACCATCCGCTTCAAGACCCAGAAAAACGGCACGCTCTACGCCACCTCCTACTGCAACATCCATGGCCTGTGGCGCAGCGAGCTGGCCGTCGCCCTGGGCGGCTGACGGCCTTTCGAACCGATTCGAACCAAGACACACGACTACCAAGGAGGATAACTATGCTCAAACCCAGAATGCAGGATGCCATCAACAAACAGATCAACGCCGAGATATGGTCCGCCTATCTCTACCTGGCCATGTCGGCCTGGTACGAACATCAGAATCTGCCCGGTTTCGCCAACTGGATGAAAATTCAGGCCCAGGAAGAGCTGACCCACGCCATGAAGTTCTTCCGTTTCGTCAACGAGCGCGGCGGCCGGGTGATGCTGACGGCCATCGACAAGACCGAGACCGAGTGGAAGTCTCCTCTGCACACCTTCCAGGACACCCTGGAACACGAGCAGAAGGTGACGGCCATGATCGACAACCTGATGGATATGTCCATCGAGGAGAAGGATCACGCCACCCGCAGCATGCTGGCCTGGTTCATCGACGAGCAGGTCGAGGAGGAAGCCAACGCCAGCGCCCTGATCGAACAGCTCAAGATGATCGGACCCGACCGCGGCCCCGGCCTGCTGATGCTCGACCGCGAGCTGGCCACCCGGGTCTTCGTCGACAGCACCCAGACACCGGCGTAATTTTGCATGACCGGACGGGGCGGATGATCCGCCCCGTCCGCCGTTTCGCAGAAAAAACAGTTGAAATTACGCGGGAAACCCCGTATTCTGAAGTACGAACACAGGCTTCGGCTTTCAGGAGGCGGCATGTCCGGACAGGCGACCCCAAAAAGAAGTTTCAAGACCAAACTCATCATCACTGTTCTGGCGGTAAACCTGGTCATATCGGCACTGTTCGTACTGGTCATCTACCGGCTCAACGCCTCCCTGCTCAGCAATGAAAGCCGGCGTACCGCCCAGGCCGCCCTCAACGGACTGGTCCAGCGCATCGAAGCCTTTCTGGAGAGCAAGGCCAAGATCAGCCTTACCCTGGCTCAGAACCCCCATCTCTGGCAATGGTTGAGCCAGAACGAGCAACGCCATCCGGACCGCGCCCAGGACGCCGAGTTCGACCGCATCATGGACTACTTCCAACGCATCCAGCAAAATGACGGCGACATCTACTCCGTGTTCATGAGCAGCGAAAAAAGCCAGATGTACCACGACACCAGCGCCGAGAAACTGCCCGCCGATTACCGCGTCGGCAGCCGGCCCTGGTACGTCCACCTCAAACAGACCCGCAGCGATTACTTCGTGGTGGTCGAGGACGTCAACGGGATCATCCGCGTCAACCACTACGCCCCGATCATCGATGCCGGTCAGAATTTCCTGGGCGCCTGCGGCGTGGATATCAGCATCGACAAGACCAACCGCTTCCTGAGCGAGGCCAACCCCTTCAGCGACGCCCTGCTGTTCCTGGTCAACGATCAGGGCCAGATCATCACCCATCCCGACGCCAGCAAGGTGCTCAAGGAGAGCATCGGCGATTACCGCGACGACGGCCGGCGCTTTTCCGGCGTGCAGGCCCTGGTACCGCGCATTCTCCGCGGCGAGTCGATCTTCGAACCGGTCCTCTTTGAAAACCGGCGCACCATGCTGGTCAGCGCCCCCATTCCCAGGTTGAACTTCCGGCTGATCATGACCGTCGACTCGGCCGTCCTGGATGCCCCCCTGGGTCAGTTGCTGAGAAACACCATCCTGCTCAGCCTGCTCAACTGGCTGGTGCTGCTCGGCATCCTCTGGTTCAGCATGGACCGCATCACCCGCCCGCTCAGGCTGCTGACCGAACGGGTCTCCACCCTGGCTCACGGTGAAGGCGACCTGCGCCAGCGGCTGGAAATCAACAGCCGGGACGAGCTGGGCGAACTGGCCGCCGAGCTCAACCACTTCATCGCCGGATTGCAGCGGATCGTCTCGCAGGTCAAGGAAAACACCCAGACCGTCTCCAGCTCCTCGCACCAGTTTTCAGCCACCACCGAAGAGCTGGCCGCCACCGCCGAGCAGCACAATTTGCAGTCCCAGGCGGTCAGCACCAGCATCCGCCACCTGTCCGAGGCCTCGGATTCCATCGCCCAGAGCGTGGAGGCGACCGAAACCATGATCGAACTTTCCTCCAAGCTGACCGCCCAGGGCAACCAGGTCGTCCGCTCCAACATCGAAGTTCTTCAGAAGATCGGCGCCAACGCCCACAATCTGGGTGCCACCCTGACCGAACTCAACCGCTCGGCCGAGGAGATCAGCAAGATCACCGAGGTCATCAACGAGGTGGCCGACCAGACCAACCTGCTGGCCCTCAACGCGGCCATCGAA
>CAYXHZ010000010.1:0-10114 GCA_964465065.1 uncultured Clostridia bacterium
ATGACAATATCCTGATGATCGATCGAGTGGCGAATCGAATCACCTGGTACGATGGACAGATGAATATCGTTAATACCTTGCGACACAACTATAACTCACCATATGGCTTTGTTTACAATGAAGTAGTTAAAAAGACAGATGGAGCATTGGGCCTCTATTACTTTTTACCAAACTTTATTACGAATAAAAACGGTTATGATGCAGGTTACGATATTCAGGTTCTGGGAGGAACGATCGATCCAAAAAAGATGAACTGCAAGTTATATTACGAGACTTTCCAAGGGTACTGGAAGACCAGGGCGGAAGATGTATTCGAAGTCGGAGAAAAGATTTTATTCGCCCAGGCCGGGGACAGCCTGTACATCGTGGATGCGGAAACCTACACCCTGACCCGCATGAGCCTGGACGGCACTCCCCTCCGCTCGGTACGAATCAAAACCGCCCGTCCGGAGTTCTCCAAGGAGACTTTGCAAAAATGGTATAAAGGCTTTGCGAGTCAAACGGTCGATGAACACAAGGGACAATGGAATCCGACCTACTGGTACCCGTCGCCCCTCTGGCCGGTGGCCGCGATGTTCCCTATAGAAAACGGGTTGGCTGTCATCACCTGCGAGGACTATAACCCAGAGAACAAACCGGAGATGCTGCGGGCGGACTATTTCGATCTGGACCTGAACTGCATCGGTGTGATCGAAGTCCCCGCCTATCCTTTCTGGAACTGCCCCAGCATGGATAATATGATGAGAGCGCGGGGGTATTTACGATGGCAGATAGACCGGCTTTTCTATATCGATTTCAACGACGAGGAGAACCCGACCCTGTCCCGCTGGAGACTGGAATGAGGAAATTACTTATCGGGATCTGGATGCTGATGTTCGGACTGTCCCGGACGGCCTGTCATAGAGTAGAGAAACCTAAAGTTCCGATTCCGGTGGAGGAGATCTGAGATGGTCTTAATATAGTCTTGTATGTCAAGACCGGTTTGTGGTGCGTTTTACGTTGAACTTCCTGATCGTTCATGTTCAACCGCCGCCTTCTCCAAGCCTCAGTCCTCGTCCCGCCGGTTGCGGGCCAGACGGTAGAAACGGATCAGCTGCTCGGTCGAGGCGTCGTGATGCGCCAGACTGTCGCTGCCGTCGTTTTCGAGTTCGGGCAGGATCACCTCGCCCATCTGCTTGCCCAGCTCGACTCCCCACTGATCGAAGGAGAACACGTTCCACAGCACCCCCAGGCAGAAGATCTTGTGCTCGTAGAGAGCCACCAGCTGCCCCAGGCTGAACGGTGTCAGCCGTTCGATCAGCAAGGTGGTCGACGGCCGGTTTCCCGGGAAATTCCGGAACTTTTGCACGAAATCCCCGTCGTCCGGGCTGCACCGCCCGAAGGCCAGACTTTCGGTCTGGGCGAAGAAATTGGCCATCAGTTGATGGTGATGGTCGCCGACCGGGTTGAGCGAGTGGATGAAGCCGATGAAATCGCAGGGCACCAGCTGCGTACCCTGGTGCAGAAGCTGGAAGAAAGCGTGCTGGCCATTGGTCCCCGGAGCTCCCCAGGTGATCGGCGCCGTCGCATAGCGCACCGCAAGGCCCTGGCGGTCGACGCTCTTGCCGTTGGATTCCATCTCGCCCTGCTGCAGAAAGGCCGGAAACAGGGAAAGGTAGTGATCGTAGGGCAGGACCGCATGGCTGGCCGCGCCCAGGAAGCTGCTGTACCAGAAGGTCAGCAGGGCCATCAGCACCGGAATGTTCTCGGCGAGCGGTTTTTCCCGGAAATGGCGGTCCAGCTGGTGCATACCGTGCAGAAATTCCAGAAATCGTTCGCCGCCGATGGCGATGACCAGGGGCAGGGCGATGGCCGAAGCCACGGAGAAACGACCGCCCACCCAGTCCCAGAAGGGGAATATGGCCCCTTCATCGACGCCGAATTCCCGGGCCCGGTCCGGTCGGGCGGTCACGGCCGCGAAATGGCTGTCCAGCTTGGCGTTTTCCGGCAAGCGCTTCTGCAGCCAGGCGCGGGCTGTCCGGGCGTTGGTCATCGTTTCCTGGGTGGTGAAGGTCTTGGAGGCCACGATGAACAGGGTAAGTTCCGGATCGAGTCGGCGCACCGTTTCGGAGAACTCGCTGCCGTCGACATTGGCCACGAACGAAACGCTGATCTCTTCATGGGCGTAGTGCCTCAGGGCGGCAACGGCCATGCGCGGCCCCAGGTCCGAACCGCCGATTCCCAGGTTGACCACATGGCGCAACGGCCTGCCGGTGGCGCCGCGGACCTTGCCGGCACGGAAACGCTCGGCGTAATCCCGGCAGCGGCCCAGGGTGGTCAACACCTCCGTCATCACTTCCCGGCCGCCGACTTTCATCGGCCAGGCACTCAGGTTGCGCAGGGCGGTATGCAAAACGGCCCGGTTTTCGGTGACATTGATCGCCTCCCCGGAGAACATGGCCTCGCGTTCCGCTTCGAGATCGCGCTGCCGCGCGTATTCGAGCAGCAGATCCAGGGTCGTCTGGTTCCACAGGTTCTTGGAAAAATCGACCAGCATGTGCTCGTTGTACCGGGTGAACCGGTCCGTCCGTTCTCCGTCCTGCCGAAACAGGTCTCGCAGCTGACCCGATTTCATCTGTTGAGCGTGCTCTGTCAAGCTGCGCCAGGCTGGAGTCCGATCTGCCGGAGATATCCGCTTTTTGTCAACCATTCCTGTCTCCATGATCCGCTATTTTGCCATCCTCGGCCAGCTCCTGCAGCAGGGCGCTGAGCTGGGCGATCTGAAACGGTTTGGCCAGGTAATACTGCAGTTGCCGGGAAAACACCTGCCGTTCCAGGTAATCGCGGTTGTAGCCGCTGGCGATGACGATCGGGCAGTTGCAGCCCAGGTCGTGCAAGCCGTCGAAGGCCTCTTCTCCGCCCATGTCCGGCATCTCGACATCCAGCAGGATCAAGTCGATCCGTTCCCGGTTCTCCTGATAGACCCGCAGACCTTCCCGGCCGTTGACGGCGGTCAGCGCCTGGATCCCCAGAGTCTCCAGCATTTCCATGCCGATATCGCGTACCACCGCCTCGTCGTCGATGAGCAGGACACAGCCGGGCAAGGCGTGTCCGGCCTGAACGCTCGCATCTGCACGCTCGACCGCCGCCGGAGCTTGCGGCTCCTTGCCCGGCAACAGAATGGTGAAAGTCGAACCCGCGCCCAGAACCGACTCGACCTCGATAGAACCGTTGGCCTCGTTGATCAGGGTCTGCACTGTCGCCAGTCCGATTCCGGTTCCGTGCTCGCTGGCCTTGGTGGAAAAAAACGGCTCGAAAATTTTGGCGAGGTGCTCGCTGGCGATACCGCTGCCGTTGTCGGCCACCCGCAGCTGGGCGTATTGGCCGTCGATCAGCCGGGCATGGCCTTTGACTTCCTGACGGGTCAGTTCGACGACCAGCTCGGGCTGGCTGGCCCACTTGACCGCATCCCGGGCGTTGACCACCAGGTTGACGACGATCTGGGAGATCTTGGTCTGATCCATGATCACCCAGAGTTCGGGGGCGTTCTCCCGGATAGAAACCTTGATGCCCTGCAGGTTGGGCTTGAGCAGATCCATGGTCTGGTTGACCACCTGGTTCAGACAGACCGGACGCTCGCGGTCCAGACGCTGTTTGGAAAACTGGTGGATACGGCTGATGAGCTCCGACACCCGTTCCCCGGACTGGGCGATGATTTCCACATCCTTCTGCAGATCCGATTCCGTCGGAATCTTCTTTTTCAGGATCGACGCCCGCCCCAGGATACCGGTCAGCATGTTGTTGAGATCATGGACTATCCCCCGGGTGAGCATGCCCAGAGCCCCCATCTTCTGGGCCTCGGTCAGCGAACGCTGCAGCGCGCGCACGGTGGTGACGTCCTCGATGCTGACGACGACGTTGGTTCCGTTGTTGTAGATGGGGTAGAAATTCATGTTGACCAGGCGCGACTCGCCATGGATCACCAGTTCCTGTTCGGCCTGGAACTGGGCGCGGCCGATGATCTTGACCTCGGTGATCGTTTCCCGGAACGGCGTCAATGCGCCCACCACATGGAATAGCTCCATGTTGAGCACTTCCTGCTCCTTCTTGTGGAACAGCAGCTCGGCGCTCTTGTTCCAGACGGTGATCCGGTCGGCGGCGTCGATCGACAGCAAGGCGTACGGGCTGGCGTTGATCACCTTGTCGGTGAAGGTCTGCAGAGAACGGATCTCTTCGGTCAGTTCCCGCCATTCCGAGACATCGCGGATCAGGATCAGCGCCCCGATCTGCCGGCGTCCCCGATGCAGCGGCTTGACCAGAAGATCGACGAAGTTGTTGCCGGCGCCGATGGGGTTGAGGATGTTGATGCGGTTGAGCGGCTGACGGTTCTTGATGGCGTTGCGCAGGTACTCGTCGAAGCCGTCGGCCTGAGCCTGAACGGACAGGATGGTGCCGATCTGCCGGCCTAGCATCTTTTCGACCCCGGTGAAACGGGTGACGCTGTCGTTGGCGAACAGAATCGTCAGGTTGTTGTCGACGACCAGGATGAACTCCGGTATGGTATCGAAGATATGCTGGGAAAGGGCGATCTGATTCTGCAGGTTCAGTTCGATCCGCCGCTGCCGGCTGACATCCTCTGCCAGGACCAGGTACCCGGTCTGGACGCTGTGTTCGCGGCGGCCGATGGGGATGATGCTCACCCGGACATCCCGCTCCCCCTCCAGGGGCAGGCTGATGTGCCCATCCATGCCGGTCACCTGGCCTTTGCGGCGCAACTGAACCCAGAGACGGCGCAAGAATTCCGGTTCGAGCATCTGAGTCAGGCGTACATCCTCCAGGGGGCGGTCGAGAATATCCAGCCGGTAACGGCCGTAACGGTTGATGTAACGCGGAGTAAATTTTTCGGAGAAGAAACCGACGAACAAATCGAGAGAATCGAGCAGCAGATCGGAATTCTGCTGCGAACGGTCCAACTCGTTCTGCTGGATCTGAAATATCTTGTCATAATCCAGGCAGCGTCGGGTCAGACGCCGCACCACCGGACTGGCCCAGCCATCGGGCGGTCGGTCTTTGTCGGCGCCCAGGTCCAGGGTGGATATCAGCCGTTTGAGCGGCAGCTGGTAGCGGATCCGAACCCAGAAAAACAGGCCGGCAGCAGCGAACGCAGCCAACACCAGGCACCAGTATTCGCTCACGACCAAGCCCCTCCTTACATCTCTGCCGTATCAGTAGACCAGCTTGACGCCCTCGATTTCCTTGACCGTTT
Source organism: uncultured Clostridia bacterium (assembly GCA_964465065.1). Classification (GTDB taxonomy): domain Bacteria; phylum Acidobacteriota; class Aminicenantia; order UBA2199; family UBA2199; genus CAYMND01. The sequence goes on from CAYXHZ010000010.1 coordinate 5,246, forward strand.
CATACGTGCCCAGAAGAAAAAACGGTTCCTGGGCCGTCTTGGCAAATATTCTGATTTTCACCACCTGCCAATGGTAGCGGTTGGCATAGAACGCCTGGAGGTCGCCGGCCTCCAGCCCGAATTCGGAACGGATCAGCAGCTCGTCGCTGAGGGCGTCGGGATCCAGTCCGGCTTTCAGCGACGGGTAATCTGCCTGCATCTGCTGCGAACCGTCCTCAAAAACGAACTCGGCGCGAAAGATCAGTTCCGGCAGTGCCTGCTGGCCGATATTGCGCAGCCGGATCCGGGCGGAAGGATAGATGATGTGCTTGCCGCCGACCTCTTTGCGGATCCATTTGCAGCTGTGTTCGTCGATCCGCACCGATCTGGCGATCAGCCCGGACGACTCGGTCTGAACCGGCAGCGCAGGACCGTCCAGACCGGCGATACGCCGGGATATCTCCAGGGTTCCCAACTTGCCGGGGGCGGAATTCTTGCGGGCCAGAAGACGCACGCGCACTGCCTTCCATTCGGCGGCGTTCTGGACGAAAGCGGCCTTGGAACTGGCCGAGTATCCGTAGCGGGACGTGATCGTCAACAACGGGCTGACCTCGCCGGGCAGAAGCGGCGTGTCCAATATGGGAATATTGCCGTCGCCGATCTGTTCTCCGCCGTCGATGACCTCGAATATACCGATGAATTTCAGCGTGCCCAACGGTTTGTCGCCTACGTTCTTGACCCGGAAACTGATGGAAGGGACGATCGAAATTTTACCGGGTTCTTCGCTTTCCTTGTCGACCCAGATACTGTCGGATTCGACGATCTGCAAACCCTTCTCGATATCATCCGGACCGACCTGACCGCGGATCGCCGAGCGGATGAGCCAGGCGGCGCCGATGAGCAGAACCAGCAGCAGAGCCCGCAGAATCCATCGGCCCGGACCGCTCGGTTGAGAATCGCTTATGACCAGTTTTTCCACATCCAGATCCTGTTGGCTGTTCTCTTCGTTCATTTTTTCACCTGATTTCCGATTATTGATACCATCAATCTACCTGTTTTTCCGTCCTTTTTCAACAAAACCGGGCAAATAAAAAGATATTGCCCGAAAAATGCCGGATTCGCCGGCGAACAAGCCCCGGGACCGAACGGACAGGCTTGTACCAGCCTTGACAAACCCGGACAAATCCGGATAATTTGTAAGATGCAAACGATCGAAGAACTCATATACCAACGACTCCGGGAAAGACGGAATTTCTGGGAAAAACTGCAGGTGGATCCCGCTCTGCCGGTATTCATCGACAAACTCGGCGCCGCCCTGGATCGGCAGGGCAAGCTGCTGATCATCGGCAACGGTGGCTCGGCCTGCGAATCGTCCCATCTGGCCGCCGAGCTGGTCAACCGCTTGTACGCCGATCGGCCGGCCTGCGCCGCCCTGGCCCTGAGCACCGATACCGCCAACCTGACGGCCATCGCCAACGACAGCGATTACCGCTACATCTTCAGCCGTCAGCTGCAGGCCCTGGCCCGACCGGGCGACATGCTGCTGGCCCTGACCACCGGCGGTGAATCGGCCAACATTCTGGAAGCCATCCGCTACGCGGTTCAGAACCGGATACACTGCACTGCACTGTGCGGCAGCAGGACCCGAACCTTGCGCACACTGAATCCCGACTTGTTGATCACTGTCGATAGTCCGGACACGCCGACCATCCAGGAGACGCACCTGTTTTACATCCACCTGATCGCCGAGGCGATCGAACAGAGATTCAGGAATCCATCATGACCGATTACAAGGGCGTGCAGTTCTCATTCGAGGGCAAACGCCGGCATGAACGCGTCCGGCTGCTGCGCCGCTTCATTGCCATCGCCGTGGGGCTCGGACTGATCGGTGCTACGCTGCTGTGGTGGCAGCGCCGTGACCTGCAGGAACGCATGAACGCCCTGCTGTCGGAATCGATCGCTCCCCAGGCTTTCCGAGCTTCGCTGCCTGGCTTCCGTCTGTTCCCCGACGCCCGCAGCGAAGCCGTGGCCATCTCCTGGTGCCTGGAGGACGGCGACCAGGGCAGTCAACTGCTGAACCGCATCCGTCAACGCAGTTCCTTTTTCAAGCCCGGACCGATCCTGGACCGATTGATCGAAAGGGCTTCGCCGGCCCCGTTCATCAGCTATGCCCGCTTTCTGGAAAAGCATAACTGCCTTTCGGCCTACTACGGCATCCTGTTCCGGCTCGCCAGCTATCAGACCGTGACCGATGCGGAAATACAGACCGGCCTGGCGGAGCTGGGCGACAAAGAAAAAATCGACCAGATCGGCAGGCAGATCCGCACCCTGAACCAGGAACTCGGCCGCCGGGAAGTGGTCGCCGTCCGCGACCGCGACGACCGGACACTGGCTGTCTGGTCATTGTCGGAGCGGCGCCTCGTCGAGAAATTGCCCGGCTTTTCCCTGTCCCGGCTGCAGCCGCTGTTTCAGGACGGTTACCGGCAGATCCGCCTCAGCCTGAGTTTGAAACTGCAGAACCATGCCGACAGCCTGTTCGACCCCCATTACGGCAGTCTGGTACTGCTCGATCTGGAAAACGGCTCCATTTTGGCCGCTTATTCCAAGCCCTCACCCGGCGCTGCAAAAGGCAATTCCGCGCTCGAGGACACTTTCGAGCCGGGTTCGATCGTCAAACTGCTGACCCAGTTCATCTATGACGGGCAGAAACGGAAGAGCCTGTTCCCGTTCCACTGCGCCGGCAGCATGACCGTGGACAACCGCCTGTTCTACGACTGGACCCGTCATGACACTCTGGAATCGGTCCAAGAGGCCATGGCCATGTCCTGCAACCTGGTCTTTGCCAGGATGGGAATGGAATTGGGGGCCGAGCCCCTGCGCAAAGGCCTGGGCGATTTCTTTTTCGACCGGCCGGAGCCATGGCGTGACGGCCCGTTCACCCTGCAGCCGGGCCATACCCGTCAGCCTCAGGACCGGTTCGCCCTGGCCAATCTGTCCATCGGTCTGGAGGAGATCCGCATCAGTACGGTTCACGCCGCCCTGATCGCCGGACTGATCGCCGGCAACGGCATTCTGCCCAGCCCGCACATCCTGGCCTCCAGCAGCAACCTTCTGGGGCTGGTGATCAGCCGCTCGCCGGCCGCCGCGATCGAACTGCAGCCGCGCTGCCTGCAGTATCTGACTCTGCAACAGTCCATGGCCATGGCGGTGGATCATGCCCGGGGAACGGCCAGACGCGCCCAGAACGACCGCTTCACACTGGCGGCCAAGACCGGAACATCCGGTGACAGCGCCCAGGGACTGGACGCCGTCATCATCGCCTACTTTCCACGCAGCAACCCTCGCTACGCCCTGGCCTTCCGGCTCGAACACGGCGGCAAAGCCGAATACACCGGTGCCCTGTTCCTCAAACGCTATCTGGAGACCTTTCCCCGCTGATTCCCTTGACACTTTCCGAGCCGCCATGCTACTATGCACTATATTTCAAAAGTGTTATCAAGAGGTTGAACATGAAACGCGCCGAACGCGAACATTTGAAAGAAGATCCTTTTGAACAGTTCATCGCCAATGCTCTCGACAAGCTGAAACAGAACCGCAAACCGATCATCATCGGCCTGATCGCCGTCGTCGCGTTGCTGGGGATCGTTTTCGCCACATATTTCTTCATGCAGTACGCTGAAAAGAAGGACAACCGGCTGCTCAACGAAGGCATGGGCGTCGTCAACTCCATCGCCCTGACCCCGGCGCAGAAAGTCAAGGAACTCCAGCAGTTACCGCTGACCCATAAAGGCAAGGCGGCCGCCCTGGTTCTGCAGCTGGCCAACCTGCACATCGCCGCCGGTGACCGGGCCGCCGCCCGGAAGCTCCTGGACGACACACCCGTTTTCTCCCTCTCCCTGCTCGAAGATCAGCGTCAGATGTTCAACGCCACCTTGCTGGCCGACGAGGGCAAGATCAACGAGGCCATCGATCTGCTGCAGCGGCTGCTTGGCAACAAGAAGAGCACCCTCAACCGCGACATGCTGCTTTTCCGTCTGGCCGATTACCAGGCCCGCGCCGGCAACCGCGATGCGGCCAAAGAGAATTACCAACGGCTGATGGAGGAATTCCCGCAGTCGATGTTCGCCTATCAGGCGCAGCAGTCCCTCGAAAAACTGAACTGAGGTATTCCCGCTGCCGTCCATGCCGCAGACCACCGATGACCAGCGCTGTTTCGTCTGCGGCCCGGACAACCCGGACGGTTTGCATCTTACTTTTTCCTTCGTCGGCAATCAAGCGCAGTCGTTCCTGTCCATTCCCACCCGCTTCCAGGGCTGGCAGGGCATCGTCCACGGCGGTATCGTCGCCACCCTGCTCGACGAGGTCATGGCCAAGGCGGTGCGTTTCGCCGGCCATCAGGCCGTGACGGTCGACATCAACGTGCAGTACAAAAAACCCACTCCGGTCGATGTGCCGCTGCAGCTCAGCGGCCGGGTTACGGAAATACAGCGACGGATCGTATCGACTGAAGGGGAGCTGCGTACCCAGGACGGCACCATGCTGGCCTGCGCCAAGGCGCGCTTTTTCATCAGCTGAGCCGAGAGCTGCGTCATTGACTCCAGTCTCCGTTCCGACCCCACCCCTACCCCTCCCCTAAAGGGGAAGGACCGAGATCTCGCCCAGGTTTCCAGCCCCCGTTCCTTCAGGAAAGGGGGGTATGGGGGATAGGTCCAGAGTCCCAACCCGAGCTATTCCCTGAAGGAAAAGGGTCATTGGGGATAGGTCCCGTATCGAGACAAAAATCACCTGAGTCGCAAGCCCTCGATCCAGTCCGAGAACAATGTTCAGAGGACCGTGCAGACGCCATTAAAAAAACCGATCGACAAAGGCCCGCAACTCGGCGGCCAGACG
>CAYXHZ010000010.1:10214-34796 GCA_964465065.1 uncultured Clostridia bacterium
GCAGACGCCATTAAAAAAACCGATCGACAAAGGCCCGCAACTCGGCGGCCAGACGACCCAGCAGTTTCACGCCGCCGTCCAGCAACGGCCACAGCCGGTCCGACCAGACCAGGTACACGAAAAGGATTGTCAGGCTGAAGCGCAGGGCGTAGTAATGGGTTTCGCGGATCGGAAGCTTGAGCGGTGCAGGATCTTTTATCGGTCGCAGATAAACGAAATAGAAAATCAAAGATATAGACAGAAAGCTGAACAGGTATATAAACAGGAAGACATCGACCACCCCCATATAGCCAAAACGCTCGATGAATGGCCGAATGACGGTGAACACGTCTTACTGTTCCTGTTCTCCCTAGATAATAACACAGCCAAAACCTTCCAGCCATCTACCGTCATTGCCATTGTTTTTAACAATCCGTGAAACAGGGTGGTCTGCACCACCCCGTCTCGCTGCAGCATGGATCGCCACTAATACATGAAATGCAAACGTCAGTAATAATGACCAGTGAACGAGGCCTCCATCGGACCTAGGTAGAGCTCTTTTGCCACCCCCACAGCGCGGAGGATTTCGGCATGAAACTGCAAGTTGTTTTTGCCTGGTTTATCCTCAGGGATTTGCAACTCAATTTCATGGATGGTATCAGTACTGTTGGTGGTGGTATGCAAATAAAAGCGGTTCGCTGATCCGCCCCAAGTCAGATAGATTTCATGGTCTAGTCTGGGACTGACGATAGCATAGATTCTCATAGTGAGGATGGCTTTGGCATTCACGGGGTAGGGGCCGTTAGAGGTGGCCGGGACCACCTTCAAATCGAATTTTTCAACACAAATCATACATTTTGAACGGACCTGCAACGTTTGTCTGTTGTTGTTTTTATTCGACTCCTGTACTTTACCGTCGGGATTCACATCAACGGTTACGATAGCACTGCGGGCATAGAACAATTTCTCCGGATATAAATACATCGGCAACTGCACCAGCACACCGCCGCCACCGGGCACCGCGTTTAAACTCACCTGCATGGGTTCCGTGTTCGTAAAGTCGAGGAACGAGACCGTGAATGTCAGCGGACCGCGGTAGGGTCGATTGCCATTGTTGCCCAGAGACATGGACAGGGCGCCGGTATTCTGGTTGTAAAAGATCGAGTGAATCACGAAGTCGTAATACGGATCGGCCGACATCCCGCCAGGCGTGATACCCTGAGGCGGAGGTTGATCGGCGGGCACCGTCAGCGGCTGCCTTTTGGGGGTGATCAGGAAGGGGGCGCTGTCGCCCTTGACCAGGCTGTCCACCGTGGCCACCCGCACCGTGTACTGAAATCCGCCTTTCACCGAATCCGGTATGGTCCAGGAAAAGCTGCCGTTGTTGGCCGCCGAATTGACTACGTCGGCGACCTTCACCGCTCCGCTGTACAGGCGGATTTTCACCGCCTCGTTCATGGTACCGCTCTTGTCCCACTTGATGACGATCGTCTGTCCGACACTCACTTTGTCTGTGGCGACGGGCGACTTTACGGTAATGGCCTGGGCCGACAGCGCACTGGCAGCCATGATGAACAGAGTACTCAAACATACAAACCAGGAAAGCAACCTCTTCTGTCCCATTTTTTCTCCTTATGGATGGTATTGATTCGCATTTACAACAAGCATTTATTTTTCCATTTTTTCATTCCCCCGATTAATCATCACATATCGGAAACATCCAAATAAAGTAGCTATCATCGGTCCAAGAGATCGCGGAACATTGTCCTGAAATCGGACATGTTTTCAAACACGGACGCATTCAACAAACGGCAAACTGCACACTGCCGAATTTTACATCAAGGTCGTTTTTCGGGTATAAAGAAGAAAAGAATAACCAAAGAGCCACAGGAAGGTACGACATGAAGCAGAAAGTATCCGATTTCCGCAGCGATACCGTCACCCGCCCCACCCCCGAGATGCGCCGGGCCATGGCCGAGGCCGTGGTCGGCGACGACGTCCTCGGCGACGACCCCACCGTCAAGGAGCTGGAAAAGCGGGCCGCCGAGCTGTTCGGCCACCCGACCGCCCTGTTCGTGCCCTCCGGGGTCATGGGCAACACCATCGCCCTAAAATGCGTCCTCGAGCCCATGCAGTCCGTCATTGTGGAGGAACGCTGCCACATCATGAACTACGAGGAGGGCAACGTTGCCCACCTGGTCGGCGCCCTGCCCATCCCCCTGCCATCGGAAAAGGGCTGTCCGGACCCGGCCCGGATCGAACAGACCGTTGAGACCAACGCCCAGGAGCACCGCGTTCCGGTGGCCATGGTCTGCCTGGAGAACACCCACAACCTGTGTGGCGGCACGGTCATCACCCTGGAGGAAATGTCGGCCGTACAGGCGGTCTGCCGGCGCCACAAGCTGCATCTGCACCTGGACGGGGCCCGGGTGTTCAACGCCGTTACCGCCCTGGGCTGCAAACCGGCGGATATCGGCGCCCGCTGCGATTCGCTGATGGTCTGCCTGTCCAAGGGACTGTGCGCGCCCGTCGGCTCGCTGCTGATCGGAACCGAAGCGTTCATCCACAAGGCCCGCTCCATCCGCAAGTCGCTGGGCGGCGGTATGCGCCAGGTCGGCGTCCTGGCTGCACCGGGCCTGATCGCCCTCGATCAGATGCCGTCCGGGCTGGAACGGGACCACCGTCTGGCCAGAGAACTCGCCATCGGTCTGGCCGGTCTGCCGCATCTGCATCTGGACCCGGACGCCGTCGCAACCAATATGGTCATGGTCCGCCTGGACGGGATCACCGCCCCGGATCTCAGCGCCGGTCTGGCCCGGCGCGGCATCCTCTGCCTGCCGTTCGACGAGCATACCCTGCGCCTGGTCACCCACCACGATATCGGCAGCGAAGATGTCGAGGCCTGCCTGGCTGCCTTCCGGGAACTGACCCAAGACGAAACCTTTTGAGAAAAAAAATCGTCTGCCCGAGTATGAAGACAATTCCGCTCCGCCTCTTGGCGACTTTACTTTTACTGGCAGGCCGTCTTGCGGCCGAACCGCCCGTTCTGGCCGACCAGGTGCACATCTCCCTGCTCAGTCCCAGCCAGAGCGGACCAGACCAGCCTCCGCAAAACCTGACCCTGCTGTTGCGGGCCCCCGGCCCCTCGTATTACAAGCTGGAGCTCCCCGACAGGACGCTGGCCTCTGGCCGCCTGATCCAGGGCAGCCTGCCGGTCGGTCTGTCCTGGAGCGAAATGGAAAAGATCGGCCGTGTCCCCCTGACCCTGTCGGTCATGGATCAGGACAGAATCAGTCGTCGTGAATTCTGCCTGATTTTCTCCACGGTACCGGCCGCCGTCGATATCGACGGCAGCCCCCTGCCCGGGCCGGAACCGACTCGCCGCCCCTCGCCGGGCAAGCCCCAGCTGACCATCGAGAGCCGCACAGACAAACACTTCGAGCAATTGCTCAAAGAGATTCGCGCTACACCGGCCCCCGAACGGCCCTACGGCCTCATCGACCCCAAAAGCTACGGCCGGATCAGCCTCAACCCCGTCAACCTGCTGTTTCTGGGCGCCGTGTACCTGGCTCACAAGATCCTGAGCAAGAAGCCGGAAGCGCTCAGCGAAATCCTCTGCAGCTACAACCGGCGTCTGGAGACCGGTCAGCAATGGGTGACCATCCGCGTCAGCCTGATCAACCAGGCCCTGCCGGAATCCAGGTGAACGCCGCGCCCTGACCGGCTCAGTCGACGGTGATGGATTTGGACACGTTCTTGGGCACGTCCGGATGGACGCCGTGGTTTTCCACCCGGTTCTTGTTGAGGTATTTCATCTTGGTCGTGGACATGCGCAGGGCCAGCAGCTGCAACACCAGCGCCGTCTGGAAGAGAAAGACCGTTTTGTCCCCGGTCTTGGGGATGACGATGTACTTGTGATAGTAGTGGTTGAAGCCGGCGGGTTTTCCCTCCACGGCCATGCGCAGTTCGTCGGAATCCTCGGCGATGAGCACCACGTCGGCGCCGCGGATCTTGTGGGTGTGGATCTGGGTGACGGTGATGCGGCAGTCCCGGGCATCCGGCGGGCAGATGAAAAACAGGGGGTAGTTGGAGAAGTAGTTTTCCAGCTTCACCTTGCGGCAATAGATGTCCAGGGCCCGGTGCAGCTCCGGATCGCTGCCGCCGCCGCTGGAGGACAGAGCCGATATTTCCTTTTCCTCGACGTGGTGCAGCTTGAGGTTTTTGACCGTGCGCACGAAGTTCAGCATTTCTTCGACCGGAATTTCGCTGCGGCCATTGCTTTCGACGATCTCTTCCAGAGCCTCCAGACAATCCCAGTGCAGGTGTTCCAAGTCGCGCAGCGAATAGATGGTGTTTTTGCCCAGGATGGTGTTGGGACCGTGCTTGAACTCGGCGGCATCGTAGCCTTCGGCATGGTTGAGCACCACTTCGCGGATCTTGAGCGCGCCTTCCTTGGACAGACCGGCCAGCGATGCGCCCAGGATGTGCAGCGACGGCTTGAGGAAGGTTTTCAGGGCCACCTCGGTGATATCCGTATCCAGTTCGCGCAGGGTGAAGCCCATATGGTACTTGATCTTGTCCAGGGTCTGTTTGGCCAGCGCGTCGCTCTGGCTCATGCCGGCGGCCAGGATGTAGAGCAGGGCTATCTGGCTGATGAACGACTTGGTGGCGGCCACGGCGATCTCCGGTCCGCACAGCAAGGGCAGGTAAAAGTCGGATTTTTCCTGGGGCAGGGTCGAATTCTCGTTGTTGACCAGGCAGACCAGGGTGAGTTTCTCCCCATGCCGGGCCCGCAGATCGTTGAAGATGTCGACCAGGTCTTTCGTCTCGCCCGACTGGCTGATGCCCATGACCACGTCCTGGCTGGTGACCGAAGACATGTAGGAGGAACGAAAGGTGCCGGGGTTGGCCGGAATCAGCGACAGCCGGGTCAGGTTGTTGAACAGGTACGCCCCGGTCAGGGCGGCGTGGTACGAGGTCCCGGAGGCCACCACGAACAGGCGCCCGCCGGCGGCGGCCAGATTCTGGAAACGCTCCACCAGCCGGTTCTTGAAGCGCAGAATCATGCGTTTCTTCTTCCAGATCAACATGCGGTCCAGCACGAACAGGCGGGCGAACCAGCTTTCGTCGAAATCCAGCAATTCGGTCAACAGAGCCGCCTCCTCGGACTGGAAACCGCTGAACTGCAGTTCGCGGGTCAGCTGCGGGGCGGCGGCTACGATCTGGTCGTAGACGGTGAGGTAATTGGCGTCAGCGAGAATCTTCTCGAATTCACGCTTCATCGAGGCCCGGTCGAAAACGGCGTAGAGCCGCAACAGGGCGTAGAGCAGCTCGCGGCACTCGTCGGGTTTTTGCTCGAAGACCTCGAACAGGACGGTTTCGGCCGGGTCGGCGAAGTAATAGCGGACCAACTGGTCGATATTCTGCGACGAGGTGTAGATCTCCTGTTCCATGAAATAGTGAAACTTGGGAGCCAGGGAGATGTCGGCGATGTTGAGCCGGGACCGGGTCAGGCCCGGCACGTGCTCGCTTTCCCCCTTGAGGGAGAACACCGTATAGCTGCCGCTGGTGAAGTACAGGCCATCCCCCTCGGTAAGCGGGATCAGGAACCGGGTCTTGGACAGTATGGAGGTCAGGTCGGAGCTGACGACGATGAAATCGCCGTGGGCGTCACTCCCCTTGCCGGCGTAGAGGGACGAACCGGATTTCATGGCGAACACGCCGTCGATATCCGGAGCGGTGACACAGGCGGCGTAAGAGCCTTCCGCCTTGCGCTGGGCCATGCGGATGGCCCGGATCATGGTCTTCACCCGTCGGTCGTGGTCGGCCCGTCCGGTCGGATCGAGCTCGCCCAGATACAGGGCGTAAAAATGCTCGACCAGGTGTACCAGCATTTCGCCGTCGTTGTCGGACAGCGGATTGTGGCCGTTCTCGCGCAGGAACTCCTTGAGCCGGTCGGTGTTGGACAGGTTGCCGTTGTGGGCGCCGACCAGGTGAACCAGGCAACGGACTTCGTGCGGCTGGGCGTTGACATCGGTGACGGCGCCGTAGGTGGCCCAACGCACCTGGCCGATGAAGCGCCGGCCGGTCATGCGTTCGATCTCCAGTTCCTCCACCACCCGCGAAGGAGCGCCCACCTTCTTTTTCAGCTGGACGGCGCCGTCGGTCTTCAGGATGGCCGCACCGGTGGAATCGTAGCCCCGGTATTCCAGTTTCTTGAGCAGAAAGGCCGCCTCTTTGCCCAGGTTCTCGTTGTGATCCGCATAGACTATGGATACCACTCCGCACATCATCAGCCTCCAGATGTCCTCACCCGCACCAGTGATCCGGTTTCGCTCAGGGACAACGCATGTCGAATACTAGCGCAAAGAGGAGGGACAAAGCAAGGGGCGTTCCGGTCCTGGACCTTTTCGACAGAATCAGCTTGTCGAAACACCGGCTTGACCACATAAATATATTTTGGACGGTCACCGACACCGTTCCCGACATCATGATCCGGTTTGCACCTCCACGGGGGGGTAGGTACATGAAACTGGCCGTCAAGGTCGCCACTACCCTGGGCAAAGACTGAGCCTACTTCTTGAGCAAGGCCTCGACTTTTGTCGCCAGATCGTGGGTATTGAACGGCTTCTGCAAAAATGTCGTCCCTGACACCTGACCGTCACGATCCAGGACAATCCGATCCGTATAGCCGGACATAAAAAGCGTTTTCAGATCAGGGAGTACTTTCTGTATCCGGTCTTTCAACTCCGGCCCCGTCGTCATCGGCATGATCACATCGCTGATCAACAGGTCCGGCCTGACCATTCCCGACTGCACCATGGACAAGGCTTCCTGCGCACTGCTGAAACTGGTCACCCGGTAGCCCAGGTCGGACAAAGTCCGCTCTGTCAGCTGCAGCAACGATTTCTCGTCGTCCACCACCAGAACCATCTGGCCCGTCCCCCTGGGGCGCACCGGCAACACTTCGTCTTCATCAAATTTCGGGAATCGTCCGCTGGCCGGCAAATAGACCTTGAAGGTCGTGCCCTTTCCGGGCTCCGAATACGCCCAGACATTACCACCGCTCTGCTTGACGATTCCATAAACCGTCGACAAGCCCAGGCCGGTACCTTTTCCCAATTCTTTGGTTGTATAGAACGGCTCGAATATCTGAGCTATGACCTCTGGAGCCATGCCGCAGCCATTGTCGGAGACATTGATCTGAATGTAGTGCCCGGGAGTCACCCCGGAATGATTCTGTGCGAACTCTTGATCCAAAACCACCGAATTGGTATCGATGGTCAGATTCCCGCCATCGGGCATCGCATCGCGGGCGTTGACCACCAGGTTCATCATCACCTGTTCGATCTGCCCGGGATCAGCCAGGGTCGGGAAGAGGTTTTCTTCCAGGTGCATTTGCAGAATGATATCCTCTCCGATCAGACGGCGCAGCATTTTTTCCATGCCCAGCAACAGCTGATTGATGTCCAGCACCACGGGCTGAAGCGTCTGCCGGCGGCTGAAGGCCAGCAGCTGCCGGGTCAGTGCCGCCGAACGTTTGGCGGCATCGACGATTTCCAGCGCGTCCTGGCGCGCCCGGCTCTGTTCCGGCATACTGCGAACCAGAGCCTCGCCGTAGCCGAGAATGATGCACAGCATGTTGTTGAAGTCATGGGCCACACCCCCTGCCAGCCGTCCGATCGATTCCAGCTTCTGCACCTGACGAAACTGTTCTTCGAGCCGCCGGTTCTCGTCAACGGTCCGTTTCCGTTCGACCTGTTCCCAGACCGCGCCCATCAGCAAAGAAAGCTGCAGCACATCGGCGTCTTCGTAGGGCTGTTCCTTGTTGGCCATGCCGACTGTCGCGACAATGCGGTCATTCTGAAAGATCGGTACCGTCAGAAAACGCTTCAGGTGCACATGCCCCTGGGGGTAGCCTTTCTTCAATGGATCGGCTTGTTCGTATTCATTGATCACGATGGGTCTGCGCTGCCGCACAGCTTCGCCCCAGATACCGGTTTTATCAAGATGGTACAGGGTTTCCGGGTTGGTGACCCGGCATTCCGCCATGACCTCCTTGGACCAGGAGTTGAGGGTGAACTCCTGTGTCTTTTCACTGTAGTAGTAGATGTAACCGATCCGGCTGCCGGTGATGCGTATGGCCTCTTCCAGGGAGTAGTCAAGAAGCTTCTGTATGGAGTCGGTCTGATACTGCAGGATGTTGTTGAGACTCTTCAGCCGGTTCTGCCCGCGTATCAGCTCCTCTTCCGCCCATTTACGCATGGTTATGTCCCGGATGACATGGACGGCCCCGCGATAGCGGCCGTTGGCATCCGTTAGCGGATCCACGGTGATTTCGTACCAGCTGCCGCCCATCGCCAGAACGGTACTGTCCCGCTTCAGACTGTCCCGGACCTTGACCGTCGGACATTCCTGGATCGGCTCGCTTGAATTGTGCACGATCATCCAGCAGGGCCGGCCGATCATGTCGCTTTCATTCTTTTTGAAGAACAGAACGGCACTCTGGTTGACCCGGAGGATCCGGTTCTGTTCGTCCAGGATGACGATGGCGTCTCCGGAAGCGTCGAATGTCGTCTTCCAGTCCTGGGCCATGCGTTCCAGCGCCTGTTCGTCCTTCTTGCGCTCGCTGATGTCCTGGAGGGCCCCCTGCACCTTGACGATCCGCCCGGAGGAATCCCGTACCGCCTCCCCGATCGACCGGACCCAGGCGCGTTTACCACTGGCGGTAACGATTTCCAGCTCTTCGTCGTAAGGAGTTCCGTCCCTTGCGCAAGCCGAAAACACTTTGGAGACCCGGTCCCGCCATTCCGGAGTGTAGAATTCGAGTCTGCCCTCAAGGCTTGGACTGTAACCTGTCGGCATCTCATGGATGGCCGCCGTTTCATCGGACCATTTCACTTGTTTTCGATCCAGATCGATGACCCAGCCACCCAGGCGGGCCATTTCCCCGGCAATCCTGAGCAAGGCAAGCTGTTCCTGAAGTCTGATCGTAAGCTGGCGTTGCTCGCTGATATCCTTGGCAATGACCATGACACCGGTGATCTGCCCGTTCTGCACGATCGGAGTCCAGCTCACCTCGTAATGAGTGTCGAGATCGGGATGATACTGCGCCTCGGTAAAGGACTCGCCGGCCAAGGCCCGGTCGATGCCCTGCCGGGTCGTTTCTCTCAGTTGCGGAAAGGATATGTACTGCAAGAAATTCTTGCCGATCTCGATGTCGACGCCCAGGAGCCGCTTCATTTCAGACCGGTGCAACTCGTTGAACACGGTATAATTGTTGCGGGTATCGACCGCCAGAATGACCATGTCCTTCGAACTGTTGATCAGCGCCGACAGCAGACTGTTACGGGCGATCAGGTCTTCTTCGGCTTTTCGGCGCAGGCTGATGTCGCGCCCCATGCACAGCATGAGACCCTGGCCGACCAGGGGTGTAGCGACCCAGGAGACCGTGATCACCCGGCCATTTTTGGCGATATAGCGGTTCACGAAATCGAATGTCAGTTGATTCGCTGCCAGTCTGGCAACTTCCTGATTGTTGATCATGTGGTCGTCAGGATGGATGAAATCGAGAAACGGCCGGGCCATCATTTCCTGACGCGAATACCCGAGCACCTCTTCCCAGACCGGATTGAGGTATTTGAAATACCCGTCCATTCCGGCAATGCATATGAATTCACGGGACAGATTCAGAATCCGTTCCTTTTCTTCTTCGAGCTCCAATCGCGGACCGATATCCCGGATGGCCGCGACATATACCGATCTGCCCTCCCATACCGTGAAGCGTGCCGTGATTTCAACCGGAAAGCGTTTCCCGTCTTTCTTTTTATGCCAGCGCAACGGGATCGTAACGGTTTGTATGCCCGACACCGGATCTTGACGCACGACCTTCGGGGGCGGCTCGGGGTCGGCGGACAAGTCGAGGTTTCTCATACCCAACAACTCATCGCGGCTGTATCCGTACAGAGTGGTGGCGGCCGTATTGGCCGACAGGATTTCACCGGACTGGTCGTCGATTACGAAAATGGCGTCCGGTTCGGCTTCGATCAGCAGGCTGTAATCAGCCAAGCGCGCTTTGAGAGCGTCATTTTCCCGCTGGATTTCCTCGAGTCGATCTTGTAATTCCGACTCCGTTCCGGACAGATTTTTTTTCATCTGTTCACCACATGATCGCTTGATCTCATTGATATATTGCTGTGTATTCATTGATTTTCCATCTTTCATCATGTAATGCCGCATTGCACATCCCATCATCACCACGCCCGCTGGCCCGGCAGCCGGTTCAACGGCTTGTACCGGTTCTGATCGGGAGTACGGATCCGCTGATTGTGACGTTCAAAAACGACCTATACAAAAAAGAAAATTCCAAATCATCCCCCCGACCGAAAGACGAAGACGCGGTTGAAAACCCCACTTGTTTATACTACTTAATTCATAGACAGTGCGGATTCGGAAACACAACCGAGGCACATGAAAACCAGAGAGATACCCTACCGCTCCATTTACGAAACTTCCCGTGACGCGATCGTTCTTTTCAACCGTAAGAGTTGTATCGATTGCAATCCCGCGACCCTGAAGCTGTTCGGGCTGACGAACAAAGAACAACTGCTCGATGAAAGATACCGGACCGACGACAAATCGTTGCAACTCGCGCTCGCGACGTTCCGCAGTTACGAGCAGGCGGTGTTCGAAGCCCTGTTTCGGGCCGATTTTTCCTTCAAGTGGAGTTATCTGGGCGACGGCCAGAAAATCGTCACCCTGGAAACCGCGATCCGTGCCTTCGAACATCAAAATGACACCATCATCATGGCCAACATCCGCGACATCAGTCTGCACGTCAGCCAGCAGACGATGATCATGGAGAAAGAAGGACGTTACCGCGAGCTCATCGACAATTTGCACGACGGGGTCATGATTCTCCATTACGACGCCCGCTCCGACGATTTTCTGATCATGGAGCTCAACAAAACCGCCGAAAGCATCGAAGGCAAGAGCGCCCGGGAATTGTTGTCGCACTACCTTTTCGAGTGCAACCCTTTCCTGCGGGAACATCAGCTGGCCCAGACCCTGAAAAAAGTCCACGACACGCATGTTCCCGAGAGTCTGGTGTATCACTTCTCCTCTACCCCCGACCCCCAGGAAACCGTCATGGGCTGGCGCGATGCCAACATTTTTTCGCTGCCCAACAACGAACTGGCCCTCGTCTACCGGGACATCAGCCTGCAACGACAGGTCGAGAGAGAGATCATCTAGCTGTCTCAGGCGCTCAAGCAGATCCCGTCCATGGTCGTCATCACCGACAAAAACGGCCTGATCGAGTATGTCAATCCCAAATTCACGGAAGTGACCGGATACGAAATCAGTGAAGTCATCAATCAGAACCCCAAAATTCTGGCCAGCGGCCGGACCGATCCCTCCATTTACCAAAACATGTGGGAAACCATTCGCAGCGGCGCCATCTGGAGAGGAGAGTTCGTCAACCGCCGTAAAAACGGACAGTTTTATACCGAGGCCCTGTCCATCACCCCGATAAAACAAAACTCGGGAGAAATCACCAACTATCTGGCCATAAAAGAAGACGTCACCGAACAGAACATGACGCAGAACCGGCTCAAAGAAAGCGAGGAACGGTTCCGCAACCTGTTCGAAGAATCCCAGGACATGATCTATATCTGTTCGCCCGACGACACCATCCTCAATATCAACTCGGCCGGAGTCGACATGCTGGGCTACCCCGGCAAACCGGCGTTATTGAAAGAGAACATGAAAAATCTCTATCAGGACGAGAGCCTCTGGAACAACAAAATCGATATCCTGAGCTACACCAAAGGCATGAAGGAACTGGAAACCGTCATGATACGGCAGAACGGATCGGCGATTTTTGTCACCGAAAGCATCAATGCCGTTTACGATGCGGATAAAGAACTTGTCGCGCTGCGGGGTTTTGTCCGTGACGTCAGCGATACCGTACGGCGCCGAAAAGAGCTCGAAGCGACCAACGCCGAGCTCAAAGAGGCCAACCTCCGTATCCAGAAAACCCAGTCGCAGCTCATTCAGCAGGAGAAGCTGGCCTCCATCGGCAATCTGGCCGCAGGGATCGCCCACGAGCTGAACAATCCGCTCGGCTTTGTGTCCAGCAATTTCATGACCCTGCAAAAGTACATGAATCTGTTCATCGAATACATCAATATCTGGAGCCAGATAAACCGGGAAAGCCTCAGCCCGGATCAGAAAAGAGCGATCGCCGACCAGGCGGCGGCTTTCTACCGTGACAGACAAATGGATTTCATTCTCAAGGACCTGGGCGACCTGTTCAGCGAATCCGAGGACGGATTGAGGCGGATGAACTCGATCGTCGAGAACATGCGCAGCTTCTCCCGGATCGATCACAGCGGCAGCGCGGCCTTATACGACATCAATCAGGGAATAGAAAACACTCTGATCGTCGCCCGCAACGAGATCAAGTATGTCGCAGATGTCCGGAAGGAACTCGCTCCGATCGAGTCGTTCATGTGCCGTGGCGACCAGATCAACCAGGTCCTGCTCAACATTGTGGTCAACGCCGCCCAGGCCATCAAAGAGCAAGCCAGACAAGACCGAGGAACCATCATCATCCGCTCCCGTCAGGAGCAGGATGACATCGTCTGCGAGATCCAAGACGACGGTCCGGGGATCCCGCCGGAAATACAGAACAAGATTTTCGATCCTTTCTTCACGACCAAACCGGTCGGAAAAGGAACCGGATTGGGCCTGAACATCTCCTACGATATTGTCGTCAACAAGCATAAAGGGCTGCTTTCGGTCGACAGCGAGCCGGGCAAAGGCAGTCTGTTCACCATCCGCATTCCGAGAAAACCTGCCGAAAAGGAGGAAATGACAGCATGAACGAACAAAACGCAGCATTTTCCCACCACAAAGTTCTCTTCGTCGACGATGAAATCAACTTGCTCAGATCGATCGCCCGTGCCCTGCACGATGAATCCTTCGGTCAGGAATATTACGATTCACCCCGAAAAGCCCTGATCGCCCTGCAGCAGCAGAGGTTCACCGTCGTGGTCAGCGACCTGAAAATGCCGGAGTTGAGCGGCCTGGACTTTCTCACCCTCGTCAAGCGGGATCACCCCAAGCTTGTCCGCATCATCGCCACCGGCGTCACCGACCTGAGCGAGGTCTTGACTGCCATGCGCAGCGGTGAAACCCATCGCTACATCAGCAAACCGATCAACATCAGCGAGGAACTGCTGCCGACCTTGCAGCAAAGCTTCGAGTGGTACGACATGCACCGCACTCAGGAACGTCTGACCGAAGAATTGATCGAGCTCAGCACGTACTTGCAGCACCAGAAGGAGGAAATCGCCTTCTTCAAGGATCTCTCGGAAAAATCCAACCTGCGCAAAGAAGAGCTGCTGGTCCGGATCAACACGCTCCTGCCGGATCTCTTCAGAATCTTGTACAGAACGCTGCCGCTGATCGATGCAGGCAGCCCCAAGGTCTTCCAGGAACTGGCAGAATTGCTCGGCAGGAACAGAGAAGCCTTCGACGCCCTGAGAACAGATCTGGCCGAAGCCCTGATCACCCTCGAATGCCAACCGGGCGATCCGATATGAGGCGAAGCGATGTCCACCTGGCCCAACCTACTTTTCGTTGACGATGAAAAAAACGTCCTGCACATCATCCGTCGGGAGCTGTTCGATGCCCCCTTCAACGTGCTCCTGGCCGGATCACCCCGGGAAGCCTTCGATATCTTGCGACAGATCAATGTCGATATGGTAATCAGCGACATACACATGCCGGACATGGACGGCGTCCTCTTTCTGGAAGAGGTGAAAAAACTGTACCCCAGAACCGTGCGCATCATACTCAGCGCCTTCCTCGACGATACCATCGTCCTTGACGCGATCACCCGGGGCATCGCCAGCGCCTTCTTCATGAAACCCTGGAATCCGGACCAGTTCCGTCTCGATTGCCAACAGATCCTGTCCAACAGGAAAATTCTCAATGACCCGGATCTGCTGGACCTGATCAACAACATCGGCACTCTGCCCTCACCGCCACAGCTCTACAACGAATTCATCGCCGCCGTTGACCAGAAGAAAGGTTCCAAGCAGCTGGCGAAGATACTGGAGCAGGATGCCCCCCTGGCTGTCAACATTCTGCACATGGCGAACTCCGCCTGCTTTTCGGCCTATAAAATCACCTCCCTGGAACGGGCACTCACCCAGTTGGGGTGCAATATCGTCAAGAACATGCTGCTGACCCTTTCTCTGGCCCATGGTTTCCATTGGAACACGGAACAAAAAAATGAAATCGACCGCTTGCTGACCCACAGCAGCCTGGTGAGCCGGCTGACCTCACTCTTCTACCAGCAGCTGCATTTCCGCAACCTCGACGAATTCACCAATTCTGCCGCCCTGACCCACGATATCGGCAAGATACTGCTGCTGTATTACTTTCCGGAAAAGTACCGGCAGGCCAGAGAACTGATGCCGCAGGAAAAGGGGATCACGTTCAAAGAAGCGGAAATCAGGATCAACCGGCACCACATCACTCACTGTGAAATCGGCGCATATTTCCTGAGTCTGTGGAACCTGTCCACACCCAACATCGACGCGGCCCTGTTCCACCACAGCCCTCAGGCCATATCGGGCAGCAACACCAGGCTGGTCCACCTGATCGCGCTGGCCAACCTGCGCGCCAACCTGCCCGGCGCCATCAGCGGCGAGGAATGGCTGTCCGTCACCGAGGAGATGCCCTTCTCGGAATCCGAACGCCGTCAATTGTGGGGAGATTACCAGTTTTCCGATCTCATGGAGACCGATCATGGACAGTAAAGCCTGCGTTCTCTTTGTCGACGATGAAACGAACATCCTGCGTTCCATCCGTCGCGAATTTTTCGACGCTCCGCTTACCGTCCTCACCGCCGACTGCGCCTCGGAAGCCCTGAACATCATGCAGAAAACCGCCGTGGACCTGATCGTCAGCGACGTCAAGATGCCGGTCATGGACGGCATCAGCCTGCTGGAACAGATCAAACAGAAATACCCCAATGTCCACCGCGTCATCCTCAGCGGTTACGTCGAGCAGAATTCGGTCGTTACCGCCATCGTCACCGGCGTGGCCAGCAGCTACATCGCCAAACCCTGGAAAGCCGAGGAACTCCGCGCCAACATCGAACAAATCCTGCGTCTGAAAAGGATACTGAACAATTCGGCACTCATGAACGCACTGGCTTCGATCGAACGCTTACCGTCGCTGCCGTCGGTGTACCACGATTTCATCCAGGCCATCGAGCAGGAAAGCCCGACCAAGGCTCTGGCCGACATCCTCAGTCAGGACGTATCCATGACCACCCGCATTCTGCAGGTCGCCAATTCCGCCTTCTATGGGGCCCAGAAGATCTCCTCGCTGGAACGGGCCCTGATCCAGCTGGGGACCAACGTCATCAAGGACATCACCCTGACGGTTTCCATCGCCAGCCAAATGACCTGGAAACCACACCAGTTGCAGACACTCTTGAAAATTTTCCAGCATTCGGCCCATGTCAGCCGTCTGACTGCGGAACTGCACGTCCTGATCGCCCGCAGGCAGCTGGCCGAGGCGGACAGCTCGGCGGCGCTGACCCACGATATCGGCAAGATCATCCTGCTGCAATACTATCCGGATCTATACGATACCATCCTGAAAAGAAGCGCTTCGGACGACAGCCTGACTTTCTTCGACGCCGAAAAAAGCATTTCGCAACTCGGCGCCAGCCACTGCGAAATCGGAGCCTACTTCCTCAGCCGCTGGAATCTGCCCGGTATCAACGTTTCCGCGGCCCTCTACCACCACGATCCGCAGTCTGCAACCGGCAAGGACAGCGAACTGATTCACATGATCTCGCTGGCCAACCGACTCAGCCACCTCCTGCCGAGAATCAGCGAACAAAAATGGCTGGACGTAACCCAGGACACTGTGTATTCGAGCGATCAACGCAAGGCCTTTTTAGCCCGGGCCCTGGAGGCGCAAGCATGAGCGACGAGAAAGACAGCCGCCTGTCTCAAGCCACTGTCCTGTTTGTCGACGACGAGGAGAACATCCTGAAATCGATCCACCGCGGCCTTCTCGATGAGCCCTACAAGAAGAAATATGCCAGCAGCGGCAGCGAGGCCCTGGCCATCATCGAACAGGAACCGATCCAGGTGCTGGTTACCGACATGCGCATGCCGGGAATGGATGGTTTGGCGCTGATCCGCCTGGTCGCCGAGAAAAAACCGGAAATCGTGCGCATCATCCTGACAGGGTATTCCCATGTTTCCACTCTGATTTCCGCCATCAACACCGGTCAGGTTTTTCGCTATCTGACCAAACCCTGGCGCGCCGAAACCGAGTTCATCCCGGCCGTACGCCAGGCCATCGCCTTCTACCAGCTGCGCCAGGAACGCGACGAAGTCGTCCAGAAGCTGAAAACCAGCAACCTGGAAATGAACAAGAAAAACATCGAGATGAACATCAAGATCAAGCAGAACGAGTCGTTGCTGACCAGACAACAGGAGCACCTGCAAGCGAGCAGAGAGATCCTTTCCATCATTACCCGCGAAATTGTCCCCTTTCTCGATTTCGTCTCCTTTCTGGGCAACGCCGATTATCCCCTCAACGCCGGCGACCGCAAGCGCATGGCTGAAAAAGCCGCGGCCACCAAAGGCGTGATCGAATCCATTTCCACTATGCTCCAGGCTTCACAAGGCAGCTAGCCCTTTTTGATCGAGCACCTGGCGAACCTTCATGCTGAAGGCATCGAAAGAAAAGGGTTTCTGAATGAAATTTGCCCCGCCTTCGCACAGACCATGATGAATGATGACGTTGTCGATGTAGCCGGACATGTACAGGCACTTCAACCCGGGATAAACCAGCGCCAGACGATCGGTCAATTCCTTGCCGTTCATTCCCGGCATGACCACGTCGGTAATGATCAGATGAACCGGTCCGGGGTGAACTTCGCACATCTCGATGGCCTGTTCGGCGCTGTTGGCTTCAATTATCGTATAGCCCAACTCGCCGAGAATACGGCTGGCCACTCTGCGCACCGCATCCTCGTCCTCCACGAGCAGAACGGTTTCCTTGCCCCGCTCCGGACCGGAGCCAACCGCTTGGGTAACGGGTGCGGTCGCGGCTGCGGCCTCGGCTTGGGGTAAAAATATTTTCACCGTCGTCCCTTTCCCCGGCTCGCTGTACACCCAGATACTGCCGCCGCCGTTCTTGACGATGCCATACACGGTGGGCAGACCCAGCCCGGTTCCCTTTCCCCTCTCTTTGGTCGAGAAAAAAGGCTCAAAAACATGGGACTGAGTCTCCGCATCCATACCGCATCCGGTATCGCTGATCGCCAGCATGACATAGGGTCCGACCGCGACATCGGCATGCCCGCTGACGAAGGTTTCATCTAGCAACACGTTTTTCGTCTCGATGATGATTTCGCCTCCGTCAGGCATGGCATCGCGCGAGTTCAGCACCAGATTGGCGATGACCTGTTCCATTTGCCCCACATCGCCCTTTACCCGAGACAATTCCGGATCGAGGGATTTGACCAGTTTGATGTCCTCGCCGATGACGCGGGACAGCATCTTGATCATGTCCCGGACCACATCGTTCAGATTGAGGTCGACCATTTCCGTCGGCAAATTGCGGCTGAAAGTCAGCAGCTGCCGCGTCAGGTTGACGCATCTCCGACCGGATTCCTGCATGATCCCGATGTCTTCGTACAGGGCATCGTCCGAACTCAGCGATCTGAGCAGGAGATCGCTGGTCACCATCAGCGGAGTCAGGGCATTGTTGATGTCATGGGCAATACCACCGGCCAAACGGCCGACGGCCTCCATCTTCATGGCTTGTTGAAACTGTTCCTCCAATTTCAGATATTCCGTGATGTCCCGTTTGACACCCACATAGTTGACGATCTCCCCGGCGGCATCCCGCACAGGCGATATGGTCATCGTTTCGGTAAACAGCTTGCCGTCCTTCCGTTTGTTGACGATGCGGCCGGTCCAGGTGTCACCCGAGGAGATTGTCTGCCACATGTTCCGGTAAAACTCGGCATTCTGCCTGCCACTTTTCAGGATGCGCGGGTTTTGTCCGATCGCTTCCTGACGACTGAATCCGGTCACTTTCTCGAAAACCGGATTGAGGTATTGGATATTCCCCCGGGGATCCGTGATCATGACAATTTCGGCCGCCTGTTCGATGGCTGTGGCCAACCGTTTGAGATCCCCTTCCATCCGCTTCCGCTCTTCGATATCCTGCTCCAACAGCTTGTTGGCTTTTTCAAGCTGCAGCATCTTGTCTTCCAGCTTGCGGATAAGCGCCTCGTTGTACCCCTTGATGTAGACGCTTTCTTCAAGCGGTTTCGGACCGGGGTCGGCTCGAACATCTGCCGGATGCCTGACCAGGACATCCTCCATGATGCGCAACAGTTCGGCAGGGTCCTGAGGTTTGATGACGAAGCGCTCGGCACCGAGATTCAGGGCGAACTCTTCGTCTTTGGGGTCGGTGTAGGTGGCCGTATAAAAGATGAAGGGAATCTTCAGGAAGCGGTCATTCGCTTTCCATTGGCGGCACAATTCGAAACCGTCCATTACCGGCATGAGAATATCGGAAACGACCAGGTCGGGGCAGTCATTGCCGGCCGTTTGCAGGGCCTGGGTGCCATTGGCCGCCGTCGACACCCGGTACCCGTTGCCGTTGAGCAGCGATTCCAGCAGGTACAGATTCTGCGGGTTGTCATCGACGATCAAGATGTGTTTCATGATCTTCCTTCCGTCCTGGGCGGGTTCCCGGTCAGAAACTGACCGATCTCGTCCAGAAAGGTGCCGGGGTTGATCGGTTTCTCGATGTAGCCCACGCAGCCGGCCTCGATCGCTTTCTCCCGGTCGCCGACCATGGCATATGAAGTCACCGCCACGATGGGCACCTCGGTGAGATCCGGACACTTTTTCAGTTCTCTGGCGATGGTATAACCGTCCATCTCGGGTAACTGGATATCGAGCAGAATCAGTTCCGGCGGCTCTTTTTTCGCACAGGCAATCCCCTCCGGACCGCTCCGGGCCTGAACGACCTGATGGCCGGCCTTCTCCAGAATGAAAACGATCAGGTACAGGTTCTGCTCATTGTCCTCGATGATGAGAATTTTTCGTCCCATTTACATCTCCTGCGCAGGTTCGAGAGGCAGCGAAAAGGTGAAGGTGCTGCCAATCCCCCATTCGCTTTCGACCGAAATCCGTCCGCCCATCATCTCGACCAGCTTCTTGCAGATGGACAAACCCAGCCCGCTGCCTTCGTGGTTGCGGGTCAGGCCGGTGTCGATTTGCTGGAAGGTTTGAAACAGGATCCCCATGTCTTCGGATTTGATACCGATGCCGTTGTCCGCCACCCGGATCACGAGTTCGCCTTCCCGGACCAGCCCCTGGACGCGAATGGTTCCCCTTTCCGAAAACTTGACCGCATTGTTGAGCAGGTTGATGAGAATCTGCTCGAAACGGCGGCGGTCCGCGCTCAGGGCGTTTACTTCCGGGGACAGCTCACAGGCCATAGCCAGACCCTTTTTCTCGGCCAGCGGCGTCACCAACCGGATCGCCTTGTCCAGAGATTCGCAGACCTGGAAGGGTTTGTATTCGATTTTGAGCTGACCGGATTCGATTTTGGACAGATCCAGAATGTCGTTGATCAGATCCAAAAGATGACGCGCACTGCCCTGAACCATGCCCAGTTGCTTGGTTTGTTCCGGATTCAGCGGACCGGGTAAACCCTGCAGCATGATGCCGGTGAAACCGATGATGGAATTGAGCGGCGTACGCAATTCATGCGACATGGAGGCCAGAAAAGCGGATTTCAGGCGGTCGGCCGACTCGGCCTGTTCTTTGGCTACCAGCAACTCCTGGGTGCGGTCTTTCACCCGCTGTTCCAGGCTCTTGTTATTCTCCAACAGTTCGTTACGCTGGGTTTCGATCGTCTGCAGCATGGTGTTGAACGACTGCACCAGCACCCCGGTTTCATCCTCGCTCTCCGCCACCGCCCGTACCGAATAATCTTTATGCTCGGCGATCGTCCGGGCGATTTTGGCCAGCCTGGCGATGGGATCGGAAATGATCCGATGCAGGCGGAACGACAGGAGAAAGGAGACCGCAAGCGCAAGCAGAATGATCAGCACCGTTACGGAAAGGTAGGTCTTCCAGGCGCGATCCAGTTTCGCGAGACTGGCCTGCAAAAATACGGTTCCGATCCGTTTTTCTTCGAATACGATCGGCTCGAACACCACCAGTCTCCGGGATTCGAAACGGTGCAGACTCCCCGTTTCAGGAGTCGGGAAATCGTCGTTTCCGAACCCGGGAACCTTGTAGGCGGCAAAGACCGAACCGTCTTCCGCATATATGCAGGCGCTGGTGACATCGGGCGCAACCCGCAGAGAAGCGAGGTTTTCCCTGGCCAGATTGGCATCATTGAAAAGCAGGGCGGCGTTGCTCCGTTCCGCGATCAGCATGGCCGAAACGGACAAGCCATTGACCATGTCTTCCTTGATCTGGAAGCGCTGGAATACGCTGAAGGCCGCACCCGCCACCAACAGGCCGGATACCGTCGCGATCATCGTAATCAGAACCAGTTTTCTGGCAAACGACAGGGTACGGATACGGCTGCGGAATCTGTTCTTCGTTTTCATCGTATTATCCTGGCAATCTCCAGAAGCTTGGCGCTGACATTCAGGCCGATGCGATTCACGGCGTCCAGATTGATCTCGATGATCACGCGCTCATTCTCGACAGCGAAACCGATCATGCCGCCCTGAGCGGCAAACTGCGGTATGTCGCTGATCGTCAAGATCGGAACGGCGGCGGTCTGTTCCTGAATCAGGGGCCAATCCTTGCCTGCCGAAGCGCCGATGTAGAGGACATGGCAGGTGGCAGAACCCGCCTGCTGCACTGTGCTGACAGTCACCGGCCGCTCCTTGATTTTCCGGCTGGAAAGTTCGCCCAGCAGTTTCTGGGTCGGATCCGAGCCGATCGCACAGATTCTGATCGGCTCCATCGGCCCGTCGGGCCATTCGATCAGCCTGAGAATGTTGTACACATAGGCGACTTTGATCTTTGCGGCCAGCTGATTTTCATCGCGTTCCACCGCCTCTCTCCGGTCCTGCCCCCACAGCGCCGTCACATGCAGGCAGAGAACGAACAGCAGCAGAAGCCAGCGAACGGAGGCGAGCCGGAAAAGGCCATGACGGTCCTGAGCCAGGCGGTATCGTTTCTCCACCCACGCCTCCTAAAACCGATAGGTAAAAGTCATCATGACCATGCGCTGCGGCTGACGGTACCGATCCGGCGGCCGGTTGGAAGGGTGAAAGTAGACTTCATCGAGCAGGTTGCGGACCACAATCTGCAGATCAAAGCCTTTCAAGTCCAGGCATGACAGGGATGCGTTCCATATAAACGCCGCTTCGATCCGGTCGCTGCCGGTGGCGGCAATCGGCTGCGGATTCCGTCTGGCACCGATCAGGTTGCACCAGACACTGGCCCGCACCCGGTCGCTGAACCGGCAAGTCAGCCCCAGGTTGGCGCCATGGGCGGCAATCTCGGCGATCGATCGACCCGTTTCGTCGACGGCGCGGGTATAGGTGTAGTTGACAAACGAACGAAAAGCCCCGATCCAGATCTCGGATCCCAGTTCCAGGCCGAAGGTGTCGACCTGGCCGATGTTCGTCCAGTACCAGTTTTCCGAACCGTCGTCAGCGACAACACTCTTCCTGGATATCATGTCGTCGAGGCGATTCCAGTAAATTGCGGTTTCCAGGCGGATCAGCTCCCGGTAGCGGTATCCCAAAGACAGTTCCAGGGACTGCATCCGTTCCGGATCCAGCCCGGCGTTGCCCAGCCCATCGGTGAAGTCCCAGGGCTTCGGCGCTCGGAAGGCCCTTCCATACAAGAGCTTCACCGACAGATCCTTCCAGGTGAACAGCGCACCGCCCCGCGGGGTCAGTACCACATCGTAGACACTGCTGCAATCCATACGCAAACCGGTGGTGATCTGCAGCATCGGCAACGGCTTGTACACCCCCTGGACATAGGCGCTGAACAGTGTGGCCGAGGTCATTTCCGGCCAGGAGGGCTGATCCGGCTTCTCCTGCGGTGAAGCACTCTGGCTGATGGAATAATTTTCCGCCAGCCAGTCCTTTTCCAAAACCAGTCCGGCGACAAGATTCAGATCACGAAAAAAGCGGCCGTCCATCGTGATCTCGGCGCCGATCCGATAGTTGGGACGGAAAAAACCGAACTGACCGTCATCGTTGATTTCCCGGACGGAATCGTCCAGAACCGTGGTCTCGCGGGCATAGATTTTCGACTGCAACGACACTGAGCCGCTCAGGGCTTTCTCGTGCTGCAGGTACAAGTTCAGGAATCTGAGATTCCAGCGTGTGCCGTTGTCCCGATAGCTCGTGCCCAGGGCAGGATAATACGTCGCCGCGGAGGATATGCGGTTCTGATAATGCAACCCCAGGAGGAAATCCCGGCGCCGGGCTTTGATGTCCAGGCTGAGGTCGTGTTCGTACAGCTCCAGATCGGACGTCCACAGGCCATCGTTGTCGTCCCCCGAAAGGTCGGCCTGTTTCGTCGTTTTATACATGGCCGACACCCGCAGGCCCGATTCTTTTTTCGGATCGAAAAAGGAAAAACGGAGACCGCCCAGCCCGGTATCGAAACCTCCATAGCCGGCGCTGACCGACAGGCCTTACGGCCCATCGTCCGGATCCCTGGTTACGATGTTGATGACGCCGGAGACCGCATTCGTCCCGTACAGCGCCGAAGCCGGGCCGTAGATCACCTCGATGCGTTTCACATTTTCCAGGTTGTACTGACCGCCGCCATAAAAGCCGCCGGAGTTCAATTCGTTCATTTCGAGGCCGTCGATCAGCACCAGGGCCAGATTGTTCTGATTGGGTATACCCCGGATGAACACGTAGCTGTTCAGGCTCTGCGGGTTTCGGAACTGAAAACCCGGCAGATCGGCCAAGGCCTGGTCCAAGGTCATGTACCCCCGCTCGCGAATCTGCTCCGCGCTGATCACCCGAACGGTGGCCGGGGCGTCGGAAATCACTTCGGCCCGCTTCGAGACGCTGGTGATTTTGAGTTCGGCCAGTTCCTTGAGCCCCATATCGAGCAGATCCGCCAGCGGCAGATCGTCGCTCTGGGCAAAGCCGGCTGCTGCACAGAGGAAAAGCAGCCCCCAACACAGATTCCTCGCCGCACAGTTCATCATTTCACCCCTTGTAGCTTAGCCTTTGCCTGCCCGTAACCCAAAAACCGCAACGCCTTACAAGGTATCGGATGACCGGTAATCAGTTCTTGATTAGTGTTGCATCAAATCATTTTTTTTTCAATGTTTTCATGCGGAATTCCAGCCGTGGTCCAGTCCCAGGGCTCTCAGGGGCAGACGATGAAGCCCTGAGCCCACAGGCAGCCGCCGCAGGCCGGGTGGAAATTACCGAAGCAGTCCTCGCCGTTGACGCTGGGCAGGTCGCAGCCGTTGCAGCTCAGGCAGGGGGCGAAGCCGGAAAAATCCCGCAGTCGCTGGTGAAAATCGATAAAAGCCTCGTCCTGGGAAATCATTGCCAGAGAATTTTCCTGCAGAGAGCCATGGTGGAAAGCTGGCCAGAAGCGTTCATAGTCCCTGAAATGGACCGTGTGGCTGTGCAGCAGGGGAAGACAGGGGCCCACAGAGCCGTCCCAGCGGATACTCAGGCTGTTTCTGAGTGAAAAAGGACACCCTCCTTTAGCCGGAATGAGCCGGGGCTCGGGCAGGGTGAAGGAGGCGGTGATCTCCTCCAGAAGTCCGGCATCGATGGCACCTTCATCGAATCGAGGCGGTGTACAGCCCCCTCCAGGGATATCGATGCCGACTGATTCCTGATAGAGTCTTTCCTGGAGCAGGTCCGGGGTATAGGCCTCCACGTTACTGATGGAAAAGCGTTTGGCACCCAGTTCTTTGGCCAATTTCACCACTGAGGGCAAATCTGACAGGTTTCGCTTCATAGCCACAAACGTGATGCCTAAATCTGTGCGGTTATCTGAGAGCCGCTGCCAGCGTTGCAGATTGTCGAGAATCTTCGGTAGATGGTCGCCAAGGCGAATGTCGAGGTAACTTTCAGGATGAGCCCCGTCGATGGAGACCCACAGGCAGTCCAGACCAGCGTTTAGAAGCGACTGATCCATGCCTTCTGTTAGTAGGATGCCGTTGGTGATCAGTTCAACCTGGGCACCAATAATTTTGGCTTTTTCAATCATGTCCACAATGTCGGGATGACTGAGAGGTTCACCTATTCCGCCGAAGAAAAGCGTCGGAACCGTTGGAAGCTGAACCAATTCAGCCAGGATGCGGCCATACATGGCCTGGTCCATCTGCCCCATGGGTTCCTCCCAAGAATTTCGCATGCAGGTTCGGCAATCCAAGTTGCAGCGGCTTGTGGGCTCTATGTAAAGCTTTTCAAGGAAAAAATTTTGAGGTGTCGGCATGATGTTTATCTTTGAATATTGTAAGACTGTTCCTTGTTTTTTATTTTGAAGCCATATAGACTGCGGCGGCGAT
>CAYXHZ010000010.1:34896-78386 GCA_964465065.1 uncultured Clostridia bacterium
GAAAAAGCCTTCTTCGGCGTCAGCCCGGGCTGCTGACTGACAAAGCCGACAATCAGCGGGATGCTGGCCAGATGACAGGGACTGAGCAGGACGCTGCACGCCCCCCAGATCAGGGCCGCCAGGAGTCCCAGCGCCGGCGAGCCGTAAATGGCCGATCCGAGCCAGTTGAACAGGCCGTCGATCATTATTTCACGCCTTTCTGTTTGAGGATTTTGACCAGTTCCTCTTTGGGAAAGAAGCCTTCATGACGGAAATACTCTTTGCCCTCTTTATCCAGAAAAACCTGAGTCGGAATCAGTCTGATCTTGTACTTTTCCGCATAGGGTTTGCCTTCATCGGTCCAGACATCGTGAAACACAACTTTCACTTGGCCAGCATATTCCTTCTCGATTTCGTCCATGACCGGTTTCATCTTCTTGCAGGGAATACAATTCACAGAACCCAGTTCCACGAAAGTAACCAGAATGTTTTCGTCCGGTTTTGGGTTCGATTCCTTGGGATCATCGCCAAGCAAAACCGTTGAGGCCAGTAAAACACCCAACACGACAACCAGTATCTTTTTCATGATCTTACTCCCTTATTTCAGATAACCCTTGATCGTTTCCAAATCGGGAATTCGCCCGGCAACCTTGACCGTTCCGTCCACCGCCAGGGCCGGAGTAACCATGACGCCGAACGACATGATCTTGTCGAGTTCCTTGACTTTTTCCACCTTGGCCTCGATGCCCAGTTCAGCTACCGCTTTTTTGGCCAACTCTTCCAGTTTCAGACATTTCGGGCAGCCTGTGCCCAGAACTTGTATCAACACCTTTACCTCCTCGGGTTATGACAGTTTTGATCTCATGGTGTCGACAACGATATTCACTCGTTCGTCATTTGCCGGAGATTTGCCTTTTATGAAACCAAGATCTGTAACCCGTATATGCTCGATGTTCTCTGTTACTCCCTTTTCAGCAAGAGTCTTCAGGGCACAATCTACAGGACAACCATCGATGACCAGCAGCCGATCCGCTCCTTTTGCAGAGGCGACGAAACCGCTGATATTGGCACCGACACCCGCCAGGCACGACATGCCAGCGCAACCGGTTTTGGCAAAAGAACGGGCTGCCCTGTCGGCAATTTCACCGGTATCGGCGGCTCCGGAACAGGGAAATATCAGTGTGACGCTTTGACCGCATGAACAACCACAACCAGATTTTGCACTCATTTTTTATCTCCTTAAAACATTCCGTAAATATAACCGGCGAGGGTGGACAACAAGACCACCAAAGCAATGAAGACGGCTGTTTTCTTGAATCCCATTATGCTGTTTAACACCAACATACTTGGCAACGACAATGCGGGCCCGGCCAGCAACAGGGCCAGTGCTGGCCCTTGCCCCATACCAGAACCGATGAGCCCTTGGAGAATGGGTACTTCGGTCAGGGTGGCGAAATACATGAACGCACCAGCGAGGGCGGCAAAAAAGTTGGCAGCAAGAGAGTTACCACCTACAGCCCAAGCGATCCATTCTGAAGGGATCAGCCCTTCGTGACCGGGTCTTCCCAAAAGTACACCCGCCACGAGCACCCCGCCGATCAGCAAAGGGAATATCTGTTTGGCGAAATCCCAGCTGGTGGAGAACCATTCTCCTGAATCGCCTTTATCGAAGCTGAGGAAAAGGGATATCAGAATGACGCCAACGCCAAATATGAGCAAATGCTGTTCCGGGAAAAGGACTGCCAGTACAGCTACGGGCAGTGCTGCAGTGACCACTTTCCAAAGAGCAAGCTTGAACCACTGAACCAGCATAATGTATAGACCCGCAGCTGCAGCGAGAGTCAGCGGCCATTTAATGGAATGAACGGCAGCAAAAAAACCGTCTGTTCCTTCCGGTTTTCCCCAGTTGGCAAAGACCAGGATGGCCACCATGG
Source organism: uncultured Clostridia bacterium (assembly GCA_964465065.1). GTDB lineage: Bacteria > Acidobacteriota > Aminicenantia > UBA2199 > UBA2199 > CAYMND01. The sequence goes on from CAYXHZ010000010.1 coordinate 36,810, forward strand.
AAGCAAAAAATAAAGCGGTCTGCCATAATGGCCGTCCATCATCTGTTTCACTGACAGCCATGGCCACATCCGCTTTCTCCTGCTCCTCCTTTCGGAAAATGAAGTGCATGACCAGACCGATGACGATGCTGAACAGCACAGCTCCGACGGCCCGGGCGATGCCCAGGGATGGTCCCAGAACCCGGGCGGTGAGGATGATGGCCAGTACATTGATGGCCGGTCCGGAATAGAGGAAGGCCGAGGCCGGCCCCAGACCCGCGCCCATACGCCAGATACCGGAAAAGAGAGGCAACACGGTACAGGAGCATACGGCCAGGATGGTACCGGATACGGAAGCCACTCCGTAAGCCAGGGCCTTGTTGGCTTTCGGCCCCAGGTATTTCATGATGGAGTCCTTCTTGACGAACACGCCGATGGCACCGGCGATGAAGAAGGCCGGAATCAGACAGAGCAGGACATGTTCCCGGGCGTACCACTTGGCCAGATGCAGAGCCTCGAAGACAGCGCTATCGAAACGGGGCGTGCCCACGGGAAGATTGAATAAAACTCCGAACAAGGCCACCATCCAAAGCAGCGGTTTCCATTCTTTGGCCCAACTCATATTTCAGTCTCCTTGATAGTGGCAGTCTTGGCAGGAGATTCTACCGGTTTGGCAGCAAACGCATTCGGCTGATATTCCATCCGGCGGCAGACCGCCCCGTCCACGCAGCTCAGCATGCTCGCGACGCAAGGCATGATCAGCCGGTAGAACACCTGCTTGCCGCGTTTGTCGTCGGCAACGATGCCCGCCGCCTTCAGGATCGACAAATGCTTGGAGATGGTCGAGAAATCCACGTCCGCGCCTTCCACAAAGGTGCATACGCAGCGTTCACCATCCATCAGCTGCTCGACCATCCACAGTCGGGTCGGATGGGCCAGGGCCTTGAAAATGTCCGCCTTGACCCGGCGGTGTTCGTTGTTTTTCGTTTGTGTTTCACAGACCGTCGTTTTCATATTTGGCATAATAACCAAATGACAGAAAGATGTCAACCGTAGGGGCGCAGCACATCGTAGGGGCACGGCGCGCCGTGCCCCTACGTTCACCCCGGATACAGGACATCCTGGGCCCATCGGGATGGGTTTTGGCGGATGTATGCCCGGATACGTTCCATTTCCCGTTCATCCCGGATCACCCGTTCCCAATAATTCCGTTGCCAGATCGTCCCCCGATTCCCGGGCAATTGGTGAAGGCGCCGGGTGACGGCGGATTTGAACGATCGAACGATGGTGGGGATTGATCCCGGAACCGGTATCCCGAATTGTTCATACGTTGGGGCACGGCGCGTTGTTGGGGCACGGCGCGTTGTTGGGGCACGGCGCGTTGTAGGGGCACGGCGCGCCGTGCCCCTACGATCGGAAATGATCAGGATGCCATGAAAATGGTTGGGCATGACCACCCATTCGTCCAATACGATTTCCGGTCGGATGTTGGGCGTTTTCAACCATTCATCGGCCACAATGATTCCTATTTCGGATAACCTCATTGCTCCGTCGATAACAACGCCGAACAGGCTGGTGCGATGGGCAGTGCACAGGGTCACGAAATAGGCTCCTGGCAATGTGTAATCGTGACCGGGCAAACGGATACTGTGACGGTGATTGTTGGCCATGTCTCCCGTTTGCGGGCGACCGCGGGTCGCCCTGCGTGTTTTGATTATATTTCATGAAAATATTGTATACAATACGTAGGGGCACGGCGCGTTGTAGGGGCACGGCGCGCCGTGCCCCTACCCTGGCCCGCCCCCTTGACAACGCTTCTCTGAATGATTATGTTTAGCTGAAAGGCTAACCATGGATCAAAGAGATTTACATTTTTCGGATCTCCAGTCTTTGTTCAAAGCCCTATCTGACCCGAGCCGTCTGCGGGTAGCCCTGGTCCTGTTTCATCACCTGGAACTCTGCGCCTGCCACATTTCTGAATTGCTGGGCATACGGCCGGCCACCACCTCCCGCCATATGGATGTCCTGCTGGCCTCCGGGCTGGTCACAAGCCGTAAAGCGGGCCGCTGGATCCATTACCGCCTCAATCCGGAACATTTTGCCGTCGAAACCCTGGCCGGGTGGATAGATCCATTCTCTGCCACGGATCCGCTGCGCCGAGATCTGGAGCGCCTGGATGGGATCATCAAGTGTCAGGCCAAGGACTGCCGGATTCTCCCTCACCAAGAGACCACCATGACAGCGAAACATTCAAAAAAAACCATCCTCTTTCTCTGCACCGGCAACTCCTGCCGTAGTCAGATGGCTGAAGGCTGGACCCGTCATTTTCACGCTGATCAATTTGATGTTTATTCAGCGGGAACAGCCAAACACGGTTTAAATCCTCATGCCGTTGCCGTCATGTTGGAATCCGGTGTGGACATTTCATCTCAATTCTCAAAAACAATCGATGATTTGCCCGTTATCGATTTTGACTATGTCATAACTGTTTGTGACCGTGCTCATGAAACTTGCCCCTTCTTTCCGGCAAAAACCAGAGTGCTCCATCTTGGCTTTCAAGATCCGCCAGTCATGGCGGCCGCATTAGCGGAAAAAGGCATATCAAAAGAAAAGCAATTAGATTGTTACCGCCTGGTTCGAGATCAAATCAAAACATTTGTCGAGAAAATGCCCGAATTTCTGGAGGAATAAACATGAATTCAGATGCTTGCCAAGCCAATGACCGCAAAATGACCAATCCCTTCGAACGCTACCTTACCCTCTGGGTCGGACTCTGCATAGTCGGAGGGGTCCTGCTCGGCAAACTGGCGCCGTCGGTCGCCCGGACCTTCGATACCATGTCGATCTCCATCGGCGGCGCCCCGGTGGTATCCATACCCATCGCCGTCTGCCTGTTCCTGATGATGTACCCGATCATGGTCAAGATCGATTTCGCCAGCGTCATCAAGGCCGGCAAAAGAGGCAAACCGGTTCTGCTCACCCTGTTCATCAACTGGGCGGTCAAGCCGTTCACCATGTACGCCATCGCCATGCTGTTTCTGGGCGTTCTCCTGCGCGGATTCATCGGAATTGACGCCGTGGACCTTGTCAAAATGCCTTTCGGTCTCGATCTGCCCGTGGGCGCTCAACATGGTGCAGGCACAGTGGTGCTCGCCGACGGGGTCAAGATGCTGCAGGTGCCCCTGTGGCGCAGCTATTTCGCCGGCACCATCCTCCTGGGCATCGCCCCCTGTACCGCCATGGTCCTGGTCTGGGGCTATCTGGCCCGCGGCAACGACGGTATGACCCTGGTCATGGTGGCCATCAACTCCCTGACCATGCTGCTGCTCTACGGAGTGCTCGGCGGTTTTCTTCTGGGTGTGGGAAAATTGCCCGTACCCTGGCAGGCATTGCTGCTCTCGGTGGCCGTCTACGTGGCCTTGCCCCTGGTGGCCGGTTACTTCTCCCGGAAATGGATCATGCTGCACAAGGGGGAACGCTGGTTCCGGGAGAAGTTTCTGCACGTTCTGACCCCGATCACCATCGCCGCCCTGCTCTTGACCCTGGTGCTGCTGTTCAGCTTCAAGGGCGAGATCATCTGGTCCAATCCCCTGACCATCCTCTGGATATCCATTCCCCTGTTCATACAGACCGTGTTCATCTTCGCACTGGGGTACAGCCTGGCCCGCTGGCTGAAGCTGAACTACGAGGATGCGGCGCCGGCGGCCATGATCGGCGCCTCCAACCACTTCGAAGTGGCCATCGCCACCGCCGTCATGCTCTTCGGCATATCCTCGGGTGCGGCCCTGGCGACCGTGGTCGGCGTGCTGATCGAGGTGCCGGTTATGCTGATGCTGGTCGGCGTCTGCAAAAGGACCCGGCACTGGTTCCAAGCCCGATAAGCGCTTGTAAATTTTTCTCGCCGCGGCATTGACAGATCTGAACTCTCCTGTTAAAATGACTCGCAAACTAAACTCGACAGTTTAGTTTGTAAACCTAATAGTGTGCAAGGAGAACTGCCGGGTATGAACGCCGGCCGGGCTTCTGCGTTGACGAGGTGACGGCAATGAATAGCGAGACGAGCGGCAGCGACAACCAGCGGATCAAGCGGGAACAGCTGCGCCGCCAGGAGATCCATCTGTCCATCCTGCAGGCCGCCGAGAAAATCATCATCAGCAAAGGCTTTTCGGCCATGAACATGGACGACGTCGCCAGCGAGGCCTGCCTGTCCAAAGCCACTGTCTACAAATACATCCCCGGCAAGAACCGCATCCTGTTCGAGATCGCCTGCCGCTACCTGGACGATTGGCAGGACAAAGTCGACCGGATCACGGCCTCGGAAGGCAGCTGCACCGAGAAACTGCGCGTCATCGTGGTCGAAATGCTGAACTTTCACCGTCGCAAGCAGAACATCAGCCGCATCCTGATCCTGGACGAGTCCACCCAAAAAATCCTGCGTCAGATCTATCAGGGGGAAGGACGGAGCGACTGCGGGCAGATGCAGAAGGACATCGCCTTCCTCAAACGGAAGAGCCAGGGGATCACCCAGAAGGTGGTCCAAATCGTCCAGGAAGGGATCGACGGCGGCGAATTCCGCCTGGTCGACGCCCAGGAAACGGTTTTTTTCATCACCTCGTTTCTGGTCGGTATCGATCACACCTCGTTCTGGCTCAAGACCGTCAGCCACCAGCCGACCAACGAGCTGGCGGCCAAGATTTCCGATTTCATTCTGAGCTATTTGCGCAAACCGGACCCGGCCGCTCCCATCCGGTCTGCCGGCACCAATGCAATAATACTCCCCCCGGGGAGATACAGGAGTAATACATGCACGGCACCAAATCATTGCTTCCCTACGCCGCAAATCCGCGTCTTTCCTTTTTTCGCAGACTCGTCGCCCCGTTCGGCCGACGAACCGGGCAGCTGGCGCTCCCGGGTCTTCTGGCTGTCATGATAACGGCGAGCGCCTGCCAATCCGCCCCGGCGCCCCAGCCCGGTGTCCCCGAGGTGGCGGTCGTCACCATCGGCAGCGCAGCGACCACCCTGACGACGGAGCTGCCCGGACGGACCTCGGCCTTCCTGGTCGCCGAAATCCGTCCCCAGGTCAGCGGCATCATCCAGCAGCGCTTCTTCGAAGAAGGTGCCGATGTCAAGGCCGGCAGCACCCTGTACCAGATCGACCCGGCGCCGTTTCAGGCCGCCTACGATCAGGCCAGGGCCGCCGTGGCCGTCGCCGAAGCCAAACTGCCGCCGGCACGTTCCCGGGCCGAGCGTTTCCAGAAGCTGGTGGCCATCAAGGCCGTCGGCGAACAGGACTACGAAGACGCCGTGGCCGCCCTGGCCAGCGCCGAAGCCGGACTGGTTTCCGCCCGGGCCGCCATGGAGAACGCCCGCATCAATTTGGGCTACACTCCGATCAAATCGCCCATATCGGGTCGTATCGGCCGTTCCAGCGTCACCGTCGGCGCCCTGGTCAACGCCTATCAGGGCAGCGCCCTGGCCGTCGTCCAGCAGATGGACCCGATCTACGTGGACCTGATCCAGTCCAGCGCCGAAATTCTGCGTCTGCGCAAGAGTCTGGAATCCGGCCGGCTCAAAAAGGACGAAACCGCCTGGAGCAAGGTCAAGCTGCTCCTCGAGGACGGCACGCCCTACCCGCTCGAGGGAACCCTCAAGTTCCGGGACATCACGGTCGATCCGGGCACCGGTTCGGTCGCCCTGCGGGCCGTGTTCCCCAATCCCGATCAACTGCTGCTGCCCGGCATGTACGTCCGGGCCGTGATCGAGGAAGGCGTCAACGAACAGGCGCTGCTGGTCCCCCAGCAGGGCGTCACCCGCGATGCCAAGGGCACGCCCATCGCCCTGATCGTCAATGCGGAAGGCAAGGTGGAACAGCGCATCCTGGAAGTGGACCGGGCCATCGACGACAAATGGCTGGTCAGCAGCGGCCTGGCCGCCGGCGACCGGGTCATCGTCGAAGGCAGTCTGCGCGTCAGACCCGGCGCCACCGTCCGCATCGCCGCCCCGGCCGACAGCGTCCAGAAATAAGCGAATTATCCGAGGCACACCATGATATCGAAATTCTTCCTGGACCGCCCGGTCTTTGCCTGGGTCATCGCCATCAGCATCATGGCGGCCGGCGGTCTGGCGATCTACAATCTGCCCATATCCCAGTACCCGCCCATCGCGCCGCCGTCGATTTCCATATCCGCTTATTATCCCGGCGCTTCGGCTGAAACCGTGGAAAACAGCGTCACCCAGATCATCGAACAGAAGATGACCGGATTCGACAATCTCCTGTACATGTCGGCCAGCAGCGATTCGGCCGGCGCCTCCCGTCTCGAACTGACCTTTACACCGGGCACCGACCCCGATCTGGCCTGGGCTCAGGTGCAGAACAAGCTGCAGTCGGCCCTGGCCTCGCTGCCTTCGGTCATCCAGAGCCAGGGTGTCCGGGTCAACAAATCGACCCGCAATTACCTGCTGATCGCCGGACTGACTTCCGATGACAGTTCCATGGACAGCATCGACCTGCAGGATTACGCCAAGACCAACCTGGAAAAAGTCCTGTCCCGCATTCCGGGCGTCGGCGAAGTCGAAGTGTTCGGCGCCGAGTACGCCATGCGCATCTGGCTCAACCCGGACAAGCTGACCGACTACCAGCTGACCGTCCAGGACGTGCTCACCGCCCTGCGCGCCTACAACGTGGAAGTGTCCGCCGGACAGTTCGGCGGTGCCCCGGCCGTAGCCGGTCAGCGGCTGAACAGCTCCATCATCGTCCAGAGCATGCTGCAGACCCCGGAGGAATTCGCCAGCATCCCGCTGCGCACCAACCCCAACGGTTCGATCGTGCGCATCCGCGACATCGGCCGGACCGAACTGGGCACCTCGACCTACGACATGAAAATCGCCATGAACGGCAAACCGTCCACCGGTCTGGCCATCCGCCAGGCCGCCGGCGCCAACGCCCTGGACACCGCCGACGCCGTCAAGAAGAAACTGGCCGAGATGAGCCCCTACTTCCCGGCCGGCATGAAGGTGATCTACCCCAACGATTCGACCCCGTTCATCAAGGTGTCCATCGGCGAAGTGGTCGAGACCCTGGTCATCGCCGTTCTGCTGGTGTTTCTGATCATGTGGCTCTTTCTGGGCAACCTGCGGGCCACCCTGATCCCGACCATCGCCGTGCCGGTCGTGCTGCTGGGCACCTTCGCCCTGCTCGGATTTTTCGGTTTTTCCATCAACATGCTGACCATGTTCGCCATGGTGCTGGCCATCGGCCTGCTGGTCGACGACGCCATCGTCGTGGTCGAAAACGTGGAACGGATCATGAGCGAGGAAGGCCTGTCGCCATGGGAAGCGACTGCCAAGTCGATGACCCAGATCACCAGCGCCCTGATCGGTATCGGACTGGTGCTGTCGGCGGTCTTCGGACCGATGATTTTCTTCCCCGGCTCCACCGGTGTCATCTACCGCCAGTTTTCGGTGACCATCATCTCCTCCATGATGCTGTCGGTGCTGGTGGCCCTGATCCTGACCCCGGTCCTGTGCGCCTCGCTGCTCAAGCAGGTGGCCGCCGGCCATGAAGCGGCCGAGACCTCCTTCCGCTGGCTGCGGCCATTCTTCATCTGGTTCGACAAAGTTTTCTTCCGCCTGCGCGACCGCTACGTGGCCCTGGTCGGCGGCACCCTGACGAAAAAGAAACGCTACCTGACCATTTTCGCCATGCTGGTCGTGCTGATGGGCTACCTGTTCTGGCGCATGCCGTCGGCCTACCTGCCCGACGAGGACCAGGGCTCGCTGCTGGCCCAGATCATTCTGCCCACCGGCTCCACCCTGGAGCAGACCGCGGAGGTCTCCAGCCAGGTCCAGCGTTACTTCAGCGAGCACGAGCAGGAAGCGGTCCGGGACGTCATGACCATTTCCGGCATGAGCTTCAGCGGCCGGGGTCAGAACAACGGCATGGTCTTCATCAGCCTCAAAGACTGGAAACTGCGCAACCGGCCGGACCTGCGGGTCAAGGCCATCGCCGGCCGGGCCACCCGGGCTCTGGCCGGCATCCGCAACGCCGTCGTCTACGTCATCGCCCCGCCGGCGGTCAGCGAACTGGCCTCGTCCTCGGGTTTCGAATTCCAGTTGCTCGACCAGGGCGGTCAGGGCCACAAGGCCATGACCGCGGCCCGCAACCAGCTCCTGGGCATGATGGCCAAGGATCCCCGGGTGACCGCCGTTCGTCCCAACGGCATGGAGGACGTGCCCCAGTACCGCATCGACGTGGACTGGGACCGGGCCGGCGCCCTGGGCGTGCCCATCGGCACCATTCACAGCACCATCTCGGCCTCCTTCGGCAGCGCCTACGCCAACGACTTCATGCAGAACGGACGTATCAAGAGGGTTTACGTCCAGGCCGACGCCCCCTACCGCATGCTGCCCAAGGACCTGGAAAAGCTGTACGCCCGCAACAACGCCGGCAAGATGGTGCCGTTCTCGGCCTTCGCCAGCGGTCGTTGGACCTCGGGTTCGCCCAAGCTGGAACGCTTCAACGGCTTTCCGTCCATGAACATCCTGGGCCAGGCCGCCGCCGGACACAGCTCGGGCGAGGCCATGCAGGCCATGGAGCAGGCGATGAAAAAGCTGCCCTCCGGTTTCGGCTTCGACTGGTCCGGGCTTTCCTACCAGGAACGCCAGGCCGGTTCCCAGGCCCCCCTGCTGTACGCCGTGTCGATATTCGTCATTTTCCTTTGCCTGGCGGCCCTGTACGAAAGCTGGACCATCCCCTTTTCGGTCCTGCTGGCCCTGCCTCTGGGCATCATCGGTGGCATCATCGCCTCCTCGCTGCGCGGCATGCCCAACGGCGTCTATTTCCAGATCGGTCTGCTGACCACCCTGGGCCTGACCGCCAAAAACGCCATTCTGATCGTCCAGTTCGCCAAAGACCGCATCGAATCGGGCATCGGTTTGATCGAGGCCACCCTGGAAGCCGCCAAGTTGCGTTTCCGGCCGATCATGATGACCTCGCTGGCCTTCGGTTTCGGAGTTCTGCCCCTGGCCGTCACCAGCGGCGCCGGAGCCGGAGCCCAGAACGCCATCGGTACCAGCGTGCTCGGCGGCATGATCACCGCCACTATCCTGGTGGTCGTCTTCGCCCCCCTGTTCTACGTGGTGATCGAGACCATGACCGGGAAAAAACGCCGCAGCATCCAGGCCCAAGAGCAAGCGGCCGTATTCAACCGCTCCGAGGAGGAGTAACATGCGCAAGACAACGATTTTGATCGGGCTGGCGGCCTTGCTGCTGTCAGGCGGCTGTACCATGATCCCCAGGTACCAGCGCCCCGACAGTCCGGTCCCGGCCAGTTTGCCCGGGACGCCGCTCACGGCCGATGCACCGGCGGGCGATCTCGCCTGGCAGAAATTCTTCACCGGCAAGAACCTGCAATCGCTCATCGAACTGGCCCTCAGCCACAACCGCGACCTGCGCATCGCCGCTCTCAACGTCGAAAAGCTGCAGGCGGCCTACCGGATTCAGCGCGCCGGCCTGCTGCCCGGCCTGTCGGCCACGGCCGGCGCCGAGAATTATCGGGTGCCGGAGCGGATGACCTCCGATGACCAGGGCTACAATGTCGCCCAATACAGCATCCGCGGCGCCGTGTCCTGGGAGATCGACCTCTTCGGCCGCCTGCGCAGCCTCCGGAAAAAGGCGCTCAACCAGTTTCTGGCCAGCGACCAGGCGCGCAACGCCACCCGGATTTCCCTGCTGGCCGCCGTGGCCGACAGTTACCTCAACCTGGCCGCCGACCGGGAGATCCTCAAACTGGCCCAAGCCACCCTGGAGGCCCAGAAAGCCTCCTACGAACTGATCCGGCAGAGCCGGGACGCGGGCTTGAGTTCGGACCTGAGCCTGTACCAGTCCCAGAGCCAGGTGGAAGCCGCCCGGGCCGACGTGGCCCGCTACAGCGGTCTGGTGGCCCTGGACCGGAACGCCCTCAACCTGCTGGTCGGAACGGCGGTCGGCGACGAGCTTCTGCCGGACGGACTGACCGCCATCACTGAACTGCAGGACATTTCGACCGGTCTTGAATCGGATATTCTGCTGCGCCGGCCCGACATCCGGGCCGCCGAGTTCCAGCTGCAAAGCGTCAACGCCAACATCGGCGCGGCCCGGGCGGCCTTCTTCCCGCGCATCTCCCTGACCGCCGCCATCGGCACGGTCGCCCCGGAGCTGTCCTCGCTGTTTGAAACCGGCACCGGATCCTGGACCTTCGCCCCGCAGATCGTCCAGCCGCTCTTCAACGGCGGTTCGCTGCTGGCCAACCTGAAAGCGGCCAAAGTGGACCGCGATATCGCCGTCGCCCAGTACGAAAAATCCATCCAGACCGCCTTCCGCGAAGTCAGCGACGCCCTGGCCCGGCGTACGGCGCTCGTCGAGCAGCTGGCGGCCCAGCAGTCGCTGGTCGAGGCCCTCGAGCGTAGCTACAATCTCTCCAGCGCCCGCTTCAACGAGGGGGTCGACAGCTACCTGGGCGTTCTGGTCAGCCAGCGTTCCTTTTACGACGGTCAACGGGCCCTGATCGCCACCCGGCTGGCCCGTCTGTCCAACCAGGTCGCCCTGTACAAGGTCCTGGGCGGAGGAATTTGAACTGCCGCTCGCCGGCAGTATATAATAAGAGATTCATGAGCAAAGACAAAGCTGTCATCACTCCGGCCACCTGGATCACCATCGGCCGGTTAATTCTGGTTTTCCCGGTGCTGGTGCCCCTGCTGTCGGGGCACCCGCACGGGAACCTGATCAGTTTTTTCCTGTTCGGTCTGGCGGTGGCCAGCGACGCCGTCGACGGTTACGTCGCCCGCCGCTTCAACCATGTCAGCGCCCTGGGGAAATTTCTCGACCCGATCGCCGACAAGCTGCTGGTGTCCGGGCTTTTAGTCGTGCTTTGCCTGCAAGGCAGCGCATCCATATTCGCCTCCCTGCTCATCATTGTCCGGGAATTGCTGGTGACGGCCATCCGCTGGCAGGCGATGCGCAGGGAACAGTCCTTTTCGGCTTCGGCCATGGCCAAACTGAAAACCGACTGCCAGTGGCTGGGTATCGCCCTGCTGCTGCTCTTCAAGCACCTGCCGCAACCCGAACTGATGAAAGGCCTGGGCAACGCCTTCCTGTACCTGGCCGTACTTCTCGGGGTGTACTCGGCTGTCGGTTATTCCCGTTATTCTTTCGGCGACAAGCGACAGGACTCGCCGGTGCGACCGAGCTGAAGGCTCAACGGCACTTCCAGCCGATGGGCTTCGAGCAGATCCCGATCGGTCAGAATCTCGCGGGCCGGCCCGTCGGCGAATATGCGGCCTTGATCCAGGATCAGCGCCCGGCTGCACAGTTGGCAGGCCAGTTCCATATCGTGAGTGGCGATGATTTTGGTCTGCGGCAAGGTACGCAGCAACTCGATGAAATCGCGCCGACCGGCCGGATCCAGTCCGGCCGAGGGCTCGTCGAAGGCCAGCAGTTCGGGCTCCATGACCAGGACGCTCGCCAGGGCCGCCTTTTTCTGCTCACCGGGACTCAGCCGCAGCGGGGATGAAGTCCCGAGCTCCCGCAAAGCGAACAAATCCATGATGCGTTCCACGCTCCGCTGTACCTGGGAAGCGGGTATACCGGCGTTGAGCGGACCGAAGGCGATATCCTCGGCGACCGTGGGCAGAAACAACTGTTGCCGGGAATCCTGAAAGACCAGACCGATCCGGGAGCGAATCGTTTTTAGGTTGGCTCGAATCATTTCCAGGCCCAGGATGCGGATGGTGCCCCGGCCGCGCAGTATACCGTTCAAGTGCAGAAGCAGCGTGGACTTCCCGGCGCCGTTGGGCCCGATCAGGGCCAGGCACTCGCCCCGGGCGACCGTCAGGTCTATCCCGTCGAGCGCTTTTTTTCCAGAATGGTAGGTAAAACTGAGTCCGCGAATGTCCACGACCGGATCCGGCATCACAACACCGCGATGGCCGCGCTGCCCAGCGCCAGCGAGAGGAGAAAACCGGCATCGCCGAGGGTAAAGGCCGGCTGGTGCCCGGCCGGCAGCCGGCCCTGGAAGCCTCGGGCGAGCATGGCATCATGAACGTGCAGGCTGCTTTCCAGCAGGCGTTCGAAAAACAGGGGGAAGGCCGAGCCGAGACGCCGGGCCTGACGCCATTTCGGCAGATTACCGATGTTGCGCCCGACCCAGGCGCGCTGCATCCCGACCAGTTCCAGCCGCAGCTGACCGGAGAAGCGGTACCCCAGGGACAACACGACGGCTGCCGACTGAGGCAGACCCGCTTGCCGCAAGGCCTGCAGCATGCGCCCGGGTTCGACGCTCTGGACGAACAGGGCCAGGGACAGAAAGGCCAGCGCGAATCTGGCCAGGAGCAGAAGAACCCGATGCAGCGCAGGTCCGGAAAAACCGGACTGGAAAAAGACGGCACCGGCCAGAATCGTCAGCATCGGAGCGCACAGCGCCAGGGTGCGCAGCCACAGGCGCCAGGACCGGCCGGCAAAGGGCAGCAGGGCCAACAGCGCCACGGCGATTCCGAGCAGCCTTGTCCAGGCGGGTTGCGCCGCCGCTACGAACAGCCAGGCCTGAACGGTCAGAAAAGCGATCAACTTTGCCCGCGGATCCAGCCTGGCCAATGGATTCGGGTGCATGGCTCAGGCTCTGGCCCAGGCGATGAAGCGCTCGGCCTCGTCGATGATCTCGACCGCGGTAAAGCCTGCCGCCGTCAGCTGCCGGCGGAGGACTCCGTTCTCGGGCAGCAGGTCGTTCTTTACCGCCTCGCTGCCTCCGTGGTGCAGGGCCAGAGCCCGACGCCCCATCTGGTGGGCGATGATCAGCAATCCGTCGCCCCGGAGCACGCGATGGAATTCCCGGAACGCAATGGCCGGATCATCGATATGGGGCAGCACGGCCAGGGCGATGACCTTGTCGAACTGTCCGTTTGCAAAGGTCAGCTTCATCGCATCGCCAAGCACGAAACCGACATTGTCCGGGTGGGGTTTCTGACGGGCGATTCCCAGCATGCCAGGTGCGAAATCCAGTTCGACCAGGCGCCCGCTCGACCCGATCTGCCCGCAGACGACCGGAATCAGGCGGCCGCTGCCGCAACCGATGTCGAGCACCCGATCGCCCGCCTGCAGACGGAAATGCCGGGAAAAATCGACCAGGCATCGCAGCTCGACAGGATCGGCGTGGAAATCTTCCCAGGAGCCGGAAATGTCAGAAAAGAAATCACGCTTGTTCATAGCGCTTCAGCAGCCTCTCTTTTCGATCCTGGAGTCTGGGGATGAACCAGGGCAGGGCGGCCATCATCAGGGCCAGGCCCGGCAAGCCGTGCAGCAGGGTCAGCCAGCTGAGCATGGTCGCCGGCAATTGCATGAATTCGGCGATAAGCCGGATCAGCACGAACAGCAGTACCCGGTCCAGAACCAGGATCACGGCCAGGGCCGCCCAGACCGGCAGCCGGAAGCGACGCTGCAGCGTATGCGGCAGGGCGGTGAACAACAGTCCTTCAGCCATCATGATGAAGGCGATCGGCGGGTAGAACGGCGGCATTCCGGTCAGCAGAGCCGAAACCAGCGGCGCCGCCAGACCGCAGATCATGGCCAGGGGCGCAACGACCAGGAATCCGGCCAGAGCCAGGGGGTAGAACATGGGCATGAACGCGCTGCCGAGTCCGAAAGCGTGGAAAACAACCGGAAAGGCCAGGGCGGCGGCCAGAAACAGACCGGCCAGAACGTAATCGAAGCTGGGGTATCTCATCGGGCTCCATACAGGTTATACGAAGACGGGTTATACGAAAAAAAGATAACTAACACAGCCCCCCGGCTCTGTCAAGCGCCGGGCGGCGGCCCAACCTGATGGCCGGGCAACCAAATCGTTGCGCTTTTGCAACCCGTTCTCAGCCTGTGTCACCCATGACGCTACGGTCGGGCCGACGCCGGATCCGCCGCCAACAGAGACAGATAAAAAATCACGACCTCATTCAGCACCGATATATCAACACAAAGCGCAGCTCGGAATCAAACGGACAAACGAAACCGGACATTTTGGAACTAAAAATGCTCGGAAAATCGTGTTTTCGCAATACGCTGCTTGACAGCGACATGAGCGAATCAAATGGAGGTTGACATGCCGAGAGGAGATCGAACGGGGCCCAATGGAATGGGTCCGATGACGGGCCGCAGGGCCGGAGTTTGTGCAGGGAATACGACCGCCGGCTTTGGCGGCGCGGGGTATGGCCGCGGGCCGGGACAGGGTACGGGCGGACGATTTTGTGGCCGTGGCTTTTGGGGTCGGCTGGGATTCGGCCGCAGCGCGGTCCCTTATTCGGTCCCGGACACCCAAAGCGAGAAATCAGTCCTCAACAATCAGGCTCAGGCCGTGCAGGCCGAGTTGGACCTGATCAAAAAGCGTCTGGAAGAGATTGACAAACAGGATAATCCCCAAACCTGATTGCCGTTTACGGAGAGGAGATTTCATGACATAACTCTCCTTGTCGGAGTTTGGGCCATTGCCAGGGAACGGTGTATAATCGGGGCATGAGCAAACGGCCGGCAATCATCGGACCTCAGACCGAAGCCATTCTGGAGAGCATCTCCGACGGAGTGTTCACCGTGGACGCGGACTGGCGCATCAGCTCCTTCAACCGCGCCGCCGAGGCGATCACCGGCATCACCCGGGAGGAAGCCCTGGGCCGCAGCTGCTGCGACGTCTTCCGCTCCAGCATGTGCGAAAGCCGTTGCCCGCTGCGAAAGACCCTCAAGACCGGCAAGCCGGCGGTCAACCAGAGCGGCTTCATCGTCCGCGCCGACGGCCGGCAGATCCCGGTCAGCGTTTCCACGGCCGTGCTCAGGGACCGCAACGGCACCGTCATCGGCGGTGCGGAAACCTTCCGCGACCTCAGCGAAATCCAGCGCCTCAAGTCCCAGCTCGACGACCGCTACCGCTTCGGCGAATGGGGCAGTCGCAGCCCGGCCATGAAACGGGTCTTCGAACTAGCCGCCGCGGTGGCCGGCAGCGGCAGCTCGGTGCTGATCACCGGCGAGACCGGCACCGGCAAGGAACTGATGGCCCGGACAATCCACGGCATGGGCGACCGCGCCCGCAAGCCGTTCATCGCCGTCAATTGCGGCGCCCTGCCGGACACCCTGCTGGAATCGGAACTGTTCGGGTACAAAAAAGGCGCCTTCACCGGTGCCGACCGCGACAAACCGGGCCGTTTCGAACTGGCCCGGGGCGGCAGCCTGTTTCTGGACGAAATCGGCGAGATCAGCCCGGCCATGCAAGTCCGCCTGCTGCGCGTACTGCAGGAACGCGAATTCGAACCGCTGGGCGCCACCCGCAGCGTCCCGGCGGACGTGCGCATCATCGCCGCCACCAATCGCAAACTCGACGAACAGGTCAAAGAAGGGCGGTTCCGTCAGGATCTGTATTTCCGCATCCATGTCATCAACATCGAACTGCCCCCCCTGCGGGAACGCCAGGAAGACATCCCGCTGCTGATCAGCCACTTCATCAACCGCTACAACAGCCGCCTGGGACGCTCGATCACCGGAGTCAGTCCGGAAGCGCTGGCCTTGATGATGGAACATCCCTGGCCGGGCAACATCCGCGAGTTGGAAAACGTCATCGAGCGGAGTTTCGTCCTCTGCTCCGGCCAGACGATCGGCATCGAACACCTGCCGGAATCCTTGTGCCCAGCCGCCGGAAGCGTGCAGGCCGCCTTCGCCAAACCGATTCACAGCGCTCGCGATCGGGCCGAAATCCAGTCGATCCGGCAGGCCCTGGAACGGAATCGGCACAACCATACGGCCGCCGCCCGGGAACTCGGCATCCACAAGACCACCCTGTACCGCAAGTTGAAGCGTCTGAAGATCCCTGACTTGACCTGACATCGAGCCGGTCCCGGCCCTCCGCCAGCTGCAAAAATGCAACTCGCGCCACCAAAGCGTTGCACACATGCAGCGCTCGCTCGCCAAGCACGAAGCGCCGATTCCTCCGCTATGGGCCTGGGACGTACTTCGCCGCGTACACTTCAGCTGACACACTGGTTGGCAATCATATTGCATCATAAGTACTGATGAAAACCGCTCTATCCGTTGCCGGCAACCGTCTGGCTCCCCTGTTCGATGTTTCCCGCCATCTGCTCGTTGTGGAGTGGCGGGACGGCAAAGAAAGCGCCCGAGCGGAATGCTGCCCGGCAGCGACCGCCTGGGCCGTACTGGCCGAACTGAAGCGACTGGGTGTCGCCCAACTGGTCTGCGGCGCCATATCGAGACCTATGCAGCAAGCCGCCATGGCCATGGACATCGAAGTATTCGGTTTTCTGACCGGCGAATCGGAAGCCGTGATCGACGCCCTGATCCATGGCCAACTGGACCGGGCGGAACTGCGCATGCCCGGTTGCCGGGCTTGCAGACGGGGTCGAAGGCGGCGCTGCCAGGATGCCTGGCAGCCAGAACAGCCTATCAAGGAGACAGATAAATGAAAATAGCCATCAGCAGTATGGGACGGAACATGGAATCCGCCCTGGATCCCCGTTTCGGTCGTGCCAAACAGTTCATCCTCTTCGATCTGGAGCGGGGTGCCTTCGAAATCCTGGACAATCAGGTCAACCTGCAGGCCGCTCAGGGAGCAGGAATCCAGGCCGCCCAGCAGATCATCCGCTCCGGCAGCGCCGTTCTGATCACCGGCAACTGCGGCCCTAAAGCCTATCAGGTTCTCAGTGCCAGCGGGGTCCGGGTGTACACAACCAGCCAGGCGAAAACGGTCATGGAGGCGCTGGCCCTGTTCAACGCCGGAAAACTGACCGAAAGCAATTCGGCCAACGTGGAAGGGCATTGGCTGTGAAACTGGCCGTCGCCTCCGGAAAAGGCGGAACCGGCAAAACGACCCTGGCCGTGGCCCTGGCCCTGGCCGCCGGCTCGGCGACCCTGCTCGACTGCGACGTCGAAGAGCCGAACGTCCACCTGTTCCTGGCCGGAGAACAATCCGGTCGCGAACCGGTCTCGGTCCTGATTCCGCAGGTCGACATGCGACTCTGCGACGCCTGCCGGTGCTGCATCGATTTTTGCCAGTTCAACGCCCTGGCGGTCTTTCCCGGCCAGACCCTGGTTTTCCCCGAGCTCTGCCACAGTTGCGGAGGATGCCAAATGGTCTGCCCCCGCCAGGCGATCACTGAAGTTCCGCGCCGCATCGGCGAGCTGATCCGGGGCAAAGATCGGGATATCGATTGGATTCAGGGCCGGCTGGATGTCGGTCAAGCCATGTCCCCGCCCCTGATCCGGGCCGTACTGTCTCAGGCCGGACCGGCTCTGACCATCATCGATTCGCCTCCAGGCACTTCCTGCCCAATGGTCGCCGCCGTCGCTGACGCCGATTACGTTCTGCTGGTGACCGAACCGACCCCGTTCGGCCTTAACGACCTGAGCCTGGCTGTCGCCACCCTCAGACAGTTGAAGCGTCGCTACGGCGTGATCGTCAACCGGGCCGACAGCGGCGACGACGGCATCGAAGACTACTGCGAGCGAGAGGGTATCCGGGTCTGGCTGCGTATCCCCATGAACCGCCGCATCGCCGAGCTGTATTCGAACGGCGGCAGCCTGCTGGACGCCATGCCGGAATACCGGGACAGACTGGCCGAAATGCTGGAACAGCTGGCAAAGCCCGACAGCGGAGGCACAGCATGAAAGAACTGGTAGTCATCAGCGGCAAAGGCGGAACCGGAAAAACCAGTGTCAGCGCCGCGCTGGCCGCGCTGGCCCAACCGGCAGTCCTGGCGGATTGCGATGTCGACGCCGCCGATCTGCACCTGATTCTGGGTGCCCGGACCGTTCAATGCGAGCCCTTTATCAGCGGACACCTGGCCCGGGTGATTCCCGAAAAGTGCACTGCCTGCGGACTGTGCGCCAGCCTGTGCCGCTTCGGTGCCATCAGCCTGGATGGAACGCCCCCAGGCCGGGCCCGTATACACGCGCAGGGCTGTGAAGGCTGCAGGGTCTGCGTTCAGTTCTGCCCCCAAACGGCCATCGAGTTCGAACCCCGCCTGTGCGGCGAATCGATGGTCTCCCGAACCCGTCTGGGCATGATGAGCCACGCCCGGCTTTGCGCCGGAGCCGAGAATTCCGGCAAGCTGGTTTCTCTGGTCCGCAGGAAGGCCAGGGATTTGGCCAAAGAAAATGGGTCCCGATGGCTGATCGTCGACGGACCGCCCGGAATCGCCTGCCCGGTGATCGCTTCCATAACCGGTGCCGACGCCGTGCTGCTGGTCACCGAGCCCAGCCTGTCCGCCGCCCACGACCTGGGACGGGTCGTCGAGCTGTGCCGTCATTTCGGAATCAGGGCCTTCTGCCTGATCAACCGCTTCGATATCAACCCGGCCCAGGCCGATCGTATCGCCGCCGATATGGCCGAGTGCGGGGTGACGGTCATCGGCCGCATCCCCTACGATCCGACCTTCACAAGGGCCCAGGTAAGCGGCTGCAGCCTACCCGAAAGCGTCTCGGGCGGCGATACCCTCGAACGGCTCAAAAGCGCATTTTCACAACTGGAAACAGCACTGTTCAATGTAGAATAAAAGGAGCATGGAAAAATGAACGAAAGAGTCAATGATGTCAGCGATTGCCAGGGCGGCAGCGAAGAATGCGGCCATTGCCATAGCGACGACTGCAATTCCCGTAAGGCCGAAGCCAGGCAGCAACCGGATGAGCGCCAAGAGGCCGAATTGCGGCTGAAACGGCGTATGGCCCGAATCAAAAGAAAAATCGTGGTCCTGTCCGGCAAGGGCGGCGTGGGCAAGAGCACCGTGGCCGTAAACCTGGCGGTTTCCCTGGTTCACCAGGGTAAAAAAGTCGGTCTGATGGACATCGATATCCACGGCCCGAGCATACCGACCATGCTGGGACTGGTCGGCGAATATTCCGAATCGGACGGTGACGGAATCATCCCCATCGACAGCCACGGTCTGAAGGTCATGTCGGTACAGTTCTTCCTGCCCGATCCCGATGCGGCCATCATCTGGCGCGGACCGATGAAAATGACGGTCATCAGCCAATTTCTCAGCGATGTCAACTGGGGTGAGCTCGATTACCTGATCGTCGATTCACCACCCGGAACCGGTGACGAACCGCTGTCGATCGTGCAACTGCTGGACCACCCGGACGGCGCGGTCATCGTTACCACTCCGCAGCGAGTCGCCGAAGCCGACGTCCGCAAATCCATCAACTTCTGTCAGCAGCTCAAACTGCCCGTCCTGGGCATCATCGAGAACATGAGCGGCTTCACCTGCCCGCATTGCCGGCAGACCACACCGCTGTTCCAGAGCGGCGCCGGTCAGCGCATGGCCGAAGACTTCGCCATCCCTTTTCTGGGCAGCATCCCCTTCGAACTGAGCGTGGGCAGTTCGGGCGAGGCGGGACTAGCCTTCGTCGATCAGCATTCGCAGAGCGCACTGGCCGGCCAGTTCCAGGACATGGCCCGGACAATCAGTTCGGCACTGGACGGCGAACCCGCCCAGAAGGAGGAAACCATGAACGACAAGAGTAAAAGCAACGGCCGTCTGAAGATCGTCATCCCGGTCAGCGAGGGCCGTCTCAGCATGCACTTCGGACATTGCGAAACCTTCGCCGTACTGGATGTCGACGTCCCGGGCAAGGCCATCGTCGGCCGCAGCGATCTCCAGGCTCCGCCGCATGAGCCCGGCTTGCTACCGCGCTGGCTGGGCGAACGGGGTACGCAGCTGATCATTGCCGGCGGCATGGGTCAGCGCGCCCGGAGCCTGTTCGAAGAAAACGGCATCCAGGTCATCGTCGGTGCGGCCAGCGAGCCTCCGGAGACTCTGGTCGACCAGTACCTGAACGGCAGCCTGCAAACCGGGGAAAATATCTGCGACCACTGAACCCGCAGGCGTTCCGCTTACTTCTTCTTGATGGTGCTCAGCACCTTGTCCTTGGCGAGCGGTTTGGTGCAAAAGAACCAGTCCAGGCACTTGATGTCTTCCTTGCCCTCCATGCGTTCCTTGGCCACCCCGCAGGAACCGGCCGTCGGCACGATGACATCGTCTCCGGGCCGCCAGTCGGCCGGCGTGGCCACCGAGAAGGCGTCGGCGGTCTGCAGGGCGATGACCACCCGCAGAATCTCGTCGAAATTGCGTCCCAGACTGAGCGGGTAGTAGATGACGGTGCGGATGACGCCCTTGGGATCGATGACGAATACCGCACGCACCGCCTTGGTGGAGCTCTCGCCCGGCTGCAGCATGCCGTACAGCTTGGCGATCTCCATGGACACGTCTTCGATCAGGGGGAACTTGACTTCGATGTTCTTCATGCCCTTGAACTCGATCTTCTCCTTGATGGTGCGCAGCCAGGCGATGTGGCTGTACAGTCCGTCGATGGAAAGCCCCACGAGTTTGCAGTTCAGTTCGTTGAACTGGTTCTCCATAGCCGCGAAGGTCATGAATTCCGAAGTGCACACCGGAGTGAAGTCGGCCGGATGGCTGAACAGGATGACCCAGCTGCCCGCATACTGGGCGGGAAAATCGATCTCGCCCTGGGTGGTGACGGCTTTGAAAGCCGGAGCCTTATCGCCGATGCGCGGCATGGCCATGAGCGGTTGTTGGTTTTGTTCCATTTGTATTGCCTCCTTATCATCAGTTCTCGTTCAGATTTTCCAGGTACCCGCAGTGGCGCCGGTACGAACCCAGACCGGAAAATGGCTTGCCATTTCCTGGCGATCCTTGAGCCGGCGTCAACGAGTTTAGAATATGATGTATAAGGTTCGGGGAAAAAACAACAAAAATCCGATGATAGACACTTATTCATGCATATACGACCGATATAAAAATATTTTTTCTGGTTCTGATTATTGCGATCTCTCGAGAATTCCTTGGGACTATGGGGGCACAAGGAACTTCATTACCTGGAAACGTTTCGCTTTACGAACGATATCCCAGGTATTAGGGGCCGTAGGGCGCAGCCCACTCCCCCCCCCAAAAAAACTGAGAGATCATTGAAATCGGAATCAGGAGACGGCTTTTAAAAAAGGAGTGGATTTTATCAGCCGGCTGTATCATTATTACTGACTGACAAAAAAAAGGAGCCAACATGAACAAATTAGTCATAGTCGGCGGCGTGGCCGGCGGAGCCAGCGCGGCCGCCCGGGCGCGCCGCCTGGACGAACAGGCCGAGATCGTCGTCTTCGAGCGCGGCCGCTACATTTCCTACGCCAACTGCGGCCTGCCCTACCACCTGTCCGGAGCCATCCCCAGCCGCGACAGCCTGCTGCTGATGACCCCGGAACTGTTCCAGGAACGCTTCAACGTCCAGATCCGCACCAACCATCTGGTTACCTCCATCCAGCCGGACCGACATACAGTGACCGTGAAAAACCTGCTCGACGGCAGCGAATTCGCGGAAAGCTACGACAAGCTGATCCTCTCGCCCGGTTCGTCGCCGCTGATTCCGCCCATCCCCGGCAGCGACGACCGCGACATTCATGTGCTGTGGACCATACCGGACATGGACACGATCAAGGGTAAAATCGAACCGGGCAGCCGGGCCGTGGTCGTCGGCGGCGGTTTCATCGGCGTCGAAGTGGCCGAGAACCTGGCCCAGTCCCGGGTGAACACGACCCTGGTCGAGATGCAGAGAACGATTTTGCCGCCCCTGGACGACGAGATGACCGTGCCGCTGGAAAAAACCCTGGTCGAAAACGGGGTCAGCCTGAGAACCTCGACTTCTGTGAAATCCTTCGTCAGAAAGCCGCAGGGGCTGCTGGTCGAACTGGACAGCGGGGAAAACCTGCCCGCCGATTTCGTGGTCATGGCCGTCGGCATCCGCCCCAACGGCGAACTGGCGAAAACGGCCGGCATCGCCCTCACCCCCAGGGGCGCCATCATCGTCAACGACAAAATGGAGACCAATATCGCAGACATCTACGCCGTCGGCGACGCGGTGGCCGTACAGGATCCGATCAGCGGTCAACTGGTCAACGTGCCCCTGGCCGGACCGGCCAACCGCCAGGGCCGCATCGCCGCCGAAAACGCCCTGGGCGGAAATTCACGCTACAAGGGCACGATCGGCACCTCGATCGTCAAGGTGTTCGAGCTGGCCGCCGGCAGCACCGGCGCCAACGAAAAGACGCTCCAGGCCGCTGGAACCGACTACCGGAAACTGTACATCCACCCGGCCAGCCACGCTTCCTACTACCCCGGCGGCAGCCGGATGACCATCAAGCTCCTGTTCGCGGCCGACGGCCGCATCCTGGGCATGCAGGCCGTGGGCGAGGACGGCGTGGACAAGCGCGTCGACCTGCTGGCCAGCGCCATCCGCAACCAGCTGACCGTCTACGACCTGCAGGAGCTGGAACTGGCCTACGCCCCGCCCTTCGGCAGCGCCAAGGACGCCGTCAATTACGCCGGTTTCGTGGCCGCCAACATCCTGTCCGGTCTCAGCGTCCCCGTCTACCCCGACCGCATCCCGGCCGGCAGTTTTCTGCTCGATGTCCGCGAAGAGGAGGAAACCGTTTTCGGCCGGATTCCGGGCAGCACCCTGATCCCCCTGGGGCAGATCCGCCGGCGTCTGGACGAGATCCCCAAGGACAGGACCGTGGTCGTCTACTGCGCCGTGGGCATCCGCGCCTATGCCGCCGAACGGCTGCTGCGGCAGCGGGGTTGGACGGTCGCCAACCTGTCCGGCGGCTACACCGCCTGGGCACTGTTCCAACAGATCGGCAGCTACCGGGACGCCAAACCGTTGCCGACCGAAACGGAGACCGCGACGACGGCCGGCGCCTGTCCGGTCAGCAAGACCATCGACGCCACCGGACTGCAGTGTCCGGGACCGATCGTGCGCATCACCCGGGCCATCAACGAAATGAACATCGGCGAGACCCTGAAGGTCAGCGCCAGCGACCGCGGTTTCGCCAGCGACCTGCCGGCCTGGTGCCGCTCCACCGGCAACGAACTCGTTTCCATGGAAGAGAAGCTGGGGGTTTTTGTCGCCCTGGTCCGCAAGGGCAGGCCCGGCCCGTCGCTGCAGAGCCCGAGCGTCCCTGCCAAGAGCACGGCCATCGTTCTGTTCAGCAACGACCTGGACAAGGCCCTGGCGGCCATGATCATCGCCCTGGGGTACGCATCCCTGGGTCACCGGGTCACTCTGTTCGTCACCTTCTGGGGCCTGAGCGTCTTCCGCCGCGATCAGCACAAGAAGATCAAGAAGAACCTGATCGCCCGAATGTTCGGTCTGATGCTGCCCAAGGGCGCCAAAAAACTCGCCCTGTCCAAACTGCACATGATGGGCGCCGGCGCGGCCATGATGAAGAAGGTCATGCGCGAGCAGAACGTGGATTCCCTGCCGCAGCTGATCGAACAGGCCCGAAATCTGGGCGTCCGCCTGGTGGCCTGCCAGATGAGCATGAACGTCATGGGCCTGGCCCAGGAGGAGCTGTTGGAAGGCATGGAAGTGGCCGGCGTGGCCGAGTTCGCCGCCATCAGCGAGAAGAGCGCCGCCACCCTGTTCATCTAAAAAAAAAAACGCCGTCCGGACTGCAAGACCGGACGGCGCAGGTCGACGCTATGGTTTCGCGCTCAGAGGATTTCGGACTTGAAAGAGACCATCCCGGTCAGCAGGATGTGAAAATCGGCATCCGGTTTGCCGCCCTCGCCCTGCCCGTAGAAGACGTACTTGACATTGGGGATCAATTCGATCATCTTGTGCAGCTTGAGTCGCAGGCCGGCCATGAGCAGACGGGCCTTGTTCTCCTTGGCCTGTATGGGCAGGAAATCACCGACATCGTTGAAGTGCAGGTCGGTCAGATGGTCGTAGCGGGCATACAGCTCTGAATTTTTCCCGATTTTGACAGCGGCCAGAGCGCTGATGGCCCCGTTGTCCTTGTCCTCGCCCTCAGCGGGCGATTCCTGTTTGTAGCTGTAGCCGGCACCGACCCGGCCCCAGTCGCCGCGCAGACCGGCAAACAGGGACAGGTAGGTGACGTCCTTGCCGCCGGCGGCGGCACGGTGGGCATTGGCCTCCAGAAACAGGGACTTGGAATCGTAGCCGATCCGGCCGTACACGGCCTTGCCCTTGTTGGCGTCACCGCCTTCTCCGCTGTAGTTGCCGTACATCAGCGAGTAGACCAGACCCGATTTGGTTTTGCCGTCCAGACCGGCGGCGAAATCCCGCGATGAGGCGAACTTGAACAAGTCCGGCGCCGTCTTCTCCACCTGGCGCAGGCCCCAGAATTTCTCGATGGCGTTGAACGAAGGCGGCTCGACGATGCCGGCGATCAGGCTCAGCGAATCGCTCAGTTTCTTCTGCACGTGGGCGTTCTTGACGTACGGACTCATCTTGTCCGAGGCAAAGGCCTTGCCGTTCATCTCCAGACGCACCCGGGCCGACCAGCCGTCACCCAGGTCGGTGTCGTAGCCGAAGTAGATGCGGCGCATCCAGAATCCGTGCTGTCCGTCGCTGGCCTGGTTGCCGCCGCTCACCATGTAGTATTCCGGAATCAGGTAACCGTTGATGGAGTCGGCGTTCAGCGTGGCCTGGACGGACAAGAGCAACAGAACTGCGATCAAAAATAAAAAGATGTCTTTCTTCATGGTTCCTCCTGGTGAACTGTTTTGAGACCCGATCATAAACCCTGTCGGTTAACTGCTGGTGAACGGTTCGTGAATTTTCGATGAATCCGCTACCGTTAACGGCGGCGGGAATTCTTAACCGAATCTTAACAATCCGCTAAACCGATCCTCACACTGGGCACGCATAATGACAGCGAAAATCTTGACAAGGAGATGCCAATGAAATCATTTCTGATCGCCATGATGGTCGTCGTGCTCAGCATCGGCTCGTTTAGCGCCGACAAGATCGTCATCGACGGTTCCACCACCGTCGGTCCCATCGCCAAAGCCTTCGCCGAATACGCCATGTCGCTTAACGCCGGTCTCAACATCACCGTCAGCGAGTCGGGCAGCGGCAACGGCGCCAAGGGCCTGATCAACAAAACCATCGACATCGGTACCATGTCCCGCTTCATGAAGTACGAGGAATTCGGCGCCTGCGCCAAGAACAAGGTCATGCCGGTGGCCCACGTGGTGGCCTTCGACGGCCTGCCGATCCTGGTGCACCCATCCAACCCCGTCGGCGAGCTGTCCCTGGACCAGATCCGCGACATCTATATGGGCAAGATCACAAATTGGAAGGCCGTCGGCGGACCGGACGTCAAAATCGTCTTCATCAGCCGCGACACCAACAGCGGTACCTACGAGACCTTCGAAAGCCTGGTGATGAGGAAAGAGAAGATCGCCGACAGCTGCGAATACGTGGGCAGCAACGGCGCCGTGCGCGGGCGTGTGCAGAGCACCCCGGCAGCCATCGGCTACGCCGGTCTCGGCTTTGTCGACGAAACCGTCAAGGCCCTCAAGGTCAACGGAGTCTACCCCAACCGCCAGACCGTCACCTCGGGCAAATACCCCATCGCCCGCCCCCTGTTCATGTTCACCGACGGCTACCCCAAAATGGGCAGCGCCATCTTCCAGTTCGTCACCCTGCACCTCAGCCAGAAAGGTCAGGAAATCGTCGAACGTATCGGTTTCGTCCCGGTCACCAACTACCGTTGATCCCGTGATCCCGTGAAGACTGAACGCACCAAAGAAAGTATTTTAATCAGCAGATCGACCAGCCGTATCAAACGGCTGGTCGATTGGCTCACCCGCAGCAGTCTGCTGCTGGTGACCTCCCTGTCCATGCTGGCGGTCATCTTCATCATCCTGTTCATCGCCAGGGACGCCCTGCCCTTCTTCCAGCTGCGCGGTATCGGAGAATTCTTCACCTCCATCCGCTGGTACCCATCGGCCGAACACGCCGAGTTCGGAGCGCTGGCCATCCTGTTCGGCAGTTTACTGGTGACGGTGCTGGCGACGCTGCTGGCTGTCCCGCTGGCCATCTTCTCGGCCGTCAGCCTGTCGGACATGTTGCCCTTCGCTCTGCGCCAGTG
Source organism: uncultured Clostridia bacterium (assembly GCA_964465065.1). GTDB lineage: Bacteria > Acidobacteriota > Aminicenantia > UBA2199 > UBA2199 > CAYMND01. The sequence continues at coordinate 62,774 of CAYXHZ010000010.1, forward strand.
GGTCAAGCCGACCATCGAAATCATCGCCGCCATCCCCTCGGTAGCCTACGGCTTCTTCGCCCTGGTCGTCCTGGCCCCGATCCTGCAGCGCCAGGGCGGTCAGTTGCTCGGCGTGGGCCTGTGGCTGCTGGGTCTGCCGATCGGTCTTTTGGCCATCTACCTGGCCGGCGACCGCCTGCGCGCCCGTCTCAAGGCCGGCCGGCTCCCGCATACGGCCTTCCTGATCGTGTCCGCAAGCGTGCTGCTGGTGCTGCTGACAGCGGGCTTCCGCTCTCTGAGCCGGCTGCAAATCTCCAGCGGCACCAACGCCCTGAATGTCGCCATCATTCTGGGCATCATGGCCCTGCCGACCATCGCCAGCGTCGCCGAGGACGCCCTGCAGGCAGTCGGCCGCGAACTGCGGGCCGGCAGCTACGCCCTGGGGGCCACCCGGGCCGAGACCCTGATCCACGTGGTCCTGCCGGCCGCCCGCTCGGGGATCGTCGCCGGAGCGATCCTGGGTGTCATGCGGGCCATCGGTGAAACCATGGTCGTCTGGATGGCCTCCGGCAACGCCGCCCAGATTCCCAAACCCTGGTACAACATCCTCGAACCGGTGCGGACCCTGACGGCGACCATCGCCGGCGACATGGGAGAGGCCGACCAGGTGACCGGTTCGGCCCGCTACCATGTTCTGTTCGCCATGGCCCTCATCCTGCTGCTGACATCGTTTTTCAGCAATCTGATCAGCGAGTGGGTGGTCAGCCGTTCCAAGAAGAAATGGGGAATATAAATACATGGAACTGAGAACCCGACACCTTGTGGACCGATCCTTCAGCGGCCTGGGCTACGCCTCGATCGTTTTTCTGGCCCTGGCGCTGCTGACCCTGCTGACCCCCATATTTTACCGCGGTCTGGGCGCCTTCGTTTTCCGAGGCACCGTCGAATTCCGCCGACTCGATTACGAACAGTTCGGCCGCGGCGACAAGCAGACCCTGGATGAAGAATTGCAGGCCGCCGCCGCCGCACGCCGACCGCTGTACGAATACCTCGCGGCCTTCGCCGATCAGCTTTACGATCAGAGCATTCCGGACAGCGAACGCTACGAAAAACCGTTCCGCGATCTCCGCTACTCCATCGCCAGCCTGCTCGGGCCTAAACCCGACGACGACATACCGGTGCTGATGCGCGACCGCTACGGCAAAACCCGCTGGGATCAGGCCAGCCGGCAATTGCAGCGCATCCTGTACGAGGAGACCTGGGATCACAGCCAGGCCGGCAGCATGGGCAGGAAAGTGCTGCAGCCCCGGGTCGAATTCTACCGGGGCACCGCGCTGGAGGGCATGTTCGCCTACCTGCAGGACAACGCCGAAAAGATGCTGCGCCCCCGGTTCACCTTCTACTGGCGGTTTTTGACCGACAAGTCGCTGGACGCCCACTTCTTCGGCGGCATCTGGGCGGAACTGCTGGGCAGCTTCTACCTCGTTCTGGGGACGATGATCCTGGCCATCCCCTGCGGCATCGTCGCCGCCGTCTACCTGTGCGAGTTTTCCCGGCCCGGCAAACTGGTCAGCCTGCTGCGCACCTTCATCAGCACCCTGGCCGGCGTGCCCAGCATCGTCTTCGGCCTGTTCGGTCTGGCCTTCTTCATCAACACCCTGAAACTGTCGCAGTCCAAAAGCGTCGTCGCCGGTTCGTTCACCCTGGCCCTGCTGGTGCTGCCGACCATCATCCGGGCTGCCGAAGAGGCCATCATGGCCGTTCCCAAAGCCTACAAGGAAGCCGCCCTCAGTCTGGGCGCCGGGCGCCTGCGCATGGTCCTGACCGTCATTCTGCCGGCCGCGCTGCCGGGCATCCTGACCGGCATCGTCATCAGCATGGGGCGGGCCGCCGGGGAAACGGCGCCCATCATCTTCACCGCTGCCGTCAGCGTCGGTCAGCCGCTGAAACTGCTGGAAATCTTTTCGCAGCCCACACCGGCCCTGCCCTGGAACGTCTACAACCTGGTCACCGAGCACGAAGCCGTCGATCAGATCCGTCACGTCCAGTTCGGCATGGTCTTCACCCTGGTGCTGCTGGTCCTGCTGCTCAACCTGAGCGCCATCCTGCTGCGGGCCCGCATTTCCAAACGTCTGAGGAGTTGAACGTGCTTTTCGATACCGAGGTAAAACAGATGAACGCAGTCACGATTCCAGAGCGGTCCCCGGCAGCCGCCGGTCGGCCCGAAATCAGCAGCCGCGACTTTTCCGTCTTCTACGGCGACACGGAGGCAGTCAGAAGAGTCTCCTTCGACATCCCGGCCGGACAGGTCACGGCCATCATCGGTCCCAGCGGCTGCGGCAAGAGCACATTCCTGAGGGCCGTCAACCGCATGAACGACCTGATCCCCGCCTGCCGTACCGGCGGCCGGCTGCTCTTCTGCGGCGAAGACGTCAACGGTCCCTACGTCGACGTGGCCACGCTGCGCAAGCAGGTGGGCATGGTCTTCCAGAAGCCGAACCCCTTCCCCAAGACCATCTTCGACAATATCGCCTACGGTCCGCGCCTGCACGCCAGCCACTCCCCCGAACAGCTGATGGCCGTCGTCGAGCAGAGTCTGCGCGCCGCCGCCCTGTGGGACGAAGTCAAGGACCGCCTCAAGGACAACGCCCTGGGCCTGTCCGGCGGACAGCAGCAACGCCTGTGCATCGCCCGCGCCCTGGCCGTCCAGCCCGACATCCTGCTCATGGACGAACCCACCTCGGCCCTGGATCCGCGGGCCACGGCCCGCATCGAGGACCTGATCGGCGAACTGCGCGGCCGCTACACCATCATCATCGTCACCCACAACATGCAGCAGGCGGCCCGGGTATCGGACCAGACCGCCTTTTTCTACGAAGGCGAGCTGATCGAATTCGCTCCGACCAGCCAGCTGTTCACCACACCCGGCCAGAAAAAAACCGAAGAGTACATCACCGGCCGCTTCGGTTGAGGAGTAAAAAAATGCCCCAACACTTCCACCGCGCCATCGAGGAACTGATGAAGCGCCTGATCGAGCTCAGCACCCGGGTCGAATCCCAGCTGCAACTGGCCCTGACCGCTCTGGACGAACGCAATCCGTCCGCCTGCCGGCAGGTGATCCGCGGCGACGTCGACATCGACCGGGAAGAGGTCAGCCTGGAAGAGGAATGCCTCAAGATTCTGGCTCTCTACCAACCGGTGGCCCGCGACCTGCGCATCGTCATCGCCGCCCTCAAGATCAACAACGACCTGGAGCGCATCGGCGATCTGGCCGTCGACATCGCCGAACACGCCGAGCTCATCATCGCCAGCCCCACGGTGTTCGAACAGTTCGATTACCGGGACATGTACGCCAAAGTCAAGGGCATGCTGCATACCGGTCTGGACGCCCTGATCCAGCTCGACGCCGATCTGGCCCGTCAGGTGCTGCGCGCCGACGACGAAGTCGACGAGAAGGAGCGGCTCATCAGCGAACAGGTGCTCAACGAGATGAAACTGCAGGGCCGGCACGCCCCGGTGCTGATCCAGTACCTGTACATCGCCCGCCGCCTGGAACGGGTCGCCGATCAGACCACCAACATCGCCGAGGACATCATCTACCTGATCAGCGGCGACATCGTCCGCCACGGCAAAAGTCTGGGGCGCCTCTGAGCATGCCGGACTTTGCTTTGGCATACCGTCTGGGGTATAAATGAAAACGAACGCACAGGCAAGGTGAACGGAATGGAAGTCAAAAACAACCCGGCTGCCGAATTCAGTCAAAAGCCCCTGGTCATGGCCGTCGACGACGAGCAGGACATCGCCGAACTGCTGCAGGTCAGCCTGAGCCGCTCCGGCTTTTTGGTCGAAACCTTCCCGGCGGCCGCCCCCCTGCTCAAGACGCTGGAAAGCCGCAGCCCGGACATCCTCGTTCTGGACCTGATGCTGCCGGACATGGACGGTCTGGAAGTCTGCAAGGCCCTCAAGGCCAACCCCAGGCTGGCGGCCATCCCGATCATCATGCTGACCGCCCGCGGTGACGAAACCGACGTGGTGCTGGGCCTGGAACTGGGGGCCGACGACTACCTGGTCAAACCCTTCTCGGCCAAGGAACTGGCCGCCCGCATCCGCGCCGTCCTGCGCCGCAAGGCCGGCGCCGCCGGCCCGGGGAGCCCGGACCAGGTGCGGCGCATCAACGACAGCCTGACCATCGATCTCAACCAGTATTCGGCCCGGGTCGACGGTCAGGATGCCCACCTGACCAAGACCGAGTTCAGCATCCTGCGGATTCTGGCCGGCCATCCCGGCTGGGTGTTCAGCCGCGAGAAGCTGCTGACCCTGCTCTGGGGCGACGACAAAGACGTCATCGACCGCACCATCGACGTGCACATCAAGAACCTGCGGGAAAAACTCGGCCCGGCCGGCGCTCTCATCCACAATGTCCGCGGTGTCGGCTACAAGATCGAACCATGAAAAAAACCATTTTCTTCAAATCCTTCTGGATCAACCTGGCCGTTATCACCACGGTGCTTTTCCTCAGCATTCACATCGCCGGGCGGGTCTTTGCCGACTGGTACCCGCGCAACCTGGCCCGGGAAATGGCCAAAATCGTCACCCTGGCCCGGCCGCGCATTCTGGCCGCCGCTACCAGTCCGGAGATTCTGCAGAAGGAGCTGAACCGGCTGCGCGCCGAGTTGGGCATCCGCTTCACCCTCGTCGACGCCGACGGCCGGGTCCTGGGCGATTCCGACCAGGACCCGCAGCGCATGGACAATCATCTGGACCGCCCGGAAATCAGCGCCGCCCTGCGCAACGGCAGCGGCCAGAACCTGCGCTTCAGCAGCACCGAGCAGGCGCCGATGTTCTATTACGCCGTACCCCTGCCCCGGGAGGAGAACCAGCCGCAGGCGGTACTGCGGGTCAGCCTCTTCGCCCAGGAAATCGACCGCCTGATCGACGCCTTCCGGCACCGGCTGCAGCTGGCCGCCCTGCTGTTGTTGCTGCTGGCCCTGCTGATCACCTTTTTGAGTTCCCGACGTCTGGCCAAGCCCGTCCGCGCCCTGGCCGCCGCTGCCCGCGATCTGGCCTCTGGGAATTTCGAAACGCGGGTCTACACCCGGGACAGCGGCGAAATCGGCGAATTGGCTGGCGCCTTCAACGAGATGGCCGAGCACCAGAAGGCGCTGATCGCCTCCCTGTCCCAGCGCCAGAACGAGCTGAAAGCGGTCATGGACGCCATGAGCGAAGGCCTGATGCTGATCGGCCAGGACGGCGACATCCTGCTCTACAACCAGGCCGCCGCGGCCATTTTCCCGGAACTGGGCGGCCAACGCCGCAAATACTGGCAGTGCTGCCGCAACCCCGACATCGACGACCAGATCCGCGCCGGTTTCAGCCAGACAGGCCTGCTCAGCCGGGAAACCAGCCTGGGCGAACGCCATTACCGCATCAACACCGTACCCATCGCCGCCGAAAAGCGTCTGGTCATGACCCTGCACGACCTGACCGAATTCCGCCGCCTGGAACGGATCAAGAAGGATTTCATCACCAACCTCTCCCACGAGATCAAAACGCCGCTGACCACCATCCACGGCTTCGTGGAAACCCTGGAAGAGCAGCTGGACGGCGAGGCCCTGCGCTACCTGGGCATCATCAAACGCAACAGCGAACGCCTGACCAGTCTGGTCCACGACCTGCTGCTGCTGTCCAGGCTGGAGGACACCGGGGTGAGCGGCCGCAGCGAGACCGTGGATTTCAAGGCCCTCGTCGCCGGTATCCTGCCCGTCTACGAGCCGGTCGCCGCCCGCAAAGGCCTGAGCCTGCTGCACAGTTTGCCCCAGGAAAGCCTGTGGCTGCGCGGCGACGCCGACCGTCTGGAGGACATGGTCGTCAACCTGCTGGACAACGCCGTCAAGTACACCGAACAAGGCACGGTGCGTCTGGAGCTGGACAGCGAAAACGGGCAGGCCGTTCTGGAGATTGCCGACAGCGGGATCGGCATCGCGGCCGAGCACCTGGACCGCATCTTCGAACGCTTCTACGTCGTCGATCCCTCGCGATCCAAGCAGAACGGCGGCACGGGACTGGGTCTGGCCATCGTCAAACACATCGTCGCCCTGCACGGCGGCAGCCTGAAGGTGGACAGCCAGCCGCAGAAGGGCTCGCGTTTCGAGGTGCGTCTGCCGCTGGAAAAAGCCGGGTGAAGCTAGGCGCCCGGCGCCGTCTTTCGGACCCTATTGGAACAAAATCCCGTTTTTTTGAAACGAATCCGGTGGTAGCGATTCCGCTTTTTCTGTACCCTGAGTTCATGAGAAGCACAGCCGCAAAACGAACGCCACCAATTTGCCCACCTGTCCGTCCGCCAGACTGCACCCGGCCGATCCAGCCCCGGACGCCCGCTCAGAAAATATCACACTTTAAGTTTATCCCAAGACAATCTTTATATTTTTTCGCATAAAATCTGCCAACATATGGACTTTTCAAGTTCCGTATATTAGAGTGTTAGCGCCCTTAAAAAACATTCGGGATGTTTTCAATGAGGCCACATGAAAGACAATGACCACGATTTTGCGGTATTCCGTCACGCGAATTCGAACATTTATCAAACTCTGCTGGATTCTGCAAGACAAAAATGGTTGCTTATCGCCGAAACCAGCGGTATCGGATTCTGGTGTTTCGACTTCTCGACTCAAAAAATCGTCTGGGACGAAAACACCCGCCTCATCCTGGGCGACGGCCAGCGGACCGAAACGACCGACGTACGCGACATCAAACCGAAGGTGCATCCGGACGACCTGCGCCCCCTGCTGCAGGGCCTGATGAAAATGAAAAAATCCAACAACGGCCTGACGGTAGACTTCCGTTTCTTCAGACCGGACGGCAGCGTACGCCACGTCAAGATCCACGGCCTGCCGGACCGGGGACCGAGCGGACGAACCACCCGGCTGGTCGGCATCAGTTTCGACATCACCGAATACATCCAGGCCGAAAAAGAGTACGCCAGGCTGCAAACGCAGCTGCTGCAGGTGAACAAGATGGAAGCCATGGGCAAGCTGACGGCCGGTATCGCCCACGATTTCAACAACATGCTGTCGGTCATCATCGGCAGTCTGGACCTGGCCAGACCCTGCGACGATCCGGCCTGTCCATTGCTTCGCCAGCTGGGCACGATCCGCAAGGCGGCCGAAAAGTCGGCGGCCCTGACCCGGCAGCTGCTGGCCTATTCCCGGCAGCAGAGCGGCGAGCCCAGGCTGCTGGACATCAACCAGTCCGTCGAGAAATCGCTGTCCTTACTCAAGACGATTCTGACCCGGGGCGTCGAACTGTCCTGGCATCCCGCCCAAGACCTGCCGTCCGTGAAGATGGACCCCAGCCAGCTGGACCAGATCGTCACCAACCTGTGCGTCAACTCCCGCGACGCGATCGCCGACACGGGCAGAATCAGCGTCAAGACCCAGAGCGTCTTCCTGGATCCGGACTATTGTTCCCGACACGCCGGCGCCTGTCCCGGCCAATACGTGCTGCTGACCGTCAGCGACAACGGCTGCGGGATCGAACCGGGCGTGCTGAAGAGGTCCTTCGAACCCTTCTTCACCACCAAGGAACCGGGCAAGGGCACCGGACTGGGCCTGTCCACAGTCTACGGCATCGTCAAGCAGAACAAAGGCTACATCACCGTGAACAGCGAATTGCAGATCGGTACTTCCGTCCGGGTCTACCTGCCCTGCCACGCCAAACAAAAACCGCACCCGCTTCGCCAGGAACCGCCTGTCGTAATCACCATGGGCCAGGAGACGATCCTGCTGGTCGAAGACGAGCCGCTGATCATGAGCGTGGCCTGCACCATGCTCAGGCACCTCGGCTACACGGTCCTGGAGGCCGCCAAACCCAGCGACGCCTTCCGGCTCGCCCAGGAGCACGCCGGCCGCATCCAGCTGGTGCTCTGCGACGCGGTGCTGCCGGAAATGAGCGGCGACAAACTGGTGAAAACGATCGTTTCCAGCCAGCCCGCCCTCAAGTTCATGTTCATGTCCGGCTACCCGACCCAGGCCATATCGGAATACCGCCTGCTCGACGAGCAGGTCCCGTTCATCGAGAAGCCCTTCTCCCTGGAGCATCTGGCCCAGAAGGTCCGCTCGGTACTGGACAACTGAGCTCCGCCTCGAAAACCGATTCGGATTTCGGTCCCGGGCTTGCAAGCGGGAGGCGGATGTTTTAACCTGATCATATTGAACCGTTTATTTTGAATGGTTGCGACCGCCGGCGCCTGTCTGCGGTCGCCGTCGACAAAACAGGAGGTTCCGATGGAAGCCCCGAAAAATGTATATCGGCTCGGTTTCTGGTCGGCATTGTCCGTATCGGTGTTCAGCCTTTCCTACGACATCGGACAGATCGCCGAATGGTTCGGTCTCATGGGTTCAGGCGGGGGGCCGGAGAACGACAGCACCTGGTACGGACTCGTAGTTCTCCTGGTCCCTTCCCTGTTTCTCGGAATTTCTTTCCCGCTGACAATGGCCGCCGTTCACCGACTGGCGCCCACGGACAAAAAGGTCTGGAGCCAGGCGGGACTGATGTTCGCCACCATGTACGGCACGCTGATCTGCATGAACTATTTCGTCCAGCTGACTCTGGTGGCCCCGGCCCTTCATCGAGGAGAAATCAGCGACAGCATCCGACCTTTTCTGTTCAACGTATTCAACTCCTTCACCTATTCAGTCGATCTTCTCGGCTACTGTTTCATGAGTTTGTCCACCCTTTTTACCGCCTTTGTCTTCAGCGGTACCGGTCTGGAGAAAGCGGTGCGCTGGTTTTTGATCGCCAACGGCCTCATTCTGCCCTTCATCGCCCTGCAAACTTTTTATCATCCGCTGATATGGGCCGCTACCGCCTGGGCTGTCACCCTGCCCGGGGCGGCCATCGCCCTGACCCTGCTGTTCAGAAGAAAACTCCGGGAATCCTGAAGACAGAGAGCTTTTCCGGTCTGGTCGCCGAAAATGACCGTTTCAAAAAAAACTTGACCTGACTACAGCTTCACAGTTTAGACTCCGTTCATACAGGAGGTATCGATGAATCCAGAATTTATCGCCAAACGGTATGAATTGCACAACGAAGTCGAGGTCGGGGCTGCCGCGGAGCGGATTTTCCCCCTGCTCTGCCCGGTGCGGGAAAGCGAATGGATCCCCGGCTGGACTTGTCAGATGATCTTCGGCCACAGCGGCCTGGCCGAAAAGGACTGCGTCTTCGTCACCCGGCAGGCGGGGGAACCGGCGACGGTATGGGTCAACAGCCTGCACGACCCGCAGGCTCTGGTGGTCGAATACATCCGCATCACCCCCGACATCCGCCTCGTGCGCATCCGCATCGGACTCGCCGCCCTGACGCCGGACAGCTGCCGCATGGAGTTCGGCTTCGCCTACACCGCCCTGGGCGAGCCCGGAAACCGCGAGCTGCAGACTCTGGCCGAACAGGACGGCCGGGAAGCGCGCGAATTGTGCGCCCGGCTGGCAGCCCAGCTGGACTGTTTTTTGAAGCGGGGACACATGCTACAATGAGCTCATGAGCGCTGTACGCACCGTCGGCCGCCTGGCCGGAAAGTTCGGCCTGTCCCGCAGCACCCTGCTGTACTACGACCGTATCGGACTGCTCCGGCCCGGCCGGCGCAGTCCGGCCGGTTACCGCCGCTACAGCGAGCAGGACGAGCGGCGGCTCGAAGAGATCTGCCGCTACCGCCGCATGGGCATGCCCCTGCGCGAGATCGGCCGGCTGCTGGACTTGCCCGAGCAGGGAGTCAGCGGCGCCCTGCAGCGCCGCGCCCGGCAGCTCGAAGCGGAGATCGCCCTGTTGCGGGAACAGCTGCGCGTCGTCCTCGATCTCCTGAAAACCGACAGCCCCGTCCCGCCGGGCCGGCCCATGGACCGGGCGGCCTGGACCAGCCTGATGCGCTCGGCCGGCCTGGACGAGGCAGGGATGATCCGCTGGCACGTGGAATTCGAACGCCGCTACCCCGACGGGCATCAGGCCTTCCTGGAGGAAATCGGCATTCCGGCCGGCGAGATCAATGAAATCCGGCGGCGCATCCGCCAAAAAATATACAATTTGCCGGTAAGCACTTGAAATCGTCACCGTCGCGGCGGTATAACCGTGCTCGGAGGGCGACCCTGTCGCCTCGGTCGATGTGGTATGCGCTGGAGGGCAGACGCCGATGCTGTGCCGATGGATGAAGGATAACCGGTCATGACTGTCAAAAACTATAGCGGAATGATTCCTCCGTGCGGGGTCTTTTGCGGGACCTGCCCGCGCTACCAAAACCCGAAACGTCCCTGCCCCGGCGCGGAAATCCATTGCCTGACCCGAAAATGCAAGTCGCTGTACGCGTGCTGCGTCGAAAAGCGCAAGCTCACCCATTGCCACCAGTGCCCCATCTTTCCCTGCCACAGGTTCAAGAAATTCGCCGCCGGCTGGCTGGCGCTGGGCCAGGACCTGGTAGGCAACCAGTCCGAGCTCGCCGAGCTGGGGGAAAAGCGCTGGCTCGAAAAGTTCAACGCCGGCGAGGGATGGGAAGGTGAAAAAAAACCCGGCAGATGAAGAAGTACTGTATATACAATATAGTTCCAGGATCTACACCGCCACTGCACCTTTCGCCTTACAAGCAATATCCTTGACATTCATCTCCGGAATTCTGTAACATGATATATTCTATGGCTAAACTGGCAGGCCGATGATTCGCCGCAAGAACAAGGAGTGTTTTGATGGGACACTGTATACAAGCAAAGTGTTTCTCATCAGATTCATACCAATCCATTCTCTATTATTCTTTATTTACGAATCAAACTGACTGGATACGTACGGTCTATCACACCGACCCGTATTTTTATCAAGGTTGAGATATGAGCAATCAATTTTTTGATCACCCCATTTTAAATTCGCCCTATAGTTGCCCGAAACGTCATTGGGAACTGGACAAAACTGGGCAGCCTACGCAACAGATCGTGGAAAACCGCCGTAAGGCCGATTTCATCACACCGATTCCCAAGAGTAAAAAGCAACGTGAAGCGGATAAACAAAGCTTCCTGCCCCTCGATGAAGGGAAAGGACTTTCGACGCAGCAGCAACGGTACGATCTGACCTCACGAATCAATCTGTTGCGTCTGGAAGTGGAGAAATGGCGTTCGATCCCCAATCCCAGTCAGTGGCATGTGACGCCCGAAACGGCCCGTTTGCTGCAGCACTGGCGTCACCATCAATTCAGTTCGTTCAGGCCCTTTTTCTGTCAGATCGAGGCCGTGGAGACGGTAATCTGGCTGACCGAGGTGGCTCCCAAGCTGGGGAAAAACGAGAAGCAATATCTTGAGCACCTGAAAAATGCCAGCGAGGAGGCCAATCCGGGCTTGCTTCGTTTGGCTCTCAAACTGGCCACCGGTGCCGGGAAAACCACAGTCATGGCCATGATCATCGCCTGGCAGACCATCAATGCCGTGCGCCGGCCCCAGAGCAAGCAGTTCACCCGGGGTTTTCTGGTGATCACCCCTGGCCTGACCATTCGCGATCGTTTGCGGGTTCTGAGACCCAACGACCCCGACAGCATGTATGGCCGAAATGAGCTGGTCCCCAAGGATATGCTGTCCGACCTGGATCGGGCCAAAATCGTTATCACCAATTTCCATGCCTTCAAATTACGGGACCGCCTGGAACTGGCCAAGGGCAATCGTGCCCTGCTCCAGGGACGGGGAAGCCCCTTGCAGACTCTCGAGACCGAAGGACAGATGCTGCAGCGGGTCATGCCGGAACTGATGGGCATCAAGAACATCATGATGATCAACGACGAAGCCCACCACTGCTACCGGGAAAAACCGGAATCCGTGAAAGAACGACTGGATCGGGAAGCCAAGAAGGAAGCGGACAAGAACAACGAGGCGGCCCGGCTCTGGATATCCGGGCTGGAGATTGTTGCCCGTAGACTGGGAGCTCCCTGGGTCATCGACCTTTCGGCCACTCCATTCTTCCTCAGCGGTTCGGGTTATGCCGAAGGCACCATGTTTCCCTGGACTTTGAGCGACTTTTCCCTCATGGATGCCATCGAATGCGGCATCGTTAAATTGCCCCGGGTCCCAGTGGCCGACAACATTCCGGGCATCGACATGCCCATGTACCGTAATCTCTGGGAGCACATCCGCTCCAAGATGCCCAAGAAAGGACGGGGCAAGGCGGAGGATCTTGATCCCCTGAGCATTCCGCCCCAGTTGCAAACGGCTCTCGACGCCCTGTACGGCCACTACAAGAAGACCTATGATCTCTGGCAGGAAGCCAAGATCGCCGTACCGCCCTGTTTCATCGTGGTTTGTAACAACACATCCACGTCGAAGCTTGTTTACGACTTTATATCCGGATTCGTTCGCAGCAAGGAAGACGGCAGCACTGTCCTGGAAAACGGCCGGCTCGAACTTTTCCGCAACTTCGATGAGCACGGCAATCCGCTGCCCCGGCCAAATACTTTGCTCATCGACAGCGAACAGCTGGAATCGGGGGAAAAACTCGACGACAGTTTCCATGCCATGGCCAAGGACGAGATCGAGCGCTTCCAGCGGGAGATCGTCGAACGGACCGGAGATCGCCGGGCCGCCGAAAACCTGAGCGATCAGGAGCTCCTGCGCGAGGTCATGAACACAGTGGGCAAACCGGACCGCCTGGGCGGACAGATCCGCTGTGTGGTCTCGGTGTCCATGCTGACCGAGGGTTGGGACGCGAGTACCGTCACCCATGTCCTCGGCGTGCGCGCCTTCGGCACCCAGCTCCTCTGCGAACAGGTCATTGGCCGGGCCCTGCGTCGACAGTCCTATGACCAGAACGAAGAAGGCCTATTCAACGTGGAATACGCCGATGTCCTGGGCATTCCCTTCGACTTCACCGCCAAACCCGTGGTGGCGCCGCCGCAAAAACCCCGTCCGGTCATCACCGTCAAAGCCGTGCGCCCCGAACGGGATGCCCTGGAGATCCGCTTCCCCCGGGTAGTCGGGTATCGGGTGGATCTACCGGGTGAGCGGCTGACGGCCGATTTCTCCGACGATTCCAGGATGGTCCTGACCCCGGAACTGGTCGGGGCCACCAGCACCATGAATTCGGGCATCATCGGCGAGCGGGTGGATCTGACCCTGGTCCACACCGGGGATGTGCGCCCCTCGACGGTGTTAATGGAACTGGTCGCCCACTTTCTGCAGAACCAGTGGCGGGATGCCGGAGAGCCGATGAACCCCGCCCTCTTCGGCCAGGTCAAGCCCATCGTGCGCCGCTGGATCAACGATTACCTGGACTGTCGGGGCGGAACATTCCCTGCCCAGCTTCGCTACAAGACCCTGGCCGACATGGCCTGTGAACGGATCGGCGCAGCCATCACCCGCTCTCAGCAGGACCGCGGACCCATCAAGGCCCTGCTCGATCCCTACAATCCCGAAGGGTCGACGATTCACGTAAACTTCATCACCACCAAGACCTTGCTCTGGAAGCCCGATTCGCGCCGCTGCCATCTCAACTGGCTGGTCATGGACAGCGACTGGGAGGCCGAGTTCTGCCGGGTGGTGGAGGGTCATCCCAAGGTCATCTCTTACGTGAAAAATCACGGCCTGGGCTTCGAGGTGCCCTACCGCTACGGTTCGGACATGCGCCGCTACATCCCGGACTTCATCGTTCTCCTCGACGATGGCCACGGCCCCCAGGCTCCCCTGCACCTGGTGGTGGAGATCAAGGGCTATCGCGGCGAGGATGCCAAGATCAAGAAGGAGACCATGGAGACCTATTGGGTCCCCGGGGTCAACCAGCTACGCAGCCTGGGACGCTGGGCCTTCGCCGAATTCACCGAGGTCTACCAGATCGAGGGGGATTTCAAGGCCAGGGTGGAGGAGCTGGTGAAGGAGGGGATCGAGCGGGTGATTGGAGGGGAGAGATGAACCGGTATTTTGCACGTATTCAGGATATGAACTGGGGGACAAATTGTCCCCTCCTTGATGGAAGGAAAAGCCCATGGCCAAAATAAAAACCGAGAAACGAATCGAAACCCTCACCCATCTGGAGGCCAGCCGCAAGAACATCCCCACTGCCGAATACCAGGCCGTGCTGCGGGACGACGAGAAGGCCCCGCGGCCGGTCAGTTACGAGCGCCGCAACCGCGACCTCGATCCCCAGCTGGTCTGGAAGGGCAAGGACGAGCAGGACTGGTCCGATCTGGTGGTCCATGCCCCGCCCCTCTACATCCAGGAGAAGATCCACCCCAAAGTTTTGATCGACGATTTGCGGGCTCAGACAGAGCAGACCGAAGGCAAGCAGCACGGTTTGCAGATGGACCTCTTCTCCGATTTCAACGGTCTGCCCAGCGAGAGCGCCCGGACCGAGTTCTACCAGCACGACGCCCACTGGTCCAACCGCATGATCCTGGGGGATTCGCTGCAGGTCATGGCCTCCCTGGCCGAGCGCGAGGGTCTGCGCGGCAAGGTGCAGTGCATCTACCTCGATCCGCCCTACGGCATCAAGTTCAACTCCAACTTCCAGTGGTCCACCACCAGCCGCGACGTAAAAGATGGCAACCCCGAGCACATCACCCGCGAGCCCGAGCAGGTCAAGGCCTTCCGCGACACCTGGCGGTTTGGCATCCACTCCTACCTCACCTACCTGCGCGACCGTCTGACCGTGGCCCGGGATCTGCTGACCGATTCGGGCAGCATCTTCGTCCAGATCGGTGACGAGAACGTGCACCGCGTAAGGGCGGTGATGGATGAGGTGTTTGGGGAGGAGAATTATCTGTCGACGATTTTATATCGAACCACAGGAGGTTTTCCAACCAAAGGGCTAAGTAGAGTGGGCGATTTCCTTTTATGGTTTGCAAAACATGCAGAAAAGTGCAAGTTAAGAATCATTTACGAACCAAAAACGCCAGCTGACGATCCAAACTACAGATATGCGGAGTCCTTGAATTTATCTTGTAGGACACTTACTTTAGATGAATTAAATGGGAAAGATCAGGTTTCAGAGGAAGAGAGGATCTTTCGGTTAGGAGATATGACGGGGCAAGGAGCTTCAGACGTACTTACTCCGATAGCCTTTAATCAATTTGAATATTTCCCTTCTAAAAATACTCATTGGAAAGCATCATATCCTACAGGAACAAACCGACTATTGTTAAGTAATCGTGTAAGTGCTGGTGGCAAGACTTTGAGTTATAAACGTTATCTTTCTGATTTTCCTGTTAAGCCTCGAACATCCACTTGGCTTGATACAGGAATATCTGGTTTTTCCTCGGATAAACTTTATGTGGTTCAAACCATAACTGAAGTTATTCAACGCTGCATCTTGATGTCCACCGATCCGGGGGATTTGGTGTTGGATCCCACCTGTGGCTCGGGGACCACGGCCTACGTGGCCGAGCAGTGGGGGCGGCGCTGGATCACCATCGACACCTCGCGGGTCGCTCTGGCCCTGGCCCGGGCGCGCATCATGGGCGCCCGCTACCCCTATTATTTCCTGGCCGACAGTCCGGAGGGGCAGCGCAAGGAAGACGAGATCACCCAGAAAATCTCGGGCAAGAAGGACTTCTTTCGCGACATCCGCCAGGGTTTCGTCTACGAGCGCGTGCCCCACATCACCCTCAAGTCCATCGCCAACAACGCCG
>CAYXHZ010000011.1:0-73165 GCA_964465065.1 uncultured Clostridia bacterium
AACGATTGACTTACCTATTTCTCCACCGTACCATGTATCCATGCCGCAAAATTTGCAAGGTCGGAGCCGCCATTTTTTCCCCGCTCTGAACCGCGGCCTGTGGTTCGATCTGGGCATCCTGGCGGCCAACTGCTGGCTGGTGCCCGCCCTGACCGGCCTGGCGGAGAAAGACGGCCAGACGAATCCGGCCTACGCCGCGATTCTTCTGATTTCTATGGCCCTCAACAGCCTGGGGGCTTTCCTGAAACGGGCGCCGCTGCAAGCCCGACGGATGCGGTTCAAACCTCCGCCCGCCCCGCTGTGGGCCCTGATCGCCCTGTTCGTGCTGCTGATCATGCAGTTCGCCCTGTGGGTGCTGAGCGGCTCGCTGGCTCTGGGGCTTTTTGGGCAGGGAGGTGAACAAACCCGGGCCTCGATTCTGCCGCTGCTGGCGGTGCTGGGTCTGTCCGTCCTGCCGCTGGGACTGACCATCCGCGCCCTGCTGCCCGTGGCGACAGGCCTGGATCCGCTAAACGGTCCATTGCTGGCCCGCCGGGAAGCTCTGGCCGATACGGCTCTGTACCTTTCCGCCGTCGTGTCCCTGTCCATCTGGGACGGCATGGTCATGGCCGATCTGGCCGGGCACGGGCCGTACCACTGGGCGGCCGGTCTGTTGCTCATGATTCTGATCACGGTTCCGTACGCCATGTTTTACGCCGCGCCGAGGATTCTGTTGCTGGCGGAAGATTACCGGAGCAAGGCCACCTGGCTGCGTCTGGCGGTCGTCATGATGCCGCTGAGCATCCGCCTGTTGCTCTGAAGGCTTTTCGGGCGCTGATGTAAGAAGAAACCACAGACTAAACCGATGGAGAGCCGAGCTGCCGTTCGGCGGATTAGAAGCGGTAGGCGATGGACAGGCTGGGGATGATCATCGAGGCCTGGTAGGTTCCCGGCCAGTACTGGGTTTCGCCGCTGGTCAATTGCGACTCTCCGCTCATGGGGACGACCACGGCGGCGTCGATGACGATGTGGTTCAGGGTCAGGCTGGCGCCGAGGCTGACGCTCTGGCCGGCCAGAGAGAAAAGCAGCGGATGGCGGTCCTTCTCCGGGGTGGCCGACGGACAGGTGGCCAAACCGGCGCGCAGCGCCAGACTGTCGCTGGCCTGGTATTCGGCGCCGATGCGCATCTGCAGGGTGGATTCCCAGTTCAGTTCCAGATCGTGGTTCCCGAAGATCTGAGTCCAGCCGGCATCGCCGAACTGACCCTCGAGGACAGCCAGCCCGCTCCAGCTGCTGGACAGAAAACTGGCCGCCAGGCGAAGTTTTTCGTTGAACTGGTAGGTGATGCCGCCGGCCAGACGGCTGGGCCCCTTGAACGGACGGGTCAGCGGGCTGCTGCCGCTCAGACCGATCTGGCTGGCGCCGGCCATGAGCGCCTCGCCCTGCAGATCCCAGCTGGCGGCGCTGCTGAAGGACAGTCCGGCGCTCAACTGCGGGGTCAACTGCAGCCGGATGCCGACGCAGAAACCGATGGCCGAATCGTCGCTGCTTTCCTCGTACTGCCCGGTACCGAACGGCAAGGCGTAGCCGAAATTCAGTTTATCCATGTTGACGGCCAGTCCCAGGGCTACTTTCTCGGAGACCGAGTAGGCGGCGGCCAATGAGATGCGCTTGAGTTGCAGGCTGCTGCGCCAGCTGTATACCGCTCCGGACAGGGAGGACAGCTCCTCTCCGGGCCAGCTCAGGGTGTAGTCGCTGGGGACGCTGTACAGGGCGCCGACGATCAGTTTGTCATTGATCGGGTAGGCGGCCGCCAGGAACGGGGAGCTGACGTGTTCGGACGGGGATTCCATCTCTGTCGTCGAGGAGCCGAGGGTCAACGTGGCCGAGCTGTTGGGGAACAATCCGCCCAGGTGGATCTGGCCGCGATTCAGCAGGGCCAGCCCGGCAGGATTGGACAGGATCGTTTCCGGACTGCCGTCATTGCACAGATCGGCTGCGGACATGCCGGCAAGGCGGGGTCCAAACAGGAAATGATCGGGACCGAAGCTGGCCGAGAGGGTCAGCGCGGCAGTCAGCAGCAGGATGAAAGGCAGCGCGAATCGGTTCATGGAAATCCTCCGCAGCAGGCAAGATTCTGAAAACTGGATTATAGCACACCCGTCTATTTTTGACTGCTTCCCGTCTCGGATTGACAAAAGCGGTTTCTTCTGTTATCTCATGCCTATGCCGCAGAAACCGATTTGCCTGATCATCCGTGACGGTTGGGGCCGAGGGCCCGAAAATTCCGCCAACGCTATCTGGTCGGCCGACACCCCCAACGCCGACCGCTACGAAGCGAGCTGTCCGACCATACTGATCAAGACATCCGGTCTGGATGTCGGTCTGCCGCCCGATACCCAGGGCAACAGCGAGGTCGGTCATCTCAACATCGGCGCCGGGCGGGTTGTCTATCAAAGTCTGACCCGGATCGACAAGGAGATCGAGGAGGGACGTTTTTTCGAGAATCCGGCCCTCCGCCAGGCTATCGAGCTGAGCCGGCAACGAGGCAGCTGTCTGCACCTGACGGGGCTGGTCCAGGACGAAGGGGTTCACGCCATGAGCCGTCACGCCGTGGCCATTCTGGAAATGTGCGCCCGGGCCGGTCAGAAACGGGTGCTGGTTCACGCCATCAGCGACGGTCGCGACACCCCGCCGCAATCGGCGAAAACCCATCTGAACTGGTTGCAGACCGAAATCGACCGGGTGGGGGTCGGCCGTATCGCCAGCCTGGTCGGCCGGTATTACGCCATGGACCGCGACCAGCGCTGGGACAGGACCGAACTGGCCTACCGGCTGCTCATGCATGGCGAAGGTATCCAGGCCGCTGATTGGCGCGAGGCGGTGGATCAGGCCTATGCGGCAGGAGAAAACGACGAGTTCATCCGGCCGCGGCGAATGGATTTTTGCGGGATTGCGGATGACGACGTGTTCATTTTCTTCAATTTCCGTTTCGATCGTACCCGGCAGCTGACCCGGGCCATGGTCGAAAGCGATTTCAGCGCCTTCCCGACCCGGAAGCATAATGTGCATTTCGTGGCCATGACCCACTACTACGACAACGGGAATTTCATCGAGGCCTTTCCCGAAATCAACTACGAAAACATTTTGGGCGAAGTGGTGGCCAAGGCCGGACTGACCCAGCTGCGCTGCAGCGAAACGGAAAAGTTCGCCCACGTCACCTTTTTCTTCAACGCCCTGAAAAACGATCCCTTTCCGGGCGAGGAGCGCATCCTGGTCGACAGCCCCAAGGTGGCCACCTACGATTTGCAGCCGGAGATGAGCGCCAACGAGGTCTGCCAGCGTCTGCTGGCGGCCATCGAGCAGGGGCGGCACGAGCTGATCGTCTGCAACTTCGCCAACTGCGACATGGTGGGGCATACCGGGGTCTACGAGGCGATCATCCAGGCGGTACAGACGGTCGACGCCTGCGTGGGCCGCGTGGTGGACGCGGTGCTGGCCCGAGGCGGAGCCGTGTTGCTGACCGCGGATCACGGCAACGCCGAACAGACCCGGCTGGAGGACGGCAGCCCGATGACCGCCCATACCCGAAATCCCGTCCCCCTGTCGCTCATCGGCGCCGCGGCGGGAGTGCGCCTGCGCCAGGACGGGCGCCTGTCCGATATCGCCCCGACCATCCTGGACTTGCTGGGCATCGCCCAGGCGCCGGAAATGACCGGGCAATCTCTGCTGATCCGAGGCTGATCGGAAATATGCCCGTCCAAATAGAAGCCATTGAAGTCGGGCCTTTGCAGGCCAATTGCTACATAGTTTATGCCCCGGGCAGCCGCCGGGCGCTGCTGGTCGATCCAGGCGACGAAGCCTCGCGAATCCTGGCGCGCCTGGATTCTTTGGGTCTGGAGCTGGACGCGATCCTGCTGACCCATGGCCATCTGGATCACTGGTCGGCCGCGCCGACCATCCTGCTGACCCTGCCGGTGCCGGTTTACATGCACGACGGCGACCGTTTTCTGATCGGTCACGATGTCAACCGTGACCTGGCCGCCATGCTGGGCTGGCAGGATACCCGGCTGCGGACCGAACCGCTCGGAGCGGGACCTGTCTCACTGGCCGGTTTGGATCTGAATATCCTCCACAGTCCGGGTCATTCGCCGGGCTCGGTCGTCGTCTGCCTCCAGGACTGCCTGCTGACCGGCGACACCCTGTTCGCCGGGGGTATCGGCCGCAGCGATCTGCCCGGCGGCAACGGCAAGGTATTGTTCGAATCGCTGCAGCGCCTGAAAACGTTTCCGCCGGCGACGCGCATCTATCCCGGGCACGGGGAGGCGAGCGAGCTGTCCCGGGAGGCGCGCTTCAATCCGTACTGGTGACAGGCCGATGGACGGTTGCGGCGGGCTGGCGTCCTGGATCGATCGCTACATCGTTTTCATGGCCTACGAGAAGGGTTTGTCGGAAAACACCATCGTCTCCTACCGTCAGGGTCTGACTTTTTTCACCCGCTTTCTCGACGAGGGCGCGATCGGAGTCGAGCAGATCGACGAGGCGGTCTTGCTGTCCTTCCTCGGCACGCAGTCGCGTCTGGGGCTCAGCCCGACCAGCCAGTCCCACCGTTTGTCGGTAATCAAGAATTTTCTGGCCTACCTGGTGTTCGAGGGGGTCTTGCCGCACAATCCGGCCAGTCTGGTCGAGTTCCCGAAGAAGTGGCACATCCTGCCCAAGTACCTCAGTGTGGACGAGGTGGTCGCTCTGCTCGAGACGCCCGATACCACGACAAAAGCCGGGATTCGCGATCGGGCGATGCTGGAAACGCTCTACGCCAGCGGCCTGAGGATATCGGAACTGATTTCTCTGGCTCCGGACAACGTGCACGCTCAGGAGGAGTACCTGCGGATTATCGGCAAGGGTTCCAAGGAGCGGATCGTACCCATCGGCGCCAAGGCGCTGGGCTGGATCGCCCGTTACCAGAGCGAGGTGAGGCCGGCCTGGGCTCGCATGGCCACGCCGGAGATTTTCTTGAACCAGCGGGGCGGGCGACTGACTCGGCAGGGGGTGTGGAAGCTGATGCGTCACTACGGCCGCCTGATTGGAATCCCGGACCTGTCGCCGCACACCATGCGTCATTCCTTCGCCACCCATCTGGTGGAACGTGGCGCCGACCTGCGCACGGTGCAGATGATGCTGGGGCACAGCAGTATCAATACGACTGAAATCTATACCCACATGGGCGGGGAACGCATCCGTGCCGAATACCTGAAATGGCACCCCCGGGCTTAACTCAGTCGTCCTCGCGGGTGGCGGCCCAGGTGTAGGCGTCGCTGACGCCGGTCCGGGTCCAGGTGCCGGTCATGCTGCTGATGTCGCCTGTGAGAACGGTGTTGACCCCGTCGCTGTAGGTCATGGTCAGTTTCTTGCTCTCGGTGATGATCCAGGTTCCGTAGCGGTTCTGGGTGTCGCTGAAGGCTCCGGTCTTGTCGCTGCCGCCGACGAATCTAAGTCTGAACGATTCCTGCGGACCACCGGATTTGTTGTAAAGGGTGAAAGCCCACTGATCGCTGTGGTTGACGGTGTCGTTGCGGATGTCGAGCGGCCGCACCACAACCGTGCAATGGTTGTAGACGGTGATGTCGCCGGAGGATGCGCCTGTCGAGCTGCCGTTCAGGAGCACGACTGGGTACAGATAGTTGGCGTTGAGCGGCGTGTAACTGTAGGCGACTTTTTCGAATTCCGGGTAGGTGTAGGTCCCGGCGGCCGGTGTACCGGTGATGCCCTCGGCGATGGTGAAGGTCACGGTGTAATCCGGAGAAGACTTGATGCAGGAAACAGTCAGCAGCATCGCGGCGGCCAGAATGCATGCGCCGGCGGACCTGAACCATCTATTGACAGGCATGAGAAACCTCCGTGAGTCGTATCCACTCTTATATCACAATCTCTTTCATCAAAGCAAGGTTCATGGATTCAGACGCCGGCTCGCCGGCCGCGGTTTCAGTTCCGCAAAAAATAATCCAGGAGCAGAGAGGCGGTGTAGAGAATCCCGAACAGCAGGTTGAGCTGTGCCGTGGCTCCGTCCAGGGTGACGAAATCGGCGGACCGGGCCGGTTCATGGCGCCGCCGGGCCCGGCGGTACAGACGGATGGCCAGGGGCAGGCAGAGCAGGGTCGACAGGGCGGCGGGGGGCACGGTCGGCAGATCCAGGAAGGCCGGCAGGGTTGTCAATGTCAGCAGGATGACGAATGGGGTGAAAATCAGCAGGCCGTAATAGCGCATGGCGCCCTGGTCGCCGAGACGGTTGGCGACGGTACGGACGCCGCCGGCCAGGTCGCTGCGGCTGTCCCGCCAGTTGTTGGCGTGCACGATGGCTACGATCAGCAGGGAAACGGGCAGCGACCAGACGATCGGCAGAAAAGAGAATTCCCGGGTCTGCACCAGCCAGGAGCCCAGCGAGCCGAGCGCACCGAAGCCGAGAAAGACGGCCCCGTCGCCCAGACTGAGAAATTTGAGCGATTTCTTGTGGCCGTGGCTGTAAAACCAGCCCAGTGCGACACCGGCCAAGCCGATGGGGAGGAGTTTCCAGCTGGTCAGCCGGCAGATGGCGAGACCGACAGCCGATCCGGAGGCAAACAGGGTCATGACCGCCCGCCAGGCCTGCGGGACGGTGATCAGTCCCCGCACCAGGCCGCCGCTGACCGGGGTCACGGTCCGGTCCAGGCCGTTGCGGTAGTCGTGAATGTCGTTGAGGATGTTGGCGCCGGCCTGGAGCAGCACCATGGCCAGCAGCGACAGGGCAAACGTCAGCGCTTGAAAACTGTACGGGCTGCGGCCCAGGGCCATGACGGCGCCGAACAGCACCGGGATCAGGGCGGCGGAAAGCGAATAGGGCCGCGAACAGGTCCACCACTTGCGCCAGAAGCCCGGGCCAACGGGGCGACACGAGGGTGGCGGCCGGTTCATGAAAAGTTATCGGGTTTATCCAGAAAAGTGATCAGTTTTTTGGATTTTTTCTTGAGTTTGCGCAGGGCCTTGGCCTCGATCTGGCGGATGCGTTCGCGGGTGACCTGGAATTCCTGGCCGACTTCCTCCAGGGTGTGTTCGTTGCCGTCGCGCAGGCCGAAGCGCATCTCGATCACCTTGGCTTCCCGTTCGGTCAATGAGGACAGAACGTTTTCCAGTTGTTCGCGCAGGTTCATCTGGGTGATGATTTCCGGCGGCGAGGCGGTCTTGTCGTCTTCCAGAAAATCACGCAGATGGGAATCGTCGTCGCCGACCGGGGTCTCCAGAGATATCGGTTCCTGGGCGATCTTGAGGATCTTGCGGATCTTGTCGACGGTGAAACCGGTTTCCTCGGCGATCTCCTCTTCGGTGGGTTCGCGACCAAGTTCCTGTACCAGCCGGCGTTGGGTGCGGTTGATCTTGTGGATGGTTTCGATCATGTGCACGGGGATGCGGATGGTGCGGGCCTGGTCGGCGATGGCGCGGGTGATGGCCTGACGGATCCACCAGGTGGCGTAGGTCGAAAACTTGTAGCCGCGCTGGTATTCGAATTTTTCAACGGCTTTCATCAGGCCGATATTGCCCTCCTGGATGAGGTCGGAAAACTGCAGGCCGCGGTTGATGTATTTCTTGGCGATGGAAACGACCAGGCGCAGGTTGGATTCGACCAGATCGTTCTTGGACAATTCGATCAGACGTTGACCTTCCTCGATATCGGCGCCGGTCTTGAACAGGTCGAACGGGCTGATTTCATACTTCTTGTTCAGGTTGTCGAGTCGTTTGTTGTAATTGTCGATTTCATTGCTGATTTCGCTGCGCTTTTCCCCGTCCTCGGTTTCCAGCAGCTGCTGGTCCAGTTTCTCCAGGCGGGTCATGATGTGCTGGTAATTCTCTTTGAGTTGCTTGATCTTGCTGATGAAGGCGCGTTTGTGCTCGTACAGGATCGACATCTCCTGAATGAGGTGGGTGATCTCCACCATCTTCTTGGCGATCAGAAAGTTGGTGGTCTTGCCCTTCTTGAGATCCTTCAGCTCGCGTTTGTGCTGGTTGAGGCGTTCGAACTGTTTCAGGAAACGGTCGCGAATTTTTTGTTTCTTGGCTTCATCGTAGATGTCCTCGTGGATGTCGATGACTTCGTCGATGTCCTTGATGCCTTCGAGCACGTCACGGCCCAGGTCGATGACCGAATTGAGCACGATATTGGTCTTGGACAAGGCCTTGATGACTTTTTTCTCGCCGCGCTCGATGCGCTTGGCGATCTTGATTTCCTCGTTGCGGGAAAGGAGATTGACGTTGCCCATCTCCCTGAGGTATTGCCGGACCGGGTCGCCGACGATTTCGTTCTTGTCGTCGCCGGGCCTCGAAGTCTTGCTCTTGGGAACTTTGACGATGCGGATCTCGTGCTCCTTGAGAAAACGGGCCAGCGGCTTGCGAAAAGGTTTCAGGTTCTCTTCGCCTTCAAAGAGGTTCATGATATAGGTGTTTTCGACGATGCCGAAGTTCTTTTTGGCCCGTTTGAGGATGGCTTTGAGTTCCTTTTTGTAATCGTCCTGGAAGGATCCGTATACCTGTTCGCGATCTTTCTTGTTGCAGGGCTGCTGGCGAATGATCTTGATCTTCTCGGCGATCAGGAGGCTTTCGATCTCCGCTTTATGCTCAGTGAGGGCGTTGTCGGTGATGAAACTGATAAAATCGTCCCGTTTTATGGCGCCGTCGTTATCCCGGGCCATTTCCAGCAATTCATCGAGGATCGGCTTGGGGATGATAAGTTCCGGGGATTTGGGCTTCATGGACGGCCTGTCCGTCTTTTCGCTTTTTTTACTGTCCAACTAGGACCTCCTGACCGCTTCCGGGCTGGAGCGGGGTGTCGTATGGTTTTTGTCGCGTATCGTTTTGATGAATTGATTCTTGCGCTGCATCAGCTCGTGAATCTGCGGCTTGTTGCCGTTCTGTTCGGCCATATGGATCTGACGATTCAACAGCTCGATACGTTTCTTGTTGAGCCGTTCTACGAAAAGGAGCATGCAGTTTTCCAAGGTCTGTTCCGCGCACGGGCTGGTCGGTGTTGCGGCCGGCAGCTGCTCGGTCAGTCGCTGCACCAGTTGTCGGTCGGGTCCGTTCAGGCGCTCGATGAGTTGGCTGGTGAAGGCGATCGGGTCGGCAACGATGGCCTTGTCCTCGCCGCTGGATTGCAGCATGGTTTTCAAAATTTTTCCGATCGACAGGCTGGCCAGCAGGTCCTCTTCGAGGAGCGTCCGCAAGTCGGCGATCCGTTCTGGGGCGGCCAGCAGCGTTTTGAGAAAATCGGCCTCGGCCAGGGTGGGAACGGCGGGCGGCGGGTCGGCAGGCAACGGTTTCTGCCCGGCCGCAGAAGAGAACTGGCGATTGACTTCTTCGAAGGGGAGGTTGAAGAAGTCTTCGCATTTTCTGATCAGGTCGAGGCGGATCAGGCGGTCGTCGACCTTCTGCACGACGGGACCCAGAGTCTGCAGGGCCTTGCTTTTGGAAAGCGGATCAGCCAGATCGATGGATTCGGCCAGGCGCTGCAGCAGATAGCCGAACCCTTCCACACTCTGCTTGAGCTGTTCCCGGAACGCTTCCGGGCCTTTTTTCCTGACGAACTCGTCGGGGTCCTTGCCGGCATTGAGCTGAATCACCCGGGTGCTGACGTGGTGGGTCAGCAGTTTCTCGACCGCCGAAACGGTCGCTTTCTGTCCGGCGGCATCGCTGTCGTAACAGATGTAGACCTTGTCGGTGAAGCGCTTGATCAGGTAAGCCTGTTCGTCGGTCAGGGCCGTTCCCAGGCTGGCAACGGCATTGCGGATTCCGTACTGATATAGGGCGATCTGGTCGAAATATCCTTCCACCAGAACCATGCATCCCTGCTCGCGGATCTGTTGCCGGACCAGGTTGAAGGCGAACAGGTGCTGCCCTTTCTTGTACAGCGGGGTTTCCGGAGAATTGATATATTTGGCGGGCTGATCGTCGAGAGCCCGGCCGCCGAAGGCCATCAGCTTGCCGTTCATGGACAGGATGGGGACGATGATGCGGTTGCGGAAGCGGTCGTAGTAACTGCCCTGATCCGAGCTTACCAGCAAACCCATCTCGACGCCCTGACGGGCCGAAACGTTCTGTTTCTCCAGAAAAGTCCTCAGGCCGTCCCAGTGATTGGGAGCCAGGCCGATGGCGAAGGTGCGCATCGTCTCTTCGGAGATGCCGCGCCGGTCCAGGTAGTCGCGGGCCTGTTTGCCCTCCGGGCTGTCCCAGAGCTGCTGCTTGAAAAACTGTTGCGCCAGTTCATTGATCCGTTCGTACTGCTGGCCGGGCTCCTGGGGGCGCTTGCCGCTCGGGCTGAACGGCAAGTGGAAACGTTCGATCAGAAATTTGAGGGCTTGGGGGAAAGTAAGCCCTTCCTGCTGCTGGACCAGGGTGAAAATATCGCCGTAGGCATGACAGCCGTAGCAGGTGAATGTGCCCTTGTCGGGCATGACGTAAAACGACGGGGTTTTCTCGTGATGGAAGGGGCAGAGAGCTTTATAGTTTTTTCCGGATGGTTTCAGTTCCAGGTACAGCGATGCGACATCAACAATTGAAACCGCATTTTTTACCTGTTCTTTGATTTCCATCTGCAGCTTTGTCCCGCATCTAGGTAATGATGTAGCGATCGTTGCCCTTTTTCAACGTCGCTCAGATCCGCACGAAAAAACTGATCCCGCCGGAATAACCCTTGAAGCTGACCGGGTAACCATCTGAACCTGTGGCGCCTTCGATGTTCTGCGTTTTGAACTCCAGGGACAGTCCGAAGCGGTTGGAGAGCAGGAATTCGATGCCGCCCAGAAACATCCAGCCGTTGTCCTTGCCGGAATTGTTGCCGATATCGGATTCCTCTTTGTGGGAAAGAATCACGTAGGCGGCCTCGACAAACGGGTTGAGTCGTCCCAGCGGTGCCGAATAGCGCAGACCCAGGGTCAGCGGGTTGAGGGTGAGTCGGGTGATGTCGTTGAGCTCGGTGGTGACGCTGAACTTTTTGTACTGACCGTAGGAAACGCTGGCCTGCAGACCTTTGAATACCATGACCTGGAGCCGGGCGCCGTACAGCACGTCGCCGGATTCACCGTAGATCTCTTTGATCAGCGCGCCCTGTGGGGCGAAGTAATCGCAGAAGGCGCCGATCCGTACTGTTTCGGCACCAATTGGGGCAGCCAGGATCAGGGCAAGCAGGAGTGATAATGATATTGACTTTCGCATAATTTAAAAGATACCATTTTTGCCGTGTTGATGTCAAAGATTCTCGATAAAATATGCACCGGCAAGGTCCGGCCGGCTGTAAAAAACTGCTTGTTTCGCATATAATCGAAGCTTGGACCATTACCGAGTAAAAGTTATCCGTCGTATCTTTTTTTCGGAGCTGAGCGGATTCGGAGTGTTCTCCGCTCATTTCCCGGAGAAAAAAGACCGTCTGGTGATCGCCGGCATGCTGGCCGGGGTCCAGGAGGGGGACCGTCTGGATATCGAGGGCGAAGAGGTCTTTCACCCTCGGTTCGGCCGGCAGGTCAAGGTTCATTCCTTCTGTCCGTACATACCCGGCGATCTGGATGGCCTGAAGACCTTTCTGGCTTCCGGCAGGTTCAAGGGTGTCGGAGAAAAAACCGCTCAGAAGCTGATCGACAGTTTCGGGGCGGAACTGGCGGTCGTATTGGAAAAGGAACCGGATCGGCTGGCCCAGATCAGAGGCATCAACAAGAAGGTGATCGATTCGCTGGTCGAAGAGTACCGGGCACTGAGGGACCAGCGGGAACTGATGATCAAACTGGCGCCGTTTGCCATCGGCCAGGAAACGCTGTACCGGATTCTGGCCGTATACGGCCATCAGGCCATGGCCGTGCTCGAGGCCAATCCCTACCGGCTCATGTCCGAAGTCAAGGGAATCGGTTTTCGAACCGCCGATGCCATCGGTCGGGCCATGGGCTTTGCGAATCAGCATCCCTTGCGGATTCAGAGCGCCTTGCTCTGGTTGCTGGAACAACTGGAACAGCGGCAGGGCGACATGGCTTTTCCACTGGCCGATCTGCAGCACACGGCACAAAAACAGTTCGATTTGCCGCAGGCCGTTGTGCAGGAACATTTGCAGGCGCTGGTCGACCGGAATGTGCTGATCCGTTTTGACAAGCCTTTTGCCGGAGTCTCTCGACCGATTTGCTATTGGACGGAAAAATCCATAGCCGAAAAGTTGGCGGCCATGATCGCGCGCCCGGCCTGCGGAGACCTGGCGGTCGGCGGGCTTGACGGCCCTGGGGCCGAAGCGCTGACTGAGAACCAGGCTCGGGCGGTGGACCTGGCTTTCCAGTCTCCGCTGCAGATCGTCACCGGCGGACCCGGGACCGGCAAGACGACGATCATCAAACAAATTGTCTTGCGCTGTCTCCGTGGCGACCTGGCCGTGGCCGTGGCCGCTCCGACCGGCAGAGCGGCAAAACGGATCGAGGAAGCGAGCGGTTATCAAGCCTCTACGATCCATCGCTTGTTGAAAATCGATCCGGAATCGGGTGCCTTTGTGCACGGGGACAGCAATCCGCTGGACTTTGCGATGGTG
Source organism: uncultured Clostridia bacterium (assembly GCA_964465065.1). GTDB lineage: Bacteria > Acidobacteriota > Aminicenantia > UBA2199 > UBA2199 > CAYMND01. The sequence continues at coordinate 12,560 of CAYXHZ010000011.1, forward strand.
ATCATCGACGAGTTTTCCATGGTTGACGCCTTCCTATTTTCCGCCTTGCTCCGGGCTCTCAAGCCGGACAGCCATTTGGTCCTGATCGGCGACAAGGATCAATTGCCATCGGTCGGTCCCGGGAACGTGATCCGTGACCTGATCGGCAGCGGCATGTTTCCCACCTCCGTCTTGACGCATAATTTTCGTCAGGAGCAGGCGGCTTCCTTGATTTACCTGGCCGACTGCATCCAGGCCGGACGGGCCGATCGTTTCCTGCGGGCCTGCCAGTCCGAACAGGAGCAGTTCCGCTTCGTCCGGGCCGACAGCGAGGTCGAGGCGCAACAATCCGTCCTGACCGAGCTGGCCGATTTGCTGGAGCGTCTCCCGGTCTCCTCTCTGGATTATCAGGTTCTCAGCCCGATGTACCGGGGGGAGGCCGGCGTCGAGCAGCTGAACCTGAGGATTCAGGAACGCTTCAATCAGCGGCAGCTGGTGCTGACACTGCCGGGTCGGGATTTCCGCATCGGGGATCGGGTCATGCAGTTGCGCAACAACTACGAGCTGGAAATTTTCAACGGCGAACAGGGGATTGTCTGCGATTATCAGACGCAACGGCGCTTGCTGAGAGTCGATTTCGGCGAGCGGATCGTCGAACTGTCCCATGAGCAGCTCGACGACATCGTCCTGTCGTACGCATCCACCGTTCACAAGGCGCAGGGCGCCGAATTCCAGGAGATCATCATCTGTCTCTTGCCCGGCCATGGCCTGATGCTGAACCGGGAATTGCTGTACACGGCCTTCACCCGGGCCCGGCGGCGGGTGGTGATCGTCGGCAGCGCACAGGCCCTGGCACAGGCCATAAACCAGGCCATGCCGCGTTTCCGCAGGACGCTTCTTGGCGAGCGCTTGCAGGAGGCGCAAAAAAAACCTTGAAAAAAACTGAAAACTCTTTACTATGAGTGGTTGAGAGATCGCAATGGTATTGCCGGTACCGCTTCATGGAACTGAGCGCGGCCTGTGGCCATTAGCGCCCCAGCCTGTCGCCGTGGCCCGGCCGCTGGATCATCCGGTCGATACGGACCGGAGCGTTCGGGCAGGCATGGACCTGTCGGCTCAGATACTGGCCGATGGCCGGGGGCGCCAGACGCTGGGCCGGCAGGCGACGGTGGATTGGTTGAAGACGAACAGCCACCGCGGCTCCGAGTCGCAGGGTGCACGCGCATATCGCCAGGCCGCTTCCTGGGATCTGGCCGTTGACGAAAATCTCGGTTTGTACCTTGATGTCTACGCCTGATCGGTCGGTAATTTCAAGGAAAAGCGGGTGTCTCCGGCTGTACCGGACTGCAGGGATATCTCCCCGCCCATGGCCAGCATCAGCTTCCTGACCAGGGCCAGTCCCATACCCGAACCTTTTTCACGGGTGGTGAAAAACGGATACCAGATCTTTTCTGTCAGTTCGGCAGGGATGCCTTGGCCGTTGTCGCCCAGGGTCAATTCGATCGATCGCCGTTCACGGCGATAGCTGCAGGTGATCTCCGTGGCGCCAGCCTGGGCGGCGTTGCGGACGAGGTTGTCCAGGACATTGCGCAGCGATCCGGGGTCGGCAATGGCTTGGGCGTGCTCCTGATGTCGTTGCGTGAGGGTCAGTTTGTGCGTTTCGCACAGTTCGCGAACCAGATCGTCGATCCGGCACGGTACCTGCTGCGGGGGCTCGGCAGGTTTGGAAAAGCCCAGGAAACGTTCCATCATGTCGGTCAGAAAGTGGATTTCGGCATTGATTCGTTCGATCTTGGGATCGTTGTCTTTCAGCGTTTTGGTGTAGCCGTAGATCACCCCGAGGGAATTGCGCACTTCATGGGACAGGTAGGCCGCCATTTCGCCCAGCTGCAGGATGCTTTTTTTCTCCATATCCAACCTGCGTTTTTCCTGAACGCCGGTAACATCTTCGATGGTGAGCAGCTGCGCTTCGTACGGCAGTGTGACGACGGAGCAGTTGAGAATGAGATCCTGAGTGACGATTTCCCGGGTCTGGCCGGCCTTGTCGGCGCGAAGAGCAAAGTCGATCAGTTCAGGGTACTGCGGCAGGGCTTCGCCGAAAGGACGATGGATGACCGAGGCATAGCTCTTCTGTAATATCTGTTCGGCACGGCGGTTGAATATTTCGATGCGCTGTCCCTTACCGAGGGTAATGACGGCGAAATGAACCTGATTGAGGATCGATACGGTCAAACTGTCCTTCTGTTCGACGCTTTGCCGTTGCGAGGCGACCATCTGCTGCATCTTGATCTCCTGGCCCTTGAGGTTGAGCAGGTAATTCTGCAGCGGATCGATCGGTACCGGGGTGGAAGATGACGATTTGCCTTTGCGTATCTGGATGAACAGCAAGGCGGCGGTCGCCAGCAGCAGGATACCGCTCAATACGATGCTGCCGGTACTGACTGCCTGGACGCGGCGGATGATCTGGAGGGTGCCGGACTGGACGGGAACAGTCAGTTTGACGGTCGGTCCGTCCTGGGTGCGGTAGCAAATGAGCAGCAGCGGCGGATCCAGGTCGACCAGTTCCTGTTCTCCGGGAGCTTCCTGGGTGATGCCGACAGCGCTGAAAAGGGGATTCTTCTTTAGAAGTTCAACGCTTTCCGGCGCGGACTTTTCGGCGAGAGCGGCCACCTGCCTGGCCTGGTCTTTGATATTTCGGATCTCGGCCTTACCCAATTCGACGAACAGGTGGTTGAAATTGTAAAAGAGGAACAAGGCGACGATTTCGACGAACAACAAAAAAATCAGCGATGTTTTTCTCACCCCCCCTCCTTGCTCACAGTTGCGCCCGGCCGGTCAGTATCTGCAGTATCGGTTCGGAAAAGATCAGTGAAACGATGGCGCCTAGCGACAGAAAAGTGCCGAAAGGCAAGGCCAGCTGCAGGTTTTTCCCCCGGAATACGATGAGAAACAAGCCTACCGCCAGGCCGAGAAGCGATGCCGTCAGCACGGTGACGATCAATTTCTCCGGTCCCAGAAAGGCGCCGAGCAGAATCATCATCTTGACGTCGCCAAAGCCCAGTCCCTCTATTTTCCGCACTTTCAGATAGAAAAAGAACAATGCGGTCAGCAGCAGCGCGCTTCCGAAAGCGCTGAGAAAAGCCGGTAAGGGTGACAGGTACGGGTTGAAGAAGGAGTACAGCAGGAACACGGCGCCTCCACCCAGGGTCAGCTCGTCGGGAAGAATCATGTGCTCGAGGTCGATCAGGGCCAGCGCGACGAGCAGCAGCAGAAACGCGGCGGTCATGGCCGCATGCAGGCTGAAGCCGTACGCGCTGCCTGCGTAGTAGAAGGCGCAGGCCCCGGCGGCTTCGACCAGCGGATACCGGACCGAGATGGAGCCGCGACAGCCGGGGCAGCGGCCGCGCAGAAGCAGAAAACTCAGGATGGGAATGTTTTCCCAGGGGCGGATGTCCCGCTGACAATTCGGACAGCGGGAGCGGGGTTTGACCAGGCTTTCACCCCGAGGCAGGCGGTATATGACCACGTTGAGGAAACTGCCCCAGATGAGGCCGAATATGATTAAGAGTATTTCTTCCATCCGGATTTCTGGTTGGGGATCAGTTTGCCGCTCCTGGCGTCATAACCGTATAAATCCCCCTTGTAATCGAGCGGCGGAGCGCTGAGGTAGCCCTTGTTCACCAATTCGTCGAAACTGGCCGGCAAACGACCGTCGTGTCGCTGCCGGAAGCGTTCGACGATGGCGGTGAACGCCTTCTGGTCCCGTTGGAACTGGATGTCGTAGAGATGAAGATCGGCTGACTTTTTGATACTTTCGTGAGGAGTTGTTCTCTTCAGTTCCGAAAACAGCTCCCATGCCTTGTCAAGGTCGTCCTGCATGTAAATGTAATGGGCGTAGAGATTCATGATGCCGGCTAGGGCGTTGGGACGTTTGGCTGCCCGTTCCTGGTATTGGGCCGCCAGTTTGAAATCCTTGAGCATGGTTACGGCAAAAAAACCTGCCCAGTATTCATAGATGTAATCGCTCTGGAAATGTTCGGCAGCTCGTTCCAGTATTTTCAGAGCATCATGAACCTTACCGGCTTCCCGGGCCATCATGATACTGCCGGTCAGATAGAAATCGGGGTTGTCCGGACTCAAACCGGTGATGGCGTCAAAAACGGGGACCAAACTATCCCAGCGGTTGCTGTAATAGCTGGTGGAATAGAACTGGATGGACCAGAGAAAGATCAGCTCCGCCAGGGCATCGTGGTGGCCCAGGGAGATGATCTTCAGTGTCCGGGCATTGGGCAGGTCCACGCTGACCTGGCGACTGCGGAAGTATCCGGCCTGACCGTCATACCGGGATTGCAGTGCGGCCGCCGCTGCCAGCAGGGAGAATGCAACGAGGGCGGTCAGTGCTCGTTTCACTTGAATTCTCGCTTGGAGAAGATCAGCCATGACAGCAGCAGCAGCGCGACGGTGTAGAGCGCGGCGTACAGAGCGTTGAGCGACATGGTTGCCGAATCGAGCGGGCTGTGCAGAACCACCTGGCTTTTCAGGTTGAACTTCTCCAGGTTGGGCAGCAGGTAGTACACGATCTTGACGACAAAGCCCGAAACGGGATCCTGGATCAGTCCTTTGAACTGGTTGTAGGTCCACAGGACGTGACCGATCACGTACAGAGTGATGGTGAAGATGGTGGCCAGTATGGGGGTGGTGAACGAAGAGAACAGCATGGACAGCGCGACCACGATGGTCAGTTCGCAGAACAGCATGACGAAGAAGAGCAGCAGCTGCCCGGTCAGCGGGGCATTGACCAGCAGCAGGAAAAGAACGAACAGGCTGCCCATACCCAGCAGGGCCAGAAACAGGGTGAGCATCAGGCCCAGGAATTTACCGAAAATGAAATGGGATCGGTGCAGGGGCTTGCTGAGTATGTTGTAGATCGTGCGCTTGTCGATCTCTTTGAAAACCAGGTTGATGCCGGTGAAGATGGCGATGAGGGTGATGAAAATCTGGATCGAGGACAGACCCAGCTCCAGGGTCACCCGGGCTTCGTTGCCGACGGTCAGCAGACTGATGAATTTGGCGTTGACGGCAAACAGGACGCCCATGAAGAAGAGCAGGTAGAACACTTTGCTGCGGGCGGCCTCTTTGAAGGTGTTGAATGCCAGAGCGATGACTTTCATTTGTCGAGCTCCTCCATAAAGAGGTCTTCGAGGTTTTTCTTTTGCGGAACGACCGAGACGATTTCGGCGTTGTTGGTGACCAGACGTTCGATGATCTGCTGTTTTTGGGCTTCCTCGATCTGAATCAGAAAGCCCTCCTTGGTCTGCTGAGCTGTCTTGGGTATACCCGGGATCAGGTTGGGCTGCGGGTGACGGTAGACGAGTTCGACACTCTTGATGGTATCGCTCAACAGCTCGGTCAATGCGCCGGTCTTGCGGATACTGCCGTTGAGCATGATGGCCACCCGGTCGCAGATCAGTTCCATGTCCTGGATGATATGCGAGGAAAAGAAGACGGTCTTGCCTTCGGCGCGCAGTTCGATGATGATGTCCCGCAGCTCTTTGCGGCCGATGGGGTCGAGCCCGGAGAACGGTTCGTCCAGGATGACCAGGTCGGGGTTGTGGATCAGGGCGTGGGCCAGGCCGATTCGTTGGGTCATGCCCTTGGAATACTTGCGCATCTTGATGTCGCTGCGACCGGTCATGCCGACGCGCTGGAGCAGGGAGTCGATGCGCTGGTCGATTTCCCGGGCCGGTACACTGCAGAGCTGGGCGCTGAACCGCAAGAATTCCCGGCCGGTCAGGTATTCATAAAAGTAGGGATTTTCCGGTAAGTAACCCAGCCTTTGCCGGCTGGCCAGGCGTTCGGATGGCTGGTCGAAGATGGTGACTGCCCCGCTGTCTTTGTTTAGCAGACCGATGATGCATTTCATGGTGGTGGTTTTTCCGGCGCCGTTGGGGCCTAAAAAACCGAAAATTTCGCCGGCTTGCATGGAAAAGGTTACGGAGTTGAGAACCGGGATGCGCCGGCGGGTGATGTTGCTGCGGAATGATTTGCAGAGATTGTCCACCCGTAATGGACAGGGGCTTAAAACTTTATCCATAGGAACCTCGCCATGAACACGATTGTAACGATAATCAGAATCGGATTCAAATTCCGGAAGCGGCCGCTGATGATCTGGATCAGGGTGTAGCTGATGAAGCCCAGGGCCAGACCGTCGGCGATGCTGCCGGTCAGCGGGATGCCGATCGCGGTCAGGATGGCCGGGAAGGCGCTGGAAATGTCGTCCCAGTCGATCTGTTTGAGACCCTGCAGCATCTGCAAACCGACCAGGATCAGGATCGGTGCGGTGATGGGGTACAGGGTCAGGCTGGAACCTGCGGCGGCGGGATATCCGGCGCCGACCATGGCCACCAGAGGCGAGAAGAAGAGTGCGCAGATGAACAGCAGGCCGGTGGTGCAGGCGGCCAGACCGGTTCGGGCGCCTGCCCGGACGCCGCTGGCGCTTTCGATGAAACTGGTGACGGTCGAAGTGCCCAGCGAGGCACCGATGACCGTTCCCAGCGCGTCGGCCATGAAGGCCCTGTTGACCCGGGGGAACTGGTCGTCTTTCCAGAGTTTAGCTTCCTGGCTGATTCCGAGCAGCGTGCCCACCGTATCGAAGAAATCCATGATGAAAAAAACGATGGTGACGGCCAGGAGCTGAGGCGAAAATATTCCTTTCAGCGAAAATTGCAACAGGCTGGGTTGCAGCGAAGGCGGGGCGGCGGTCAAGCCCTGCCAGTGGGTCAGTCCGAAAAGCAGGGCCAGCAGACCGGAACTCAAAATGCCCAGCAGCATGGCGCTTCTGATCTTTCGGACCATGAAAAAAACAGTGATGAACAGACCGGCGATTGTCAGCAGGGCGGCCGGATGGGTCAGGTCGCCGAGCCTCAGGGCGCCACTGGCGTATTGGTACTGGTCGAGTTGAGTCAGCACGCTTGCGCGGTTCAGCGGTTCAGAGAAGGCGATGGCCTTGAGTGCGCTGTTGTTGCGGGTGATGATGCCGCCATCCACCAGGCCGATGAAGGCGATCAGCAGGCCGATTCCGGCGGCGATACCGTGCCGCAGCGAGACGGGTATCGAGCGGATGAGTCGTTCCCGGACGCCGAGCAGAGTCAGCAATACGAACAGCAGGCCGGAGACGAAAACCATACCCAGGGCCTGTTGCCAGGTTGCGCCCAGGAGCAGAACGACGGTGAAGGTGAAAAAAAAATTCTCGCCCATTCCCGGTGCCAGGGCGATCGGGTAATTGGCCATCAGTCCCATCAGGATGGACGCGATGCCCGAGGCGATGCAGGTGGCCGCCATGACCGCCTTGAAATCCATTCCGGCCTGGCTGAGTATAGCCGGCTGCACGAAAATGATGTAGGACATGGTCAGAAAGGTGACCACGCCCCCGGAGATTTCTCTCCGGGGGCTTGTGTCTTGTTGTTTCAGATGGAATACGCGTTCCAGCAGGCGGTCCATCAAGCCTTGTCCCGAATGGCGGCCTGGGCGGCGGCCAGTCTGGCTATGGGCACCCGGAACGGTGAGCAGGATACGTAATTCATGCCGACCCGGCAGCAGAATTCGACGGACTTGGGCTCGCCGCCGTGTTCGCCGCAGATACCGATCTTGAGCTCGGGCCTGGTTTTCCGGCCTTTCTCGATACCCATTTTCACCAGCAGGCCGACGCCGTCCTGGTCGAGAGACTGGAACGGGTCGTCACGGAAGATGCCGGTCTTTTTCTCGTCGACATAATCAGGCAGGAATTTGCCGGCGTCGTCGCGGGATATGCCCATGGTCATCTGGGTCAGGTCGTTGGTTCCGAAGGAGAAGAATTCGGCCACTTCGGCGATGCGATCGGCCAGCAGCGCGGCACGGGGCACTTCGATCATGGTGCCGACCAGATAATTCAGTTTGATGCCGGACTTGGCGATGACATCTTCGGCCACTTGGCGGGTCCGGGTTTCGAGAATCTTGAGCTCCTGCCGGTCGATTACCAGCGGGATCATGATTTCCGGCAGCACTTTTATGCCTTCGCGGCTGCATTCGCAGGCGGCTTCGATGATGGCCGTGACCTGCATGTCGAGGATCTCCGGATAGGTGATGGCCAAACGGCAGCCACGGTGGCCGAGCATGGGGTTGGATTCATGGAGCTGATTGACGCGCTGGGCGATGATTTCGACCGCTACGCCGATTTTCTGGGCCAGCTGTTGCTGCTTGTCGGTGGTGTGAGGCACGAACTCGTGCAGGGGCGGGTCGATCAGGCGGACGGTGACCGGATAGCCGTTCATGGCCTTGAAGATGCCCTTGAAATCGTCGCGTTGAAATGGCAGCAGTTTGGACAGGGCGGCCACTCGGTTCTCGACGGTCTCGGCCACGATCATCTCCTGGATGGCTAGGCGGCGTTCCTCGGTGTCGAAGAACATGTGTTCGGTGCGGCACAGGCCGATGCCTTCGGCGCCGAGTTCGATGGCTTTCTGCGCGTCGTAAGGGGTGTCGGCATTGGTGCGGACCTTGATCTTGCGGGTTTCGTCAGCCCAGCCCATCAGGGTCTTGAATGCCGCCGGGAGCTCGGGACGGATCAGTTTGAGGGCGCTGGCGAAAACTTCACCGGTCGAACCGTTGAGGGTGATTTCCTCGCCTTGGCGAATCGTCTTTCCGGCGACGCTGAACTCGCCTTTGTTGTAATCGATACTGAGCTTTTCACAGCCGACGATGCAGCATTTACCCCAACCGCGGGCGACGACGGCGGCATGGGAAGTTTTACCGCCGGTGGCGGTTAGGATGCCCTGGGCGGCGTGCATACCGCCTACGTCCTCAGGGCTGGTTTCCTTGCGGACCAGGATGACTTTTTCACCGCGAGCGGCCCACTGTTCGGCGTCCTTGGCGTTGAAGACCACCTTGCCGGCCGCAGCGCCGGGGACGGCGTCGATACCGGAGACCAGGTAGTTTTTCTTCATTTCCGCCTTTTGGGCCGGATCGATGATCGGGTAGAAGATGCCTTCGATATCCTGGCCTTTGATACGCATGATCGCTTCGTTTTTGGTGATCAAGCCGTCGTTGACCATGTCGACGGCGATTTTGAAGGCGGCGTAGGGCAGGCGTTTGCCGGTGCGGCACTGCAGCATGTAGAGCCGTCCTTCCTCGACGGTGAACTCCAGATCCTGCATGTCTTTGTAGTGCCGTTCGAGCTTGGCGCGGACCTCGACCAGCTGCTTGTACGATTTGGGGTCGATCTTTTCGAACTCGGCGAGCTTGAGCGGGGTGCGGATACCGGCCACCACGTCCTCTCCCTGGGCGTTGATCAGGTAGTCGCCGTAAAAGATGTTCTCTCCGCTGTTGGGATCCCGGGTGAAACAGACGCCGGTGCCGCTGTTATCGCCTTTGTTGCCGAAGACCATCTGCTGGACGTTGACGGCGGTTCCGATGATCCCTTTGAGCTTCTCGACCCGGCGGTAGGTGACCGCCTTGTCGGCCATCCAGGAACCGAATACGGCGTTGATCGCGCCCCACAACTGTTTCTTGGGGTCCTGGGGGAAGTCGCTGCCGATGTGTTTACGGTAGATCGCCTTGAATTCTCCGACCAGGGCCTGAAGCTCCTCTTCGTTGACCAGGGTGTCGTTGACGCGGGTACCGCTGGCGATGTTCAGCCTCTTCCGGGTCTTCTCCTCTTTGATCGTGTCGAAGGCGTGATCGAAATGTTCGCGATCGATGCCCATGGCTGTCGAACCGTACATCATGATGAATCTGCGGTACCCGTCCAGGGCGAAACGGCGGTTGCCGGTTTTTTTGGCCAGGCCTTCGACCGAATCGTCGGTGAGGCCCAGGTTGAGGATGGTTTCCATCATGCCGGGCATCGAGACCGGGGCGCCCGATCGGACCGAAACCAGCAGCGGGTCGCTTGGGTCTCCAAAGCGCTTGCCGGTGGCCTGTTCCAGCTTTTTCAAGTTCTTCTCAACTTCCGCATCGAGGCCGGCGGGATAGGTCCGGTTGTTTTTATAAAAGAGGTCACACACCGCCGTGGTGATGGTGAAACCTGCCGGAACGGGCAATCCGATGCTGGACATCTCGGCCAGGCCTGCGCCTTTTCCGCCGAGCAATTCCTTCATTTCCTTGGTGCCTTCCGTCTCGTGTTCCGAGAAGAAGTAGACAAACTTTTCTGACATGTATCATGTCCTCCTTATGTAAACTTTTCAAAAACAGTCCGTTTGAACTCCATCAGCTCGAATGGTTTTTGCAAAAAAGTGATGCCGTTGACTTTGAGAAATTCGGCCACGTCCTCACGGTAGTGCGCGCCGCTGACCATGATCAGCTTTTTTTCCAGACCGTTGAGCTTGAGGTACTCGTAGATGGCTATTCCGTTGATATCCGGCATGTGGATGTCGGAGATGACCAGGTCGAAATCTTTTTCTTTCAGCAGGTCCAGGGCAACCTGGCCGGTATTGCACATGGTGATGGCCAGATCCGTCCTGCCCGTTTCCAGTATGTCCTTCATGAGTTCGAGCAGATAGGCCTCGTCATCGACGATCAGAATCGTCTTGATCTTGTCGAAGAGGGGGAAATCAGTTTCGTCCGGGATTTCTGTGCCGGGGCTTGGTTCAGGTGCGGGTGCAGGGAACCTGATGCGGAAAGTCGTGCCGGCACTCGGTTGACTTTCAATTTCGCACTGGGCCGAGTGATTTTCGATGATCCGGTGGCAAACGGCCAGCCCCAGCCCGGCGCGCTCCGGGGAATTGGTGTGAAAAGGGAGCCAGATCTGGTTGAACTGGTCGGCCGGAATGCCGATGCCGTCATCCCTGATCTCCAAGATGAATGCGCCGTCCGTCTGTGCCCTGGTGCTGATTTCGACGGTTCCTTGGGCGGAAGGTTTCTGCTTGATGGCCAAGGCGGCGTTGACGACCATATTTTCGATCAGGGTCTCCATCTCGCCGGCGTTCAATGGCTGGTTCCCGATTGCGCCATCGGTGTTGATGTGGACAGCCACCCCATGCTCCTGTTCGATCCGGTGCAGGTTGGCGGTCATTCTGCCGATGATTTTATTGGGGTTGATGGTCTCCTTGGGGGGAGCTTCCAATGTGAAATAACTGCGCAAATGGTTGAGTTGCTGGGTCAACTCTTCGGCGTTGCGTTCGATTTTGCTCAAGCGGTTGCGGACGTTTTCGTCTTGGCTGTGCGAAAGTAAAATCTGGGAATAACCGAGTATCGGCGTCAGTTTGTTTTTCAGCTTGTGAAAAACAACCGGCATGATCGCGGTCAGGCTTTCCGTCTTTTGCAGCGAAGCGATTTCACGCCTGGTGTGGCTGATGCGCTGATCGGTGCGCACCAGCTCCTGGGTCAGAATCTTCTTCTTGTTGAGTTCGTTGTTTAGTTTCTGGAACGAATCGTAGTTCTGGAATGAATTGGCCATGATGTTGGACAGGATCTGGATGTAGGAGAGTTCCAGGTCGAGTTCCTTGAACGATTCCTTGCCAAGATTGAGCAGAAAAAATCCGAACAGGTTCTGGTTGAAGGCGATCGGAAAGGCCAACACCGTATCGCTGTCGCTGTAATCCAGGCGGCTCAGGGCTTTGGGCTCCAGTCTTGCGGTACCGTGGGATTCCAGGGCCTGGACCAAAGGCGGGAGTTCATCGAGTTCATAACCGGTTTCCCTTCTCTGCAGAGAACGCAGAAAGGTGAAATGCTCTTTGACGGTTTCGTCGTTCATCAGAAAGGCGATCGAAAAATCGGTGATGAAATTGTCGAAATAATCGAAAACGGACTGGATGATTTTTTCCGGGCTGATCAGCGAGGAAAGGTAATAGGAGAGGTTGAGCATATGGGACAGGAACATCTTCTCCTGGGCAATTTTTTTCTGGAAATCATCCATTTTGTGAACTTCGGTGACCATGCTGATCTGTTCGTTCATCAGGGACAGGACGAGAGTGGAACCCCGACCGACAACTTCATGAAGTTCGCTGCTCAGTTCGGGAAATTCGCCGACAAAAGCCTCCAGAAGTTTGGGAAGGGTGCGTATGGCATTGCCCAGGTTCGAGACTTTGATCCCCAAATGCTTTTTGCAAAGGTTGTCGAGGGCCTCCATGTGCCGGGGGATCTCGCTGGGAGAAGCCTGCATGAGCAGCTCGGCCATGGAGTTGGCCACATGGGCGACTTTGGTGATCGGTTGGCTGCCGATTTTTTCCGTGTGGTGACCGATGGAGAGGGCGATCTGTTCGGGCAGCATGAAACGCAGGCAGAAGGCCAGGCCAAGCTCGCGGTGGGTGATGCCGAAGCGTTGCTGCTCCCTGGGCAGGACGATCCGGTCCTCGACATGGTAAATTTCCTGTAGAGTTCTGGGGTCGTGCAGAAACAGGATGATCTGGCCGATATCGTTGAGCAGGGCCGACATGTAGAATTCTTCCGGCTCCTGTTCGCCGATGTGATGGGCGATCAGCAGGGCCAGGGAGGATTGCAGCAGGGATTTTTTGATGATCTGGTGAAAGATCTGGCGGAATTCGGCCCGGTATTGGATGCGGTTGAAATAATCGAAAACCGAAAACGAGAAGGCGATCTGTTTGATTCTTTGCACGCCCAGCAAACCCAAGGCGTGGCTGATGGTCCTGACCTGCTGGGAAAACCCGTAAAAGGAGGAATTGGCCACTTTCAAAATATGCGCGGAAAGCAACGGGTCCTTTTCGATGATCTGGCGCAGGCTGGCGGTCAGGGTGAACGGATTGCTGCCTTCAAGTTTCAGGATTTCCTGCAGAGTCAAGGAAAGCGTGGGTAACCTGACGGCATCCAGAATTTTTGTTGAATTCATTGTCATCCCGTTTTTTTGTAAACAAATTATAGTAAATCATTCATCTTTTGACAACGAATAATGGCGAAATCATAGCAGATTGTCCGGCAAACCGTTTCAATCCATCCTGGGGCCATGGACCGGTTAAGCCCATCAGACCGGATATCGCAAACGCTTTTCATGTTTTATTACGGATATGGAATTTATTCTTAAAAAAATTGATGCTACGGAAGCGTCTTGTGGGACGGAAAAGATTCAAGCGTTCACTTGGAAACTCTGTTATAATCGGACTGCAATGTGTGAACAGAGTCGGCTTATGTTTGCGGAGGATTGTCCGGTCCAGGAGACCGGCACGGTCCGTGGCGGTCCGGGCCTGGTCACCTGCGGCCTGTGCAAGAGTTACGACGGGCGCATGGTGGTCGATCATGTCGATCTCGCGGTTGGCGGCGGGGAAATCGTCGCCCTGCTGGGGCGAAACGGAGCGGGTAAAACCACCACGTTTCTGATGCTGGCGGGTATCGTGGCGCCGGATTCCGGTCGGATTGAAATGGATGGCGTTTCCATCGAAACCTGGACCTCGGCCGAGAGGTCGAGGAACGGCTTGATTTACCTGCCGCAGCAGCATTCCATTTTCATGAAGGCCAGCACCCGTGACAATCTGTTCATGGTACTGCAGCTCTACCATGACGAACCGACCGCCAGATCCCAGACCGAGGCGCTTCTGGAAGAGTTCGGACTCCAGGATGTACGTGACAGCCTGGCCTTTCAACTTTCGGGCGGGGAGAAACGGCGTTTGGAAATCGCCCGGGCCATGGTCATGTCGCCGCGCTTCCTGTTTCTTGACGAGCCGTTCACCGGCATTGACCCGATCACCATCCAGGAGATTCAGCGCACCATTCTCAGCCTCAAGAAAAAGGGCATCGGAATCATCATCACCGACCATAACGTCAAGGACACCTTTTTTATCACCGACCGGGTGACCATCATCCACCAGGGCAAGGTGCTCAACTCGGGGGCTCCTGCCAAGGTGGTACGAGAGGCGCAGACCCGGCGTCTTTTCCTGGGTGAAACATTCACCTGGGGGCAGGAGTGAAGCATCAAGGAGGTTGTTGATCATGGAAAGCAAAAGCGACATCGAGATCGCCCGGGAAGTCAACTTGCTGAACATCGAGGAACTGCGGGAAAAGCTGGCCATCAGCGACGACGAATTCTGGCCGTTCGGTCGTTTCAAAGGTAAGGTTTCGCTGCGGGTGCTGCAGCGGCTCCAGGACAAAAAGGAGGGAAAACTGATCGTGGTCACCGCCATCACGCCGACCAAATACGGCGAGGGCAAGACGACCACCTCGATCGGCTTGTCCATGGGCATCAACCGCTTGGGCAAGAGCAGCATCGTTGCCATGCGGGAACCATCTCTGGGCCCGGTGTTCGGGGTCAAAGGCGGTGGCGCCGGCGGTGGGCTGTCCCAGGTACTGCCCATGGAAGACATCAACCTGCATTTCACCGGGGACATTCACGCCATCACGACAGCCAACAACCTCTTGTCGGCCATCATGGACAATCATATTCACTTCTCCAATTCTCTGGATATCGATACCCGGAAGATCCTGTGGAAGCGGGCCATGGACATGAACGACCGCAGTCTGCGCAGCACCGTCGTCGGCTTGGGCGGATCGCAACAAGGCTATCCGCGCGAGGACGGCTTCATCATCTCAGCCGCCTCCGAGGTCATGGCCATCCTGACTCTGGCTGAGGATATGGCCGATCTCAAGAATCGGCTGGGCAATATTCTGGTCGCTTTCAACCGACAGGACGAGCCGGTGTACGCCCGTGATTTCCAGGCCTGCGGCGCCATGGCCACAATATTGCGCGAAGCCATCAAGCCCAACCTGGTCCAGACGGTGGAAAACACTCCGGCGCTGGTTCACAGCGGACCGTTTGCCAATATTTCCTTCGGGACCAACAGCATTCTGGCGACCAAATTGGCCCTCAAACTGAGCGATTACGTGGTCACCGAATGCGGATTCGGCTCCGATCTCGGTTTCGAAAAATTCGTCAACCTGGTGTCCAGGCAGGCCGGTTACAAAATTCATGCTGCGGTAATCGTGGCCACCATCCGTGCGCTCAAACATCAGGGGCAGGGCCACGATTATTGGGCGCTCAGCGATGGTCTGGCCAACCTGGGCAAGCATATCGACAATGTCAAACAGTTCGGCTTGACACCGGTGGTGGCGCTCAACATTTTTCCCGACGACCATGAAGAAGAGATCAGTCTGGTACGAAAATACTGTCACAAGAAAGAAGTCGATATGGCTCCCAGCTACGCTTTTGCCAAGGGTGGCGAAGGGACTCTGGAGCTGGCCGAAAAGGTGGTGGCAGTTGCCGACGGTTCCGATGGACTTTTCCGGCACAGTTACGAACTGGAGGATTCAGTGCAGGACAAGATCGAAAAGGTGGCCCGGACCGTGTACGGTGCCGATGGCGTGATCTTTTCCTGGGATGCCAAGACCAAACTGAAACTGATTGAAAAGCTCGGACTGGGAAAGATGCCGATCTGTATCGCCAAAACTCAGCTTTCGTTTTCGGACAACAAGCACAAACTCAATGTCCCGACCGGGTGGCGGCTCAATGTCAACGACATCAACATCGCCTGCGGGGCCGGTTACGTCATCCCCATCTGCGGCGACATCATGCTCATGCCCGGATTACCGAAAGATCCGGCCGCAACCGGCATCGACATCGACGCCAGCGGGCGTGTCATCACCGGCTTGTCCTGACGAAACAAAGGCCATACGTTCAGCGATGGTACGGGTGGTGATGAATGATGGTCAGCGCCCGGTAAAGCTGTTCCAGGAACATGACGCGGAACAGTTCGTGGGGAAAGGTCATGTCCGAGAAAGAGAGTTTGAGCTGGCTGGTTGGAAACAGTGATGCAGGAAGTCCAGACGCACCGCCGATGGCGAAGGTCAGCGGGCTCTGGTTGTGGCTGAAATGATTGGAGAGCCAGACGGCGAAACGTTCCGAGGACATCTTGCCGCCCGTGGCATCCAGCAGGACCAGGTAGTCCCGGGATTGGATATGCTTGTCGAACTGCTCCTGCACATAGGGGTCATCGGCGTTGTCCCGGTTGACTCGGGCTTCCCTGAGCTCGATCAGGTTGAACGGCAGGAAGGCGCCGATGCGCTTGCTGTAGTCTTTGCTCAACGCCTCGATGGCTGGCTCTTTGATGCGTCCGACGCAGATCAGCCTAATCTTTTCCATAGGTCCTCAGTTTGTTGTAGAGCGTCTTGCGGCTGATACCGAGGATATGGGCGACATTGGTTTTGTTTTTGTAACGCTGCAGCAGATGATTTATGTAGAGATGTTCCATCTCTTGTAGATTCGGTTCCCGGGCTTTGGTCATATTCAGGAAGGAGCCTTGTTCGAGGTGGGCGTGCACGCTGTGATCGTTCAGGCAGCCCGCGGATATGACGCAACGGTTGACGAAATTCTCCAGCTCCCGGATGTTTCCGGGCCAGTGGTGATTGCACAGGGTTTCCCAGGCCTTGGCCTGCAAAGCGATCGGCGCGTTCTGGCGTGCCGCGAAATGTTTCAGCAGCGGTACGATATCCTCTTTTCTTTCGCGCAGGGGGGGAATGCGGATGGCGAATGCGGAAATCCGATAGTACAGGTCGGCCCTGAACTGTCCCGTCGCCACCTGGTTGTGGATGTCTTCGGCGGTGGAGAAGACGAACTGGGCCGCGATGGATCTTTCCTGTGTGGAACCGAGCGGGAAATACCGTTTCCTTTCGATAACGCGCAGGAGCTTGCTCTGGATGTCTGGTTTGAGGAGATCGATGCGGTTCAGGTAAAGAAGGCCGTTCTGGGCGTTTTGCCACAAGCCCGGGTGATCGGTGCTCGCTCCGGTGAAGGCGCCCTTAGTGTAGCCGAACCACTGGCTTTCCAGTAGCTGCTCTGGAATATCGGCGCAGTGCAGGCTGACGAAGGGGCCCGTTCCTTTTCGGGCGTGCAGGTATGCAGCCCAGACATCTTTACCCACGCCGGTTTCGCCGTACAGCAGGACGGGAAGGTGGTTGGCCGCCGCCTGATCCAGCTGCAGCCTGATCTCGCTGGTGCAGGGGGAGCCGAAAAGTTCAATCAAGGAAAAAATCGTATCGTTTGGCATCCATCCACATTTTTTCCAGGGCGTATCGTTCTCGTACTTCCGGCAGGAAGATGTGAGCAATGAAGTCGATATAATCGATCAGAATCCATTCTCCGCTCTGCGTGCCCTCCACACTGAAGGGTTTGTTCTTCATTTCCTGGGCGAGTTGACAGGTGATTTCATCGCATATCGCCTGATTCTGCCGGGACGATTGACCTGAGCACAGGATCAGGTAGTCACTGATGTCGCACAGACCGGCCAGCTTGAGCACGGTGATGCGTTCTGCCTTTTTATCCAGCATGGCCTGGATGGTCCGCTTGACTGTCGCAGGCAGTTTACGCTTTTTCAGGTCACTCAACAGTGAAGTCAACTGATTTTGGGAGTCAGGCATACAGTTTGTTCTCCTTGATCGCCTTGACGATCGGATCGGGTAATAAATGTTCGTAAGGCTGTCCGGTACGGATACGGTTGCGAATGTCGGTGGACGAGATGGCAATGGTATGTGCGGCAGCCGTGAACAGGGTGATTTGTCGGGGGGCGGGCAATGTCGGCGGATTTTGGTGCATATGGATCGACTCCCGCTCGCAGAGTCGGAGCAGACCTGACTGGTGTTCCGGTGTTCTGAGGTACACCAGAAACCCGATCATGTCGAGGAGGGTCGAGTAGCGGTGCCAGGTTTGAATCGCCAGAAAGGCCTCGCTGCCGCAGATGAAGTAGAATGACTGCTCCGGATAGCGAGCCTGGAGTTGTCCGATGGTGTTGACCGTCCAGGAAGGATCCTTGCGGTCCAGTTCGGATCTGTCGGCATACAGGCCGGCAAACGGGGACAGGGCCATTTCCAGCAGGCTGAACCGTAAGCCGGGCTCGGCGATTTGCGGTCCCGATTTATGTGGTGGTTTTGCCGAAAGGATGTAGCGCACGGAATCGATCGGAAAATGGGCCAGTACGGTTTGACCCAGACCGATATGTCCCCAATGGGGTGGGTTGAACGTCCCTCCCAGCAGGCCTATGTTCTCTGGTTTGTTTGTTTCGGACATGCTCGGAACATCATCTCGGTCAATTGCATGATATTGTAACCCGAAGCGGCAGAGATGGCAATGAACTCGGTGTGCAGCTCCCGGCTTTTTTTTCGGAGTTTGTCCAGATCGGGGCTGTTGTCCTGCTCAGGCAACAGGTCGGTTTTATTGGCGACGATGATTTTTTTCTTTCGCAACAGGGCCGGACTGTATTGTTCAAGTTCCTGGAGAAGGATGTCCAGTTGTCTGGCCGGTTCCATTCCGGTGGCGGGAAAGGAATCGATGATGAAGACGAGAAGCTCCGTTCTTTCGACATGTCGCAGGAAGGTGGTTCCCATGCCGATTCCGCGATGGGCGCCTTCGATCAGGCCGGGAATGTCGGCGACGACCAGGCTCTGGTGATTGAGATCCACCACGCCCAGATTGGGGGTGATGGTGGTGAAGGGGTAGTCGGCGATCTTGGGCTTGGCATTGCTGATCTTGGAAATCAGTGTCGATTTGCCGGCATTGGGCAGTCCGACCAGACCGACAGCGGCCACCAGCTTCAGTTCCAAGATCACCCGCATGGTCTGTCCCGGTTCTCCGGGTTGAGCGAAACGGGGGGTCTGGTTGGTGGAACTTTTAAAACGGGCGTTTCCCTGACCGCCGCGACCCCCGGGCAGCAGGGTGTATTCCAGGCCGGGTTTGGCCAAGTCGACCAGGAGGTCGTTGGTTTCCGCTTCTCTGATGAGCGTGCCTGCGGGCAGGATTAGAACCAGGTCCTGACCATCGGCCCCGGTTTTGTTGCGGCCGGCCCCATTCATACCGTTTTTGGCCGAAAGTTGAGTCAGGTGGCGGTAGTCGACCAGGGAATAGCAATTGCCCACGGTTTTGAGAATGACGTTGCCTCCGTTGCCCCCGTCTCCGCCATCCGGGCCGCCATGAGGAATATACTTTTCGCGGCGGAAACTGACGGAACCGCTTCCACCCTTTCCGGATTTCAAGATTAAATTGACTTGATCAACAAACATGAGTCACCTGTGTAGGTTTCCGCACTGAAGAACATAGAAAACTGCCCAGTACGCCTATCCAGTTGATACAGTCGGCAGGTGACAGGTGACGGGAAGGCAGACTAATTGGCGATAACCTCGACAAATTTTCGGTTATTCTTTTCGCAGAACGACACTTTTCCGGATACCAGGGCGAACAGGGTGTCATCTTTGCCCAGACCGACGTTTTTGCCCGGTTTGATGCGGGTGCCTCGCTGACGAACGATTATGGAACCGGCGTTGATCTGCTCGCCGCCGTATTTTTTCACGCCCAGTCTCTTGGATCTGCTGTCACGACCGTTTTTAGCGCTACCGCCAGATTTTTTGGTTGCCATTGTGAGCTCCTCGGTGGTTATGCCAGGTTCAATTCAAAGCGATTTTATCGATCCGAACCCGATGGTACTGCTGGCGATGTCCCCTGGTTCGTTTGTACTGTTTCTTGGATTTCTTCTTGAAAATGATGACCTTGTCATCTTTTACTTCTTCCAGCACCGTGGCCAGGATGGATGCGCCATCAAGGTAAGGGGTACCGATGTGTACCGAATCGTTCTGAACGAGCAGAACTTTGTCGAAAGTATGGTTTTTGCTGGGGGTGGCGTCTTGCAGCAGTTCAACATCCAGGATGTCGCCTTCTTCAACTCTGTATTGCTTACCGCCGGTTTCGATTATCGCAAACATGGACCTGTCTCCTTTATTTTCTCTTGTAGACTGTGCATCTATACCACAACATCGGCGAGAAGTCAACGCACCGGTGCGCAATGAAGATCGGCGAATGCCTTCGGCAGGGCTCCTGGCCGGAACCAGTCTGCCGGAACCGGAAAATGAAAACGTATTATAACGTGCTTTTATTATAATTGAAATAATAGCGCCCATTGCAGACCCCATTTTGCTGAGGGTCTATTGCTGAAGCATTTGATGAAAAAGATAAAAAAAAGAGTAAAACATGCTTTTTTTTACAAACACGATATGTAGAGTGTCTGGAAGTTAGCTTGTGTATATGCAGTGTTTTGGTCGGTGGTGATATTGACAGAGCCGATATATCAATAAAAAGCAAGGTTTTTTTTTGCTTGACAATTTAAAAATCGTGTGCTAATTAATTTTTCGAGATGTATCAACGAAAAGGATGGAGATGCGAATGGCCTTTTTTGATTTTCTAAAAATAGGACCAAAGAAGTGTGTCGGCTTAGACATGGGCTCTTTTGCGTTGAAGCTGGTTGAGCTGAAACCAAAAAAGCGAGGAAAACAGATCGTCTATGAATTGATTTCGCTGGGGTACGAGCCGGTTCCGTATCAATCTATCGTTGAGGGCAGCATCATGGACTCGACAGCGGTCTCTGATGCGCTTCAGCATGTTTTTTACGAGAGCAAGGCCAAGACCGCCAATCTTTCCATGGGCGTATCGGGCAGCTCGGTGATCGTCAAACGAATCGAGGTGCAGCGGCTCAGTTCGGCGGAGATGCACGAACATATCCTATGGGAAGCCCGCCCCCATATTCCGTTCACCCCGGAAGAGGTCAACATCGACTACGACATCATTGAGTCGCCCGACGTCAACCCGGACAAGGTCGCCGTCATCCTGGCCGCAGCCAAGAAGGAAAAACTGAACGATTACCTCAATGTCGTCAACATGGCCAGCAAAAACGCCATGATGGTGGATCTCGAATCCTTTGCTTTGCTCAACAGCGTGATGGTCAATTACGAAATGTATCGGGACCGGGTCATCGCCATCATCAACATCGGCGCCTCCATTACCAACGTGGTGATCGCCAGAGGCGGATACCCCATCTTTGTTCGGGATATCGCCTTCGGCGGCAACCAGTTCACGGATTTGATTCAGAAAGAATTGAACCTGAAATACGAAAAAGCGGAATCGGTCAAGAAAGGGCGGCAGATCGACGGGGTGTCTCCGGGAGCCGTCAAGCCGGTCGTCAACCTGATTTTCAGCGAGTTACGCAACGAAATCAAGAAAACCCTGGAATTCTTCCGCTCCACCGCGGGTGAAGGACGGATTGACAACATCATGTTGAGCGGTGGTACGGCCAACATGGATTCGATCATCGATTTCTTCTCTCAGGAGTTCGATATTCCGGTGGAAATCGTCAATCCCTTCAACGCGATCGAGGTCAAGGACCGTTTTGACAAAAACTTCATCAATGATATGGCCCCGGTGTTTACGGTTGCCGTGGGATTGGCGTTACGGGCTGTTGGAGATGATAAATGATAAAAGTCAATTTATTGAGCCCAGAAAAAAAGGAAAGTACGGCGGCGGAAGGGCCGGTCAGCTTCGCCAAGGCCGAACAAACGACCTCCAATGTAAATATTCCGGCAATCGTAGCGGCGGTGGTGATCGTTTTGGGCGTCGTTGGCGCCATATTCTGGATGCAGAACGATAAGATCGGCCGTTTGCGCAACGATTCGGCGCGCCTTAAAACTGAAATGACCCGCTACACGGAAACTCTCAAAACGATTGACGAATTGGAAAACACTCGTAATCAGCTGAAGAAGAAAATCGAAATCATCAATGAGCTGAAAGGCCATCAGCAGGAAGTCGTCAAAATGATGGACAAGGTGTCCGAGGCGCTCCCTGACTGGGCATGGATCACCGAGATGACCTTCAGTTCCGGATCGGTGACCATCGCCGGAAAGGCGCTGACCAACAACCTGATCGCGGATTTCATATCCAGGCTGAAAGATTCCAACTATTTTCCGAGTGTGGATTACAAGGACAGTCAGCTGAAAGTTTTGCAAGGCGTCGAGGTCTACGAATTCAGGCTCGCCTGTTCCTACCAGGAGCCTGGCAAAACCAAAGAGGTGATGTAAATGGACCTGCAAAATATGCCATGGTGGGGTCAGTTTCTGGTAATATTACTGGTCGTCGGCATTGTGGCCGGGGTGGGTTTCTACTACTTCTGGTACAGCGATTCGACTCAGCAGGTTCAGGCCCTCGAGAAGGAAATTGACGGTCTGAACATAGAAATCCGCCGGGCGCAGCTGAAAATCAAGGACGTAGACAAGATCAAGGCCGAGGTGGAGACGATCAAAGGCCAGCTCAACCTGCTCAAAAACATCCTGCCGGAAGAGAAGGACATCGCCGGAATCATCAAACAGGTACAGAATATTATCGCCGCGACCAGGCTCAAGAACACAAAGTTTGTGCAAAAGGCCAATCAGAAGCGGGAGATATATACCGAAATTCCACTGGACATCGTGGTCGAGGCCAATTACCACAACCTGGGTATTTTCTTCGACCAGCTGTCCAAGATCACCAAGCTCTTCACGGTCAACAACCTCAAACTTGTGCCCCGGAAACAAATGTCCACCGAATATACGGTCGACGCCTCGTTCACCGCGACCACCTACACCTACGTGGACGAACCGCTGCAGCTGGAGGAGACCGGACCGGCCAAAGGGAAAAGTCGACGCAGGACGGCGAAAGGGGGTAATAAATGAAACGGTATATGCTTTTTTTTCTCAACCTGTGCTTCATCGTCTGCCTGACCGTGTGCGGGATCTTGGAGCTCGGGGCCCAGGATGAAGCGGCGCAGCCGGTGAGCAGCGCAACCGATCCGGCCGACCAAACCCAGCAAACGGGACAGAACCAGACTGCGGAAGAAGGCATAGCGTCACCGGATACCTTCATCTACTTGCCCCGGGGCAGAAGAGACCCGTTCTGGGACCTGCTCGGCAACGCCAAGGCGGGCAAAGATGCCAAAGGTCGTGAGGCCATCCCAGGAATCGCCGGCCTGATGATCGACGAGCTCGAACTGGACGGCATCATTTTTAAAAGCGACAAATATTTTGCCGCCATGAAGGGGCCCGACAGTCAACCGTACCTGGTAACCGTTGGCGAAAGCGTCTACGATGGCGAGATCGTGAAAATCGACAGCCACTCGGTAGTCTTTAAAAAAATATTGACGATTGCGATAGGCGGGGCAACAGAACGGTATATCACCAAGCGTTTAAACCCCGAGGAGGAGCAGGAAAAATGAGGCGAATGATTGTTCTAATACTCTGTCTGACCATTACGACACTGTGGGCTGCGGATAAAGTCAGCGTGCGGGGCGTCGAACTGCTTGAGGGGGATCATGTCGTTCAGATCCGTTTCGTGACCAGCGAAGCGATTCCGCCGATTCCCGACGTGAGCGAAAAAGACGGCAATCGACTGGTTCTTTTCAGCCCGGACTTGTCTTTCCAGCTGAACCAGCCCGAATACCGGTTCGAGTCGCCGCAGGTCAAGACGGTTCGCATCAGCGAGGCCGGTGCCGAAATCGAGCTTCACGCCAAGACTCAATACCGTCTGTTCAGCAATGGAGACGGACTCTTTGTCGAATTTCCCAAAACACAGTCCGAACCGGTTCAGCTGGTGAACATGAAGCCGGAAGCGCAGCCTGAGCCAGAAGCCACCCAGAAGCCAGCCGGTGAGCTGCAGGTCATGGTTCAATCTTCCGGGCAGGATTCGGTGCAGCTGCTGATCAATGTCCCCCAGAAAACCCGCTTCGAGGTCATTCCGATCGAACGGGAGCCATACCGTCTGGCCATCGATCTGCAGGGTGTCCGCGCCAAGGCCCTGAAAGAGGAGATCGAACGCTTCAACGTACATAAGGTTCGTGGCGCGCCCAATACACCTGAAGTGTACCGGGTTGTTTTCGATCTGGCTTTTCTGAGTCAATACCGGGTGGACCCGGTCGAGGGCGGCCTGTTGATCGAGTTTTACCGCCACGAGCAACCGGCTGCCGCCTTGGCGCTTGCCGCCGGGACCGAGCTGGAGAAGCCCGCGGCTGCCGAACCGGCGCCGGTCGCCGCAGTAGCCGCGGTTGACAGTGCATTCTTCATGGAAGAAGCGGCCCTGGCCGACCCCAGCCCGCAGGAAAACGCGGCGGCGGCCACGGATCCGGTTTCTCCGCACGGTTATTCGAAATCGACTATTGCCGAAGGCACGGCTTCGTATAAAGGCGAACCCTACGATTTTGTGTTCAAGAACGCGGACCTGCTGAACGTGCTCAAGGATATCGCCAAGCTTGCCGAGATCAACATCGTGGTCGATCCGGGAGTTTCCGGCAAGGTCACCTCCGAACTGGTACAGGTGCCCTGGGATCAGGCTCTGGAAATCTTTCTCAAACAGAACAAACTGGGTATGGTGATCGACGGCAACATCATGCGTATCGGCAAAGTCGAGGACCTGGCCAAGGAAGCCGAGCAGCTCCGAAAGCTTCAGGAGGCCCGCGACATGGAAGGCAAGCTGGAGGTGATCACCCGGCCGCTCAGTTACGCCAAAGCCACCCAGGTGGCTAAGCTGCTGGAAAAGCAGCTGTCCAAACGCGGCGAGATCCAGGTCGATGAACGTTCCAACAGCATGATCATCTCCGAGGTTCCGGACCGGGTCAAGATCCTGGACCGCCTGATCGAGACGATCGACGTCGCCAACCAGCAGGTGTCGATCGAGGCCCGTATCGTGGAATCGAACCATACCGACGCCAATGCGTTCGGCATTAATTGGGGGGTAAGCGGTGTTATGTCGTCAAAATACGGTAATCAGACGACGTTAAAGTTTCCCAATTCCATCGAGGCCAAATCGGGTCTGGATAATGGATATGCGATCAACTTGCCAATTTCTGGAAACAATGCGCCCAATACGGCCTTGGGACTGTCGTTTGGCAATATCGCCGGAACTTTTGGGCTAGATGTCATGCTGCAGGCGATGGAGAGCAAGGGGCAGATTCGCATCCTGTCTTCACCGCGGACTACTACCCAGAACAACATGGAGGCCGAACTCATTAACGGCCGCAAGATCCCGATCCAGACGCAGCAGCCCAATGGTACATATACCGTAACATATGTAAATGCCGCTCTGGAGTTGAAAGTAAAACCGCAGATCACCGCGGAGGGTACAATCATTACCGAAGTCGACATTAAAAACGATGCGGCTGATTTTTCTCAGCAGGTATTGGGATCACCGACAATCAACACCCAGAGCGCCAAGAATACCATCATGGTCAAGGATGGCGGAACAATTGTGATCGGCGGCCTGTACCGGATCGAGAGTAATGACACCAAGCAGAGTGTGCCTTTACTTGGGAAGATTCCTTTATTGGGTAATCTTTTCCGAAACAATGCAAAGTATACTGCCAAACGGGAGCTCTTGATATTTATCACGCCCCGAATTGTCAAGTAGGAGGTGATCAGGTGAACACCATGAACAAGTATATCAAGATAGCACTTTTGGGCTCGTTGCTGGTCCTGGCCGGTTGCAACGCCGTGGAGAATCTCAGCAATTCGGGAACCCGGTTGATCATCAGCGCAATCAAAGGCGTAACCGATGGCACGACAACGGAATCCGATGTTTTCATGTCGGATGTCTGGCTCAAGGAGAGCGTTGTCAATACCAATGCCGTTCTATACCTGAACGCCGTTATGCTCAATCCCGATACAACCAGCGATGATATCAGTCATTACAACAACGTGATCGTCGATCGTATCGACGTCAATTTTACCCGAACCGACGGTCGCAATACACCTCTGGTCGATGTACCGCTGGCTTTCTCAGTGCCGGTTAACCAGCAGGTTTCTGTAGGAACGGAAACTGCGCTGTCTTTTATCCTCATCCGCCATAATGCCAAGATGGAGCCTCCGCTTCGGGATCTCCGGGAATTGGGGCAGGAGCATGTACTCGTGCTGGTAGCTAACATCACTGTCTATTCGTACGATTTGGCGGGCAACCGTCTGGAACCGGTCAATGGTTGGGTGGAGGTGCACTGCGCCAATTTTGCCGATCCAGATGAAGAAGAAGACGAGGAAGAGTAATCGTAAGGAGAGTCAACCATGAAAAAAAAGATTGCAATAATATCTTTGCTAAGTTTCTTGATATTTGTGTCCGCATCCTGCACCCGTGATGATGCTGCCGACTCCGACGATTTGTTCGGGCCGTCCAGCTTACACTACATCGTCGAAGGCTCGGCGACACCGTCCATCCTCTGGGTCAACGGCAGCACCCGGCCCAGTACGGTCGTCAAGGCCGTGGTCACCGATTATCAGCGCAAACCTCTGGCCAACCAGAAGGTGTACTTTCAGCAGATGGGCTCGTCGAATGGAGTTTACCTGCTCGCCGAATACGGTTATTTCGAAAATGACGGCCGGGCCATGTACAAGCGCACCGACGCCAACGGCGTGGTGCAGGTGACCTTTTACGGTCCCTTGGTGATGGGCAGCCAGACGGAATTTTTCATCAAGGCCATGGTTCAGGACATCGATCAGACCTATACAGATGGACCTTGCGACTACATTAAGATACAATTGGTATTCGATTACGAATAAATTGCATGCGGAGGACGGTTTGACGTGACGGATTTTCAAAGTGAACGGGCTCGTCTGGCCGAGCTGGAGGCGCTGCTACGCTTCGGCAAGTTCGATGAAGCGGTGGCCATGGGTACGGAACTGGTCGTCCAGTTTCCGGACTCGTTTCTGATCCGCCTGCAGCTCGCCAGAGCGCTGAAAGAGAACAAGGCCCTGTTGCGGGCGCAGGCCGTTTTATCGGAATTGGCAGACCGCTATGGCGACAACATCACCTTCCTGATCGAACGCGGCGACCTGCACAGACGACTCGGTCATCTGGACGCGGCCGAGCAGGATTATCAGAAGATCCTGTTTCTGGACCCCTTCAACGGCAAGATCAAGAGCGCCCTGGAGGAGCTCGAGATCGAGAGAAAAGAGCAGAAGAATCCGGCTTTCGAGGAGGTGGATTACCGTAACGACGTCTTCCGCCAGGATCAGACAGTACCGGAACTGGTGATGAAAACGGACAGCGAACCGCAGCCCGTGAACTATGAGCCGGTGATCGATCTGGACGCCGAACCCGAAAACGAGCAATTCTTCAATCCGGTCAGTGCGGAAGCGTTGCTGCAGGAGCCCGAACCGGAACCGAACCTGGACATTTCACCCGAGGAATGGTCGGTGTCGGCTCCCGATGAAGAGTCGGAAGGCACACCCGTCGGCGGCTCCGAGCCTGAGGACTGGGTTCAAGTGGACATTTCGCCGGCGGCCGAGCCGGTAAGCCCTGCCGAGGATTCTTCTCCCAACCATGAAATGGGCTTTGTCACCGAAAGCGCCGCATTGCTGTACGCGCAGCAGGGGCTTTACAAAGAAGCTCTGGCAATTTATGAACGTCTGGGTCAGATCAGCCATGACGACAAGTATCGGCAACGCATTGCTCGAATCAAGGGCAAGATTGCCGCGGAACGACAATTGGAATATTTCCAGAAGTTGTTGACTCATTTCAACGGCGACAGGGGAAGCTACTTTGTTTGAAAAAGGGTTTGAATTTATCAAGAAAAAGGAACCGAAGCTTCATTATATGGCCATCTGGGGAACGGATGGCATCGAATTGAAGAAAGAACATTTCAACGGGTTCACTCTCGATTACGATCTGGTATCGGCGCAGATATCCGATGTCATCAACCGCATCGAGGCCATCCAGCCCAGGTTTCGCAGTATTTCCATCGAATTGAACTGGGACAAGGAGCGCTTTGTCATTCAGAACATCAACGAACAGTATGTGTTGATCCTGTTGACCAGTTCCGAGGTGCCGTTCAGCAAGATGCGCTACTATGCCGCCCGGGTCCGGGATATGTTTCTGGCCGAGCTGTAAGCTCTCGCCGGCGTCTTTTTGTTCATACTTTTTCTGAAGGTGGAAAGAGTGTCATGAAAAAAAGATCCGGATTCAGTTGCCGGTCCGGCAGGGTGTGGATTCCGAAATCCGACTGAATATGGGGAATTCCCAGCTCGGTCAGATCGGAACTCAAGCGATTTCGGGCCCGGGCGAAATCCGTGCTGTCGACATCAAGCTCCTGGAGAATCTGTTGGATCAAAGCGCTGGTTTCCTGACGGGTGAAAGTGCAGACCGAATAGAGCAACTGGGCTCGGCGGAACCTGTCCAAAGCGGTCCTGATCATCTGCTGCTGCCGGCGGGCGAGTTCGCTTATCCGTTCTGCCGATGTGTCGTAGCGCCGGTCCGGGTGTTTACGGATGGTGCCGAAAGCCGAACATGGCGCGTCCAGCACCACCAGGTCGAAACTGTCGGAAAATGGTGGATTCAGGGCATCGGCGCAGCACAAGGAGATCTTATCGAAACGGTCCGGTTGATGACTTTTCCGGCTGGCGAGTCGCTTGAGACGGTGCAGAGACAGGTCGCAGGCCATGATCTGCGTCCGCGGGGCCATCATGGCCAGAAGGCTGCTTTTACTGCCGGGGGCCGCGCAGAGGTCCAGGACTGAACGGGGATTCAGCCTGGATGAAAAATAGGATATGAACTGGCTGGAGATATTCTGCAGCAGGTCGTGGTGTTGCAACAGCTCATGGCTGCCGATCTCTTGAATACTGGTATGGGAACGGATTCGTTGCAAAAAAATGCCGGCCTGGGAAGCGGTTGCGGGGAAGCTGGCGACGTTCAGACTGTGGAAGACCGGTTCGCTATTCAGGTAGTCGAGGAAATCATGGATTTTCTGGCCGGTGAATGTGTCCTGCAGGTGGTCAATCAGGTCCGGAGGAAAGGAATAGCGAAGCGGCAGCGCCAATGCCGGGATGATTGTATCCAGCAATGTCCTGCGCTCGCGGCTGATACCGCGTAACAACGCGTTGGCGTAGCCTTTATGGTGCGGGATACACAGCGAGACGGCGGAATGAATCACCGCGTGGTCCGGGATGGTGTCGTCGTACAGCAGCTGATAAACGCCAGTGATCAGAATCGCCCGTAGTTTGGGGTGGAGCTTGCCAACCGGGACCGTACCGTTCTCGGTCAGCAGGTGTTCGATGAGCAGCAGACGGCGGAGGATTCCGAAAACCGTTGCTGTCAGTTTGGGACGGACGGAGGGCTCGAGTCCGGTAAGAATGGGTCCCAATACGGACGATGCGGTTTGCTGACAATCCGGTTTCCAGGTTTGGAAAAAACGGCTGCTCAGCGATACGAGTTGCCGGTTATCCAAGCGTTTGCCCCAGAGGGTTGCCCCGGGAGTAACAGTATGGGGTCATCGGGTTTTTCCCTGGTGGCTGGATTTGCTGGATTTTGAGCAACGAGTGCGCTCCGCAGTACACGTCCAGGGAATCGCCGCTCAGGGCATGGATCTGGCCGGGCCGGCCGTGATGAGGAAAATCCAAGGCTTTGGCAGAAATAATCTTGATGCAGCGGTCGTTGAGCTGGAAAAAAACACCGGGCCAGGGGGTGAAGGCCCGCAATTTGTTGAAAATATCCTGAGCCGGCATGCTCCAGTCTACGCGTCCCTCTTCCTTGGCGATCATCGGCGCCAGACTGGCTCGCGATTCATCCTGCGGGACTGGCCGGCTCGTCCCGGAGAGGATCAGGCTCACGGTTTCTTTCAGAACCTGGGCGGAACGCCGACTCATCCGTTGCCAGAGAGTCTCTGTCGTGTCGCAGTCGCTTATTTCGACCGGAAACTGTGTCCAGATCGGGCCGGCGTCCATCTTGGCGTTCAATTCGAAGATGCTGACGCCAGTCTGGGTACAACCGTCCTGAATGGCTCGTTGCACCGGAGCCGCTCCCCGGTAGGCGGGCAACAGCGAGAAGTGGACATTGATGGTCTTGTAGCGGGGAATTTTGAAAATGGTCGGCGGAATCCATTGGCCGTACGCGATCACAATTCCGAGATCGGGCTCGACGGCCTGGAGGGTTCGGGCGGCGGCCGCGTCCTTCAGCGATTCCGGTTGAATCAGCGGAATCCGTTGCTCCAGGGCGAAGTTTTTGACGCAGGAATAACAGATGCTGCGCTGACGACCGCTGGGTTTGTCCGGTTGGGTGATGATCAGCGGAATGTCGAAATCGGCAGTCAGCACCTCCAGAAATGGCAGGCAGAGCGGGGCCGTGCCCAGAAAAACAATTCTACCACTCATCGTTTTCCTTGAGCTTGAGTATCTCCCGCTTCAGCAGTCTGCGTTTGAGCGGCGAGGCCCGTTCGATAATGGTTTTACCCTGCAAGTGGTCCAGTTCGTGCTGGATGACCCGGGCGACGAAGCCGCTGAATTCCCTTTCGAACGGTTTGCCGTCCGGACTTACGGCCTTGACCAGGATGGACGTTGAGCGGGGGATTTTCAGGGAATAACCGGGGACGGACAGGCAGCCCTCCTCGTCGATTTCTGAACCCTGTGAATCCACTATGATCGGATTGATGAGGGCGAAAAATTCCTTTTCGTCCTCGCCGCCGCTGGGATCGATCAAGGCCAGACTGATCGGCAGTGCGACCTGGTTGGCAGCCAGACCGACTCCCTGGCCGTGGTACATCGTCACCCGCATCCGGGATATGACGTCCAGGATGGCTTGGTCGATTTGCTGGATGGTCTCGACCGGTTTATGCAGCAGCGGATCGCCATATTTTATAATTTCGTAGAGTGTTTCTTCCATTTGTACTATTATATTTTTCGGAGTTATGGGTGTCAATTGAAAATGGATGAAGACCGTGTCATAAAAAGGTGCAGATAATGCCTCAGCAAATTTGGGCTTTGGATTGCGAACCCATCCGCTCCGCTCTGGTTCCGCACATCGATCTGCGGCTTTTTTCCGTTTCCTCGCTTCCGGCAGCCGGGGCATTGCAAGATATTGACGCTCTGGTGATCGGGCCCGACCCGACCATGATTGAATGGTTGGAGACGATCATGAACCGCCGGCCGGGTTTGTCGGTGTACCTGCTCGGTAATGACGCGCCCAGGGGAAAAATTCTGGAGCATTACTATCGCCTGGGAGTCAAGGGCTGTTTCACCCGGGACGAAAGCGACGAGCTGTTGGGAATACTGCGGGACAGCGCCGAGACGACGCCGGAAAATACCGCGGGCACGCTCCGGAACATGGACTGGTGCAACCAGTTGAAACGGTTCGGATTCATCACCCAGGACCCGCGTTTGTACGATCTGTTCGAGTCGGTGAAACGGGTGGCCAAAACCGATGCCACCGTTTTGATCACCGGAGAAAACGGTACGGGCAAGGAAGTGGTTGCCCGGTTGATTCACAGTCTCAGTTCCAGATCGACCCAGTCGTTCATGGCGGTCCATACCGGCGCCATTCCGGAGAACCTGCTGGAGTCAGAACTTTTCGGCCATGTGCGCGGCGCGTTCACCTCGGCGATCAAGGACCGCAAAGGTAAATTCGAAGTTAGCAACGGCGGAACCATTTTTCTGGACGAGATTTCGACCATGCCGGCCGCCTTGCAGGTCAAGCTGCTGCGGGTATTGCAGTACATGCAGTTCGAACGGGTCGGTGACAATCAACTGGTCCGGGTGGACGTGCGCATCATATCCGCGACCAACAGCGATCTCGGTAAAATGGTTGCCAGCGGACAGTTCCGCGAAGACCTCTTCTATCGGCTCAATGTGGTGCCGATCCATATACCCCCCCTGCGGGAGCGACTGTCCGATATCGCTGTTCTGGCCACCCATTTCGTGGATTTGGTCTGCAAAAAATATTCCATACCGGCCAAGAAGTTTTCTCTGGGTGCGATCCGTCTGTTCCAGCAGTACCATTGGCCAGGAAATATCCGTCAACTTGAGAATATCGTCGAACGAATGGTGGTTCTCAATCCCGAAGTGACGGTTTTCATGCCTCGGCACGTCCCGCAGGAGGTCATGCTGACCAAGACCGCCACCGAAGAAAAAGATGTGGTCGATTCCGAGCTGCTGGAGGCCAAGGGTTTGTCACTGTCCGAACTGATCCGAAACATTGAAAAAAAACTGATTCTGGACAGTCTGCACAAAACGCACTGGAACAAACAGCAAGCGGCGAAGCTGTTGAAGATCAAGCGAACGACCCTGATCGAAAAGATGAAGCGCCTGGAGGATCAATATGAGGAATAACGGAGGGTTTACCCTGATGGAAATGGCGGTCGTACTGGCGGTGGTGGCCGTGCTGGTGGCCATCCTGGTGCCTACGGTGGCCAAGCATATCCGCGATTCGCAAATCACCCGGGCCGGCAATGAGGTTCAGGTTATTGCCGCGGCGGTGATGATGCTGTACAAAGACACCGGCAGGTGGCCTTCGAGCAATGCCGATGGTCCGGTCGGTGGCGTGTCCCGTGTGTTGACGGGCGAGGCCACGGATCCGCTGGCCGGTGCAACGGCTCCCGGGGCGCGTACCGGAGCGGCCAACTGGGGGACCTTGGGGCCGACCAAGCAAATTTGCGATTACTTGTATTACAACAACCCCGATAATGATGCCGGAGCCCCCAATCAGAATCAATCGGGTCAGGATTACCCGGTTTCAGGTGATTTTTCCTGGCGTGGGCCCTATATCGATCGACCGGCTTACCTGGACCCCTGGGGACGGCAGTACGTCATCAGTGCCCGCTATTTTCCGGGAAACACCCTGACCAGCACCGCCGCGCACCGGGTCCTGGTCCTGTCCGCCGGTGTGGATGGCTTGTGGTCGACTCCTTTTTCCGATGGCGTGACCCGTCTCAGTTCACCCGACGATTCCGCCTACGGTCCTTTCGCCAATGACGGCAGCTATGTCCATGATGATATCGGCATGGTTCTGACCGGCAACAACTGATATACTGATATCAGGAAAAACAATGGGTATAGTCAAAGCGTTGGCCGCCGAGGTCTACAGTAAAATCGCCGCTGGGGAAGTGGTTGAACGGCCTTTGTCCGTAGTCAAGGAGCTGGTGGAAAACTCGCTGGACGCACAGGCGCGGAGCGTCCGGATCGAGCTGGAGGAAGGGGGCAAGAGACTGATCCGGATTCGGGATGACGGGACCGGTTTTTTCCCGGAAGACATCCTGCCGGCATTCTCACGGCATTCCACCAGCAAATTGGTCAGGCTGGAGGATTTCGATCGGCTGGAATCCCTGGGATTTCGGGGGGAAGCGCTGCCTTCGATCGCCGAAGTGTCCAGGATCACCCTGATCAGTTCGACGGGACATAGCGGATTGGGTGCTTCGGTGGCACTGGAAGGCCAGCAGGAGATAAAACGTCAGGAAACGGTCTGCCCCAAGGGAACCGAGATCTCGGTCGCCGATCTGTTCTACAACTTCCCGGTGCGGCGCCGTTTTTTGAAAAGTGAACGGACCGAGCTGAACGCTATCCTGCGCTACATCGAGCAATTGTCTCTGGCCTATTGGTCGGTGAGCTTCACGCTGCATCACAATGGCCGGGAACTGTTCTCCTTTCCGGCAGTGCAGAGCCTGCAGGAAAGAATTTATCAGGTTTTTGGCAAAGAGTTTCTGGAGGGGCTGCTGATCGTAGAGACGGAAGCGATCCAAGGCTGGCGCATGAGTGGCTGGGTCAGTAAACCGGGCCGGGGAGGCCGGGATCGGCAACGGCAGTTTTTCTTCGTCAACGGCCGCAATATCAGGGAAAAGACTCTGATGGCCGCTTTCAACCAGGCCTACAGCGGCTGCCTGGAGAAGGAGCGTCAGCCTCAGGGGGTGTTGCTGCTTGCCGTGCCCGCCCATGAGATCGACGTCAATATCCATCCCATGAAGCTGGAAATCAAATTTGCCGACAATCAGAAACTGTTTTCCTGGGTTTATCGCAGCCTGACTGCCGTGATCAAGGGTAAAACGGTCATGCCCGGTCTGGTTGCGGAGCGTCATGGGGTATTCAGTACAGGGGAAATCCAGGCGCATAACCCAGATTACGAAAAAACGCCCTCCGGTTTCGGTTTCAACACATTGACCGAATCGTCCATGCAAGCGGACCCGGGCTCCCTGGTTGCGCAGGCCGATGGCTATCGCCTGCTGGGTCAGTTCCAGAATTCCTACATTGTCGTTGAAAAAAAAGCTGAACTGCTGCTGGTGGATCAGCACAACGCCCACGAGACGGTCATCTACAACCGCCTGAACCGACAGATCATCCAGCAAGGGGGAATTGCGACAGCGGCGACTTTGTTTCCGATACTGTGCGAGCTGTCACCGCGGGAGTGGGCCCAGTTCGAAGACAAACGGGAAGAATTGCAAAAGCTGGGCTTCGAGCTGGAACCGCTGGGCGTCCGCTCGCTTTCCATCCGTGCCTATCCGGCCGAACTCGCCGATGCTCAGTGCCGGGAGGCTTTACTGGCGTTGCTGAACGAGGAGACGTCCGACGACAGGGCGCGCACTCCGGGTCGCCTGGCGACGATCGCCTGCAAGAGCGCCATAAAGGTCAACCATCCCTTGCATGAACTGGAGATGAAGCGTCTGCTCGATGACTATTTCGCTCTGGAGCAGCGGGACTACTGCCCACACGGTCGACCGATCACAGTCCGGCTGGACATGGAAGAGATCGAAAAGAGGTTGAAGCGGCGTTGACGGTTCCCGGTTGACGCCGGAGCCATGGGGTGCTATGGTTGAGGCAGGAATGGTGAGTGCAGCCATGGATTTCAATATTCTGCTGGCCCGGGCGCCCGATGGCAATCAAAGACCTTGCACTCCCCTGACACCTGCAGACTGCATGCGTCTGCAGAAAGGCAACTCGGTCAAAATCGTCCGTCAACCCTCGGCGGGCTGCACTTTCGATGACGCCAGCTACCTCGCTGCCGGAATCTCCGTTGCTGACGATGCCGGTCCGTCGCCCTGGGTTCTGGGCCTGGACGGCATCGATCCCGATACGATCGCTCCCGGCAGTTGGGTCTTTCTTTCCTCCCTGGGCCTGTTCAAGGGCTGGTCCGGCCAGAGCCGGTTGCTGGAACGACTGCAAACTCTGGGCTGTACTCTGATCGATGTGGAACTGATTCCGAAACCTGCTTGCCCATCCTGGGCCCGTTTCACCGGTTTAGTGGCCATGGCCGACTGCCTGCATGTTCTGGGGGTGAAGCTGACCCAGGGCGGTATCGACAGCCCCCTGGACGAGTTGATGCCGCCCGGAGCTTACGGATCCGCCGCCGAATTGCTCGATCATCTGGAGCGCATCGGCGACCGGGTGAGCGAAGAAGGGCTGCCCGAGCAGGCCTACCCGCTGATGGTCTCCGTGTTGGGCTCGGGCAAGTTCGCGGACGGCATCGACAGGGTACTGGAGAGATTTCCTCTCAAGACCTTTTCACCGCATATTGTCCTGGAAAACGTGGAAACGTTTGCAGGCGATTGTTTCAGCCTGTACCAAGTTCTTTTTTCGGAAAGCGACCTGTCAACGGCGGATCCCGATTGCAACCGTTTCGAGCCGTACTTGCCCATGTCGACGATCGTGATCAACACCCTGAACGCGGTGAACGGCCGGGCCAGACTGCTGACCCGGGAGTATCTGCGGGCCAATTCCTACCTGAGCGGAAACCCCTTTCCCCGTGTTGTCGCCGACCTTACCGGCCTCAGCCAGGGACCGCTGGATATCGCTGATTGCCAATTCGCCAGCCAGACCGGTTACCTGACCTATATCGGCAAGCATGATCGTTTTGTCGACGGAATCCAGGCTACAGGCACAAGCTCGCTGGCCTGTCGTCGTTTATACGAGGTCTTTCCCGGCGAGGCGTCGACGGAGTATTCCTCACGCATGGCCGTCATGCTGGAGGAATTGTTCCGACTCCGGCAAGGGACTGCTGCCCGGGAGGCATGGCTGCCGGACTGGCTGCGGCCGGCGATGATCGTCGACA
Source organism: uncultured Clostridia bacterium (assembly GCA_964465065.1). Classification (GTDB taxonomy): domain Bacteria; phylum Acidobacteriota; class Aminicenantia; order UBA2199; family UBA2199; genus CAYMND01. Next base: position 48,069 of record CAYXHZ010000011.1, read on the forward strand.
GCGGCCGTCTGACTGGCCTTACCGCCAGCGGGGGTTCAGCATCTTGAGCAAGAAGCCTGGCAGCCTGATTGGATACGGCGATTGTCCGGACAGCCCGGGGTTTTCCGGACGGATGGGCGAAGAGATGGCTGCGCGGTACCTGTTGGACAAAGGGTACGAAATCGTCGGCCAGAATGTCCGTTCTGGTCCGGCGGAAATCGACCTGATCGCCCTGGACGGAGACATCCTCTGTTTTGTCGAGGTAAAAAGCCGTCGCCGTCCGGATCAGGGAGACCCCGAGGAATTTGTCGATTTCCGCAAACAGAAACGGCTGGTTTCGGGTGCGATCTGTTTCCATGCCCGGGAACGGTACAACCAGTACCGCGTCCGTTTCGATATCATCTCGGTTCTGGAGGATAATGGGAAGATGAAACTCACTCATCTGCAAAACGCTTTCGAGGTGGACCCGTGAGCGAGATCCGCCATGACCCTCTGACCAATCAATGGGTGATCATCGCCCCGGAACGTCTGAGCCGTCCGGGGGCAGAAACGATGATCGAACCGCTGTCCAGACCGGCGGCCGACCCATTGTGCCCGTTCTGCCCGGGTAACGAGACGATGACTCCTCCCGAAATCAGCGCCGTCCGTCCGCAAGGGGCGGCCAACGATGCCAACTGGAGCTGTCGGGTTGTTCCCAACCGATTTCCGGCTCTGCGGGTCGAACCGCAAATGAAAAAAATGGGCATGGGCATTTACGACTGGATTGCAGGGGTCGGCGCCCATGAGGTGATCATCGACAGTTGCCGGCACATCGCCGCGGCGGCCGACATGAGTCAGGATGAGTGGTTCGACTCTTTTTTCGTGCTGCAGCAACGTATCAAAGACCTGAGCCGTGATTTTCGGCTGCAGTCTCTCTTGTTCATCAAGAACCAGGGGGCCGCGGCCGGGGCGACCATCCCCCACTGCCACGCTCAGATTCTGGCTGTGCCGATCGTAGTTCCACAGCTCGATATCCGTTTGCAGAACGGCTTGAACTACGAGCATTTTCACGGGCGTTGCGGCTACTGCGACCGCTTGGCGCAGGAAATCCGCGATGAACAGCGTCTGATCTGGAACGGGGAACATCTGACGGTCTTTGCGCCCTATGCAGCGTCGTTTCCGTTTGCATCCCTGTTCCAGCCCCGGGAACATGAAGCCTGCTTTGAGCGGGCGTCACGTGCGTCTCTGCTGGAACTGGCTCAGGCCATGAAACTGGTCTTGAACAGGATGCGGGAGGTCCTGGGGGAACGGGCCTTGCAATGGGTCCTGTACACGGCTCCGCTGCAACTGAGAACCTGGGACGCCTTCTTCGACTGGCACATCGAGCTGCGTCCGGTCCTATACCCGATCGGTGGTGTCGAATGGGCCAGCGGAATGACCATCAACCCGGTCAGTCCCGAACTGGCCGCCAAACAGTTGCGGGTCTGAAGTCAAACGCTCAGTGTCGGAAGCGGAAAACAGGCTGACCGGTGTTGATGGCCTGCCCTGTCTCGACTACAGGTTCTGCCAGACCGCTTGGGAAGAGTAAAATAATGGTCGAACCGAGATTGAAGCGGCCCATTTCTTCAAGTTGCTCGATGTTTTGAGCGATGGTGACACAGCCGTTGTCCAGCGTCCTGTTTTCCAGGGCGCGCAAGGCGATGCTGCCGACAAAAGTGGCGCCGACGGCCGTGGCATAAGCGGGCCAGCCGGCCAGGTCGAAGCACAGCACCAGACGTTCGTTGCGGACGAACAGCCCGGGGATGGCCTGGACCCCGTGACGGTTGACCGGATACAGGCGGTTGCCCAGTTGCCGGATTGTCAGCAGGCGCCCGGTCCAGGGGTAATGGAAACGGTGGTAATTGGCCGGAGAGAGGTAGAGCGTGCACAGCCACCATTCCCTGGACCAATCCGGCTTTTCGCCGATCAGAGCGGACACCGGATAATCCAGTCCCTTGGCCTGGACGGCCTTGTCGCAGCTGATCTTCTGCAGATCGGCGACCTTGCCGTCGCAGGGGGAAAGAATGCAGCTTGGATCGGGGTGCAGCGGACGGGTGGCGGGGTTGAGCGGGCGAACGAAGAAATCGGCCAGCGATCTGAAATCGGCCAGCTGACCTTGATAGTGGTCGAGATCGATGCGGTAGTGGGCAACAAAGCGTTTGATGATCAGCTGTACCAGACAACGAGGGCGTTTCATACGGGTCAGATGACCGTAAATCCGGCTCAGGAAAGGCAGGGCAATCAGATTCAGGAAAAATTTTTTCATCTTGGTTTCCGGCTCGTATTCTCTGTTTTTTTGGGTACGTTCTGGATGTCGAAATTCAATGCGGACAGCAGAAGCTGAAAGCCCAATATGATCGGCAAGGCGCTGAGCATCACGGAACCGCTGCTGGTCAACGAGCCGGTTGACAGGCTTTTCAACCAGAAGTGAATGCCGAAAACCGTACCGAAAATCATCAACGCCGATCCCAACAGCATTTCGATGCTGGCCACATTGAAATCCCGTAAAAAATACAGGTACAGAATTCGTTTGAAAAAGCGGTTGATGTATTTGGGGGGAAATTCCCACAGGACCCGTTTGATCGACAGGTTGCTCCGTTCACCGGCGTAACGGGCCGGGATGGCCAGGTCCTGGACCACAGCGCGGTGGATGCTGAGACGAAACAGCATGTCGCTCTCAAAAAAGTACCGGTTGTCGATCTTGTGCAGGGGCAGCTGCCGGAGCATATCGCCCCGGATGGCCGTGTAACCGTTGGTGGGGTCCATGATATTCCAGTAACCGTTGACGAATTTGTTGATCAAAGACAACAGACCGTTGCCGATCAGCCTGGTTTTGGGCATCTTCATCAGTTCGTCCAGGTAAAAGAAGCGGTTCCCCTTGGCATAGTCGAAGCCATGGTCGACGATCAAAGAGATGAAACTTTTCAAATAGGCGGGGTCCATCTGATCGTCTCCGTCGATCTTGATAACCACATCGGCGTTCAGATCCAGGGCTCGGACATAGCCTCTTTTAACCGTTCCGCCGACGCCCAGGTTTTTTTCGTTGTAGAGTACCTCCAAACGCGGGTCGGTGCTGTTCTCCCGTACGAAGAGGCCGCTTTGCTCCGGGCAGTGATCGTCTACGACCAGAATTTTATCCACTTCCGGTCCCAAACGGGCGATGACATCCAGAATATGTCTTTTTACTTTAAAGGCTGGAATGACGACGACGACCATTTGTATTTCGCATCCTCCGGGCGTCCGCTGCGCTATGCATGGGCCGATCTCATGGCGTACGGCAATAGAGTATTTATACGGTCCGACGTCGAAAAAGTCAAACCGCTGTCGTTTCGGTTCTGATAAAAGGCTCGCCGAACAGGCGAGCGGCCAGATACCTTGAGGCGAAGCCGGCTTTGACAAGGGAACGACGCTTCCCTTATAATGGCGGAGACAGTGTCGCGACGATTTCGGCCGATTGAATGCCGTCTCGAGGTGCTTTTCATACAGGGTTGCCATGTGTCCCCGGCCGCTTCAGGTTCCATTGGATCTGGCGGCTTGTGTTGTGAAGGTATTGCCGATGAGTTTGAATTTGAAGGAACCGGAACGAATCAAACGCCTGGTGTTGTGGGCCGTGCTGCTGCTCGGTCTGTCGTTGCGTCTGCAGCAGTGGGGAAGGTTCATCGTCGCCGATGAGGATACCATATTCGGCTGGATACGCCAGTTGCCCGGCGATCCGTTTCCCATTCACTTTTACCCCCCTTTTTTTCAATACATCAATTATTGGCTGTCCTTGATCTACGGACCGATCCTGTCCTTTTTGGGAGTCATCTCCTTCAGCGGGGAATTGTGGGTCAGCGAAACGGGCCGGACCATCGTCATGGCCGTCGGCCGCTTACTGTCCACCCTGTTCGGAATGCTGCAGGTCTTCTGGATATACCGTATCGGCAAACGTTTTTTTACGACGACAGTCGGCTTGCTCGCCGCTCTGCTCGCCGCCGTCAACCCGCTGCTGATCCTGGACAGTCACATTCTCAAGGTTGACCTGCTGCTGGCGTTTCTGTTTACGGTCCAGCTCTATTTGATTCTGTCGTACTGGGAAGAAAAGACGACCAAAAAGCTGTGCCTGCTCGGTCTGGTCACCGGTTTGGCCATAGCTGCCAAATTCCAGGCGGCGGTTGAAATTCCGGCTCTGATTTTTTTGGTCGTTGCCAGCCACTGGCGACGTGGGATCGGCAGTACGATCAAAACATTGCTGGTTTCAGCCGCCTGGCTCGTCCTCGGCTTCTTCGCCGGAGCGCCGAACTGGGCCGTCAGACTGGTGGGCAATGTCAAGGCGGCCTTTGCCTACGTCAACGAACTGTACTTCAGCTTTGAGCTGTACGACAAGGGATCGGCCTCCTATCTGCTGTACCTGAAAGACTTCATCGCCAGTTTCGGCCCGTTTGTCATGCTGGCGGTTCTGGGCGCGCTGCTTTTTCTGCTGCTGCGATTCAGCTGGAAGGATCTGCTGATATGGACCACACTGGCCTCGTTCGTCGGCATATTGGGGTATTCCGGTTTTTACGCCCACCGGATGGGCTTGCCGCTCTATGCGGCGCTTTCTCTGCTGGCGGCCAAGTTTGTCGTCATGGATCTGCTGCCCAGGCCGGGAAAGAGTCGGAATGCGACCCGCTTGCACAGAACGGGCTGGGTTTTGCTCGCTGTCGGAGCACTGGCCTACACGGGTTGGCAGAGCGCATACTCCGTCAAACGGTTCAACCTGTGGCGAACCGCATCGACTCTGGATCGAGCCATCGAGTTCCGGGATCGCCATTTCGAACCCGAAACGGTCTTTGTCCGGGAGAACTTCTCGCCGGTTCGTCCAGGCGACAAGGGGATTTGGGACCTGATCGGGGTGGAAAGCGATGTTTTTCACGGACCGCAGGCTATGCCTTTTGTCAGTTCAGGCCTGTTGGCCGATTACCTGCTCTCCGGTAACGGGGACGAGGACAAACGGTTTGAACTGCATTACCGGCTCAAGGAATACCTGCCTTTCCATAAAATCTGCAAACCGCGCTTCAGCGAATGGGACGGAGATGTCACCTTCTGGTACCATACGGCCCTGGCCGGCATGAAACTGGATTCGGCCGACAAACGTATTCTTTTGCCCCGAGCTTTTGCCTTGCACCGGCTGCGGGACACCGTCGCCTATCCAACAGGTCGTTACGAGAAGTCGCCGGGTTTACTGAAAACCGGGGTGGACCCGGATTGGCGCATGATTTACAGCCAGCGGGAAATCAGCGGTTTTCGCGGCATGATCTTTTCTCCGGACAAGCCCACGCGGGTGCTTGTGGATGTCAACGGTAAACAAGTCGTCCTGCCCGACTGCTTGGGCGCGGTTCCATTCACCTTGATGGGGGCTTCTCACCAGAAGCTCCATCATGACTGGGTGTACCGGATTACGGCAGACGGCTCGCAAACGGAGGTCTGGTTGCTGTTCGAGCCGATTTTCCAGGACGAGGACCTGAATCGCCGGGATACGCCGGTCATGTTCCAGGAAATGCCGGACATCAACGGCGATTTGAGTTCAGCGGCTTACCATGACCAGGAAATCAGCTTCTACAAGCGCACCGGACTGGATGTCCGGCTCTACACTTATCTGCAGCGGGTTTATCTGCAGTCAGCTGCGCAGGAACAGGTCGTCTTCCTGCAGCGGGGAACCTACCGCCTGCGGGCCTCTGCCCGGGATGATGCCCCGGCGACGTCTCCGCTTCTCGAGCTCAGTTCGAAAGTGATCGGTCCTGATGGTATCAGCCAGCGCAACTGGGTCCTGAATTCGTACCAGGAGACGGTGACTCTGGACATCGCCGCAGATTACGCCATGACTGTCTGGACCGTGGATGCCGGCGTGGTCAAACCGAGGTCGGTATGGATCGAACCCGACCTGGCCAGTTACCTGAATCGTTCATTGCGGATGGCGAAATGAGCGGCAGGCAGCGGATAACCGAGCTCGTGCTGCTGCTGGGCGTGGCCCTGATCAGTCTGTATTTCTTGCTGCCCAATTTTTCCAGGCTCATCGTCGTTCCGGACAATACCGACAACCATCTGAGTCTGTCCGTTACGGTCCATGTCGCCGATTGCCTGGTCAGCGGCGACTGGGGAAAACTGTACCAGTTCCCTATATACTATCCTCTGCCCGACACCCTGACCGCCGGAGTGAACATGTTCGGTCAGGGGGCTTTGATTGCCCCGCTCTGGGCGCTGGGCGTCCGCTCCCTGCCCCTGCTCTACAATCTGCTGCTGCTGTTTGCCGTGGTCATGGCCGGTCTGGGCGCGCGGCGTCTGTTTACGGCTTTCGATGCACCGTTCGCACCGGCTTTGTTCGGGGCGGCGATTTTGACGTTGCACCCCTTCAAGCAAATCAGTTATCTGCACCTGAACATGATTTTTTTCTTTCCTGTGCTCTGGGGACTGGCGGCGCTGGTCCGGTATCTGCGCCAGCAGAAGCGAAGCGACCTGTACGCCGTTTCACTCTGGCTGGTGGTCCAGGGCTTTTTCGATTTGTCGCTGTTTTTCTTTTCGACCATCGTTTTCGCCGGAGTCTGGCTGACCGGACTCCTGATGCTGGCCGGGCGGAAGGGAAAAGCCCTGTTGGAGGGCGGCGCGGCTTTTCTTTTTGCCGGAATTTCCATCATGGCCGTTTTCTGGCCTTACCTGCGCAATCCGTTGCAGTTGCAGTACGGCCGGGGCGGTTTCGACATGATGACCCTGCTGCCGGGTTATTACCTGTTTTCGGCCTGGCACCCACTGACCATAGCCCGGTACAGTCTGTACAACATGCCCCTGTTCATCGGCGGCCTGGCTTTTTTCATGCTGGCCTATTTTTATTGGCGTCCCGGGCCCGAGATGAAGTGCCGACTCGTCGTGACCTGGGTCTGGTGGGGACTGTTCTCTCTGGTCGTGGCGGGAAGCTTTCTTTTGCCCATTTCCCGGCGTATTTCCGGCGAGTCTCTGCTGTGGATCGGGGATATCGGGTTGCTGACGGTGCTTCTGCTGATTGTCGCGGCTTTCCTGGGTTTCAATGCCCGCTTTGGCAGTTTGGAGCGCTGGATCAGCATGGTCCTGTTCATCATGGGGCTGACTTTTTTCCGGGCCCCTTACCGGTTGATCCCGGATTTCCTGAACCCGCTCAACCTGATGAGCCATCTGTTGTCTCAGCTGAGTCGTTTGCGCGGCTACAGGCTGTACTACTATGTTTTTTTTGTGTTACTCCTGCTCGCTGTTCTGGGATTTTGTCGCTGGCTGCAGGCCGCCAAGAGAAAAAAAGCAGTACTGATTCTGCTGGGCTTGATCTGGGTATTTGAATGCTTCCCGGCCAAGTTGGCGACCGGACCGTTGCTCGATCCCCGGCGCAGCGCCCTGTTCAGTCTGGTGGCCAAGATGCGTTCCGACAGCGGAGTCCTGATCCTGCCACATTACAAAGGTGATGCTTACGAGAACATGTACCTGCCGCACCTGCTCGACGCGCGCCGGCCGTTCTACAACGGTTACCTGGGCGTCGGCATCAATGATCCGCTTGGATTGTACGAGAAGGGGATTTTTTGCGGAGGCGACGAGCTGATCGCCCGCCAGATCGGTATGCCGGAGATAGCGGCCGAACTGGTCGCGGGCCGTGTTTTGATCTTGGTCGTGGACCGCTTGCAGCTCTGGGATTGGGACCAGATACCCGGAGGCGAGGCCGGTGAAGCGATCCGACGCGACTACTGGCGCGCCTGGAGAGAATTGACGGCCGGTTTCCGCCAGGCGCAGCGGGATGGGATCCTGGATGAGCTGCAGGTCAAACCCGATGGTTTGGTGGCTGTGCTGAGGGACAGTATAACCGGGGATGCGGTACACTATCGTCTGGGGCGCCGCTATATTCCGGAGGACTGCCGAACTCTGGAACTGACGGTCGACGGTCCGCCGGGGACGGTTGTCCGGGCGATTTTCGACGATCAGGCGGCTGACGAGCAGGTCGTCACCAGTCCAAGGCAGCGCCTGAGCTGGCCGTACCGGTCCCGGGCCGGCAGCGGGCCGTTGCGTGACATTCAGATCAGGACCGACAAGCCTTGCCGGTTCTCGGATCTGGCTTTACGTTGAAAAATGCAGGTGAAAGCAATGCAGACTGAAGATGTGAACCGTTACCAGCAAGAAGCCCGGCGCATATACGCCGTTTTGTTCGCCCGACCCTGTCCCGACTGTCTGCTGGCCCGTTACGAGCAGGCGGTGATCGGCATGAACGGACGTCTGGATGAGGCTGATATACAGCGTCAGCAGGCGGTAATGGACCGGGTCGGAGATTGGGAAGCCCTGGAAATGGCCGCCCGCTGGTGCGGAAAGCTGCCGATTCTCTGCGACAGGTTCCGCGTCATGGTTTACCTGGCGGAGACTTTGCCGGAAAACTACGCTGCGTTCATCTCCGAGCGGACGCGACGAATCCGGGCCTGGCTGGCGCTGGTCGGTGCCGGACTGCGGTCGGTGTGGAAGATGCTGAAAGGACTGATCCTCTTGTCGGTTCACAAAGGAGCTCTGAAAAATGGCTGATGTGGTGATCGTTGGTGCCGGCGCGGCGGCGGCAGGCGTCATGATGGGTTTGATCGGACAGGGCGTCAAACCGCTGCTGATCGATGTCGGCTTTGCGCCGGACGCCCCCGGTTCCGAAGATCAACCGGACAACCTGTACCGGCTCAGGCAGGAACGCGACGTGTTCGATATCATGATCGGTAGCGGCTACCAGGGCCTGTACAACGTCATTCACGGTGATAAACGCCCGCCCAAGATGGTCGCCCCCGAATTGAGCTACGTGATGCGGGATAACCGCACCATCATGCCCAGAGAGGAGGACGGGTTCACCCCTTTTGTCAGTTACGCCCGGGGCGGCCTGGGTGCCGCCTGGGGCTGCGGGCTGTTCCGCAGCGTATCCCGCGATCTGGTCGGTTTGCCGATCCGCCAGCAGGAGCTGGATCCCTTTTTTGACCGCCTGACCGAAGAGATCGGCATCAGCGGCGCCGCCGATGACCTGGGCGCCTACTTCGGTACCGCGGATGGACTGCAACCACCCTTGAAACTGTCGTCCAAGGGACGGTGGCTTTTGGCCAGCTACGAAAAGAAGAAACGGGCCATGAACCGGCGCGGCGTGTACGGCGGCTTGTCGCGTCTGGCCGTCCTCTCGCAGGCCAAGGATGGTCGGGCGGCTCTGCGCTACGACAACATGGAGATGTGGCGGGCAGAAAATCCGGCGCTGTACAATCCGTATTTCACCATCGCCAAGGCGGTCAAAGACGGCCTGGCAGAGTATCAGCCCGGCTGGCTGGCTCTCTCGTACAAGAGTTTTGCCGATCATGTGGAACTGGAGGCCCGTTCGCTGCAGGATGGCTGCAGGAGAACCATCTTCGCCAAGACGCTCGTTCTGGCCGCCGGGGCGATCAATACCGCCAAGTTGGTGTTGACCAGCCGCCAGGATCAGCGCAGCCGTCTGCCGATCATCGACAATCCGCTCTACCAGGTGCCGATGATTTTTCCCGGTTTCATCGGTACCGCCCAGGAGACGGATTGTTTCGCCATGACGCAGCTCAACCTGGTCTTCGATCTCCGGGAGATGGGGCTGCTTCTGCAGGGCAGCGCCATCGAATTGACTTCGCCGCCCCGGGGCGCGCTGGTGGAGATGTTCCCCTTGAGTGCCCGGGCCAATCTGACTCTGGCCCGTTACCTCTCCCCGGCCGCCATGGTGCTCTTCCTGTACTTCCCCATCGATTCCAGCCAGGGCGGCAGCCTGTCCTTGTCGGGCGGGCGTTTGCTTCTGCGGGGCCGGGAGTTCCCTTACCCCGGCAAGGCCATGCGCAAGGTCCTGTTGTCGCTGTTCAAGCTGGGTGCCTGGACCGTGCCGCAACTGGTGCAGCGGGCCAGAAACGGCTACGCGGTCCACTACGCCGGTCCTTTGCCGATGTGCGAACAGCCGCAGGGAGATTACCAGTGCGATCTGTCCGGACGCCTGGGTGGGGAAAAAAGAGTGTATGTGGCCGACGGCAGTCTCTTTTCCCGTTTGGCGGCCAAGAATTCCAGTTTCCTGATGATGGCCAACGCCATGCGTATCGGCGACCAGTTGGGCCGCAGGGGAGAGTAGGTCCGTGCGCATTCTGGTCAGCGGAGACGGCGGCTTCATCGGCCGACACCTGTGTGCGGACCTGACAAGAATGGGGCATGAGGCCATCGGCCTGGGTGAATGCCAGCGTCGCCAGGGACTGGCCGTACCCAGGTTCGGTGATTCGTTACGGCCGATTCTCGAGGCGGTAGCTCCCGACGGTATGGTCCACTGTGCCTTGAAACGGCATGATCCCGACGGTACAGCCAATTTCCAGGGCACAGCGGCCTGGGCCGAAGATTGCCGTGCCTTCGGCCTGATCCGGCAGGTTTTCATCAGCTCCATTTCGGCCGGTACTGTCGATTCGGCCTACGGTCGCGGCAAACTGGAGCTCGAGCGGGAATTGACGGCCGCTGGTGCGGTCGCCCTGCGCCTGGGCCTGGTCATGGGCGACGGCGGGGTTTTCCTGACCCTGAGCGAACTGCTGCGGCGTTTCCATTTTTTCCCCCTGATCGACGGCGGTCGCAATCCGGTGTTTCCTCTGCTGGTGGATTACGTGGCCGTCGCCGTCGAACGGGCGCTTTGCGAATTCCAGACTCTGAGCGGCCAGGTGAGAAGTCTCTACGAACCCGGCGAACTGACCATGAAGCGGTTTCTGGCCCAGATCGCCCGTTCCCGGCGGATCCGTTACCTGGCTTTGCCCTGCCCATCCTGGCTGTTGAGCGGGCCAGTGCGGGTGCTGGAGATGCTGCTGGCCGAAAAATCGCCGATCACCCGGGACAATCTGCTCGGTCTGGCGGCGGCCGCCCGGCCAGAACAGTCCTCCTGGCTGGACGAACTGCGGCCCAAGCGCCCGGCGCTGAAGGACCAGGTGGCGGCGGCCCTGGCCATGTTCCGCTGCTGATTTTTCAGCGGTTTTTTTTTTTCAGGGCACATGGTATAATCCATTTTCTGCGCATGAAGTTTGCACCGGGTTAGGCCGCATCCCCAACCGGTGTTGATAATAGAATGGCTGAAGCGCGTGTGATAAAAATTCATAGAAGGAGATGTTGATGAAGAAAATCAGTCTTATAATCCTGTCGTTGCTGGTTTTATCCAGTCTGATGATGGCTGCGGACGAACCGGCCAAGTGTCCCAAGAAGGTTCCCGTTCTGACCGAGAAACTTGCCGGGCAGAGCTTTGTGGAGCATGTGAGTTTTCAGGGGACGCTGCAATCCGAATCCGTTTCCGTCACCGCCAAAGTGGATGGCACGGTCACCGCGCTGCTGGTCGGCGAGGGAGATCTGGTGTCGATGGATTTTCATATGCTGGAGCTCAACGAAGGTCTGCGAGGCGAGATGGCGGCCTTCGAGAAAGAACTAGCTCTCTGGCAGAAACGCCTGAAGACCCGTCAGGCCTGGAAGGAACGCAACGCCAAGGCGGAAGCCCAGGCCGAAGAACAGATCCGGCGCGTCGAGGAAAAACTGGCCGGGCTGCGCCAGCAGGCGCTGGAGTCGCTGGTTTACGCCGCGCCGCTGGCCGGACGGATCACCGGACTCAAGACTGCCGCCGCGCAGCAGGTTACCAGTGGCGAGCCGCTGCTGACCATCGTCAACAACCGTAAAAAAGTGGCCTTGCTGGAGATGACTCCGGATCTGGCCGACTTGTTCGACCAGGACAGCTACCAGTTGAACGTTGCCGGTACGATGATGAACGCCGTCAAACTGGGTTACCAGAACGGCCGGATGGCCCTGGCTGTCGCCGACGAGGAGCAGACCATCGCCGAAGGGACCGGATTCTCGCTGACTCTGGTCAAGAAAAATCACCAGAATGCGCTGGTGGTCGCCGAGTCGATCGTCAGCGCCGCTGCCGGCAAGGATGTGGTTTACGTTCTCGACGGCGATGTGGCCCGTCAGCGCGTGGTCGGCGTACTGGCCCGGGAAGAATCCAAAGCCCTGATCGCCAGCGGTTTGGCTCTGGACGAGGAAGTCATCGTGGCCGAAATCGCCGACGCCAAGAAGGCGGTCATCAAGGACAGCTTCGTTTGCCTCAAGGACGGCGGCGCGGTGACGGTCATGATCAAGGACGAGGCCAAGAACCGCCTGGTGAAACGCCCCAAAACGGCCCAGGCCAAGGTTCACGAGGCCAAGAAGCCGGAACTGCCCAAAGAGCAGCCCAAGGTTGAAGAGAAACCTGTTCAGGAAGTGAAGGCGGAAGTCAAGAAGGAAAAGGTAAAGGAAGAAGAGGCTCCGGTTGAAGGCGCAAGCGAAAAGACGGCGCGCTGGGCGATCGGGGTCCGGCTCGGCATGCTGAGCTCTTCCTACAGCTTCGATCTGGCCGACCTTACTGCCAAGTCCAAGCAGACCATGTCTTTCGCCGGCATGTTCGAATACGCCGTCACCCGGGACATCAGCGTGGGCGCCGAAGTCGCTTCTCTAAACAAGGATGCGACCTTTCAGCTGACCTACAACAGTGCGACCTATGATCTGGCCATCGAAAAGGCGTGGCTGGAACTTACCATCTACGGCAAGTACCGCTTGCCCCTGCGCATCGACAAGGCCGGCCATCTTCGTCCTTACCTGCTGCTGGGCTTCTTCTACGGACAGAAAAGCAGCGGCACCTTTCAGTGGGTCTACAATCCGGGTCAATCCAATCAAGAGATCGTGACCGAAGACGACACGGATGAAACCTGGGGTGATGTGGATGCCGGACCGGTTTTCGGACTCGGGTTCGACTATGCGTTATCCCCATCGTTCTCCCTCTTGCTGGATGCCCGTTACGGCATCGGTACCCGGGATCTGAAGGGCAACCAGGTCGCTGACGAAGTCAAGTGCAAGGGAATGCAGCTCAGCTTGGGCGGTTTGTTCCGGTTTTAAACGACAAAGACAGATACTGACATATCCGGGCGGCCGTTGCGGCCGCCCTTTTTTTTTCACCTTTTTTCGGTCATAAAGGCGATCCGGTCCAGGACCAGTTCCGCCGACTTGTCCAGGGCCTGGACGCTGACAATGACCGGTTGTGAACCGAGATTCAGGGGGGGATCGAAAAACCGGCTGACCTCTTTCAAGCCGGAGCCCGAACTGTTGATCAGGATCCGGGCCAGGGCGGCCGGACCGTTTTTGATCTGCAGACTGAATCGACCGGCGGCGCGGATGGTCAGGCCGGATATGGAAGTCGCTTGCGGCGCGGGCAATGTGAAATCGACTGCGGCGGCCTGATTGATGCGGACCACCATCTGTTGGCCGGCCTCGGCCTGGTAACGAACCTGCCCGGCGCTGCGGGGCAGAGCTTCCATTTCGATCTGCGCTGCAGCTGCGGCGGTTTCGGGGGCCAGGCGGAGCAGCTGCACCTTGGCGTTGAGCAGATCGAATTCGGCCATGAGTTGCATTTTGGGCCATTCAGCCTGGAAAAAATTGCGGTAGAAGGAAACCTCGTCAAAATTGCGGTGCCGGGCCAGCAGCAGGTATTCGATGCGGTTGCGGGTCAGAAAATCGCTCTGCCAGTTGATGAAACCCGGCCAGGCGAGATAAGTGCGGTGCGGGGTGCCGATGGACAGGTGGGCGGCCCAGTTGCCGGCGATGCGGCTGGGCGGGATGGCCTTGGCCAGGATTTCGATGATGGCCGGCATTTCGTACTGGCGCTGCCGGCTCCAGCGCAGGTAAGCCTCCAGGTTGCAGGCCAGCGAAGCGGCCAGCAGCAGGCCGACCAGGGTACGGCGCGTCCATAATCCGCAATGGGGAAGGAACAGGAGCAGGGTGCCGAGTGCAGCGGCCAGGTGCAGGCTGATTTTGAGTGCCGACCAATGCGGCAGCATGGAAAAATAGACGGGAAACCCCAGGGCGATGAGCGTCAGCAGCCAAACCGGCAGAGCCGGCAGTGTGGCGACAGGTTTCAGGGGCTGCAGCGATTGCCTGCGCGACAGCAGACCGAGGCCGTAGCCGGAGATCAGGGCGGCCGGCAGAATCAGGATCAGGTAGAAGCGGGTCGGTCGGTAACTGACGATGCCGTGAAACAGGGCGCCGCTGGCCAGCCAGGCGAAGGCCAGATCGACGATCGGCGGCAGGGCGGCGGACCTGGAGAAGCGGGCCGTGATCAGCCAGAGCAGGATGATTCCGGCTACCATAAACAGAACCGGGTCGTATCGCAAAAAAAGCATCATCGGGCTGGTCCAGAGATTCTGCCAGGCCGAGGCCAGGCTGTCGATACGCCGGACACTGCTGTTGTCCGACATCAGGGTCTTGAGCACACCCTGGTTGGACAGGTAAATGATCCGCCACCAGCCGGCAAAGCCGGCGGCCAGGGTCAGGCAGAAGGCGGCCAGTTGCCGCCAATGGATTCGCTTTTCAACAAGCCAGACCAGACCGACGCCGATAAAGGCCGCCAGCAGGTAGACTCCCGATCCTTTCGATAAAAAGGACAAAATAAAAAACAGGCCGCTGACGACGAAGGGGCGAGTTTTTCCCGATTCGGCACCTCTGGCGAAGGCCCAGAATGCCAGCAGGCAGAAAAACGTCATCGGGTATTCGCGGTAGTCGATATGGGAATAGATGATGAGCGGGTAGGAAAAAGCCAGAAAAATACTGGCCAGAAGAGCGGTCGTCCGATCCAGCAGCCGCTGCAGCATGAGCCAGAAAAAGCCGAGGATGAGGATCGAAAAAATCAAGGGCAGCAGGCGGTGGCTGGTCAGGCTGATCCCGAACCAGGAGTAGACGAGGATGTTGAGCGGATGGATCAGCGGCGAGAACAGGTGCGGGGCGAAAACGTCCAGTACCGGCTGGCCGAACAGGATCTGGTTGCGGGCGCCGTACTGGTACTGGCCCGGGTCGCCGATGATGCCGCCGCTGATGGTGATGTCCTTGGGGGGATCGGCGGTCGGAAACAGGCAGCGCAGGGTGATTCCGGCTGCCAGGGTCAGTACGATCAAAACGATCGGGACGAAACGGTGGCTGAACGAACTGTCATGGCTTGGCATCGTCGACTCCCGCCGGTCGGGCCGGTTCATTTTTTGATCTGGTTTTCCAGGTCACGCAGCCGTTTTTCGATGAATGCCGTTTCCTGGTTGAGGTTCTTGAACTGATCGAACAGTACGGTGAATTTTGCCGACAGAAAAATCAGCGCGAACAGGGACAGCCCGAGTCCGAGGAAGCTCAGGGCCGAGGCCGGGTGTCGGGTGCCCAGCAGGCGGCCGATCAGTCCCAGAAGCGATGGAAGCGCCGTGACCAGGGCCGCAGGGATGAGGATGAAGCACCACAGAATGGCCAGTTCGGCCTTGATGTGGTTGCGACGGGACAGGTGCAGGACGAACAGTACCGCCAGCAGCATGGTGGCGGTCAGCGAGATGCGGGCATAGGCGGACAGAGCGGTCATGGCACGATCCTTTTTTTGATGGCCGAGATGTTGAACAGGGCGAAGACGATACCGGAAAGGGCGCGCAACGGGTAATAGATCTTGATCATCGATGAGCCGCTGACACGGATACGCATGGTGACCGGGATTTCACGGATCCGGATTTTCAGGCGCCGCAGCAGCAGGATGGCCTCCGAATCGGGGAACTCGGTCTCGTAGATGGGCACCATGGTTTTGGCTGCTTTCAGACGGAAGGCCTGAAAGCCGGAGCTGGTATCGTGAATCATCTGACCGGTCAGAAACGAAGTCAGCAGGGAAAAAAAGATCATGGCCAGACGCCGGGTGAACGGGATCGGATAGGATGGCTGATATGCGGAGGAAAAACGCGATCCGATGACCAGGTCCGTCGAATCGTCCAGGGCGGCCAGCAGTTTGGGAATTTCCTCGGGCGGATGCTGACCGTCGCCATCGAGCAGGACGAAGCGTTCGAAGCCCTGACGGATGCCGTACTTCAGCCCGGTCTGGATGGCGTAGTTGTACCCCAGGTTCACCGGGTGGCTGATGTAGGGGTAGCCGGCCCGGTCGATGATCCGGGCGCTGTCGTCGCGGGACTGATCGTTGATGAACAGGGGGCTGATTTCGGGATGATCCTGAATTAGTGCGGCCAGTTTCTGCAGGAACTGCGGCAGGTTTTCGGCTTCGTTATAACAGGGAATGATGGTGAGAACGGGGCTGGAAACTGTGATCATGCCAAGGTTATATCACAGTTGCCGGTGGCCTTCAACTCGGTTGAGCTGCCGGGATCGATGTGGTATCATGGGACTGTCATGAACCGAATCAACCCGATCGAACAGCAGTTTCTGGACTACATGGCTCAACTCCAGGGCCGGCACCTTGACCTGGTCAGGGGGCATTACCTGACCCTGCGCAAGCATTTCCGTCCCCACGGCAACCGTTTCCGGCAATTGTCGGAGGAGTTCATCCGTCTCCACGATTTCTATTACAACATCGATCACCCGACCGATTACATCAAGTTGTACCAGCAGCACGCCGGCATTTCGCTGTTCCGTTTCCTGTCTTACGCCGACCACAGGCCTTCCCTGCTTGGCAACGCCGCCTATTTTTTCAAACTGCTGGTCGGCGGCCAGGCCGCCCGGGCCTGCTGCTCGCTGCGGCGCGAAGTCAAAAAAAAGCTGCACCGTAAAAAGGCGCCGGGCGTCATCGAGCTGGCCGGGCGGCGTTTCCAGAAGGTAGTGCTGCTCGATTACGGCTGCGGCTTGGCCTACCGTTCGATCGAAACGGCCCAGGCTCTGGGCGACAGGCTGGACCGGCTGGTGCTGGTCGACATCCCTTCACTGGTGTTGGACTTCACCTGTCACCGTGCCGAACGGCTGGGCCTGCGGGTCGAACGGATCGAAGTGACTCCCGAGCAGCCCTATCCGCAGCTGCCCGAGCACCACATCTGTTTCGCCAACGAAGTGGTCGAACACGTCAAGGAGCCGCTGCGGCTCTTGGCCCGCCTGAGTTCGGCCCAACCCGGCGGCGCGCTGTTGTGCGGCGATTACGACGATCATTGCCCGGAAATCTATCACCTGCACACCGATCTGTCGTCTTTCCGTCGCGAACTGGCCCGGGACTACCGCCCGCTGGGAGGGGACTGGTATGAAAAAGGCTGAGCAGAACCGCATGATGGACCAGGGCCGGGGACGGTCGGCCAAGTACAGATCCCTGGTGGTCGGTGACGCCTCGTGGCTTTTTTTTCTGCGTTTCGAACTGACGACTTTCCTGTTTTCCGGCCTGGGCGGCGCTCTGGGTATGGCTCTGCGCGGCCTGTTCTACCGCGGACTTTTCCGCAGTATCGGCCGGGGGGTGGTTTTCGGCCGGCACATGACCTTGCGTCAGCCGCAGAAAATCGATATCGGAGAGCGAACGATCTTTGACGACAATACGGTGCTGGATGCCAAAGGGGATGCCAACCACGGGCTGCGCATCGGCGCCCGGGTCATGATCGGCCGCAACACCATCGTCAGCTGCAAGGGCGGCGATATCGATATCGGCGACGACGTCAACATCGGCCCGCACTGTTATTTCATTTCCGAAGAGCATCTGGAAATCGGCCGCTACAGCATCATCGCCGGCAACACCTTTCTGGTGGCCGGGGGCAACCACAGCTTCGATGACCCCGACACGCCGATCTGTCGACAGCCCTCCATTTCCAAGGGCGGCATCCGCATCGCCGAGGATGTCTGGATCGGAGCCTCGGCGACCGTGGTCGACGGGGCCAAGATCGGCCGGGGCGCGGTCATCGGCGCCGGCAGCCTGGTGCACCGTCGGATCCCTGAACTGGCGGTGGCTCTCGGCTACCCGGTCGAGATCATCAAGAAACGGGGGCAAGCGGTTCAAAAAGCCGATCCGGCCGCCGGGAAGGAATGAGCCGTCAGGTCTGGTTGTCCGGGGCCGGCGGCTTTGTCGGTCGCCATCTGGCGCGACGGCTGCTGGACGAAGGCTGCCGGGTCGTCTGCCTGATCCGTTCGCCGGGTTCGGTGGCGATTGAGCTGCAGCAACTGGGGGCCGAAATCGTTTATGGCGATCTGCTCAGCCCCGAATCGTACCGCGACAGTCTGGCCGGTTGCGACTGGGTATTTCATCTGGCCGCGGCCTACCGCGACGGCGGTACCGACCGGGAGAGCTTCTGGCGGGTCAACGTCCAGGGTACCGGCAGTTTGCTGCAGGCAGCTGTACAGGCCGGCGTGAAGCGCTTCGTCTACTGCAGCACGGTCGGCGTCCACGGCGATTGCGCTGCGGGTCCGTTAAATGAAGCATCCGCCTGCGCGCCGCATGAAGAGTACGGCCATTCCAAACTGCAGGCCGAAGGACTGGTCGGCAAAACCGGAGCCGAATCGGCATTGGAGACCGTCATTATCCGTCCGGTTGGAATTTACGGGCCGGGGGACTGGCGGCTGGGTAAAATGTTCACAGCCATCGCGCGACGGCGCTTCGCCATCATCGGCAGCGGCCGTAACCGCTACCACATGACCTACATCGACGATCTGGTCCAGGCTTTCTGGCTGGCGGCCAAGACGCCGGCGGCTGCCGGTCAGACCTACATCATCGGCGGCGACGAGGTGCCGACCATCGACGAATTGAGTCGGTTGATCGCCGGCCAGCTCGGTGTCACCCTGCCGAAATTCCATGTTCCCTTCTGGCCGGTTTATGCCCTGGCCGTGCTGTGCGAGGGGATCTGTCGTCCGCTGCGGGTCTCGCCGCCCTTGTTCCGGCGCCGTTTGGATTTCTTCTCCGTGTCCCGTTGGTTCGACACCGGCAAGGCCAGAAGAGAGCTGGGTTATCGGCCGCTTGTCGATCTGCAGCAGGGGTTGGCGCGGACGATTGAATGGTACCGACAGCAGGGATTTTTAGCGAAATCGGAATAAAATTTGCTTTTTTCGGCGGTTTTTGGCTGACCGATGTGACAAACAGCAGCAGTCAGCCGGCGAATTTGCCAACATCCTGGCTGATGTCACCCTGATTGCTGTCGTTTTATCGGACATTCTCTTATTCTTGGTTGACTAAAGCCGGTTTTCATATTAGTATGTTGCAAAATGAAGCGAATACTGCGTAGCCTTCTGCCGTTGTCACTGGCTGTTCTGCTGATGTTTTTTTTCCTCAAAGGGGTGGCCTGGTCCGAGGTCTGGCGCTCCCTGCACGGCGTCCATACCGGTTTCATCGTCGCCTTTGTGATCGGCATCCTGCTGCAGTACGCCGTCAAAGCCTACCGCTGGGGGGTTATCCTGCGCGCCCAGCAGGTCAGGATCCCCTTTACGCAGCTTTTTTACTTCATTTCACTCAGCTTTTTCCTCAACACGGTCATGCCCGGCAAACTGGGCGAACCGGCCAAGGGCGTGCTGATCGCCCGTCGCTTCCATTTTTCCGAGGGGGCAGGTCTGGCTTCGGTGGTCATCGAGCGCATGATCGACCTGTTGATGCTGCTGGTTCTTTTTCTGGTTTCCTTCCTCGTCTATCCCGACGCCGGCAACCCTCTGCTGGTACGCATGCAGCAACTGGCCTGGCTGGCGGCTCCGCTGATTCTCGGCCTGTTTGCCGTCTTTTTCCTGATCAACCGTCGCGGCCTCAGCGCCACGGTGCGGACCTGGCTGGAGCGGGCGTCCCGGCTCTTTCCCAAACGGTTCCGCGAACGGGTGTTGTCCTTTCTGGTCACCTTCGTCGAGAATCTGCACGTCAACCTGCCCGCCCGGGATATGGCTCGTCTGATCGTTTCCTCGATTCTCGTCTGGGTCTGGGTCTTTCCCTTTTTCTGGCTGCTCATGCAGGGCTTTGACTGGGGGAGACCGATCGGACTGCTGCAGGCCCTTCCCTACTTCGCTCTGCTCATGGTCGGCGCCGCCATTCCCACACCCGGCATGGCCGGATCCCTGGACAGCGCCTCCAAGATCGGATTTTACGAATTGATCGGAATTTCTCCGGCCTACAGCGGGTCGGTGGTTGCCTATACTTTGCTGTTTCATACCATTTTATTGTTGATCGCTCTGGCGACCGGCATCGTCGCCGTAAGACGTCTCGAGCTCGGAATGAGCACCATCAAGGGGGTAAAAACAAATGAAATGTCCGGATTGTGAAAACCTGGAAGACAAAGTGATCGAAACCCGTGAGAGCAAGGAGCGTAATTATATCCGTCGTCGCCGCGAATGTCTGCAGTGCGGACGGCGCTTCACGACCTACGAGAAGGTCGAGGAAATTCCGCTGGTGGTGGTCAAAAAAGACGGCCGGCGCGAAGAGTTCGATCTGGACAAGGTCCGCAAGGGACTCTACCGGGCGGTCGAGAAAAGGCCCATTCCCACCAAGCAGATCGAACAGATCGCCGCCAAGGTGGAGGAGTACGTGTCCTCTTCCGAGAAAGAAGTCAGTACCAAGGCCATCGGCGAACACATCATGGAGCGGCTCAAGACTCTGGACAAGGTGGCCTACGTGCGCTTCGCGTCCGTTTACCTGGATTTCCGCAGTCTGGAAGAATTTCTCTCCGAGCTGCACAACCTGCTCAAAAAGGAGAATTGAATGGCCAAGAAGCATTTACCTTTTTTTGAGGTTGAGATCGGCAAGAATTTTTCGTCGGGTATCAGCACTCAGGTCGACTGGGAACCGCGGACGAACATCATCGAGACTGAGCAGCACCTGATCATCGAAGTGGAGTTGCCAGGCGTCGAAAAGGACGATGTGTCCATCATTCTCCACGGCAGTCGCGAGCTGGTGATCAAAGGGGTCAAAAAACAGCCGCGAACCGGTGATGCCCAGATGACCTTTTACCTGTTCGAGAGAGAGTTCGGCAGTTTTTACAAGAAGATCATGATCGATTTTCCCCTCGATTCCAACCATATTACCTCGACTATGGAAAATGGGGTGTTGGTGGTGCAGATCCCCAAGAAACGCTATCAGAAAATCACCATCGAAGTGAAATGACCGTTGAAAAAAGGGGTGAACCATGACTGAAGAAAAAAAAGACAACGATATGATAAGAACCGAACCGGAAGGACAACCGGTCGAACAAGTCGATATACCGGGTGAATTGCCGGTGCTGGTGTTGCGCGACATTGTGGTCTTTCCCTACATGATCGTGCCCCTGTACGTCGGCCGTACCAAGTCCAAGAAGGCGGTCGATCTGGCACTGACGACCAACCGCATGATCCTGCTGCTGACCCAGAAGGATTCCAATCTGGAAGATCCCGGCGCCGACGAGATCTACATGGAAGGTACCGTCGGTCTGATCGTGCGTATGCTCAAGCTGCCCGACGGGCGTCTGCGGGTCCTGGTCCAAGGGGTCACCCGGGTGCGGGTTACGGCTCTGCAGGATGACGGTCAGATCATCAACGCCAAAATCGAAACCGTCGAGGATGTCGAGCCCGAGAAGGTGAGCCTCAAGCAGAAGGCCCTGATCAAGAATGTCCGCCTGCAGTTCGAGCAGATCGGCAAGCTGGGCAAGCAGATCCCCAGTGAAATTTTCGTCATCGCCGAAAATATCGACGAGCCAGGCAAACTGGCCGACATCATCGCCTCCAACCTGGATCTGAAGATCGAGGATTCGCACAAGATCCTGGCCGAAGTCAATTCGATTCGCCGTCTGGAGAAAGTCTACGAATACCTCAATTACGAGTTGGAGCTTCTCAACATCCAGAACCAGATCAATATCAAGGCCCAGGGCGAGATGGACAAGAATCAGCGCGAGTACTTCCTGCGCCAGCAGCTCAAGGCCATCCAGAAGGAACTCGGCGAAGACAGCGAGAACGGGGAGGAGATCACTCAATACAAAGAGGCCCTGGCCAAGATCAAAATGCCCAAGGAAGCGGCCGACGAAACTGCCAAAAATATCGACCGGCTGAGCAAGATGCACCCCGAGTCGGCGGAAAGCACCGTGCTGCGCAACTATCTGGACTGGATGCTGGAATTGCCCTGGGATACGGCCTCCAAGGACAACCTCAACCTCAAACGGGCCCAGACCATCCTCAACAAGGATCATTACGGGCTTGACAAGGTCAAGACCCGTATCCTGGAGTACCTGAGCGTCAAGAAGCTGACCAACAGCGCTCAGGGGCCGATTCTGTGTTTCGTCGGACCGCCCGGAGTCGGCAAGACCTCGCTGGGCCGCTCCATCGCCCGGGCCATGAACAAGAAGTTCGTGCGCATTTCTCTGGGCGGCGTGCGCGACGAGGCCGAGATCCGTGGTCACCGGCGCACCTACGTCGGCGCCCTGCCAGGCAAGATCATCCAGGAGCTCAAGAAGGCCGGCACCAACAACCCCATCTTCATGATGGACGAGGTCGACAAGATCGGCGCCGATTACCGCGGCGACCCGTCGTCGGCCCTGCTGGAGGTGCTCGATCCCGAGCAGAACAACAGCTTTGTCGACCATTACCTGGGTGTGCCTTTCGACTTGTCCAAGGTCATGTTCATCACCACTGCCAACCTGCTGGAACCGATCCAGCCGGCCTTCCTGGACAGAATGGAGGTCATCCACATCCACGGTTACACCGAGGAGGAGAAGATCGAGATCTGCAAGCGGCACCTCTTGCCGCGCCAGATCAAGGCCAACGGCCTGAGCGACAAGCACATCAGCTTCACCGCCAGCGCACTCAAGAGTCTGATCACCCTGTACACCCGCGAGGCCGGGGTACGCAACCTGGAGCGCGAGATCGGTTCCATATGCCGCAAGGTGGCGCACAAGGTGGCCATGGGCGAGAAGCATCAGGTCAAGCTGACCAGCAAGAATCTGGAGAAGTACGCCGGTCCGGCCAAGTTGTTCAAGGACCAGCTGCTCGAGGAGAACGAGGTCGGTGTGGCCACCGGACTGGCCTGGACGCCGTACGGCGGCGACATCCTGTTCATCGAGGTCAAGCTGATTCCGGGCAAGGGCAACCTGATCCTGACCGGATCTTTGGGCGAAGTCATGAAGGAATCGGCTACGGCCGCCCTCAGCTTCCTCAAGTCCAAGACCGATTCCCTGGGGGTCAGCGCCGAGGATTTCGAGAAGTTCAACGTGCACATCCATATTCCGGAGGGCGGTATCCCCAAGGACGGCCCATCGGCCGGCGTCACCCTGATCGCTGCCCTGTGTTCGGCCTTCTGCAAGGTGAAGGTCAAGCGGGATGTGGCCATGACCGGTGAAATGACCCTGCGCGGCAAGGTACTGCCGGTGGGTGGCATCAAGGAGAAGGTGCTGGCGGCCAAACGTGCCGGCATCAACACCGTGGTCCTGCCCGAAAAGAACAAGAAGGATATCAAGGAGATCAACCAGGAATTCCTCAAGGGCATGCATTTCATCTTCGTCGACGACATCACCGACGCCGTCAACGCCGTCATGACCCAAAAGGTCTTCATATGAGGGAAGAGGACTGGGTAGAGTCCCTGCGCGGGCGCTTTCCCTTCTCGTACGGAGTGGGTATCGGCGACGACGCGGCCGTCGTCCGCTCCGTTCCGGGCAATCGGCCCTGGGTGATCACCAGCGATCTGCTGGTCGAGGACGTGCACTTCCGTCTGGGCGAGCTGAGCCCGCAGCAGCTGGCGCTCAAGAGTCTGGCCGTCAACCTCAGCGACCTGGCGGCCATGGGGGCCAAGCCGCTGTTCTACACCTTGGCGCTGGTGCTGCCGCCGGATTGCATGGGCGCGTGGCTGCAACAGTTTTACGACGGCATCCAGGAGGGCAACCGCCGCTGGCAGGTGGAACTGGCCGGGGGCGATTTTTCAGCCGGCGCCAAACTGACGGTGGCCGTCACCGCCGTCGGCGAGACCGAGCGGCCCGTCCTGCGCCGAGGGGCCCGGCCCGGAGATGTCGTGGCCGTCTGCGGCGTACTGGGCTGGTCCAAGCTGGGCCTGCACCAGCTGCAGGCCGGGCTGAGATCCGGCCCCTTCATCGACGCCCACATCCGAGTCGAACCTCGGCTCGCGGAAGGGCTGATCCTGGGGCGCTGCGCCACGGCCATGATGGATGTCTCCGATGGCCTGCTCAAGGACCTGGGGCGCCTGTGCGCCGCCTCGCAGGTCGGAGCCGAGATCGACGCCGACCGCTTGAACCTGGACGAGAGCTTCGTGACCGCCTGCCAGTCCTGCCGCTTGTCCCCATTGGAAACGGCTCTGGGCGGTGGCGAGGATTACGCGCTGCTGTGTACGGTCCGGCCCGGCGATCTGGATACGCTCCATTCGGCCTTGCGTAATACGCCGCTTACGAAAATCGGCCGTATCGTCGCTGCCGACCGGGGGGTGAAGATTTTCGACAGGGGTCGGGAGCTGCGGGTCGAGCATGACGGCTTCGACCATTTCGCGGCGGCCAAGGCTTGACAGGCTCGAGGCAAGGTTTTATAGTCAGACAATGAAGCTGAGAATCACGGCTGCTTGCGGATTGCTGGCCCTGGCCTTCTGCCTGACCCAGTTCGCCCAGGAGGCGCCGCCGCTGCCCTACCTGTCGATCACGGCCAAAACCAACAAGAAATATTACCAGCAGGGCGAAGAGGGCAAAATCCGTCTGCGCATCACCCCGCGCCCGGACATCAACATCTCGGTCTACCCCGATATGCTGATCCGCTTCAAAGCCAACGCCAACCTGGTCTTTGCCAAAAATTTCTTCACCGCTTCCGAACTCGATTTCCTGACCGTCCAGGAGAAGGACAGCGATTACGTCTACTACAATCTGGACAAGGAGATCGTGCTCCCGTTCAAAGTCAGCGAGTCGGCATTGCTGGGACGGATGCTCATCGAAGGCGAGGTGGCCTTTTCGGCCATTTTCGTTGCCAACCACTGGTGCCTCAAGACCTACGAGCCGTTTTCCATCGAGATCGTCTCCAGCTTCAAGCCCAAAAAACCCTGAAGCGCCGATAGTCCGCGCGATTGACAGTCAACAGGCTTTTTGCTAT
Source organism: uncultured Clostridia bacterium (assembly GCA_964465065.1). Classification (GTDB taxonomy): domain Bacteria; phylum Acidobacteriota; class Aminicenantia; order UBA2199; family UBA2199; genus CAYMND01. The sequence goes on from CAYXHZ010000011.1 coordinate 72,882, forward strand.
GATTTTCGCGTCTTTGGGCGGCTGGCAAGGTTCTCGACACATGGTTCCGGTCTCCCGAGGAACGGCTGAACAACAGAGGATCATCATGAGAAATTTATTCCATCTTTCCCTTTGGATCTGTGTAGTGATGGCAGTCTGCCTGTTGTCGCCGCCATCCACACTGACAGCCGCAGATCGGGACCCGTTCCGGATCGACTGCCACGAATCGGGCAGCTCGATCTACTATCTGTCCGAAACCGGCGCCGCCCTCTGTCTGACCGACAACATGCCCGGCTGGCACCTCG
>CAYXHZ010000012.1:0-42155 GCA_964465065.1 uncultured Clostridia bacterium
GTCATCGACCGTATCATGAATCACCTTAGAACTCGATTCTTTATTGTAGGAATGATTGGCTCTTGCTTTAAACATTTTTGCTTTGAATACACTATCACCCTGATCTTTGAGTCTCTCACGCAACAAATATACCCGGTGATCACAAGAGACATAGTATATCTTTTGATCTTTGGATATGATTCTCTTAGCTGGATTATCATCCGAAGAAATTTCTGGGAAATTATAATAATCTGATTCAAATAGTTCATCTTTAGAAATATTCGCTTTTTTCAAAAGACCAATTACACGACTATCATCAGAAAATGGTTCTTTCAATAAAGGCCATGGGTATCCCATAGATCTGGAATACTTTTTCCAACGTCCAGATGGATCGATCAAAGTCCGAAACACTGGAACGCCATCGGGTCCAAGGACTTCGATAAGATAATCAAATTCGAAAGGGTTGTAAAAATGTTTATTATAAACCTTGATAATATCCCCAACTCGATATCCTTTTTCTTTTAAAAGATAATCTTCCACTACTTGCTGGTCGTTGACTTCATCGCTGGGATTGTTCCTGGCAGTTACGATTTCTTTATACTGCCCCATAAAGGTTTGAGTTAATCCGTAATCCAAATCAACGATGATGTCTTCTCTCGTTTTCGGGTACGGGATGGGGATGTAATAGGCACTCTTCTTGTTTTGCAATTCCGTTAACGGCAAAGGTTTGTGCCGTTCTATCGATGATAAATACCCCGTTGGCAAAAATATGATCAGGAGTAAACAGACAATCTTCAACTTTTGACCTCCATAACTTCACTCAATTCTTCCTGCATGATTCTCACTTGAAACAGGTCAGTCGCCCTGAATTCCGGATCCTGAAAAGTCACTCCCGAGTAACCTGCACACGGATCGTCGCACGCTTCTTGCCGTCCGAATCGAAAAACTGCAGGGGATACATCTGGCTTGGCGTGAACCGGACATCTTCGTATAATTCGACCAGATTGGGAATTGTCGACCAGCCAAGTTCTTCGCTGTCCTCTTTTTTCTCGTCCGGTTTATAGGTTCCAAGATCCAGCTTCATACCACCATCTAAAACGAGCACAATGTTCACTGTCTGATCAAAAACAGCCTTTTCCAGGGTTCTCCGGATTTCCTTCATATGAATGCCGTAGCGCATATTCCGGCTCCTCGAGACCCAGACCCCGGGCAACACCCTCATCTTCGCCAGCTTTTTCCATTTCGGCGCGGCTTCATCTTTCGGTATGTCAGCTCCATGAACGCCCATTATGCCAAAACCAAGCAGCAGCATCAGAACGCAGTGCATTTTCCTTTTCCACATTTCTAAGCACTCCTTGCCCGTTTCAACCGTCCGGGCCAGCCTACTCTATGGTACCCAACCCGACCCAATCGAGTCAAGCCGACACATTGCCAGACGAACAATCGCGACAAATGCGAGGTCGTTGCTAAATAAATTTTTCTAAAAGAAATTGCCCGGATCAGAAGATCTCCGTCAGATGGTAGAACTCTTCGTTGACCGAATCGAGAAGCGTCAGGGGTACCCGGGTTTTTTTGCCTGTTTTCCATGCCGACTTCGTGCCAGGCGGCCAGCAGCTCCTGTTCGCTCAGGCCCTTGGGACAGGGTTCGCGCAGCGCCGTGAACACGCGGTATTCCCGATACAATCCTTCGCTGACCACCAGGAGGGTGCCGTCCCTGGCTTGGTGCATCAATATCAGCGAGCCGTCGTCGTTGGCGAATTCCACCGCATGGAACAGCTCCCGGGCGGTTTCGCTCGACACCCGGATGTTGTACCGTTCCAGAATTTTTTTAACGCGATCGTCGGCAAACGAGCTGTAGGGAAGCGGAGAACGCAAATATTCTTCCCGTCCGCACTCCGGGTTCTCTTTCGACCTGGGTTGATCGACGTGCTCAAGTCCGCCGGCGTCATTCAGTATCGCCCGGAGAAAAGGTTTTCCCGTCTTGCTGTCCGTCAAGACGATCAGGAAAGAGTATTCCCCGCTGTCGGCGTGATTGAGGCTTTGCGCCCGAATGATTTGGCTGCGAACGGATTTACCCTTACGGCCTCCCTTGGCGAAGGCCTCGATCAAGGCATGTGGCCGTTGAATGGTTGTCTGGGGTTCGCCTCGGAAGGGTATCAGGCGTACCACATGAAACAGCGGTAAACCGTGTTTCCTGACATGGTACCTCAGGTCTTTCAACAGCTCCCGGTCCGTTTTCGGATACGGGATCGGGGTATAATATTGACTTTTTTTGTTTTTCAGCTCGTCCAGAGACAGCGGTTTCCTGCGCTCCAGGGCGACCAGGGGTGGAGTCAGGACGATGGTCAGCAGCAGCTGGACCAGGAAAAAACGCCGGGTTCTCGCCAACATTATCGCCTCCTGTTGGTTTTTGTTTACATGATAAATTATCGCCAATCTGAAAGAAAGAAAAACGATGATCGAGCAGGCTTTTTTTTTAAATTCTCCAAACGGGAACCAAAGCGCCGGCCTGGATTGTCTAAACGACGACAACGAAAAGGAGAATGAACATGAACTTGAAAAAAATGACGATTGCAACGCTGGTTTTTCTGCTGCTGGCCTTTCAGCTCGACGCCACCCGCCAAGGCATGCGGCAGCGTGACGGCATGGGCCGCTCCCATGACGGACAGCTGATGATGAGGCTGCTGGAAAACCGGGCCGAAGCCCTGGGTCTGAGCGAGCAGCAGCTCCAGGAAATCAGGTCCCTGTGTACCGCCAACGCCGAACAGAAAGTGGCCCTGGTCAACAAGAACAACCTGCTCAAGCTGGAGCTCGACAAGTCGCTGGCCCAGGAAAATCGCGACTACGCCAAGATCAAGGACCTGATGAGCCAGATGGCCGGCAACCGCATCGAACTGCGCCTCAACGGCCTGAAAACCCGTGAAAAAGCGACCGCCATCCTGACCCCCGAGCAACGCAAGGCTCTTGAAGAGATCGTCTCGGAGCGCCGCCGGGAACAGCGGCAGATGCGGTCCGGGAAACGGGACAGAATGCATCGTTCCGATCGTTCCGGCCGCAACAGGGATTGAAGCGATTACAGACGGGCGGAGCCCGAAGCCCGGCTCCGTCCGGTCTTTTCCCTCATCCGCTTTGACCCGTTGGAGAAAATCGGTTAAAATTCTGTTTTATTAACCAAGACTCCGGAGAACTCAACAGTGGATGCAAAAAAGAAAAGGATCATAGTCACATCGGGCCTTCCCTACGCCAACGGCGATATCCATCTCGGTCACCTGGTCGAATACCTGCAGACCGATTTCTGGGTTCGTTTCCAGAAGATGCGCGGTCACGAGTGCCGCTATTTCTGCGCCGACGACACCCACGGCACCCCGATCATGATCGCCGCCCGCAAGGAAGGCATCACCCCCGAAGAGCTGGTCGGCCGCAACCGCGAGAAGCACATCGAGGACTTCAACCGCTTCGAGATCAATTTCGATCACTACGGTTCCACCAACAGCGCGGCCAACCGCGTCCTGACCGAACAATTCTACCAAGGCATGGTCCAGGCCGGCCATATCGAAAACCACGCCATCAGCCAGCTGTACTGCGAACAGGACAAGATGTTTTTGCCGGACCGCTTCGTTCGCGGCGAATGCCCGCGCTGCGGCGCTCCGGACCAGTACGGCGATTCCTGCGACAAGTGCAGCGCCACCTATACCACCACCGAGGTCAAAAACCCGCGCTGCAGCATCTGCGGTTCGACCCCGGTCGAAAAGGAAAGCCCGCACATATTCTTCAACCTGGAAGCGTTCCGTTCCTTCTTGAGCGGCTGGATCGTGGACCATGTCCCGGTGGAGGCCGCCAAGAAACTGCAGGAATGGCTCAAAGAGCCGCTGCGTTCCTGGGATATTTCCCGTGACGCCCCGTATTTCGGCTTCGGGATCCCCGATCAGCCCGGCAAGTATTTCTACGTATGGGTCGACGCGCCGATCGGCTACCTGGCCGCCGCCAGCGAATGGTGTCAAACGACGGGCAACGACTTCAAGACCCTCTGGAACGGCGAAAACAGCGAGATTTACCATTTCATCGGCAAGGACATCTTGTACTTCCATACCCTTTTCTGGCCGGCCATGCTGAAAACAGCCGGCTATAAGCTGCCCGACCAGGTGTTCATTCACGGCTTTCTGACCGTCGACGGCGAAAAGATGAGCAAATCCAAGGGCACGTTCATCACCGCCCGTTCCTATCTCGAAGAGCTCGACCCCCTCTACCTGCGTTATTACTACGCCAGCAAACTCAACGGCTCCATGGGCGACATCGATCTCAGCGTCGAGGATTTCCAGAACCGCATCAACTCCGAACTGGTCGGCAAACTGACCAACCTGGCCTCGCGCAGCATGCAGATGCTGCACAAAAATCTCGATGGCCGCCTGGGCAGCGTCAGCGACAACGGACGGGACATGCTGAACCGTTTCCGGGCATGCTCCGAAGACATCGCCGCCCATTACCAGGCCCGGGATTTCTCCCGGGTCATCCAGGCCGTCCGGCAGATGGCCGACGAGGCAAACCGCTACATCGACGCCGCCAAGCCCTGGGAAACGATCAAGAGCGACGCCGAACAGACCCGCAACCTGCTGACCGACATCGCCAACCTTTTCCGGCTGCTGACCATCTACCTGGCTCCGGTATTGCCCTCTTACGCCGCCAGGACTGCCGCCATATTCGGAGAAAAGGCCTACCAGTGGTCCAGCATCGCCGAAACGGTCGAAAACCGGTCGCTCAAGCCTTATGAAAACCTGGCCAACCGCATCCAGACCGGACAAATGGAAAAGGTTATCGAGGCATCCCGACAGTCGGATGCTCCGGCTCCCGTGCCCGAACCGGCTGCGGCCCACGAGACGTTGGCTGCGGAAATCGGCATCGACACCTTCGCCATGGTCGATCTGCGCGTGGCCCGCATCCTGAGCGCCGAAGAGGTCAAGGAATCCAAGAAGCTGGTCAAGGTCAGCGTCGACCTGGGCCTGGAAAAGCGGCAGATCTTCGCCGGCATCCGTACCGCCTACAAGCCGGAGGATCTGGTCGGGCGTCTGGTCATCGTCGTCGCCAACCTCAAGGCCCGGCAGATGAAGTTCGGACTCTCGGAGGGCATGATACTGGCTGCCGGTGAAGGCGGACAGGAAATATTCCTTCTTTCCCCCGATCAAGGCGCTGTCCCCGGCCAAAGGATCCACTGAAGATGCCGCCTCTGGAACGCCAGGTCTCGCCTCCGTTCCCGGGTGACGTATACCGGACCGCAGCGGATCGCCCGCTGTCCAACTGGGATAAAATTCTGCTGGGCAGCCGCTGGCCCCTGTACATCCGTTTCATCACCCGGGTCGTGCTGAAAAGCCGCCGTCTGGCCCTGAACGGAGAGTACGACCGGCTCAACTGGGTCAGGGCCTCGCTGGACATCATGGAATGCATCGAGCTGAGCGGCGGCAAGTTTTTCATCGAAGGCCTGGATCGGCTGCGCGGACCGGAAAAGGCGCTGGTCATCGTCGCCAACCACGTCGGCACCCTGGAAACGCTCATCCTGCCCGCTCTGATCGCCGGCATCCGCCCGGCCACCTTCGTGGTCAAGAAGAGTCTGGTCGGCGGACCGGCCTTCGGTCCGATCATGCGCAGCTGCCAGCCGGTCGTCGTCGGACGCGAGAATCCCCGCGAGGATCTGGAACGGGTGCTCAAGGAAGGCACGGAAAAACTGCTCGCAGGCACTTCCATCATCCTGTTTCCGGAAAGCACGCGCCAAAAGGTATTCGACCCCAAAAAATTCAATTCCCTCGGCATAAAACTCGCCAGAAGGGCCAATGTCCCCATCCTTCCCCTGGCCCTGAAAACCGACTTCTGGGGAACCGGGACCTTGATCCGTCCCTTCGGGCCGGTACGACGCGACAGCCCCATCCTGTTCAAGTTCGGTCCGCCCATGGCCGTGACAGGAAACGGCCGACAGGAGCACAGCGACTGTATCGAATTCATCCGCAGCCACTTGGAGCGCTGGCAGCACCCCGTACACAGTCATGAACCGTGATCCGGCCGTTCCAATACATTTCTTAGCATTAACACCACAGTTTTCAAGTATTTTTCCGACATGCTAGCCCTTTTCAAACCATTTGAATGTATAGTACAATTATTTTGGTTTCGTGGCTTAACGGTTTTGGAGGAAGTATGAAACGATTGTCTTTTTTCTCAGCCCTTCTCATGGTAATACTCGGTTCCGGTACCCTTGCCGGCCAGACGCTGACGCAAATCGGTTACAAAATCAAAACGGGATTGCCTGAACATGACAAGTACATCGTCCTGGTCTGCGATAAGGACTATGACCGCATGCTCTCCGAAGCCCGAAGCGCCCAACTGATTTTAAAGAAAAATTTCACCGTGCACTCCGTCTCCTACCTGGGGGCCATGAAAAGGATCATCACCGAGATCATCATCAAAAAGAGCGATCTGCTGGTCATCATCATCGCCGACGAGGAATTCATGAATCAGACGACCGTACGCTGGGTCAGCCAGCAATTGACCCCGGCCGGAATCCCCCTGATCAGCACCCGGGCCAACGATACGATGTGCGGCGCCCTGCTGACGATTTCCCAGGGGGAATCGCAGATCATCACCCATATCAACAAGATCATTCTCAGCCTGCTCAAGATCACCCTTCCCGAAGAGTTCGAAAGTTCGTGCATTGTCGATGTCGAATAACGGCGACAAAACCGTAAAAACGCAATCCAGCTCGAAAAGGAACAAGACAGCACCGTACGGAGGGAGTCAATGAACTGCACTCTGGACTGGCAGGAAGGCATGCGCTTCTCGGCGCAACTCGACGGGTTCGAGATCGTCATCGACGCCGCCAGCGAAAACGGCGGCGGCAACCGGGGACCCCGGCCCAAAGGCCTGGTTCTGGCCGCACTGGCCGGTTGTACCGGAATGGATGTCATCTCCATCCTGAAAAAAATGAAAATTTCGCCATCGGCCTTCCGGGTCACGGTCGACAGCCAATTGGCCCAGGATCATCCCAAACGCTTCACCGCCATCACCGTCGATTACCGGTTTTGGGGCCAAGACCTGGACAAGGATAAGCTTCTGCGGGCCATCACCCTTTCCGAAGAACGCTACTGCGGTGTTTCGGCCAGTCTCAAGCCTCAGGTAAGCATCGGTCACCGCCTGTTCATCAACGATGAAGCGCAGTGATCCCGAGCGGCAGCTGGCCGTCATCGCCGAGATGATCGAACCGCTCGCCGCCCCGGTCAAACAATTCGAGCGCGAAATCCGCACCGACCCGTTACGCACCCTGGTTTCGGTACTGCTCAGTTCCCGTACCAAGGATGCGGTCACCCTGGCGGCTTCGGCCAGACTGTTCGCCGGCATCGCCGACAGCCACGACCTGGCGGCCTTATCCATCGAGGAAATCGAACGACGCATTTACCCGGTAGGCTTTTATCACCAAAAGGCCCGCCACATCAAGGAACTGGCCCAAAACATCAGCGCCGGCACCCCGCTGCTGCCCGACCGGGAGCGGCTGATGGCCCTGCCCGGTGTAGGCCGCAAAACCGCCAATCTGGTGCTGGCTCTGGCCTTCTCGGTACCAGCCATCGCGGTGGATATTCATGTATTCCGCATCAGCCGCCGCTTGGGCTGGTGCCGGGGCGACAGCCCGCAGGAAGTGGAGAACGAATTGATGCGCCTGTTTTCCAAGCGCAACCTTTGGCCTGGTATCAACCAAACCCTGGTGGCTTTCGGTCAGACCATATGCCGGCCGCAGCGCCCCCTGTGCCGGCAATGCAGACTGCAAGCGGACTGCCCCGCTGCCGAAGCTTCAGCCGTTCAGTGAGGCCAGGATATCGGTCATCACCCAGAGCGCCTCTTCCACGTAGGCGTCGCCGCGCAGATCCTTGAGCCAATTATCCAGGCTCAGTTTTCGTTCCTTGGCCAGGCGGTCGCCGTCGTTCGACGGGCCCTCGATGGCCTGAACCGCAAAGCGGACCTGCTGATCCGGGATTTTGAAGCTGTCGACGATTCGGCGTTCCTGTTCCTGGTTTTCATAAAATGAGGACCAATCCAGCGACATCGTGGAATTCTGCTGCCGCTCCCTGAGTATGTCGATATAACGGCGGATCTGACTGAAATACAGCGATTTGTCCGTTCTTTCCCGACTGGACAATTTCAGTTTTTCGAGGTCGAATTTGCGTTCGACCGGCGTGAAGGGAGCCGGATCGATGGTCTGCGGCCGCAACGGGTACTCGTAAAACCGCTCGCCCAACTTGAGATGGTCGTTGCTGGCCGGCAGCACGATGTCGGGGATTACCCCCTTGAACTGGTTGGTGTCGCCGCTGACCCGGTAAAAGGTCTGGATGGTCATCTTGATGGCCCCCAGCGGCTTGATCCGGGAGCTGTCGTCCTTGATGAACTCGTCCAGGTCCAGCATGATTTGCACGGACCCCTTGCCGAAACTCTGCTGACCGCCGATGATGACCGCCCGGCGGTAATCCTGCAAGGCGGCGGCGACGATTTCGGAAGCCGAGGCGCTGATGGCGTCGATCATGACGACCATCGGTCCGTCGTAAATGCTGCCGGGTTCCGGATCGGTGTAAATCTTGACTCCCTGTTCGCGATTCTTGACCTGCAGCACCGGTCCCTGATCGATGAACAACCCGCTGATGCGGATGGCGTCTTCCAGCGAGCCGCCGCCGTTGCCACGCAGGTCGAGCACCAGACCGGCGATACCGGTCGATTTGAGCTCTTTGACGGCCTGTCGGACGTCATCGGCGGCATTGCGGTGCGTCTTGCCGCTGAAATCGTTGTAAAAACTGGGCAGATAGATGTATCCGAAGCGGTCATTCTTCTGCGGGTCCGTGAACAGAGCCGTTTTGGCGAACGATTCCTCGACCACGACGATATCCCGCTGCAGAACGATTTTTTCCACCCGGCCATCGGGCTTTTTGACGATCAGGGTCACCTTGGTGCCTTTTTTGCCGCGGATGAGTTTGACGGCGTCGTTGACGCGGATCCCGGTCACATCGACCGGTTCATCGGTTCCCTGACCCACTTTGAGGATCTTGTCGCCGACCTCGAGCCGCTGGTCGCGCCAGGACGGCCCGCCGACGATGATCTGCATGACCTGGATATTGTCGTCCCGTTCACCGAGCAGGGCGCCGATCCCTTCGAAGGAACCGGACATTTCGATGTTGAAATCTTCGGCGTCGCGGGGCGCGAAATACGATGTGTGCGGATCGAATACCGTCAGCAGTGCGTTGAAAAACCGGCCCAGACGGTCCTCGTTCTGAATGTCGTCGAGCCGTTTGAAGTAGGTGGCAAAAATTTTCTTGACATCCTCGCGGGCTTTCCGCTCCAGGCGGATCAGGTCGGCCGGCTGCGGGTTCCCCTTGTCTTTTCCACCGTTCCCCGTTTCTTCCAGCCAGAAATCGTACATGCGCAGCAGGATGCGCTGACGGATGTACCGCCGCCAATAAACCTGCATTTCTTCGGCGTTGCGGAAAAACTGGCGCTTTTCGGGATCCAGTTCGAAGATCTCCTTGCGATCCAGGGGCTGCGCCTGATCCAGCAACGGTGCGATAAAGGTCCAGACCTCGTTCATCCTCTTCTGTACCAGATCCACCGCCTGGTCGACAAAGGACAGCTGACCGGACTGCAGAGCGCCGGCCAGGTTCTGGCCCAGGCTGCGGATCCGTTCCACATCCTGGACGTACAGAAAGCGTTTCCCGAAGTCCAGAAAATCGATATACTCGCCGAGCGCGTTCCGGCTGAGCTGATCGTCGATCTTTTTCCCGGTATAATGCCAGCGCGACAGACCTTCGCTGACCAGATGCGCCAGAATTTCAGTCCGCTGCGGTGCCTGATGGGCCCCCAGCCAGACGATCGGAATGACCGCCACGCTCAGGGCGATGATCGCGTAACGACGCCATACACAACGTTTATCGTTCACTTTGTCGCACATATTCCTGCCTTGCTTGAAAGCTCGAAATTGATACTATGATAGTATACATCTTTTTTGACGAAATCGTTTATTTTTCACTGCAAGCCGATCCGCCCCTTGCGGCCGTCTTTACATCTGCGGCCGGTACTGCCGCTTTTCCCCGAGCAGCCAGTCGGCCATCCTCCAAAACGACAGCGCCGTTTCCTTCATCGCCGCCGCCCGTTCGACCGAACCCGACCGGCCGGCATCGGTCAGACGCTGCAACGGCCAGGTCCGATCGAAATTGAAACTCAGCAGGTATTCTCCATCCGTGCAACCGAGGTATTCGTCGTTGCAGAAAACAGCCAGAGAACGCCGTGAAGCGAGCAGATCGACACCGAAGCCCAGGTTGCGGTAAGCGAGACCCAGGCGCCCAAGGATGGTCGGCATGACATCGAGCTGACTGCCGATGGCGCGGACAGTACCCGTTTCCGGCAGTCCGGCACCGGCCATGATCATGGGCACATGAACCATCGAATAGGGCAACGGGAAGCGGACATCGCCGCTGGCCCCATGGTCGCCCAGGAATACGAATACTGTCCGTTTCGCCCATTCTTTCGTCGCCGCAGTCTGCCAGAACCGGCCCAGGGCCCAGTCGCTGTACTCGATCATCCGTTGCGGCAGCGAGCGGCTTTTCGCCTGGAAGGGAATCCCGTCCGGAAACCGGAACGGAGCGTGATTGCTGGCGCTGAGCAGCACCGCCAGAAACGGCCGTTTTCCGCCTTCGTCGTCCAGATCGGTCAAGGCCCGCTCGAACATGACATGGTCCGGAACGCCGAAGGTGCTGACCGCACGGTAATCGTAGCGGTCCTGGCCGACTATACGGTCGAAACCGTTTTTCTTCAGGAAGGGCTCCATGTTGTCGAACCGTTCGTCGTGGGTGGTGAAAAACTGCGTCTGATAGCCGTTCCGCTTGAGTACTGTCGCCAGTCCCGCATAGGCCAGGTCCGAATCCCACTTCATGGCGTGGCGGCGAAGCTGAACCGGATAACTGCACAAGGTCGCGTACAGGCCGGCATAGGTATGGACTCCGGCCGAGAAAAAATTGTCCCATTTCAGACCCTGGGCGGCGATCTCCTGCAGCCGGGGCATCAGGCCCGAATCCAGACGCTCGATGTTGATGCTCTCCATCAACACCAGCACAACGTTGAGCGGCTCGGCGGCGCCGGTTCCCGGGACGGTTTGGGCCATGGGCTCGTCTTTTCTCAGGTCTATGGATCTGTTCAGCGAGCTGTCGAGCAGAGCGGCGGCCCGTTCGATCGGCAAAGCCTCGGCCAGCAATTCACCGACCGGGCGGCTGGTCAGCGCATAGCCCAAGGTCAGCAGCGGATTCTGGCTGAGCTTTTCCAGCATCGGATGGATGATGACGGCCGTATCTTTGAGGGCGAAATGATGTCTCCTGATCAGACGGCTGCGCAGCAAGAGAGAAAGCAGCAAGAGCAGGACCACCATTCCGACGGAATAACCCAGCTTGCCCCGATCCTGCTGCACCGCGCCCCGCACGATCTGGGGCAGGCGGCGCAGAATCCACCACCAGACCAGAACGGACAAAAGCAGAAACAGACCGATGAACCACCAGAACCTGGACTCTTCGGCCACCATGCGGATCAGGAACTGCAGCTGGTCGCGCCAGTTCAGAACCATATCGGAAATATGGCTGAAAAAATGTTGAAAAAACGGAATGTCGAGCGATGACAAAATCAGGGAAAGGTGCATGATCAAACCGGTCAGGACCAATCCGACGACGGCCAGGATTCTCTGCACCGGTCTGCCCAGAGGCTGCAGGATCCCGAGCAGCAGCGGCAGCCAGAACAGGAGGGCAACGACCAGCAAGTCGTTGCCAAGTCCCCAGAGCATTAGCTGCAGCACCAAACCCAGGGCGAGATCGTGGATACGCTCCAGATTGAGCAGAACCAGCAGCAGACGGAAACTGGAAAAGCCGACCAGGGTCGCCAACAGACTTTTCAGAACGAACTGCAGCAGGGAAGCCGATGGGCGTTGCCCGATAATAGGTCGAATTTGCATCCCTATTTATAGACAAACCCAAGCGTCCCTGTCAAGAAATTTCTTTTTAACGCGCCGGGCTTTCCATGATATATCAGCTGTTGTATAATGCCCTTTCTCCAGATGATAGAAATGCAAAAAAGGCTTAAAGCGACACACTTCATGTTTCACGATACGAAAGAACGGACTTTGCCGCCTCAAACCGCGACCTCCGTCGGCCGCCGATCGATCAGGGAAGATTGATATGGATGCGCTGCTCGGCAAACTGGACAAAATCGAGGAACTGGCGGGCCTGCCGAGTCTGGTGCTGGACCTGATGGGCCTGATCAACGAACCGGGCACAAGCAGCCGGGACCTGGTCAGACGTCTGGAGATGGACGAAGCGCTGGCCGCATACCTGCTCAAACAGTGCAATTCCGCCATCTTCGGCATCCGTCAGGAAATCCGTTCACTGCAGCAGGCGGTCATCCTGCTCGGTTTTTCCAAGCTCAAGATGATCTTTTCCGATTACATGATGCGCAACCTCTACCATCTCGGCAGCGCCAGCCAGGACCAGCTCTCCCTCTGGAAACACGCCACGGCGGTCGCGATCCTGAACCGGCTTCTGGCTGCCAAGATGCGCATCGCCGCCGATGAAGCCTACCTGGCCGGATTGCTGCACGATATCGGCCTGCTGGCTTTGTACCACATCGACAAGCAGCGTTTCTTCCATATGCGGCAGATCTGGCTCGAGGATCGGCCGGAAGACCCGACTCCCCTCGAAAGAAGGCTGTTCGGGCATTCCCACGATCAGGTCGGCAGCATCCTTCTCGAACGCTGGCTGCTGTCGGACTATCTCAAGGAAGTGGTCCGTTACCATCACATCGCCCTGCGCTATCAGGGCGGCAACAACTCGGTCCCCCTGACCGCGCTCAGCAACGCCATCGTCCACAACCTGTTCGATGAACACGATCAGGTCCTGGGTGATCTGATCGACGCCTGCGGTTTGAACTGGAACGAAATCAACGAGCAGCTTCCCGCCGCTCAGGAGCTGATCGCCGCCGCCTGGGCCCTGGCCGACTGATCAGGACCGAATCTCCATGATGGCCAGGGTGATATCGTCTTCGATTCTGTTCTCGCAAAAACGGTTGACATTGTTTTTGATGATATGGATCAGGTCCGAAGCGTAGGTGTCCCGCTCCTCGACAAATATCTTCGTCAGCCGCTGCAGGCCGAACTCCTCGCCGTTGCGGTTCTTGGCCTCGACGATGCCGTCGGTGAAGAACAGGATGCGGTCGCCGTCCTGGAGGAACACCTCCTTTTCCTCATAGGCCGTATCCTTGAAAACCCCGACGAAAAAGCCCTCGCTGGACAGAAGTTCGACGTCGTTCCTGCCTTTCTTGAGCAGCAGCGGTGCCGGGTGGTTGGCGTTGGTGTAGACGAAGCGTTTCTCCTCCTGGAAGTAGATGCCGTAGAAAGAAGTGAAGTACTCGCCGGCGTTCAGGTAGCTGTAGAATTCCTGGTTGAGAATCTCGAACAACAACTGCGGCGACAGAACGTCCTTGGCGTACAGGGAAAAGAACACCTTGAGCATCGACGATATCAGCGCGGCGGCCACACCGTGACCGGAGATGTCGGAAATGAAGAAACCGTATATGTTCTCCTCCAACTCGCTGATGTCGACGAAGTCGCCGGACACCTTCAACAAAGGGATATAGATGTAATCGCAGTAGACGCCGTTGAGATTCTTCAGCTTCTCCTGTTCCGGCAGGAAGGTGTTCTGGAACTCGGCCGCCAGATTGAGTTCGAGTTCGAATTCGTCTTTCAACCTGGAATACTGGTCGAATTTTTCAAAGATGTCGAAACGCTCCCGATCATCGAACTGAACCGGTTTTTCGGAGAAATCCGAATACTTGATCAGGGTGACCGCATTGCCGACATCGTTGTACTGAACCTGGTCGAAGGCGTTGATGGCCATCAGGATGCCCTTGCCGCTCTCCTTGAAGAAATTCTCCGGATCCCCCAGATTGGGCAGCGCCGACAGGTCGAAGCCGTTTCCCATGTCCTCGACGATGACCTTGAGGTATTGCGGCGTGGAAAAAATCTTGATGTCGACGTACTTTTCCTTGTAGCGGTCCTGGGTGGCGCGCACGGCCAGCAGTTGGTTGTAATCGCCGCCGTCCAGCATCTTCTGTTTGTCGGAATAGCTGATCTCCAGATTGCCATGCTCGATGGCGTTGATCAGCACTTCCTGCAGACCGATGCGCAAAAAGCTGTCGTTTTCGCACAGGTAATCCACCCGGTCGAACAGGTAATCCACCACGTTGGGCACGACATGGATGTCGTTGGGGATCCGGTAATGCCTCTTTTCCCACAGGACGAAGCGCGAACTCAGGTCCACATGGATGCGTTTGAGCAGTATTTCGATCTTGCTGAGGAGGTATTTGAGATCCTTCTGCTTGAACGGTTTTTTCAGCAGTTCGGTGGCGCCGTTCTCCATGGCCTCGACAATGAGGTGGTGGTCCGAATAACCGGTGATGATGATGACCGGCGTTTTTTTGTTGACGGACTTGACTTCCTTGACCACCCAGTTGCCCGGTTTGTCGGGCAGACGCATGTCGGTGATGACCACGTCGGGCATGAAACTCTTGAATTTGTCGATGCCGTCGCTGGCCGTCAGGGCCAGCAGCACATCGAATCCGTTCTTGCGAAAGAAATCCCGCAGAAATTCCAGCAGGTCCTTGTTGTCGTCGATGATCAGCAATCGACCGGGTATCATGGTTTTTCCCCTGACGCGAAACTCAGAATCGCCTGAGCTATCTCAGTCAGAGGAAGCTGGCGTCCCACTGCCCCCCGTTCGAAGGCTTTCCTGGGCATCCCGTATACGATACAGGACTCCTCGTCCTGGCCGATCGTCACGCAGCCGCGGTTTTTCATGTTCAGCATGCCTTCGGCACCATCCTCGCCCATTCCGGTCATGATCACACCCAGTATGTTGGCACCGCCGATCTTGGCGGCGGAATTGAACAGCACGTTGACGGCCGGTTTATGGTAACCGACCGGCGGACCTGGCAAATGATGACAGACATAGCGGTCCGCCAAACGGGACACGGTCAGGTGAACGTCTCCGGGGGCGAGCAGGATGACGTTGGCCTTCAGACTCTCGCCGTCCTGGGCCACCCGTACCGAATGACCCGATTTTTTGGCCAATTGTTCGGCCAGAGAATCGATGAACGCCGCCGGCATGTGCTGGACGACCAACACCGGAGGAAAACGGGACGGGAATTGGGAGAAAACCTGGTTGAGCGCCTGCACGCCGCCGGTCGACGAGCCCATGACCACCAGCCGGTTCTCCAGCATGCCGCTGGACACTTCCCGACTCTCGGCGACCTTGACCGGTTTGACCATTATTTTCGGACGCCGCAGATTGGAACGGGTGGCCGAACGCACCTTCTCGATCACATTGGCCTTGATCGTGTCCAGTTCATGCCAGGAGGCGATTTCGGGCTTGGGAATGTAATCGACGGCACCGATGTTGAGGGCTTCCAGCGTGATCGCCGCCCCTTTTTTTGTCAGGGTGCTGATCATGACCACCGGCGTGGGCTTGGCCGCCATCACCTTGCGCAGAAATTCGATCCCGTTCATGCGCGGCATCTCGATATCCAGGGTGATGACATCGGGCCAGGCGTTGCGCATCATGTCCCGGGCCTGGAAGGGGTTGGCCGCCGAACCGATGATCTCGAATTCCCCGCTGCCTTCCAAGGTGTCTTTGAGAAAGGTTCGGATCACCACGGAATCGTCGACGATCAGTACCTTGGGTTTGCCGCTCACAATTGCCCCTCGACTTTTCGTAGATAGCGACTCTCATCGCTAGCCAGGTTTCCGGCTGCGCTCATCGGAATCCGTTTGAGCATCACCTTGCCGTTTTCGGGGAAAAAAAGAATCTTGCGGGCCCAGCTGCCGCCCAGGTCCTCGCCGATGATCGGAATCTGTTCCATGGCCATGAAAGTCCGGATGAAACGGACGTTGTTATCGCCCACACCGGCCTTACCGGCTATGGCCCCGCCACCGCCGAAGATTTTGGCGCACAACCTGTCCCGGTCGACATTGAGCTTGATCAGTTCGCCCATGAGCAGCTCGATGGCGAACATGCCGATACGCGCGCTCTGGCTGATGAAAATCTCTTCGTCGCGAAAATCTCCGGGGATGAGAAAATGGTTCATGCCGCCGATTCCGCCGCCCTTTTCGTAAATGCAGGTGGTAATGCAGGAGCCGACCAGAGTGCCGATGCCCTCTTTCTGTGCAGTGGCGTAGAATTCGCCGACATTGAGCAGCACGACCTGGCGGTTGAATTTGCTGTTAAACTGCTTGATCATTTTTTCTCTGGTAAATCGCTTTCTTCAACGGCTTGAACAGCTTGGGATAGCGCAACAGGCTCTCGGAGTGGCCGGAAAAAAAATATCCGTCCACCGCCAGATGCCGGTGCATGGTCTGGTAGAGGCGGTCTTTGCCATCTGGGTCGAAATAAATGGCTACGTTACGGCAGAAGATGACGTCCATCTTGTTCTTGAACGGATAATGCGCCGACATCAGGTTCAATTGGGCGAAACGGAGAATGCTGCTGTATCGGGGATTGAAACGGTAGCTGCCATCCGCATTCTCGATGAAATAGCGGGCGATGCGCCGTTCTTCCAGGGCCCGGACCGTTTCGGCGGGATAGATCGCCTTTTTGGCCTGGTCCAGGCTCTGCAGGTCGATATCGGTGCCCAGCACTTTGATGTCCCATCCGGCCGGTGTCTCGCCACCGAAAAAATCGTACATTTCCATCAGAATCGAGTAGATTTCCTCCCCGCTGGAGCAGGCGGCGCTCCAGATGCGCAGACGGCGGTTCTCGCCGCGGTGCTTGACCAGAGTGGGCAGGATTTCCTTCTTGAGGACCTCGAACTGTCCGGCTTCACGGAAAAAACCGGTAAAATGTGTGGTGATGCGGCTGATCATCTCCTCGTAGGCCTGGGGAGTTCGATACAGGTAATCCAGGTATTCCGCGAAAGAAGCGATCTTCAGGCTCTTGAGATGTTTGCCCAGTCGGGAGATGACCAGCGGTTTTTTGGTATCGCTCAGCGACAGACCGATCCGCTGGTACACGATCGTGCGTACCTTTTCAAAATCCGCATCCGATATGCATGTCGGAGGCAGAAAGCCTGACATGATAACCCCTCGCCGCTAGGCCGCTTCATCTGGCTTGAAAATCTCTTTGATCTTCAAGAGAAAAACGAAGCGCTGGTCTTTCTGGCCGATGCCGAGCAAAAACTCGCTGGGAATCTGCTCGATCTGCGGAACCTCGTTGATCTCTTCCTTCTTGAAGCCGATCACTTCCGAAACCCGGTCGACGATGATACCGATTTTCTTGTTCATGATCTTGGCCACCAGGGTGATGGTCATGGCATCGTACTCCTTCTCGGCGAAGGACAGGCGGCTGCGGAAGTCGAAAACCGGGATGATGTCCCCGCGCAGGTTGATGACCCCTTTCATGTAGGGGGAGCTGTCGGGCACCTGGGTGATCGGTGGCATGGTGATGATTTCCTGAATCAGTTGGATGGTGACGCCGTACTCCTCCTCTCCGACCGTGAAGGTCAGAAATTCGTTGTAATCCTTGAGGACCTCGTCATCTTCCTCCTCATCGCTCTCGATCTCGAAATCCTCCGGCGTTTCGGCCGTAACCGCTTCATTGGCCGGAAGGTTCTTCACAACGGACTCGTCCGAATTGTTTTCCGTAGTTTTTTTCATGGACTCACCTGGCAGTTTGATCTCGTCAATTTTATCGGCATCGGCGCCCAGGGTGTACGCGAGCAGATCGCTTTCCAGTACGGTCGCGTATACCAGGCGCATCGGAATGCCGTCACCGCTGAAGCCCTCGTCCCGGAGCAGCATTTCCATATCTACCCGGATTTCGATGATTTCGCCGATCTTTTCAATCTCGCGGATGAATGCCAACGGGTTGTTGTATTGATCGGATTCCCGCAATTCCATCTTGACCAGGTAGACGTGCAGGCCTTTGCGGCGATAGCCCTTCATCCGGTATTCATCCAGAGTGACCTTGTCGCTGGAGACCGTCAGCTCTTTGGTGGCCGTGGCGATGCTTTGGCCCTGCTTTCTCAGCACATCCGCCAGTTCCTCCAGATTGTCCGAGACTTCCAGGCCGTCGCTGATCTGGACGTTCTCCAGCAGGTTCTTGAGTTTGTCGATGGCCTTGAGAACGACCGAGGAAATCTCGGAGTCGAACACCATATCGTCGTTGCGGACCATGTTGAAGATATCTTCCATCTTGTGCGACAGGTGCTCGATGTTTTTCAGCCCCAGAAACGAAGAACCGCCCTTGATGGAATGCACGGCCCGGAAAACCCGGTTGATCAGTTCCTTGTCGGCTTCTCCCTGCTCGATCAAAATGATGTCTTCTTCGATATTTTTCAGATGCTCAAACGATTCCTCCACGAATTCAGGGATCAGATCGTTCATCTCATTCATGACGTCCTCCCGTACCGAATGCGCCGCTACATCGCATCGATCACCTCGATCTCGTCGGTGGAAAACAGACGGGTGACATCCAGAATCATGGTGAATTTCTTATCCTTCTGCACCATGCCCTTGATAAATCTGGCGCCCTTGCGCTCGGAGAACTTGGGCGGTGGCGTGATATCCGTATCCTTGATGGACACGATGTCCGACACGGCGTCCACCAAGAGGCCGATCAAGCGTCCCAGAGTCTCCATGACGATGACCGCCGAGAACATGTTGATCTCTTTCTCCGGCAGCTGGAACAGTCTTCTGGCATCGATGACGGGCACGGCTGTACCCCGCAGGTTCAAAATACCCAGGATGAAAGCGGGCGTTTCCGGTATCGCAGTCAGCTCCTGGTGCCGCATGATTTCCTTGATGCGGGTCAATTCGATTCCGTAATCCTCTTCCAGCCTGAACGTGATGTACTGCTTCTCAGCGCTGCTCATGACTGCCTCCGCAATTGTATGTACCCATTCTAGCTATACTCCCATCATTTTTTCTATTCCCGGAATGTCTATGATCAGGGAAATGCTGCCGTCGCCGTTCAGCGAAGCTCCGATGACCCCAGGAATCGAGCGGTAATTCTTCTGCAGGTTCTTGATGACCGCCTGGGAAATCCCGAGAATCTCGTCCACGTAAATGCAGAACTTCTTGAAGGTGCTCTCCACCAGGACGACGATGCCCCGGTTCTGGTTGGTCTCGTCGCCCAAGGCCTCTCCGAAGTACTCGTGCAGGCGGATCAGCGGGTAAATCTGTCCACGCAGGTTGACCAGATCCTGAGCCCCTTTGACCCGTTTGAGGTCCAGGGCCGAGTACTGGAAGGTCTCGACGATGGCGTCCAGCGGAATGATATACTGGCCGTGGCCGATGCGCAGGTGCATGCCGTCGATGATGGCGATGGTCAGCGGCAGCTTGATCTTGAATTTGGATCCCTTGCCGATGACCGAGCTGACCTCGATCTTGCCCTTGAGCGATTCGACGTTGCGCTTGACGACATCCATGCCCACGCCCCGTCCCGAAATCTCGGTCACCTGTTCGGCGGTGGAAAAGCCGGGGATGAACAAAAAGGAAAAAATCTCCTCGTCCGAGTAGGAGGCCCGGCTCTTCTTGACCAGACCTTTTTCGGCGGCCTTCTTGTACACCTTGTCCGGATCGATGCCCTTGCCGTCGTCCTCGACCTCGATGATGACGTTACCCTCCTCCTGGTAGGCGCGCAGCCATATGGTCCCCTTGTCGGGCTTTTTGCTCCTGATCCGTTCCTCCGGATTCTCCACGCCGTGATCGACGGAATTGCGGATCATGTGCTTGAGCGGATCGGCGATCTGTTCGATCATCGTCTTGTCGAGCTCGGTATCCTCGCCGGAGATCTTGAGCTCGATATGTTTGCCCTGGGCGTTGGAGATATCGCGCACCACCCGGTAGAAGCGCTTGAAGGTGCTTTCCAGTGGAACCATGCGCACCATCATGATCTGTTCCTGCAGCTCCCGGGATATCCGGTTCAGTTCCATCGTGCTGTTGATGATGTCCTTGTTGCCCGATTCCTCGCCGATCAGGGATACGCGGGCCACCGAAATGACCATCTCGCCGATCAGGTTGATCAGCTTGTCCAATTTGTCCGTATTGACGCGGATCGAGGAGGCGATCTGGATTTTCTTGCTCTTCTGCTTGCGATCGAGGGCATTCCGGACGACATTTTCATCGACGCCGCCCTTTTCGATCAGCTCCTCGCCGATCATGCGGTGTTCGGCCACCACGGCGTTGACCGTATCCTCGTCGACAGCGCCCTCGTCCACCAGAATCTCGCCGACCCGTTTGTCGGCCAGTTCCGTATCGACGCCGTCCAGGAAACGGTCGCTGATATCGTTGATGCGGATGTTGTTGTCGTCGATGACGAAAATGAACACGTCGCGTATATCTTCGATATCGTGGGCCGTACGGAGGACCACATCGTAGCTGAAGTAGCAATACAGGGGGTCCAGCTGTTCGATTGGCGGCATGGCTACGGTGTTGCAGCGGATCGACTCGAAATCGCCCAGCGTTTTCAGCTCGTTGAGCAGCAGCAGCGGATCCTGCCCCCGGTAAAAAATTTCCTTGTTCAGCTCGATGTGAATTCCGTAGTAGCGGACACCCGGTTTCATCATATGCGTTTTCTTGTCGGCGATGACGAATTCGCTCTCCGGCGCCACACCGCGGAAACGGTTGAGAGAAGCTTCGACCTTGGCCTGGTGATCCTCGTCCAGCTCGGCGTCCTCAAAATAGTGATCCAGGTAGTTTTTCAGCACATCGATGGACTCCAGGATCAGGGATATCAGATTTTTGCTGATCTGAAGCTCCTTTTGACGGACACGGTCGAGAATGTTCTCCACCCCGTGCGAGAATTGGGCCATCTTGGTGAAACCGGCCACGCCGGCGCTGCCCTTGACCGAATGGAAAACCCGAAAAATCTCGTTGATCAGCTCGTCGCTGGTCACGTCCTTTTCGAGAGAGATCAGGGTTTCCTCGGCGGATTCCAGCAGCTCGTCCACTTCGCCTTTGAAAATCTCTTTAAGTTTATCGGCTTGATTGTTCATGTATCACCTGACGAACTTCTTGACCACGGCCATCAAGAGATTGGGTTGAAACGGTTTGACCATCCAGCCGGCAGCGCCATTTTCCCTGCCGATATTCTTGAGCCTTTCCTCCCGTTCCGTTGTCAGGATGACAACCGGGATGAACTTGAAATTGGAAGCCGGGCTCTTGACCTCTTTGAGAAAATCGAGACCGTTCATCTTGGGCATGTTCACATCCGAGATGATCAGGCTGAAACGTACCCCCTGCTTTTTAGACTCCTTCAAACGGTCCAGTCCTGCCAGTCCGTTGTCGGCTTCGGTTACGCTGAAACCGTTTTGCTTGAGCACAAAGGAGACCGATGCCCGCAAAGTCGGCGAATCGTCAACGATTAAGATATGTTTTTCCATGTGCATCTTCCATCATAGGCTGAACTGCCTTTTCAAGCCGGCCAGGCCGATCGTTTCGATCAGGGTGTCGGAAACCGACACCAGTTCCAGCCGCCCGCCTCTTTTCCTGACTTCCAGAAAGAAGGCGAGCAGCAGCTGAAGCCCGGACGAATCGACATCGTTAACCTGGGAGAGGTCCAGACGGACCGGTTCCTTGAAATCAAGAGACTCCATATCCTTCAGCAAGGATTTGTGCCCCTGGGACACTTGCTCGAAGATGATATCACCGGCCACTTCAATGGCGTTTTTGGTCCTCTTGATGTTCATGGCTGCCCCTTGTCTCCGTCAGATACTGAACAGTTTATCCAGTTTGATGGCCCGGAAAAGAGCCTGAATCTCGTTGTTAAGATTGATGATATGCACCTTTCCACCCTTGGAGGTGAAATTCTTGTAAAAAAGCAGCAATTTGCCGATTCCGGAACTGCCGATGAAATTGACATCCTTGAAGTCGAATACCACTTCGTTGACCGGGCCGGTCAGCATGTCGTTGAGGTTCTTTTTCAGCGTTTCCGCACCGGGGATATCGATACTTCCGGACAGAACCAATGTTGTCTTTTTTCCTTCTTCAATCGCCTTGATGTTCATTTACGTCACCTCATTGTTTATAGAATATGCATTGGCCCGGAATCAGCGGGCTTTTTTCAGTACTTATATAGTTGAGCTTCTCGAAAAATTCAAGTTTCATTTGTAAACCAGGCAAACATTTTTTGAACGTCCACGCCGGACCGTTAGTTTTTTTGCGGGTCATTGTCAGATGCATATCATGTATAGTAGTATCTTTACGGAGAAAAAACCATGAGCAAACCCAGCTTTTTTTTTACCGCCCTGGTCGGTCTGGCGTGCCTGTGCCAAAACCTGACCGCCCTGACCGAGGATGAGCGCAACACCATCGAAATCGTCCGGAAAACCAAAAATTGCGTCGTTTTCATCACCAATATAAAGACTGTCAGAACCGGATTTTTTGCGAGCGAACAAATGGCCAGCGGCACCGGTTCGGGGTTCATCTGGGACAACCAGGGACACATCGTCACCAACGCCCACGTCATCGAGAACGGGGACATCTTCATGGTCACCCTGGCCGATCAGGAGGAAAAACGGGCCCGGCTCGTCGGTAAAGAAATCTACAAGGACATCGCGGTGCTCAAGATCGACGAGCCCGGCAAAGCCCTGAGCCCGGTCGAACCGGGCAACTCGGCGCTCCTTCAGGTTGGACAAAAAGTGGTGGCCATCGGCAACCCGTTCGGCTTCGACCACACCGTGACCTCCGGTATCGTCAGCGCGCTGGGTCGGGACATGCGCGGCTACGGCGACGTGACCATACAGGACATGATCCAGACCGATGCCTCCATCAATCCCGGCAACTCCGGCGGACCGCTGCTCGATTCGGACGGACGACTGATCGGCATGAACACCATGATCTACTCGCAAACGGGTAACAGCGCCGGCATCGGTTTCGCCGTCCCGGTGGACACCATCAAAAAGATCGTGCCCCAGATCATCCGTCACGGCAAAGTGATCAGCCCGAGTCTGGGTTTCTCGCTGGTTCCGGACCGTTTTTTGCGCCGTTACGACATCGAGGGCGCTGTCATCTGGGAGATTCCAGAAAACAGCGAAGCCGACCGCAAGGGACTCAAGGGCCTGCGCCAGGACACTTGGGGACGGGTGCTGCTGGGCGATATCATCGTGGCTCTCGACGGCAAACCGGTGCGTTCCTACGACAACCTCTACAACCTCCTGGACGGGTACTCGATCGGCAATACGGTGCAGCTGACCCTCAGTCGCAACGGCAAAAAGCGCAATGTCACCATCCGGCTGGTACGCTCCAATGATTAACGAAGCGGAACGGAAGCTCAGACTGGTGCTGGTGATCGAGGAGGAGCGCTTTCACCATCCCGGCTTCGTCGACGAGCTGATCCGGATTTCGCCGCATCCGCTGGTCGGTGCCGTCCGCGTTGTCAAGGCCCCGCCTCAGAGCGACGTCATGAGCTACCTGCGCAACCATATCTACCGCTTCAAGCTCGGCGAACTCTGCATGTACGCCGTCAAGATTTCCGCCTGGACCGTCCGGCAGTGGCTGGGTAAAGCCGAGTCGGTGGCCGATGTGCTCAGGCGCCGGCATATTCCCTTTTTCGACGTCAAGAAAAATATCAACACCAGTCTCATCCGCAAACGCATTTCGGCCTGGTCGCCGGACGTGATCATCAGTTCCAACCCCCTGTACTTCGGCAAAAAGCTGCTGGAACTGCCCAGGCTGGGCTGCATCAACCGCCACACCGCCCTGCTGCCTGCCTACGGCGGCATCCTGCCCCTGTTTCACGCCCTGGCCAGAAAGGAACCGCAGGTGGGCGTCACCATTCACCGGATGACCCCGGACATCGACGACGGCCCCATTCTGGCCCAGGAAGCTCTGACCGTCCAGCCCCGGGACACCATGGAAACGCTGTTCACACGGTGCTTTTCACTGACCGTTCCCTTGGTCCTGCAGGCCATCGAACGTCTGCAAAATCCCGATCGGCCGGCTTTGTCTCCGCAGACCAAACCGTCGCATTACTCGTTCCCCGACGGCTGGACCTGGAAACAGTTCCGCCGGGCCGGCAGGAGGTTGATATGAACTGGCACATTTTTCTGCCCGGATTTTTTTTCCTGCTGATCGTTCTGATCCGGCTGGGCGCCAAACGCTTTCACAGCCTGATTCCGCTGCACAGACAATCCCGGCTGCTTTTCCTGCTTCTCTTCATCAGCCTGATCATGTTCCTCCTCGAGACCCCGCCGATCCGGGACCTGGCCGATTTCGGCAAAACTCTGCACGTCATCGGACTCGTTCTGATCTTTTCGATCATGGTGCTGGGCATCCGCTTGATCCGTATCGTCGTTTTCGACTGGCTGATCGGCCGTCGCGCCTCGGAACGCCGGCTGAAGGTCGTCGAGGACCTGGCCGGGCTGATCCTGTACCTGATCGGCACCCTGGTGTTCGCCGACCGGCTGCTCAACATCCATGTCACACCGATACTGGCCACTTCGGCGGTCATCACCATCGTCGCCGGCTTCGCCCTGCAGAATATTCTGGGCGATCTCTTCGCCGGGCTGGCCCTCAATTTCGATGAATCGCTGCACATCGGCGACTGGATCGAGCTGGGAACCGTCGAGGGGCGCATCGAACAGTTGCGCTGGCGGTCGATGAAAATCCGCACCCGCGACGGCTTTCTGGCGCTGATCCCCAACCAGAAGGCCTCCAAGGAAAACGTCATCGTCCAGGGCAACAGCAAATCGCAGACGGCAGTGCGGCTGAGCATCGGCGTCAGTTACGACAACGAACCGGATCAGGTCATGGAGATCGTCCGCCAAAAGATCGCCCAGCTGGATGCCGTAGTGGCCGATGCGCCGGTGGACATCTGGATCAGCGCCTTCGATGATTGCGCCGTCATCTACACCATCCGCTTCCGCATCACCGATCCCGCCTTGCGGGACCGGACGGCCGGCGCCCTGCGCCATCACCTCTGGTACGCCTTCAAACGCCGCGGCGTCACCATTCCCTACCCGATCCGGACCGTCATCAACACCGGCGTCAAGGCAGCCCCCGACGAGCATCGATTCATCACCCAGCTGCTGCAGCAGAACGAGATCCTGGCCCAACTGCCACCGGACCGTCTGGAACGGATCGCCACGGTTGGCGAATTGCTTCTCTTCGGCCGTAACGAGCAGATCATCCGCGAAGAGGAGGAAGGCCGGGCCTTCCATATCATCGTCTCCGGCCAGGTCGAAGTCTGCCGGAAAGGGCAGCGGATCACCACCCTGTCCGCCGGAAATTATTTCGGTGAAATGGCCTTGCTCACCGGGGAAAAAACCAGCGCCACCGTAATTGCCCTGAGCGAATGCCGCCTGCTGCGCATCGCCGCTCGGGATTTCAAGGACATGATCGCCATGAACGAACAGAGCGCCCAGGCCATCTCCGAGGTCATCGCCCGGCGCCGGGCCCACAACATCGAACAGGACGAGGAATGGTCCAAGAAAAAGAAGGGTCTGATCCGTTCCGACAGCGAATCCATCTTCCAGCGCATCAAACGCTATTTCGAATTGTCTGGATTCGAGGAAGACAAGACCAACCCGGAATTCCTCATCGGCGAGCCCAGAAATCAGCGGTAAACTTGCAGCGCTTCCTGAAGTTTGCGGATGCCCGTGCTGGCCTTCTCGTTGATGAATTCGTAGCCGGCATTGCCGGTAACCAGCACATCGTTGGGATCGACGATGAAAACCGGGCAGCCGGCTGACACCTCGTCCAGAAGCCCGGCCGCCGGGTAGACGGTCAGCGAAGTGCCGACGACCGCGAAGAGATCCGCGCTCCGTGCCAGGCGCTGCGCCTCGGGAAAAGCCGGCACGG
Organism: uncultured Clostridia bacterium; assembly: GCA_964465065.1. Lineage (GTDB taxonomy): Bacteria > Acidobacteriota > Aminicenantia > UBA2199 > UBA2199 > CAYMND01. The sequence goes on from CAYXHZ010000012.1 coordinate 25,877, forward strand.
CTTCACCGAACCAGACGATGTTCGGCCGCAGCTGCGAGCCCTTCTCGCAAACCTCCCCTTCATCGATGTCCCGGTAGCCGATATCGTAGACCAGTTGCGAATCGACGCTGCTGCGGGCCTGGGTCAACAGCCCGTGCAGGTGCAGGACGTTCTTGCTGCCGGCCCGCTCGTGCAGGTTGTCGACGTTCTGGGTGACGATCTGCACCTCGAATTCCTTTTCCAGTTCCACCAGCCCCAGGTGGCCGGCGTTGGGTTGACAGTCCTTCAATTGCCGGCGCCGTTCGTTGTAGAAACGCAGCACCAGCGCCCGGTTTTTTTCCCAGCCCTGAGGACTGGCCACCTCCATGACGTCGTACTCCTCCCACAGACCGCCCATGTCGCGGAAGGTGCGTATACCGCTTTCGGCGCTCATGCCGGCACCGGTCAGAATCACCAGCTTTTTCATAATGACTCCTGCTGAAACAGCAATAAGGTATAAATCAGCAAGTGTCAAGGGGAGGTGTGGAAAAGGCGCTGGACACCCATAACTCCTTAAATTAAAAGCCGCACTGTGCTACACTGTGCCTGCTAACAAGCGAGGTCAAACCATGATGAACAAGAAAACCCGCCTATTGATTGTCATCGTCATCGTCTTACTGGGAGTCCCTCTGATGAGCCAATCTTCGTTGAAATCCGCTACCGTCGGTACAGCGATCAGAACCCTGATCGAAAAATACCCGGCCGCAAACGCCGGATTGATCGAACGGGGAGTGCGTCACGCCGCCTCGCTATGGCGGAGCGAAGACGGCGACGACCCGGCCTTCGCGGATTTCTGCCGGACCGGCTACATCGCCGAACCTGCCGAGCGCCTGACGGTTTTTCATAAACTGAACGGCTATTTCGAAGCCATTTACGGCCACGGCGGCGAGATCAGTCTGGCCCTCAAGAAGAACACCGACGAGCCGACCGGCCCGATGCACGAGATCGACCGCCTCTTTTCGGCCTTCAGCCCGGACGCCCATCTCATGGACGACCTGTACCAGAGCAAGATTGCCTTCGTGGTGGCGCTCAACTATCCGCTGTACACCCTGGACGAAAAGAACGCCCTGGGCAAGGACTGGAGCGCCGAGGAATGGGCCATGGCCCGCCTGGGCGATGTTTTCTCCAGCCGCGTTCCGGCCGCCATCAACCAGCGCAACGCATCCGTCTCCAGCCAGGCCGACCTGTACATCTCCGGCTACAACATCCACATGGGCGCTCTGCGCAACCGCCAGGGAGAGAAACTGTTCGACGACGACAAGGTTCTGCTGCTGCACTGGAACCTACGCGACGAGCTCAAGGCCAACTACGCCGATAAAACCCGGGGCCGGGAAAAGCAGGACATGATCTATCAGGTCATGAAACGCATCATCGACCAGACCATACCGGCCAAGCTGATCGATTCCGCCCGGTACCAGTGGGAACCGTTCGCAAACACCGTCACGCAGGACGGTCGGCCGGTCAAACTCGAGCGCGAGCCCGATACCCGCTACCAGACCCTGCGGGATGTCTTTCTGGCCAACCGCGCCGTCGACCCGTACACCCCGGCCCTGCCGACTTACATCGACCGCAACTTCTCCGGTTCCATGGAGGTGCCCCAGGCCCAGGTCGAAAAACTGTTCGACGATTTCCTGTCCTCTCCGCTCATGGGGCAGATGGCCGGCCTGATCCGCAAGCGCCTGGGCCGCAAACTGGCCGCCTACGACATCTGGTACGACGGCTTCAAGGCCCGCGGCTCCATCCCCGAGGAAAAGCTCAACGCCCTGACCCGGCAGCGCTACCCCGACGCCAAGACCTTCGAGAAAGCCCTGCCCGATATTCTTCTGCAGCTGGGCTTTTCCGAGGACAGCAGCCGGTTTTTGGCCTCACGGATCACCGTCGACCCGGCCCGGGGTTCCGGCCACGCCTGGGGCGCGCAGATGCGTGACAGCCTGTCCCGCCTGCGCACCCGCATTCCCGGCAGCGGCATGGATTACAAGGGTTTCAGCATCGCCGTGCACGAATTCGGTCACAACGTCGAGCAGACGCTGTCCCTGCACCGGGTCCCCTATTATTTCCTGAACGGCGTTCCCAACACCGCTTTCACCGAGGCCCTGGCCTTCCTGTTCCAGAAACAGGATCTGCGGCTGCTGGGCATGGAGCCGACAGACAGCCTTGCCCGGGACCTGGCCGTGCTCGACAGCTGCTGGGCCTCCTTCGAGATCATGGCCGTGTCCATGGTCGACATGAAGGTCTGGCAATGGATGTACGCTAATCCCGATTTCAGCGCCGCCGAGCTGAAGGCGGCGGTCATCACCATCGCCAAGGAGGTCTGGAACCGCTACTACGCCAAGGCGATCGGCGTTCGTGACGAGCCCATCCTGTCCGTATATTCGCACATGATCAGCTACCCTCTCTACCTGTCGGCCTACGCTTTTGGCGGTCTGATCGAGTTCCAGCTGGGCGAATTCCTGCGCAACAAGCCTTTCGGACCCGAAGTGGAACGGATCTGGTCGCTGGGTCGCTTGACCCCGTCGGCCTGGATGATCAAAGCCACCGGACAGGACCTGTCGGCCCAGCCCTTGATCCAGGCCAGCCAGGCGGCCATGAAACGATTGAAATAATGGAGTCCAAACAATGAAAAAAATGCTGTTATGCCTTACGGCCCTTATCGCGACGACGATCGTCTACGCCCAGACCGAACCTTCATGCGCCGATTTCACCGGCCAGGCTCTGCGCATCGAGATCTACCTGACCGGCGACGCCAAGACCGATACGGTCACCGTCGGCCAGATGATCGTCGACCCGATCTGGGCCGGACCGCTGCAGGAACCGTCCTTCCCCTTCAAACAGGGAGCCTACGTCGTCTCCTTCTACGACCAGCAGGACGATCGCCTGCTGTTCAGCAAGGGCTTCGACTGCCTGTACGGAGAATACAAGACCACCGCCCCGGCCCTGCAGGGGATCGCCAAAACCTTCCAGCACAGCCTGGTCATGCCCTGCCCGAAACGGCCCGGCAGACTGGTGCTCGAGCAGCGCGACCGCCGTCAGCAGATGCACAAACTGCTGGAGCAGGCCATCGACCCCGCCGATTACCATATCGCCAAACGCGGTGCCGACCGGTCGACGGTCTTCACCATCCAGGAAAACGGCGCGCCGGATCACAAGGTCGACCTGCTCTTTCTGGCTGAAGGCTACAGCGCCGCCGAGCAGGACAAGTTCAAGGCCGACGCCGAACGCTACGCCGGGATTCTTCTGGCCTGCGAACCCTACAAGCGCCACAGCCAGGACTTCAACATCCGCGCCATGTTCCTGCCCTCGGCTGAAAGCGGCATGGACGAACCCCGGCAGCTGCGGTACCGCGACACCGCCCTGGACGCTTCCTTCAACGCCCTGGACCTGGACCGCTACATGCTGACCGAGGCCGGACACCGCCTGCGCCGGCTGGCCGGATCGGTGCCCTACGACACCCTGGTCATCCTGGTCAACAGTCAGCGTTACGGCGGCGGCGGCATCTACAACGACTACAGCATCAATACCGTCGATCATGAAATCAGCCCGCTGACCTTCCTGCACGAGTTCGGCCACAACTTCGCCGGACTGGCCGACGAATACTACAGTTCGGAAGTCGCCTACAACGATTTCTATCCCCAGGGCATCGAACCGCTGGAGCCCAACATCACCGCCCTTCTCGATCCGGGCAGGCTGAAGTGGAAAGCGCTGCTCAGCCCCGGCGTTCCCCTGCCCACCCCCTGGGGCAAGACCGAGCGCGAAGCCCTGCAGAAACAGCTCTGGGAACTGCGCGCCAAACTGGAGGCCGACCTGAAGGCAGCCGGAGACGATTCGAACAGACAGAAAACCATCCGGGCCGGCCACGAAAAAACCCGGGCCGGACTGGAGAAAAAACTCAAAGCCGTGGAAAAGAAGTTTGCGGCCCGCGACACCCAGGTGGGCGCCTTCGAGGGTGCCGGTTATTCCAGCACCGGCCTGTACCGGCCGATGACCCACTGCCTGATGCATTCCAACCACAAGAACGAGTTCTGCCGGGTCTGCCAGGACGCCATCGAGCGTACGATCCTCTATTACAGCCAGCAGGCGGTCGGGCGCTGAACCCGGAAGAGGCCGAAATGAGTCCACACTCCCTGGATCCGATATTCCGGCCGAAACGCATCGCCCTGATCGGGGTGTCCATCAATCCCAGCAGCGTCAGCGGCAAGGTGTTCGGCAACCTGATCGGCGGCGGATTCAAAGGCGTCGTCTACCCGGTCAACGAGACCAGCGAAGCGGTCATGGGGGTACCCTGCTACCCGGATCTGGGCAGCCTGCCCCGGCTGCCCGATCTGGCCGTCGTCTGCACCGCCGCCGAGCAGGTGCCCGGGTGGGTCGACCAATGCGGAGAATCCGGAATCAAAGGCATCATCATCATGTCGGCCGGTTTCCGCGAAAGCGGTGAAACGGGGCGGCGACTCGAAGAGGAAATCCAGACAATCCGCCTGAAATACCCCGGAATGCGCATCATGGGACCCAACTGTCTGGGCATCATCGTTCCAGAACTGAACCTGAACCTCAGTTTCGCCCCACAGCTCCCGCCCAGAGGACACATCGCCTTCATCTCCCAGTCCGGGGCCCTGTGCAGTTCGGTTTTGGACTGGGCACTGGAAGAGAAGATCGGTTTTTCCGCCTTCATCTCCATCGGCAACACCCTGGATGTCGATTTCGGACACCTGATCGACTACCTGGGCAACGACGAAGCCACACACTCGATCATCCTGTACGTCGAATCCATCTGCAACGCCCGCAAGTTCATTTCGGCCGCCCGGGCCTTCGCCCGTTCCAAGCCCATCCTGGTCTACAAGGCGGGTCGTTTCCCGGAATCGGCCGCCGTAGCCGCCTCGCACACCGGCGCCCTGGCCGCCGAAGACGCCATCTACGACGCCGTTTTCGCCCGTACCGGTCTGACCAGGGTATTCGACATCGGCGAAATCTTCGATTGCGCGGAACTGATCGGCCGGGGCAAGATCCCTCAGGGCAGCCGCCTCGGCGTGGTCACCAACGCCGGCGGTCCCGGCGTGATGGCCAGCGATGCCCTGATCTCCGCCGGCGGCAAGCTGGCCGAGCTGAGCCAGGAAACCATCGCCGCTCTCGACGAAACCCTGCCCCCCATCTGGTCCCACGGCAATCCGGTCGATGTACTCGGGGACGACCGTTTCAAACGCCTTGCCAAGGCTACGGCCGCCGTACTCAAAGATCCCGGGGTGGACGCCATCCTGGTGATCCTGACCCCCCAGGCCATGACCGAAATCGCCGCCGCCGCCCGGGCGGTGGCTGAGCTGCAGAAGGAAACCCCCAAACCCATCCTGGCCGCCTGGCTGGGCGGCAAACGCATGCGCGAAGGCTTGAGTATCCTCAGCGAGGCCGGTGTGGCGGCCTACAAGACCCCCGAACAGGCAGTCCGGGCCTTCATGACGCTCGTCGCCTATTCCCGCAACCTGAAAACACTTTACGAAACTCCGCGCGACATGCCCGTCAACTTTGCCGTGGACCGGCCGCGCATCCGCGAACAATTCACCGCCCGCCTGCCCGGCGAAAAAGCCGTGCTCTCGGAAAGCCTTTCCAAGGAATTGCTGGCCGCCTACCACATACCGGTCAGCCGGCCGATTCCCGCCGGTACGGCCGACAGTGCCGCCGAAACCGCGGCCCGGATCGGCTACCCGGTGGTAATGAAGATCGATTCCCGCGATATCACTCACAAGTCCGATGTCGGTGGCGTACGGATCGGTATCGGCAACGACCAGGAGGCCAGGGCCGCCTTCTCGGCCATCATGAGCCGTGTCGCCGTCACGGCTCCATCGGCCCGGATCAACGGCGTCACCGTCCAGCCCATGATCCGCTTCGACGACAGTCTGGAGCTGATCCTGGGCATCAAGAAAGATCCGGTTTTCGGTACGGTCCTGCTGGCGGGCGCCGGCGGAGTCGGCGCCGAGCTGTTCTGCGACCGCTCCCTGGGACTGCCTCCGCTCAACGAAAGGCTGGCCCGGCGCATGCTCGAAGAGCTTCGTATCTGGCCGCTGCTGAACGGTTACCGCGGCAAGCCGCCCGTCGATCTGAACCGCCTGATCGAGATCATCATCCGTCTGTCCTACCTGGCCGCGGATTACCCGGAAATCGAGGAACTGGACATCAATCCGCTGCTGGTCTCCCCCAATGCCGTCATGGCCCTGGATGCCCGCATCGTCATCGGCGCACCGCTTCCGCAGCGGCATCGTTTCGACCATCTGGCCATTGTACCCTACCCCGAAGAGTACGTCCGGGCCCCCATCGACATCGACGGCACGCCGGTCGTGTTCCGCCCCATCCGCCCCGAGGACGAGGAGATGTGGTTCGAGCTGCTGCGCAGCTGCTCGCGGGAATCGATCTATTCCCGTTTCAATCATTTCTTCAACTGGGAGTCCCACGAAGTGGCGGTACGCTTCTGCTACGTCGACTACGACCGTGAAATCGCCATCGTCGCCGAGATCGAGGAAGAAGGACGCAAGAAACTGATCGGCGTCGGCCGGCTGATTTCCGATCCCGAGGACCAGACCGTGGAGTATGCCGTCCTGATCACCGACAAATGGCAGAACCACGAACTGGGCAGCCGCCTGACCGATTACTGTCTGGATATTTCCCGCCGTTGGGGGCGCAGGCAGTTCATCGCCCAGACCACCTCGGACAACGTCCGCATCATCTCGCTGTTCCGTAAGCGCGGCTTCTCCATCGAACACGATCAGAAAACCAGTACGGTGTTTTTCCGGGCGCCGTTGGCAGACTCTTGACCGGTCCGATCGCATCGCCTGCCATCGTTTGGGCCGCTCGGACCGGGCGGCAGTTGAGCGAGCGGAGTCAAGCTGATATAATGCCACTTCTTACATGACCGTGAAAAAGTGCATCTGCCTGTTGCTCCTGTTGTTGGTCTCATGGCCTTACACGCCGTCTTTCGGCCTCGGAGCGCAAACCGCCCAACCACCCAACGGCTGGCAGGACTACCGCCGCCACCTCAATCGCAAGTTCAAAAAAATCAAGCGGGATTCCACCCGTTACATCATCCTGCACGGCACCGAGTCCGGCTTGCAGAGCAGTCTGCAGACGATCAGCAAGGGCAAAAAGTTCAAAGGCAGCCGCTTTCGTACCTACGGCGGCCACGCCCACTACCTGATCGACCGCAACGGCCGGATCTACTACATCGTCGACGAAAAATTCCGCGCCGATCACGCCGGGCTCAGCCTCTGGGACGGTTTGTCCGATCTCAGTTCGCATTCGCTGGGTATCGAACTGGTGGCCTATGTCAACGGCGACATCACCGATAAACAGTACGAATCCCTGACCTTTCTGCTGACCGTACTCCGGATCAAATACAAAATACCCGACCGCAACGTCCTGACCCATGCCCATGTGGCCTTCGGCCGGGCCAACCCCTGGTTCCGCCGCGATCACCGCGGCCGCAAGCGCGACGGTGTCAACCTGGACATGGGTAAACTGGGATTGCGGGAATTCTGGGATCACGATCCGGACGTCAAGGCCGGCCGGCTCTTGGCCGATCCCCTGCTCAGCAAACTGCTCTTCACCCGCATCCCCGGGCAAGGCTCGCCGGAAGGTTCTCAAAACGCAACGCCGTTGACCGCTCCCGGCAACGACAACCTCATCCGCCTGGACAACACCGCCTGGACCATCGCCGGTGAAGAGTACGACAGCCCGGAAACCCTCTACATCCTGCCCGGCGACCGGGAAATCCGTGGCGACCGCATCGAAAAGGAAATCGGCTGGAATCGCCTGCCGATCGGCACTCGGGTACTCCTCTACCAGACCGCCGACCCGGCCCAGTCCGTCAGCGGCCCCATCCACCTCATCAACGCCGATGCCACCGCCTGGAGTTACGCCGGGTCCGCTTACCGGGCCGCCACCACCTTCTATATCACACCGGACGGTGGAATTACCCGGGGGGACCAGATCAAAGACTGGGACCAGATTCCGGGCGGAACCCGGATGCTGATCGGCTACCGGGAGCCCCTGGCCCTCGGAGCGGTCCGCGGCACCACCCCCTGGAGCCTGGCCAAAGGCAAATTCAAAGATCAGGACACGGTCTATTTCATTCCGCCCAGCCGACTGATTCCCGGAACCGAGATCGACGATTTCGCCAATTTCCCCAAGGGCAGTTTGCTGTTTCTCCCCGTAAAATGATCGCCGCAACACTTTTTCAACCAGAACGGGTTTGAAAACGGCATGTTTCGGTGTATATCAGATTAGATAAACAAACAAATGATCCGCAAGAAAAGACTGGCTGCTGCAGCTGCCGCTCAACCTGTCATCGCTGCCAGGCACAGCGGCGCGAACCGTGCTCCGTGTGTCCCCCGACCGGATCGCCCCGATACATGAGCATTAAAACCCGTTTGATCGTCAGTTTCGCCCTCATCTGCGCTCTGATTCTGTCCCTGTATTATGTTCTGATTCACCAGGGGCTGATCCGTTACTCCCGTCATGAAATCGACCGCACCCTTTCCTATTTCGGCAACAATACTGCTTTCAGCCTGCGTACCCCCCTGTTGTACGGCGATATAGACCAGATTCAATACCTCATCAAACCGATCTTTCTGCTCGAGCAGGTCGATTACACCCTGATTCTTGACAGCAAGACCCGTAAAACGATCGTCGAATCCGACAAGAAAAACTGGCTGGCGTTCCGCCGTTCCGTCCTGCCCCATCCTGCCGAAGACAGTCCGGCCACGCTGGTGCCGCTGACCCTGAAAAACCAGTCGTTCAGCGAATACCGCTTTCCAATTTACGTCGAGGACATATCGCAACCGATCGGCCTGCTGATCATCGGTACCTCCGAACGGCACATCCATGCGCGGATCAAAACGCTGCGCCATTTCACCATTCTGATCACTTTATCTCTCTTTTTGGCCCTGCTGCTGGCCATCTACCTGACCACGTCAAGGACCGTCATGCCGCTCAAACGTCTCGACCAGCTGATCCGCCGCTTTGCCGACGGCGAGTATCAGGTGCGCTCTCCCATCGTCAGCCGCGACGAGGTCGGCACCTTGTCCAACAACTTCAACCTGATGGCCGAAAAGATCAACGAGCAGATTGTCTCCATCGAAAATTACAACAAGAACCTGGAAACGATGGTCGGGGAACGGACCGAGAAACTGCGCAAAGCCATGGATGAAATCAAGGAAAAAGACCGGCGCCTGATGCAGGCCGAACGGCTGAACAGCCTGAACTCGCTGGTCTCGTCGATCGCCCACGAAATCAACAATCCCATGGCCATCATCTCGGGCAACGTGCAAATTCTGGAAAACCGCATCGACAACCCCGAGGTCGCCAAACGGCTGCGTACCATATCGGACGCCGTCACCCGCATTTCCAAACTCATAAACGAGGTCAACTTCTTTTCCAGCATCCGCGACGTGACCATCAGCTCGTTCACCTTTTTGAACCTGCTCAATTCGGTCATCGAGAGGGTCGTCGCCGAACCGATCAAAGTGAAAATCAACGGGGATCCCGGTATCCGCATTTCCACCAACCACAACCTGCTGACCATCACCCTGACTCAGGTACTGCAGAATTGCGTAGATGTATTCAACGAACGGAACATTTTCGGTATGATCACCATCCGTTACGCGCTGGACAACCGGGTTTTCATCCTGTCCATCGAGGACAACGGCGGCGGAGTCAAAGAGCCCAAGCGCGTTTTCGATCCATTTTACAGCACATCGATCGACCGCAAGGGCCTGGGACTGACCTTCGCCTACCATGCCATGACCGCCCTGGAAGGGGAAATCAGCATCGAAAATACCGATACCGGAGCGATCGTCTACATCTTCATCCCCCAGGGGCCGTCCAACACCACGTTTTCCAACCGTATCGTCAGCGAGGCTTTATAAAGCCGGCGGTCCGGCGGACAATCATTTTGAGGAATAACCGGTACGGCCGGTATGTTTGGCCGTACCGGAAGCATGAGGACTATACGATTTACTCGGGAGTAACGTTTTCGGCCTGGAGCCCTTTCTGGCCCTGCTTGACGGTCATGGTGACCTTCTGGCCTTCGCGGAGGGTCTTCCTGCCAGAACCGTTGATGGCGCTGTGATGCACGAAAACATCCTGGCCGTTTTCCTGAGCGATAAAACCATAACCTTTCTCATCGTTGTACCATTTGACGGTACCAGTCACTTGATTGGACATACTGTTCACTATTCTCCTTTTTGTTCGTCTCCGGCAATGAAGGCGCGTTCTCCGCTTGTCGTGTCAAAACGGTGACTACCGGTCCTGGTCGCGGGTTCGCCCCTCATTGAAGAAACTCATATAGCTTTACCATGAGTGTATTTAAAAAGCAATGGCCGATTTTCCGGTTTCTCCCGGACCGGCAGGCAGGGTTGACAAAAAAGCCGTTTCAGCATAAGTTCATGACAGATCAAATCGAGAAAAACCGGAGGCTTGTCCATGAAAGCGTTGCTCAGCCTGTTGCTGTCGATAACGATTCTTGCCGCCTGCTCCAAGCCCGAACAATCCCATATGTCCGACAGTGCAGACCAGAACGCCGCTCCCGCGATCGCCGTCTCCATTCTGCCGCAGCGGGCCCTGCTCAAGGCCCTGCTCGGAGAACCCAGCCAGATCATCGTCATGGTGCCGCCGGGCAGCAGCCCCGAAACCTATGCGCCGACACCCCGGCAAATGAAGGATTTGGCCGCCGCGGCGCTCTACGTGCGCATCGGTCACATCACCATGGAGACCGCCTGGCTGGAAAAATTCGTGTCATCCTTCCCCCAGTTGAAAATCATCGACCCCAGCCGAAATATCGAATTCATGACCGGCCACAGCCACATGGACGGGCATGGCCACGAATCCGCCCATGACAGCGGCGAACAGATGCCGGGCATCGATCCCCATATCTGGCTGTCGCCGCCGCTGATGATCCGCTATTGCCGAAGCCTGGCCGCTCTGCTGAACGAACAGTTTCCGGACCGTATCCAGCAGATCAACGACAACCTGCAGCGCCTGACCGAGGAGATCCAAACCGTCGACCAAGAGGTCCGCCAGATTCTGGCCGCCCACCAGGGCAAAACCTTCATGGTCTTCCATCCGGCCTGGAGCTACTTCGCCCGGGATTACGGACTGGTGCAGCTGGCCATAGAGAAAGAAGGAAAATCCCCGGACCCGCAGCATCTCAAGGAAATGACCGACCTGGCCAAAAATAAAGGTATCATGGCCATCTTCATCCAGAATCAGTTCGAACGCCGCAATGCCCAGGCCCTGGCCGAAGCCTTGGGGATCCAGGTCATTGAACTCGATCCCCTGCAGGAGGACTGGTCGGAGATGATTCTGAAAACCGCCCGGGCCATTGCCGCTTCTTTTCCGCAACCATGAGCGCCCTGATCCGCATCGAAAACCTCAGCGCAGGCTACGCGGCCTCCAAACCCATACTCAAGGATATCAATCTGACGATCAACGAGAGGGATTTCATCGGCATTATCGGTCCCAACGGCGGCGGAAAAACCACGCTGCTGCGGGTCATTCTCGGATTGTTGCCACCCTGCCGCGGTCTGATTCACTATGAATTTTCGGGCGGCCGATCCCCTCAGGCCCGGATGGGCTACATGCCGCAACAGCGTCAGATCGACCCGGCTTTTCCCATCACCGTTACCGACCTGGTTCTGGGTGGCTACTGCGAATCCGGCCAATTGGGCCGGCGCCTCAATTCCGAGCAAAAACGCCAGGCCCAGGCCCTGATGGACCGGCTGGGCATTCTGCCGCTGCACGGCCAGCGTATCGGCGAACTGTCCGGAGGCCAGCAACAACGGGCTTTTCTGGCCCGGGCACTGGTCAACCGGCCGTCGCTGCTGCTGCTCGACGAGCCCGATACCTTCGTCGACAGCGGCTTCATGCAATCCTTCTACGAACTTCTGGATGAACTCAGAACCGAGCTGACCATCCTGCTGGTCTCCCACGATCTGGGCATCATCGCCACCCATGTCAGGAGCATCGCCTGCGTCAACGGCGGCCTGCATTTTCACGACAGCGGCGAAATCACCCAGGAAATCCTGGACAGCTATCATTGCCCGATCCAACTGATCAGCCACGGCCCGGTAGCCCACCGGGTGCTCAAGGAACACGAACCGGAACACCACGACACACCATCATGATGGAACTTCTCCACTACCCTTTTTTCGTCAACGCCGTCATGGCCGCCCTGCTGTCGAGCATCTGCTGCGGCATACTGGGCAGTTACATCGTCAGCCGCCGCCTGGTTTTCATCAGCGGCGGCATCAGTCACGCCTCCTTCGGCGGCGTCGGCATCGCCTACTATCTGGGACTGTCGCCTCTGATCGGCGCCAGCCTGTTTTCGGTGCTGACATCCGTCGCCATCCACCATTTTTCCCGCCGTCACCAGCTGCGTGAAGATTCCCTGATCGGCATCTTCTGGTCGCTGGGCATGGCCGTCGGCATCATCTTCATCTTTCTGACCCCGGGTTACGCCGCCAATCTGACCGCCTACCTGTTCGGCGACATCCTGGCCGTCTCCCGAACCGAGCTCTGGCTGTTCGCGGGCCTGGCGGCCATCGTGCTGTTTTTCTTCACCTTTTTTTTCAAGGAGATCCAGCTGATCGCATTCGACGAAACCTACGCCCGCAGTCGCGGTCTGCCTGTCGATCTGATCAGCGTCATCCTGCTGATCCTGGTGGCCTTGGCCATCGTCTTCAACATCCGCATCGTCGGCATCATTCTGGTCATGTCCCTGCTGACCCTGCCCCAGGTCACCGCCAACCTCTTCTGTCGCCGTTTCTCGGCCATGACCGCATTATCGGTCGTCTTCGCCGTCGCCGACACCTTGCTGGGGCTGGCCGTTTCCTACCTGCTCGGCATTCCTTCGGGAGCGGCCATCATCTTCTGCGCCGCCGCCGTCTACGGCTTGTCGGCGCTGATTGTCTGGACTGCAGGTCAGATCCATGCTCCCAGGAAATGACCCGGACCGGCATCCGCTGCCGGCGGCCCTGTCCGACTGCCGCCTCTGCCCGCGCAACTGCGGGGTGAACCGCAGCCACGGCCTACTCGGCTACTGCGGCATCGACGACCGTATCCCCATCGCCTCCATCTGCCTGCACCGGGGCGAAGAGCCGGTCATCAGCGGAGAGAAAGGCATCTGCAACGTCTTCTTTTCCCACTGCAACCTGCAGTGCCGCTACTGCCAGAACCATCAGATCAGCCGCAACAGCAGCCGGCCCGACTACTGGAGTCTGGAGCGTACCGTACGGCGGATCGAGCATGTCTCGGAGTCGGGAATCGATATGCTGGGTTTCGTTTCGCCCAGCCATGTCCTGCCACAGATGAGGGCCATCATCCTTGCCCTGCACGACCGGGGCCACCATCCGACCATCGTTTACAACAGCGGCGGTTACGACAGCCCGGAAAGCCTGCGAGCCCTGCAGGGACTCGTCGATGTCTATCTGCCCGATTTCAAGTACATGGACCCGTGTCTGGCCGACCGGGCTTCGGCTGCCGCCGACTATCCCCAGGCCGCACAGGCCGCCCTGCGGGAGATGTACCGGCAGGTCGGCGGTCCGGACTTGATCGTGGACGAAACCGGCCTGGCACGCCGCGGCATGATTGTCCGTCATCTGGTCCTGCCCGGATACCCGCGCAACAGCACCGCCTGTCTGGACTGGATCGCCGAAACGCTGTCACCGGACATCCACGTATCGCTGATGTCCCAGTACCATCCCGGCGAGCATACGGCCGGCTGCCCCCCATTCGACCGTCCGGTCAGCGCGGAGGAATACGACCAGGTCTGCCTGCATCTGGGAGAGCTGGGCTTCGAAAACGGTTGGATCCAGGAACTGGACAGTTCCCATCACTATCAACCCGATTTCGATAGGGACCATCCCTTCGAATAGGGTGTTGATCCCAGACGGCGGCAAAACGATCGGCCCGGGTGTATAGTATCCACGTATAAGCCGATATGGAGCCCGTCATGAGCCGAAAACCTCTGTCGACATTCATCTGCCTTCTTTGCCTGACCATTGCGCTCAGCTCGGCCCGGACCGACAATTCCCTGGCCGTGGCCACCCTGCACGAGCGGGTCACATGCCGTCTGCAGCCCGACGAGGCCTACGCCCTCTACTTGCCCGGCCAGTACCGCCCCGATCAGAGCTGGCCCATCCTGATCAGCCTGGACCCGGGCGGCAACGCATTGGTGCCCATGAAACTGCTGCAGGCCTGCGCCGAGGAGAAGGGCTACATTCTCATCTGCCCCTACAAGGTGCAAAACGGACCGCCCCAGCCGGCTGTCATCGCCCTGAATGCCGTCTGGCAAGACGTCGAAACCCGGTTTTCCATCGACAAACGCCGCGTCTACGCCATCGGCTTCTCCGGTGGAGCGCGCATGGCCACCATCTTCCATCAGGTCACCCAACAGCCCCTGACCGGCATCCTGGCCTGCGGCGCCGGCCTGTGGCCGGGCATCAAGCTCGAAGAACTGGCCGATACCCTCTACTTCGGCTTCGCCGGTTACGCCGACTTCAATTATGCGGAGATGACCAATCTCCAGAAGGAAATGAACGGCAGAAAGCGGCCCTGCCGCTTCCTGTTCAGCGATTACCTGCACCGTTGGCCGGAAGAGTCGCTATGCCGGCGGGCCATAGACTGGTTCACCATTCAGGCCATCCAGGACGGACTGATCCCCGAACCGCCCGGACTGCTCGAAAGCTACTACCACAATGAGCTGCAGGCCAGCAAAGCCCGTATCAGTCAGAACGAACCGTACTTTGCCGCCCGCGAACTGGCCGAACTGGCCGCTTCCTGCCGCAGTCTGATCGGACCGTCCAGGCAAAACGACCTGCTGCACCTGCAGACGGAATGCCAGGACATGCCGGAATACAAACGCTTCAAAAAAGAAGAGGAAAACCGCCTGCGTCGTGAAAACGCTACCCTGAAAACCCTGTCCAGGGTGTTCGGTCAACTCCGTCAGGACCAGTCCGACGAACTCGTCATCACCGGTCTGCTGCATGAACTCGGCCTGAAACAGCTGAACAAAGTCGTCGCTGAATCCCAAAACCGATACGAAACCGGCCTGGCCCGACGACTGCTGTCGACCATAGCCGACGCCGCCAACACCCAAGTCCAGGCCTGTCTGGCCCAGGGCCGGAGAAACAGCGCCGAATCCTTCTCCCAGGTTTTGTGCAAAGTCTATGAAAACAGCCGGCGGTATCCGATCATGTTGTACAACCATGCCTGTATCCAGGCCGTGAGCGGCAAGAAAAAGCAGGCCCTGCGCAGCCTGAAAGAAGCCGTCGAGCATGGTTTTTCCGATTCGAAACTGTTCGCCCAGGACCCTGACCTGGCCAGTCTGCGCGAGACGGAGGAATACCAGACCCTGCTGCAGACTGTTACCTCGGCATCCCCAAAACAGTAAAACCGAGCGGATGGTGACAGCGAAGCGGATCTGCCGTGTTACATTGGCAAATCACATACCGACACGGAGGTTGCTTCATGAAACGAACCGCGATGTTAACCCTGATACTGTTTTTACTCCTGGCGAGCGCAGTAGCGGCCGATCATCGGGAAGAACGCCCGGCCACCTGGCTGGACAAGGGCGTCCACCATGGCTTTTACTTCGCCCCGGTCCTCAAATTCAGCAAATTGGATGGAGAATCGACCCTGCTCATGGGCGGAAAGGTCGCCTGGCTCATCGACCACCGTTTCGCCATCGGTTTCGCCGGCTACGGCCGGGTCGAGGACCTGGACTGGAACGATTGGGATGATGATTGCTACGGACACGATACCGACTACTTCAAAGTCGGCTACGGCGGCCTCTTTCTGGAAGCGTCGCTGTTCGCCGACAAGGCGCTGCACCTCAACACCGGGCTGCTGATCGGCGCCGGCGCCCGTCAGCAAGAAGAAGAGATTTACTATATCTGCGAGCAGGGCGCGGACTGCATTTGGCCCGGACCATACTACCGCAAACACTACGACGTGTTCATGGTCATCGAGCCGGAAATCAGCCTGGAGGCCAACATCACCCGCTACTTCTCCTTCGCTGCCGGACTGGGCTACCGCTTCGCCAGCGGCGTCGATCGCCATTACTCCAGCAACGAAAAGATGGGCGGGCTGAGCGCCAACCTGACCCTCAAGTTCGGAATGCTGTGAAGGATTACGGTTCTTCCGGCTCGTCGAAGGCCGTGTTGCGAATCATTTCCTCGGTGCTGTACGGCGCCTCGCCTCCGCCCAGGTAGCTGTGGAACCATTCCAG
>CAYXHZ010000012.1:42255-54532 GCA_964465065.1 uncultured Clostridia bacterium
ACCGCCGATTGGCTGAAGCATACGCCCTGGCCGTCACCCTGAACCACGAATTCACGGATCGTGTCGGCGGTCAGCAGTTTCTCGGCTTTACCGCTGCCGATGTCGATCCGGTACAGCGGTGTACGCCCCTGCTCCTGAACCGTACACAGCAGCGACCGGGAATCGGGAGACCACTTCACGGTGTCCACCCAGTTGTCGATCCGTTCGCTCAGGATGCGGGTCGTTTTCCGGTTGCGGTCGTAGACGGCCAGCCGGAAACAATCGGATTCATACCCGGGAGCGGCCTGGGTGCGGTAGGCTATCCAGCGCCCGTCCGGCGAATAGAGCGGGTCGCCATCGAAGGCCTTGTTCTGGGCGGTGATGTTGACCATGGTGTTGCTGCCGTCCAGAGCCAGCAGGAACAGATCGCTGTTGGTGGACACTTCGGGACGGGCGTCGGGGTTGACGACCACGCAGAGTTCCCGACCGTCCGGAGCCGCATCGTAACCGATCCCGTTGCCGTGATTGTAGGTCGGATAATCATTCTTGCCCGCCGTCAGCATGGTCAGTTTACCCGTTTCCAGGTCGCAGGAAAACAGGTGACTGTACTGGAATTCGCGGTAGGCGTTCCAGTGGCGGTAGAGCAGAGAATCGGCGAGATGGGCCTGGACCGGCCCCGAAGCCAGTTTTTCGGCCTGTTTTTCGTAGCGGGCCGTATCGGTTCCGAATTCAGGGTAAACCGAAGCGCTGAAGACGATGGTCCGACCGTCGGCCAGCAGCAGCGGGCCGGCGATCCCGGGGGCAAACGAAGTGAGCTTTCGGGCCTCGCCGCCATCCCGGGGCAGTGCGTACAACTGGGCTGAACCGTCACGACTGGAAACGAAGTACAGAATCCGGCCGTCCCGGGACCACAACGGCGAGGATTCCGATCCTTTGGCGGTGGTCAGCTGTTTCAGGACCTTGCTGCTCAGGTCGAGCTCATAGAGATCGCTGGTCTGCTCGACTTTTTTCAGGTTACTGCCGGAGCGCGCAAACACGATTCTTTTACCGTCCGGAGCCATGACCAGTCCGGAGACAGAGTCGAGCCGGTACAGATCCTCGATGGTGAACGGTCTCTTGGCGGCGGCAGACGACTGCGCCACGAGAACGATGCTGCCCATCAGCAGAATAAAAAATTTTTTCATCTTGTCAACCCTCCACAAAAATTCTATCCCGTCACCCGCCGAGCAGGTCCAGCGCCTTTTCGGTCAGTTGCTTGATTTTGAACGGTTTACGGATCGAACAGTACAGATCCTCACGGATATCCGGCTCATCCAGGTATCCGGAGATGAGCATCAAACGCGTCCGCGAGCTGTTGAGACGCACCTGAGCCAGCAGATCGCTGCCCCGGCCGTCGGGAAGTCCCAGATCGCAGATGACCAGATCGTATTCCCAGGAGTTTTGTTTCAGCAACTGGATGGCCTGGGTGAAGTTGAGCGCCTGATCGACAGCGGCACCGATTCGGGTCAGCGCTTTGTGCAGGAGCTGGCGGATCATGTCCTCGTCCTCGACCACCAGTACCCGTTTTCCCAACTTCCGCTTGTCGGTGGACTTGAGGGAAGACGGGACGGTATCGGTTTCATCCCGTTCGGCCGCCCGGAGAAAAATCCGAAAGACCGAACCCCGGCCCGGTTCGCTGTCCACGAAGATGGCCCCATTGTGCTGTTTGACGATCCCGTATACGGTCGCCAGCCCCAGCCCGGCCCCTTCTCCGACCCCTTTGGTGGTGAAGAAAGGTTCGAAGATATGGCTCTGCAGTTCGGCAGTCATACCGATTCCGGTATCGGCCAGTGCCAGCACGACATAGTGCCCTTCCTCCAGGTCGACGGCGGTTTTTTCCTGGGCCGATATCGTCTGCCGCTGCAGAGTGATGGCGATTTCGCCTCCCTGCGGCATGGCATCCCGCGCGTTGAGGCACAGGTTCACGATCACCTGTTCCAGAGCCCCCGGGTCAGCCAGAACCAGATGGGTGTCGACTCCCAGTTGCAGATTCAGCCGGACCGCCTCGCCCAGCAGCCGGTGCAACATTTCGGTCGTTCTGGCAATCAGTTCGCCGAGGTCGAGACTCACCGGTTCGAGCAATTGCCGCCGACCGAAGGCCAGCAGCTGCTGCACCAGATCCCGGGCGCGAAGCGAAGCGCTGTAAATGTGGTTGAGACTGGATTGTACTTCTTCGGGCCAGATCCGTTCTTCGATGAGCAGTTCGCTGTAACTGAGGACGATCTGCAACAGGTTGTTGAAATCGTGGGCGATACCGCCGGCAAGCTGCCCGACCGCCTCCATTTTCTGAGCATGCTGCAGCTGTTCCTCCAGAACATGTTCCTTGCTGACATCCAGGATGATCCCTTCCAGATAGCGGACCCGGCCGTTCAGCTTGTACACCGCGCAGCCCTGTTCCCGGACCCAGATCCATGTCCCGTCCCGGCGGAGCAGCCGGTAGCCGAAATGGTAGGGTTGCCGGTTTTCTACTGCCCGGCCGATCTCGTTTCTCACCCGTTCCCGATCCTGTTCGTGGATCAGTCCATAATACGATCCCCCGGGCGCCTCCAGCAACAGCGCCGGGCTGTAACCGGTCAGCGCCAGGGCTCCCTCGCTGACGAAATCCAGCATCATCGGTTCATCGTAGTGGCAACGGTAGACCATGCCGGGCAAGTTGGCCATCATGGTACGCAGCTGCCGATCCTGCTCGCTGATCAGATGTTCGGCCACCTGTTCGGAAACGATATCCCTGGCTGTGACCATGATCTGTGCAATCCGATCGCCAGAATCGATCACGGCGGCGAACTTCCAGTGCATGAAGCGGCGCTCGCCGCGCCCCTGGCCGACGAACAGGCTGATTTCCCCTTCCGGACATGCCGAGGACAGGTTTTCGACAAGGGATTCGGCCGCATACGCTTCCTCATCCTGGAAAAAAGAGGCGAAAGACTGCCCATTCAGCTGAGCGGAATCGCATCGGACGAATCGCTGGAAATCGCTGTTGGCAAATCGGATCCGGCCCTGGCCGTCGAGCAGGAGCAAGAAGGAAAGCGGCGATTCGCTCAGCGAGAGAAGCTTCCTGCGCAACTTGGAAACATCGATGGCACCGCTGGATTCGTCGATCTGGCCTTTCCTGTCAACCATTCGCCGTTCTTCCCCCGTCTCGGTCGTTCGGGCCGATCAATCCATCATGCCGCAACAGCTTCCGGGAAAAGCGCACCCTGCCTCCGCGCTCTGACAATGCTCATACCCATGGCCGCAGGGGCTGTCTTTGGCGCCATGGCCGCTGAGCAACGCCCCCGGAACCGACACCTGTTTCTCGAGGCGGTTCGAGCCGCAACGAGGACAACGCGGTTCGGTTTCCAGGTTTCTGACCAGAATTTCCGCCGGCTGCCGGCAATCCAGGCAAATATACTCATAGATGGGCATAGAACCTCCGAAAATGAATATATATTATAGCATAATAGAATAATGGACGAACTGGATATGCCATCGGATCTTCTCCATCCCCCAGATCTCTCATTAACCTCAAGCTCCCTTACGTCTCTTACATCCCTCAAGTCCTTTTCTTCCATCTTCCCTCCTTGACATATCAAGATATCATGATATATTGTTATAACAGATCGCCGCAGCGATCGTGAACAGCGAGGTCAGGCATGGAGATCAAACAGACGGACACGGCACTGAAAGCCGCATTGGAAAAACGTATCCTCATTCTCGACGGCGCCTTCGGCAGCCTGATCCAGTCATTGAAACTGGACGAATCCGACTACCGCGGCCAGCGCTTCCGCAATCACGCCCGCCCCCTCAAGGGCAACGGCGACATTCTGGTGCTCAGCCGGCCGGAAATCATCGAAGACATCCATCGCCGCTACCTGCAGGCCGGCGCCGACATCATCAAGACCAACACCTTCATCGCCAACCACGTCTCCCAAAGCGATTACGGCACCGAGGGCCTGATCGGTGAAATGAATCTGCAGGGGGCCAGGCTGGCCCGCGGACAGGCCGACCGGTTCAGCGCCGACAACCCGGACAAACCTCGCTTCGTAGCCGGATCGATCGGCCCGACCAACAAGACCTGCTCCATGTCGCCGCGCGTGGACGACCCGGCCTTCCGTGAAGTTTCCTTCGACGACATGGTCGGCCACTACACCGAGGCGGCCGAAGGCTTGCTGGAAGGCGGCGTCGACCTCTTCCTGATCGAGACCGTCTTCGACACGCTGAACGCCAAGGCCGCCATCTGGGCAGTCGCCCGGCTGACCGAACGGACCGGGAAACACCTGCCGCTGATGATCTCGGCAACCATCAGCGATCAGAGCGGACGCACCCTGACCGGACAGACCATCGAAGCCTTCTACCATTCCATCCGTCACGCCCGGCCATTCTCGGTAGGTCTCAACTGTTCTCTGGGAGTCGACCAGATGGTGCCCCACCTCAAAACCCTGGCCCGGATCTGCGAATTCCCGGTTTCCATGCATCCCAACGCCGGTTTACCGGATGAACTGGGCCGCTACACGCAGAGTCCGCAATACATGGGCCAGGTCATGGCCCGCCTGGCCGACGAAGGCCTGCTCAACATCGCCGGCGGCTGCTGCGGTACTTCGCCCGACCATATCGCAGCCATCGCCCGGGCGCTTGACGGAAAGGCGCCGCGCCGCAGCCCCGTCAGCGAAGCGCGCTGCCGACTCAGCGGCCTGGAGCCTTTGACCATCGACAAAAGCCGCCTGTTCGTCAACATCGGCGAACGCACCAACGTGGCCGGTTCGGCCCGTTTCGCCAAACTGATCCGCGAGAAACAGTACGACAAGGCCGTGGGCGTCGCCCGCAGCCAGGTGGAAAACGGCGCCCAGATCATCGACATCAACCTCGACGATCCCCTGCTCGACGCTGCAGCGGAAATGACCCGCTTCCTGAACCTGATCGCCGCCGAACCGGAGGTGGCCCGGGTACCGGTGATGATCGACTCCTCCCGCTGGCAGGTCATTGTGGCCGGTCTGAAATGCCTCCAGGGCAAGGGCATCGTCAACTCCATCAGTCTCAAAGAGGGAGAAGAAACGTTCCTGGAACGAGCCCGGATCATCCATGCCTACGGAGCGGCCATGGTCGTCATGGCCTTCGACGAAAATGGCCAGGCCGACAGTTTGAACCGGAAAATCGAAATCTGCGGGCGGGCCTACCGTCTGCTGACCGAAAGCGCACGCATCCCGCCCCAGGACATCATTTTCGACGCCAACATCTTCGCCATCGGCACCGGTATGCGCGAGCACGACCGCTTCGCTCTCGATTTCATACAGGCCGTGGCCTGGATCAAGGAAAATCTGCCCGGCGCCCTGACCAGCGGCGGTGTTTCCAACTTGTCCTTCTCCTTCCGCGGTCAGGATCAGATCCGTGAGGCCCTGCACTCGGTCTTCCTCTACCATGCCATCGCCGCCGGTCTGGATATGGCCATCGTAAACCCCGGCCAACTGGCCATTTACGACGAATTGCCGGAGCGCTTGCGCCAGGCTGCCCAGGACCTGGTCCTGTGCCAGGGCCAGGATGCCACCGACCGTCTGCTGTCTCTGGCCGATGAATTCAAGAATGATCAGGCTCAGCTTGCCGACACCCTGCAAAGCTGGCGCAAGCTCCCGGTCGGCGAACGACTGAAACACGCCATGGTCAGCGGCCAAACCGAGTATCTGATTCAGGACCTGGACGCCGCGCTGGCCGAAGGCCACTCCGGTCTGGCCCTGATCGAAGGTCCGCTGATGAACGGTATGAACCAGGTCGGTGAACTGTTCGGGGCCGGCAAGATGTTCTTGCCGCAGGTGGTGAAAAGCGCCCGGGTGATGAAACAGGCCGTCGATCACCTGCAACCCGGCATCCAGGCCGGTCAGGACCGGGGAATGACGGCCAAGGCCCAAAAGTCCGTCCTGCTGGCCACGGTAAAGGGCGATGTTCACGACATCGGCAAGAATATCGTCAAGGTGGTGCTGCAGTGCAACAATTACCGTGTCGTCGACCTGGGCGTCATGGTCAACGCCCAGACGATCATCCAGCAAGCTATACAGGAAAAAGTCGATCTGATCGGTCTTTCCGGACTGATCACCCCGTCACTCGACGAGATGGTCGGAGTCGCCCAGGCCATGACCGAGGCCGGATTGCATCTGCCGTTAATGATCGGTGGAGCCACCACTTCCGCACAGCATACGGCCTTGCGTATCGCTCCGGCGGCCACCGATGCGGCGGTATACGTGCGTGACGCTTCGCAAGCCGTAGGAGTGGCCAACCAACTCTGCGGTCCAAAGGCCGTCGAATACAAGACCGCGATCCGCCAGGATCAGGAGCAGGCGCTCAGCCGCCATCAACCAGCCCAGGACGGTTTGCTGTCCCTGGAACAAGCCCGGAGGCAGGGCCTGTTTCTGGACTGGAAGAATTACGATTTCCCCAAACCCCGACAACTCGGCGTTTTTCAGACCTCACCGCAAAACTTGGCGGAAATCACCGAGCTGATCGACTGGCGTTACTTTTTCAAGGCCTGGGACATGCCCGCAAAATCCATCGAGGAAATCCACGACGACAGTCAGCGCCGGGAGGCCGACAAACTGCTGAGCGACGCCCGGACCACGCTGTCGGAAATCGCCGCCAGCGGCCTGCTCCGCCTGCAGGGAGTTTACGGTCTGTTTGCGGCCGCCAGTCAGGGCGATGATGTACTGGTCTATGCGGACGAGCGGCGTACGCAAAAGCTCGTCACCCTGAACTTTTTACGCCAGCAGAAAAAGACGGCGGACGACCGGACCCGTCTCTGCCTGGCCGACTTCATCGCTCCGGTCCAATACCAAGACTATATCGGGGCCTTCGCCGTCAGTGTCCACGACAGCGGGGCACTCTGCCGGCAACTGGCTCCAGCCGATCATTACCGCGAACTGATGATCAAAATCCTGTGCGACCGTCTGGCCGAAGCCCAGGCCGAATGGCTGCACCGTCAGGTCCGCCGCCATCACTGGGGCTATGCCGAGGACGAGCGATTGTCCGTCGGCGAACTGTTTACCGGAAAGTATCGGGGCATCCGTCCGGCGCCGGGTTATCCGCCCTGCCCGGATCACCACGAAAAGGACAAGCTGCTGATCTCCCTGCTGCAGGCCGAATCGAGAGCCGGTATCCGCCTGAGCGAAAACAGGATGATGATCCCGGCGTCTTCGGTCTGCGGCTATTACCTGGCTCATCCGCAGAGCCGTTATTTTTCGGTGTCCGCCATCGCCCAGGATCAGTTGGCCGACTACGCCCGCAGAAAAGGCTTGCCGGCCCATGAGCTGAAACACTTCCTGGCCAACGAGGTGCGCTGAGGACGACAGCGGTTCAGCGAAACCTTGGCGAGCCTTCTTGCGTAACAATCTGATCGATATCTAAGGAAGTGCCATCATGAGCAAACGTACAGCCACGCCCCCGAAAGCCGCCATGAACCGCCGCGGCTTTCTGAGCGCTGCCGGTTCGGCGGCGCTTACGGCCACTTTAGCGCCCAAAGTGATCTTGGCCCAGCAGACAGCCCAAGCACCCGCTCCGGCCAAACCCGATCCCCTGGCCATCCGCAGCAATATCGCCCAGGCACTCAGCCAGCCCAAGGGGCGGTGGTCCATGCCCGGTTTTTACCCCGGAGTCGTCGCCGAAGTTCACCTGCCCGGCGCAGTCAAAGACCTGCAACCGGTATCCGGCGCCGCCAAGCGCATGCTGGCCGCAGCCATGAAGAGTCTGACCGGCGAGCGGGACGAACGGGACGCTTGGCGACACTTCGTCAGCCCCGGCGAACGCATCGGCATCAAGTTCAACCCGGTGGGTCACAAAATCAGCGGCGTCACCTGGGATGTCATCGCCGCCGTGATCGATGGGCTGGAAAGCGCCGGAATCCCCCGCCGGGACATGCTGGTCTGGCACCGTTTCAACGACGAACACGCCCAGACTTACATCCCCGAAAAGGTTCATCCGGGTGTCGAGGCCTACCTGCTCAACTGGTTCATCGTCAAGGATGGCAAGAACACCCCCGGCGGCTTCGAACGCTGGGACACCGATGTATTTTACGAAGCCGACATTTCCTTGCCGGACGAGCAGAACTACCTCGAGGAGATGTTTCACGGCGGCAACAAGAGTTACTACCCCAAAATCCTGACCCGCAGCGGCAGGGACGGCGGTCTGGACAAGGTCATCAACATCCCGGTCTTCAAGCACCACGGCCAGCCGTTCATCACCATGGCCCTCAAGAATCTGGCTTTCGGTTCGATCACCAACTGCCCGCGCGGACATTCCTTCATCGAACGCTTCATTTCCGAAATCTGCGCCTTCCCGCCACTGCGCGACAAGGTGGTGCTCAACGTCATGGACGGCCTGCGCGCCCAGTACGATCGCGGACCGGTGCCGGCGCCGCAGTTCGTCTGGCCCCTGGAGCGTCTCTACGTCTCCAGCGACCCGGTGGCCATGGATACGGTCGGTTTCGACACCCTGCTGGCCAAGCAGCTGGAAACGGGTCGGCTCAAACCCGAACAGCTGGAGGCCTTCCACAAGCGCCATTACGGACTGGCCGTAGCCGAGAACCTGGGCCTGGGCATCCACAAGAGCCGCCCGATCCAGACCCGGCTGACGGAACTGAGCTGAACGGCTCATCCTGGAGACTGACCATGAACGTCAAAATTCTGCCGCTTTTATGGATGCTGCTGACCTTTATCCCTGTCTGGAGCGCCGCCGGGCTGCTGCCACCCGGCGATGTGCCGCCCGGCTGGTCGCCAAAAGGCGAACTCCAGGAATTTCCGGGTTCCGCCCTGTACCGTCACATCAACGGCGGGGCCGAACTTTTCCATCAGCACGGCTTTGAGCACCTGCAGGTCCAGGATTACCACAACGGACAGGTCGAGATCCGGGTCGAGGTCTACCGCATGCGCGACGCGGCCGGCGCCCGGGCCGTTTTCGACGAGCTCAACAGCGGCCTGGAAACATCCGACCGTTTCGGTGGAGCCAGCGTTCTGGACGAGTACCAGATCATGTTCGTCAAGGGAGCGTACCTGGTCAGCGTGACCCGTTTCGAAAAATCGGCCGATTCGCACAGCGCGCTGCAGACCCTGGCCGACAAGCTGGACAAAGCAATCACTTCCTGATGAGATGGCGAGAGCTTGCCCTGTTCCTGCTTTTGATGACGCTGATCCTGGTTGTCTTTCTGCGCCCCCTGCCTGTCCGTTTGCTCCATGATCTGCCCCGCGCGGCGACGCAGGGCGACGGGCCGCAGTACATCTGGAACATCCGCTGGCTGGAGCAGGCCTCGACGAGGCAAGTGTCACCATTTGTCACCGACACGCTCTTTTATCCCCAGCAAACCTCCGTGGTTATGCACGCCATGAACTGGCTCAACAGCACCGTCACCGCCCGGCTGTCCGGCCCCGGTTCGTTCGTTTTGACCTTCAACCTGGTTTACCTGACGACCTTTCTCCTGTCCGCACTCGGCATGTACCTGCTGATCCGCAGACTGGGCCTCCATCCGCTGTCCGCCCTGTTGTCGGCCGTCGCCTACGCGTTCTGTCCCTATGTACTGGCCCATGGCCTGGGTCATTTCAACCTGACCAACATCTATCCCCTACCCTGGCTGATTTATTTTCTGCTGGGCTGGGTCGAAGGCTTGCACAGAGATCGCCAACCGGACCGGTCCCCATATCACATCACCTTGTGGCCATCTTTACTGGGAATTGCGGGTACGTTGCTGGCGGCTTTCTATTCCGAATTCAACTACTTCTTTTTCGCATTGATCATCCTGATCGTTTTCCTTGCGGCCTACGGTCTGCCCGGGCAACTGGAAACGAGGACGCTGGAGCTACCGAGAAAGCGGACATTTTCGATACGGATTTTACTGTGCCTGCTGTTCTTCTTTCTGGTGATCGCCAGCCTGGTGGCCTTGACCGGCGGAGGGGCATGGCGGCTGGCCGGGGTGAAAATAGCCGTTCGCTCCCTGGCCAACCCCCTGCAGATGGCCTGGTTGTGCGCCGCGCTGCTGATGATCCAGTTGTGGCGCAGAACACGGGGCCTGGTTTGGCAATCCAGACCACCGTTCCTGACAATGGGACCGGGCGAACTGGGCAGCGCCGCCCTGACCGGAATCCTGTTTCTGCTCCTGGCCTGGCCCCTGTTGCAGCAGTTGATCCTCACGGTGCTCAACCGGGAATACATCGCCCCGTCGACGGTATGGAAGTCCGAATTCTCCGGTGCCGACCTGCTGGCCTATCTGGCCCCCAGCCCGTTTCACCCGGTCTGGGGCAAGGTGGGAACGGCCATCCGCAGCGAATGGACCATGGGACTGTCCGAATCGGTGCTTTTCCCGGGCCTGTGCGTCCTCTTTCTGGCCGTCCGCGGGCTCGCCCAGGTTAAAGCCCCGTTCCGGGGACTGTTGACCGGCCTGCTGTGCATAGCTGGTCCCCTGTCTCTGGGTCAGCACCTCCACCTTGGCGGCCATAACCTCTGGCTCCCTTTGCCCTTCCAACTGCTCAAAACGCTGCCCTTTTTCGAAAATTTCCGCATGGCGACCCGTTTCGGTCTGCTGGTGATCCTGTCCCTGACCATACTTGCGGCCTACGGCCTGGAAAAGTTGCGTCTGCAAAAGGGATGGAAGTGGGCCGCTGGAGCACTGCTGCTGACCCTGTTCGAACTGTTTCCCGCTCCGCTGCCGACCAGCGATTCCACTCCTCCCGCCGTATTCGGCTATCTGGCCCGGCAGAAGGGTTCCGGAACTCTCCTGGAAATTCCCTTCGGACGCCTGGATGGCTTGAAAGGCGTCGGCCTTCCGGGTCCCCAGGGTATGGCCTGGCAATACCTGCACGGATACCCCCTGATCGGCGGTTATTTGTCCAGGATTCCCCAATCCTACCTGGACGAAGTCGAACAGGATGCGGTCCTTTCGGCAGTCGTAAAGCGGCAGGCAGGGCAGGCTCATCCGAAAATCGGCCCGGAACAGCTGAGCCGATTCCGGGCCAAGTTCCAACCTGCCTGGGTTCTGGTCTTCCCGGGTTATCAGACACGGATGCACGAATTCTTGATCGGAGAATTGAAACTGGAGCCGGTCACTGCCCTGGACGGCTACACCCTGTACCGCTGGGCGAGCAGCCCGGAACGTTCGGAGCCGGTGGCTCCTTAACACCCACGCCCTTTTTTGCCAAGTCGGCAGTCGTTTTTGCCAGGGACTTCTCCACCTCCTTGCGCTACGATCGGAGTCAATTCCATCATCAACCAGGAGGTATTCATGACTCTGACCCTGCAAACCATCGGTTCGGTGCAGACTGAACCGTCATTCGCCCTGCGTCTGGATCCCGCGTTCGCAGCCGGATTGGCCGGACTCGAGGCTTTCTCGCATGTGGTCGTCCTCTGGCAAGCCCACCGGGCTCCTGTCTGGACTGCCGCCGCCTTGGTCATCGACAAACCCTATCGACTGGCCCCGTCACGGCTCGGAGTTTTCGCGACCCGCTCCCCGTTGCGACCGAGTGGTCTGTGCCAGAGCGTCGCCGCCGTGACCGATGTCGACACAGTCCGGGGAATCGTGCATCTGTCCTGGATCGACGCCGAAGCCGGCAGTCCGGTGCTGGACATCAAACCATACCAGCCCAGTGTCGACCGGGTGAACCAGCCGCGTCTGCCGGCCTGGTGCGCCCACTGGCCGGCCGACTGCGAATCCAGCGGCGCTTTCGACTGGGAGGCGGAATTCCTGTTCTGAGCGCCTTCGAATGTTCAGAGCAATTCGAGCGGAATGTAGATATCGGTGATGGCCCCTTTGTTGCGGTAACACTGGAATTCCCATCCCGGCAACGGACGGATGTCGTGCTCGGCGAACCACAAGCCATAGATGGCCTGATAGGTCCTGGCTATGGTGGCGATGTCTCCGACATGGACGAAGCGCAGGTAACGGGCGGCCGGGACCGGGCGGTTGGTGAACAGTGGTTCCTGAGAAACCGTCGGTTCAGTCTCCAGGGCGCACAGGACGGCCAGGCCGTCGAGCCGCGGATCCTCCCCCCAGGAGGTGAACTGACGGTAATCCCCGTCCCCGGTCCGTCCGGTCACCCGGTTCTGCACAGCCATGAACCGGGCCCAGAGGGCATGAAAGGACGGTGTGCCGGTGTCGGCGAAGAAGGCCAGCCCGGTGAGGTGGTGGGCTTCCCGGGTCAGCGAAACGGGCTCGAGCACATCCAAAGGAATCTCGTGGCCGCGCCGGCTGGGTATCAGCCGGCTCTGGCCACCGCCCGGGGGATGACGGTAGAGACGGACCGTTTTGGGCGGCTGGCCG